>JAJDWA010000034.1 GCA_022825825.1 Candidatus Poribacteria bacterium
AAAACATTTCATCAGATCCAACTTGAACTTTGTGGACAAAGACAGATGCTGTTTGACCTGAGCGAGCATTTTCATGAACATATACAAGAAAAACACTGATAAACACTGATTTCAGAAGAATTTTGAGAAATATCAGTTTAACTTGTATTCTATTGAGACGTGTTTAAATCCAATTAGTTTACATGGGTATGAATTTTTTACATTTTTATATTAGTTCTGAACCGTAGCAGTTGTTTGCTTTACAAACTGCATACAATCTTTCCGCAAATTATTCAAAAATCTGCTGCTGGCACAACTTATGGTAAAGTCCGCCTTTTTCCAATAACTTTGTATGGCTACCGCTTTCTACTATCTCACCATCGTTAATAACTAAAATATTGTCCGCACGCATTACCGTGGAGAGTCTATGGGCGATAATAAAACTGGTTCTGCCTTCCATCAGATTTGTTAACGACTTTTGGATAATTGTCTCGGATTGTGTATCAAGTGCTGAAGTTGCTTCATCAAGTATAAGAATTGGTGCATCTTTCAGAATCGCGCGGGCGATAGAAATACGTTGCTGTTCTCCGCCTGAGAGGTTGCCCCCTGCTTCTCCTATTGGCGTGTCGTAGCTGTTAGACATTTCCGAAATAAAACCGTGAGCGTTTGCCTTTTCTGCTGCCGCCATGACTGATTCTCTTGTCGCTCCCGGGGCACCGTATCCGATATTTTCTAAAACAGTACCGTCAAAAAGAAATGTATCTTGTGGAACAAGGGCAATATTTTGCCTTAATGATGTCAACGTGACTTCATCCACAGAAAAATTGTCAATTAGAATTGCGCCGCTGTCAACTGTATAGAACCGTAACAGTAGGTTGAGTAATGTTGTCTTTCCGCTGCCGCTTGGACCGACAAGCGCAATAATCTCCCCCGGTTCCGCTGTAAAGCTAACATTTTTAATCACAGGGCGTTGTTGATACGCGAAAGAGACGTTTTGAAATTGGACAGTTCCCTGTACGCTGGGGAGTACACGTTTTCCATCTGATTTACCACCAGACTCTCTTTCTAAATCAAGCAGCGGGAAAATGCGTTCTGCGGAAGCCATGCTTTGTTGTAAAACATTATTGACACTACCTATGGTCTTAATCGGTTTGAACATCAGTCCGACCATAACAAGATAACTTGCAAACCAGCCAATAGTTAACTTGCCTTCTATGACGTTCCAACACCCAAGTCCCAAAACGGTTGCGGTTCCGATAGCCCCCATCCATTCAATAAGAGGTGGGAGGAGTGAGGCAAATCGCGCACGACGGATAGCTGAGTTGTATTGGCCAGATGTGATTGATTGAAATCTTCCCATTTCAATTTTTTCAGTGGTAAAACTTTTTATTATATTGATTCCCGAAAGCGTTTCCTTGAGTTGTGAATAGATGTCCGAACTGCGTTCTTGAATCTCCGTGCTTGCCTTACGGACGCGTGTTCCTATGCGGCTTATAAAATAAGCTACAATCGGAAGCACTAACATAGAAAAGATCGTCATTTGGAGGTTTTTATAGAGCAACACTGCACCAAAAACGGTGACCTGAATAATTGCACGCATTATTAATGCTGTCGCGGCGACTGCCTGCTGCAACATTCGCACATCGTCAGTGGCCCGTGACATTACATCACCACTGCGGTGTTCTGAGAGGGTACCCAGTGGAGCTGAAACAATTTTTTCATATAGGTCATTTCGCACGCGAAAACTTAATTTATTGCCTACACGTTCCATCAAAAAATCGCTGCCATAAACAAAAAATCCTCTTACAAAAACCAAACTGAGAAATCCTATTAAAAGCAAAAAGAAAAAGCGAAGCGCGTCCCCTACATCTGCTAATGTAATTTCAAAACCTTGAAAAATATTCTCTATAAAAAAAATACGGATAGAAACAGGTTGAGTAAATTGACTGAAATCCTCTAATTTTTTTAGCGAATCAAGTGTATCTGCTAAAATCTGAATTGGGCCCAGATAACAAATATTGGCAACTAAAGCACACCCCATCGCCACTATAATAGAGCCTTTGTAAGGAGAGAGGTAGCGTAAAAACCGAAAAAGGAGTTTTTTTTCTTTCAAGGAGTCATCACCTTAACCTTCATATTTTATTCTGTTCTGAGGCAATTATAGAGGTTGTATTACTGTTTATCGGTAAACTTGTAGTCTCCAAACTGAAGCACCTTAATTTTTTCAGCAATTCCGGGTTCGCAGCGAATATTAAGAGCTCGATTTTGGAAGTCCACCTTTTCAATAATGCCGATAGCTAAGGTATTACCTTCCTCGTTTACCATTCCTACAAGACGTTGTTCAATGTAAGCGGGAGTTTCAGCTACAACAAATGATAAACTCAGGTAATTTTTCAGATTTTTAGTTGCAGATTGCGGCAGGTTTCTTCGCGCAATTAGGCTTACAGAGCGATGTCCCCATTCAGCATATATTATCTCTTCTTCTGCAAGTCGGGTAAGAATTTCAATTTCCTTCTGATTTGCGATTCTGCCGTTGAAAAAAGAGGTGCGCGCACCTCTAATTTGTTCAAACGAAACTGTTTGTAGTTCACTCTCTGCAAAATATGCCTCAAACTTCACTTTGCGATTACGTTTACGCGCTTCACCGCTTTTAGTGCGCACCAACTTATGTGGGAGTAGGTAGTGAATTGTTAGAAAATTTAAGTCGCTGTAGCAGCCAACAATCCTTTCCAAATCCCTGGATCGCCCAATGCAGACCAAATGATGTGGTCGAATGAGATCAATTTTTTGCTGTTTTAACGCTACAGCAGCGCCATCATGAACATATCCCGTTGTATCAATAACAGTAAATTCTGCCCCAGCATTTAGTCCAGCATCTACCATCAATCGGGTTCCAGTTAAAATTGGAAGTAGATTCCGTTGTGGTGATAGGACCCCGATAAAGTAGAGCGCATCTGCTTTGTGATATAATTCATCACTTCGGTTTTTCTTTGTATCCTCAATTTGTCCGAATTCTGTCCCAGAATTTACTTGGTTAGTAGTACCATTTTCGTGGCCGCCGAAAGGTAAATGCGGCTTAGCACCGTCAGGTGCTGGGGCAAAAAGTTTCATGCCGATAGTGGTAGGAGGACCGATTTGAGATTGTCCGACATCAGCGTCAACAAACGCAACTTTCAACGATGCTGCGCAAGCGTAATCAATCAGATAACGACAGAATGTTGATTTGCCTGCATCCGAAGGACCAAGGACGAGTACGCGTTGGTTCGGCATCACGATGCGTTCTGCAAGTCGTTTCCAATCAGGATTAATTCGATATTTGTAATTCATGACAGATAGCCTCTATTTTCCAAGGCTAAGTTCATATCGAAATGTAACACCGGGGAAGCTGAGAATCTCGTCAAATTGAGGACTATGTTTTATACCGATGAGTTGTTCAAGTAGGGATGACTTTCTTTGTTTTCGGACGATTTTAGGAGTACCTTCAATATTACCAAGCTCCCCAGCAATTTTGATAGCATCTTGCAGGTTACCTAATTTATCAACTAATTTATGGGTCTGAGCCTGTCTTCCAGAAAAGATACGGCCATCAGCGAGATTAACGATTTCATCTCGAGTTAGGTGTTTTTCACGAGATTCAAAGATCGCATCTACAAATTGATTGTAAACATCGTCAACAGTTCCTTGAAGAACACCTTTTTCCTCTTCGGTGAGATCGCGGAAAATTGAGCCAGCATCCTTGAATTGACCGCTTTTTATGACTTGTCGCTCTAACCCGATTTTTTCGTATAAACCCTTCATCTTAGTGAACTGCATGATTACACCGATGCTGCCGGTCAAAGTTCCTGGATTAGCCACAATAGTGTCCGCTGCAGATGCAATATAATAACCGCCAGAGGCAGCTGTACCGCCCATTGATGCAACTATAGGTTTTTTCAACTTTGTTAATTCACGATGAATCTCTTGAACAGGTGCCACGCTCCCACCCGGCGTATTTATGCGGAGGACAAGCGCTTTCACACTTGGATCATCTCGATAGGCGTGGATCAGCTTTATGGGAGCATCTGATTTGGATATGATGCCTGTAATATCAAGCACAGCGACTTTATCGCCAATAGATGACGCCCCGACCATCATAATACGGACAATGACAGATAAGAAAAAGAGAATAACAATAGCAGATATGATTATCAAGACACGTTTCTGTTTCATTTGTGTAGTTAGACGGTTGCGATATACGCGGTAAAAGTAGACCTAAATGTTGGGTAGGTTCCTCGATTCTCCGATATGCTTCTTTCCCTTAGGCGGAAAAATAACTACCCAAAAGGTTTTGATCAACCATTTTATATCGGAAATACAGCACTGCGTTGCTACATAATGGAGGTCAAGTTCTAACTTTTTCGGCATTAGTTCTGTAATGTAATAATGTTCTGGATCGGTCTGTGCAGCCAATTTTTCTTCTTCGTTTCGGTTAGCAATTTGTGAAGGCCCAGTTATGCCCGGTTTGACAAGGAGCACTTGCTTTTGTGTTTCTGTATAGTGTTTGACGTAATTCGGTGCTTCAGGGCGAGGACCGATGAGACTCATCTCCCCCTTGATGACATTGATTAGGTTCGGCAGTTCGTCTAATTTCGTTATCCGTAAAAAACGGCCAATCAGTGTTACCCGCGAATCCCTATGCGTTGTAAGACCGATTCCAATTTTATCAGCATTGATAACCATTGTTCTGAACTTATACATTTCAAAAATCTTTCCACCTCTACCTACACGTTTCGCTTTGTAAAACACAGGACCAGTAGATTGGACTTTGGCGAGTAGACTTGCAAATAAGAATAAGGGAGAGGAAAGCAATAAAACTGTTACTGCAAAGAGAATGTCAAAACAACGTTTCGTCCAATTTGAACGGATACGTAGACCTTCTCGGACAGATGAACTATCCAAGGTCAGCGCTGTGTTTATGTTCTGAGAAGGTTTATTAGTTGACTGATTTTGCATTTTTACAGTAGATTTCTATAGTTTGCGACTTTGCCTATTTAACATGAGTTTATTCTCTATTTGTCAGAATCGCGGAAAACGCGGAAGAGGTTTCTGGATCATTATATGACTTTGATGAAGTTAGCGTTTATGCGTATCTGATGTTACACAAGTTGTTTCTGTTTTCAAAACATGCAGATAAAGGCAAAACTTTCCGTGTTCTCCGGGGAATGCCTAAAGACGAATGCGCGTGGTAGAATACGCGTGTGATATTCTACCTGATTCGCCATGATTCATACCGTTGATTTGGCGTTCTCTGCGCCTTCCGCGATTCTGACAGAAAAAATCTGAATTACCGAATTAACAAATTAATCTTCATTTAGTTCGTGCCCTTATGACATAAACTGGAAGTTTGTCCTACTATGCGGCAACTTGGGTTATTATAACCTAAGTTGCCACTTATGTAGCATAATCTGTTAGATTGTGCATATTCGTCCGCAAACTAACAGTTTGCTCTACAATATTTCACCTATAATGAACTATTCTCTATTAAAAATGACGTTTGTGTCTCTGAAATCTTATAGGTGGCAACTTGGGTTATTATAGTAAAATCTAAAATTACTTGGACACAGGGCGAGGTTAGGAAACCTCGCCTACCGCAGGAGGAAGTGTCTTTTATTTTCGATTTTACCATATAGATTATACACTCCTATCCGTTGTTGGCGGTTCAGTTGTTTCGGCATCTTTGGGAGAATTGATAAGATGGCTTCTGATATCGGATTGATTATCTCTATCCCTATTTGTGATAAATGCGCGATTCGGTTCGTAAGTAGGCACTAATTCTTGGAATTTCGCTATAATCCCGTCTGTATCAAGCGCGTCAGCCAATTCGGAGAGTTCCTCAATTTGTGAGAGTAGCTGTTCTTCCTCAATCTTTTCCATTTGCGCAACGAAGATACGTTGATGTTTCGTTGCTGTGACACCTTCCTGGGGTGTAAGAAGCTCTTCATAGAGTTTTTCACCCGGTTCCAAGCCAGTAAAGTCTATCTTAATATCCTTATCAACTTCCAAGCCGGAAAGTCTAATCAGGTCACGGGCAAGGTCAAGTATTTTGATAGGTTCTCCCATATCCAACATCAGAATTTCACCACCATTTCCCATAGCCCCTGCTTGAATTAAGAGTTGGACTGCTTCGGGAATCGTCATGAAATAGCGAGTTGCTTCACGATGTGTAACAGTGACGGGACCACCTTTGGCAATTTGTCGTTTAAAATTTGGTAAAACGCTTGCACGACTACCGATGACATTGCCGAATCGGACTGCAATAAACTTTGTGCCGTTTCGATTCGCTTTACATTGGATAAGTTTTTCTGTCATTCGCTTAGAGGCACCGTAGACACTCGTTGGATTGACGGATTTGTCCGAAGACACGAGGATAAACGTTTCAACTTTATGCTGAATCGCAGCATCAATAAGATTTTGCGTGCCAAGTATGTTATTCTTTACTGCCTCATCCGGATGAATCTCCATGAATTTGACATGTTTATGCGCAGCGGCATGGAAAATAATATGCGGACGGTACCGTTTCGTAATTTGAAAAACTTTGGAATTATCTCTAATATCACCGATAATTAATTCACGATTAAGTTGCGGATCAGATTCACGCAATTCCATATCAATATGATATAAACTATTTTCACCTCGTCCGAAGAGAATTAACAATTCAGGATCAAGTTTTGCGACTTGGCGACAGAGTTCAGAACCGATAGACCCTCCCGCTCCTGTTACCATCACCCGCTTTCCAGAAAGATTTTTTGAGATTTCTGCTAAGTCAACTGGCGTAGTGGAACGGTTAAGCAGGTCTTCTAATTTTACTTCACGAATGTGGTTGATACTAACCCGTCCTTCAAGTATAGCGTGTATATTTGGGACGATCTTGAATTGACATTTTCGGTATTCACACTGTCGGATAATATCCCGAATTTTTCCGCCTGGTGCCGATGGCATGGCGATGATGACTTCATCAATTTCACGTTTACGGGCAATATAGGTGAGGTCACGCGTGGTGCCTAATACTTCAAGCCCAGCAATACTTTTACCAACTTTTTGCAAATTATCATCAATGAATCCGAGAGGTAGGTACCCTTTTTCAGGGTGGCTTCTTAATTCCCTTAAGACCCCGATTCCAGCAGCACCAGCACCAACGATTAGCACTTTAGTTCGTGGTGATGCGACGTCTTTTTGCCTACCTTCTTGGAAAATGCGGTAGGAAAATTTTGCAAAACCGATTAACGACGCGTTGAAAAATCCATCAATTAAAAAGAAAATCCAAGTATCAAATCGTTTCAGAAGGACTGATAAACAGATAAGTGCTAAACTTGATATCCCAATAGCAGCTATTAAGGTGCGAAATTCTTTTACACTCGCATATTGCCAAATAGGCTTATAAATTCGAAAGCATAAAAAAGTGATGAGACGGACTGATGTTACAACAGCAGCAATACAAAACAGTAGTTGCAAAGACGAAATATCAGAAAGAATTGATATCTGCTTGAACTCTGTTAATATATCAAATTTGAGTTGTCTGCAAATAAAATAAGTTAATAAGAATGCAAAATTAACAAGTAATATGTCAATAACAACTGAAGAACTCCATTTTATTTTGGATTTTTCCATATTACCTCCTCTAATTGGATGATTTTAATTATGGTGGATCTTAGAATTAATGAGACACTTTGCACCAGCACGGTTAGGAAACCGTGCCTACCGCGGGAAGGCGAAAGTGTGCATTTATTACTAAGCTTTACTATAATCAACGTTATAAAATTATATGTATAATGCCCTTTGTTTAACCTGTGAATCAAAACCACGATTAACGATAAGGATTTCATTGATATGTTCCATTGCGTATAGTAAATCACATTTGCGTTTAGTTGTCAATAAAAATGTGGTATTTGTTTCCGCTTCTACAACAACGCCCTTTCTCCAAAAGGCAACTTCGGCAAAACGCCGTTGAAATAATCCTGAATTTCGTAAATCTGCAGCACAGGTGCTTTCATCTCATAACTCGGATGCCGATATGTGCCTGCGCGACTCGCCTCTGTCCGCATCCCGTTTGACGGCGGCGAGGTAACCACAAAAACACCTAAATCAGCTTCATCGTTCTGCATTGCGGTGCGGAAGTCACGAATATGCCCAAGCGTATAGCTTCCACCTTTCACCTGCGCAACGGCCCGACCGTAAGCCTGCTTCCCTTTTACCCGACCGAGTGGAAATCTGAACGTGCCATCTATCCCACCGTCAGCCACCTTCTTAGCATTAGATTTGAAATGCAGCACGTGCGTAACGCACCACTCCTCGAACCCTTGTGGGTTGGTGCGTGCAAGTGCTAATGCCTGCTCTACATTTTCCGGTGTGCCAGCAATCGTAACGCTGTCCCGATGTTGCGGGAACAACCGCTCAAATTGCTGCTGCACCGCACCGATGGCGAGATAGGTTAAATCTATCCCGATCCAGTGCCTGCCTTCTGCTTCCGCTGCCATGAGCGTTGTGCCGCACCCGCAGAACGGGTCAAGGATAAGGTCTCCCTCGTTTGATGAGGCGGCGATGATGCGTTTGTAGAGTTCTATCGGTTTTTGTGTGGGATAGCCGGTGCGTTCTTTTGCTTGCCCCGAAAGCGGATTTATATCTGTGATAACATCGTGGACTCTTCGTCCCTTTGACGTTGATAAATACCTTTTGAATCGCGGGACTTTCCCCTTCGGCGGCCAGTAAATCAATCCCTTCGCGTCCAATGCGTCTAATCTTTCGTGAACAGAGAGGGACTCATAGTTTTCAGGGGGTTGGACTCCTTCAGGCCACGCTTCTTTTTCGGGGACTGCCCAGTGTCTGCCCACAGCAGTTGGATCCACACTGCGCCAAGGTTTCCCTGATTCACCTTGACTTACGCTAGCTCCTGTTAGGGTGACAACTTGGTAGCGACCTTTTTCGTCCTCATAGCGATAAAACTTTTCTAAATATTCGGGATCGTGTTCTGTATAAACTGGGTTCCATACTGCCTTATTGCTCTTGCTATAGAACAGAATTACGTCGTGAACTCTACCGAACTGATTGCCGTCACCATGGGCATAGGTGCGTTGCCACACAATTTCATTCCTAAAGTTATTTGTCCCAAACACCGCATCTAAAACAATTTTGAGATAGTGACTTGCAGAGGGATCGCAGTGGAGGTATAGACTACCAGTCCCCTTGAGTATTCTGTGCATCTCCACAATCCGAATGCCCATCATCACAAGGTATGCCATCATCGGTGTTTCGTTGAGGAATTTTCGTAAACCCTGTATCGTATCACCTACCTGCCCGCCGACATCTACCAGTAGCTCGTTATATGCATCTTCTGCTGCTTCGCCCCATGTCCACGTATCAGTGAACGCTCTCACAAGGGTATCGGGTTCGCGTCCGTGTTCGTCGCGGAACGGTACAAAATAGTCGCGTTTAGAGTTGAAAGGCGGGTCCGTAGCAATTAGGTCAATGCATGCGTCAGGGAAGTTTCGCATCTCGTTGAGGTTATCGCCGCGGATAAGGGTTCGGTTTTCGTGCATGGGGTTATCTATCTTTTTATTTTTTCATCAACGTTGATAGGACTTACGCAATTTTCAAGGTTTTCCAATAATTATGGCTCAAACGCTGTAATTTTTAGCTGAATTCTGAGTTTTCAGCGCGTTTACAAAACGCGCCTACCGTTTGTGCGTAAGTCCTGGTTGAATTAGATTTCGGCGTAAACTTGCTCCAGACGTTCAACGAGTACAGGCCAATCATAACTTGCTTCAACCCGCTTCCTACCAGCATCAGCCATGTTTTGCCGAATATCAGGGTTTTCAATGAGATGAATGACACGTTCAGCAAAAATTTCAGGAGTATCGGCAATAAGAAGTTCTTTACCAATTTCCACTTCCATCCCCATAGCACCAATTGAAGTTGTAACAATGGGAGTCCGCATTGCCATTGCCTCTAAGTTCTTTGTTTGAATACCCGACCCTGCACGTAACGGGGCAACAAAAATGGATGTCTTGTTGAAATAGGGGCGAACATCTGGAACATAACCTGTAACAACGACCCCTTTCTGTGTAGCAAGTTTACGCACCTGTTCAGTCGGATGATTACCGACAATAAAAAAAGTAGTATCTGGATGCTGTTTCTGTATCAATGGAAATATACTATCACAGAAGTAGATGACTGCATCAGAGTTCGGAAAATAGTTCATAGTTCCAGTGAAAAGCAAGTTTTTTGCCGGATCCCCTGAGACAGTAGGTTTCAATTGGTCTATCTCAACACTGTCTTTCCCGTTAACTTGATGTGGGTGGAAATATTTGAGATCAACGCCCATAGGAACGACCGATAAATTGAGCGTGTTATCCTGATTCAGCAAGTAATCACGATCAAAGTTTGCAACAACAGTGCCACGGTCAAACGCTTTCATAATATCAACTTCATAACGACGGACCCGTTTTTCCTCCAATTTTACCAAAAAACGTTTTGGGGTGCAATCCAATTTTGCGCGGCGGCTCAAGTTTAAAGCCAACGAATCACATAAATCTAAAACTTTTGCTGTCCCTTTAGTCCGTGTTACATATTGTCCCATCCGAAAGAGTTGTGCATGGATGAGTTCAAAGTTCTCCTCTGCAAGAAGTTGGTCAATTTTACGTTGCATTTGTGGTGAATACCAATAGTGTACTTGCAAAGGTAACCGTGAAAGGCAATGGACTGCTGTATTAAGGCGTGCAAGCGCGGGGCGAAATCTAACCCATTCCACGCGCTCACAGAAAGTGTTTAGGTGTTCAATCCCTTCAATGTCAGCGTCTGACTCGGCAAAGAAGACGAGGGTAACATCATGCCGTTTTGAAAGTTGTTTGATAAAATGGTATGATCGAATGCGGTCACCTCGTTGTGGTGGGTAAGGGGACCGCAAACTCAAAAATAGGATTCGCATTTCGTATAACGACTCATATCAAGCGTCTATTTGCCAATTTTATGTGGAAGGCAATTCTGCTTCATCAATTAACATGACAGGAATTCCATCGCGAATTGGATAGCGACGTCGACATTCACCTTGACATACCAATTTTTGATCTGCTTCAATGTGTTCAATTTTGCCTTTACATGCAGGACACGCCAGAATATCAAGTAAGGTTTGCGATAGCGTATAGGGTTTTTCAGCATTCAAAACAGTTCTCCTAAATGTTAACGGATTGAGTAGAGTTCATGTAAATTAATATCTTTAGCGACCTTACTGACCATGGCATTTCTTATATTTTTTTCCACTGCCGCATGGGCAGGGGGCGTTTCGTCCGACTTTTTGTGTTTTTCCCATTGCCTGCTGTGAGGCAAATTCTGCTGAGGTTTGAGCATCATAATTGGCAGCTCTACGCGGCGGTGTTCGGCGTGAACTTCCTGATCTTCTGTTAGGAACACGGCGAGGTGCTTCAGTATTAACACGCGATTTAAAGATAAATTCACTTACCTCTTTCTCAACGTTTTGATACATGGATTCAAATACACCGAGTGCCTCACTTTTGAAAACAACAATTGGGTCTTTTTGAGCATAACCTGAACCAAACCTGATACCCTCTTCAATAAAATCAATGTTATAAAGATGATCTTTCCAGTGGCTGTCAATTCTATCTAATACAAGGAGGCGTTCAAGGAGACGCATAGTCTCCGAGCCCATTTCAGTTTCACGTTGTTGATATGCAGTTTTGAGTTCTGCGATGATTTGTTCGTGAAGATCGTCAGCGGATATTTCGGTGAGTGGAGTCTGCCAAGTGGGGTTAATGGGGAAAGTGGTAGTTAGCCATTTTGTGAACTGTTCAAGCTCCTCGGTTTCACGTGGGCCTTTTTCAGGGATGACCATATCAATTTCATCATCGACGACGTTCTCAATCATTTCCCACACAGTTTCTTTAGGGTCTTCATCTGATAGGATAGTATCTCTCAGTGTATAAATGGTGTCGCGTTGCGCTTCCATAACGTCATCGAATTTGAGTATATTTTTGCGAATATCAAAGTTTATCTGTTCAACACGTTTCTGCGCTTTTTCGATAGATTTTGTGACCCACGGATGTTCAAGTGGAATATCTTCGTCCAGGCCGGTTCGACTCATAAGCCCTTGCAGACGTTCGGAACCAAACTTTTTCATGAGGTCATCTTCCAGTGAGAGGTAGAATCTCGATGAACCTGGGTCTCCTTGTCTACCGGAACGTCCGCGCAATTGGTTATCAATCCGTCTGGAATCGTGCCTTTCTGTGCCAACGATATGTAATCCACCAGCCTTCAGGATATGCTCCCGATTCTTTTCGCATATTTCTTCTGCTTCAGCGAGTGCCGTTTCCCATTCCTCAGATTCCGGAGGTAACGAATTTAAGTCAACTTTTTTCTTTCGGAGTGCGTCCTTTGCCAAGCCTTCAGGATTACCGCCAAGCAAGATATCAACACCTCTACCCGCCATGTTGGTGGCAATTGTTACGGAACCTGGCATTCCCGCTTGGGCGATAATGTCTGCCTCACGAGCATGCTCTTTAGCGTTCAATACTTGGTGCTTGATATTCCGATGTCTGGCTCTCAGTAGCTTACTTAATTTCTCAGAGTTCTCAATTGAAATTGTCCCTACAAGAACAGGACGCCCTTTTTCGTGCTGCTCTGCAATATCGTTTAGGACAGCGTTATATTTTGCTTCCTCAGTTGTGTAGATTTGGTCGGGATTATCAATCCGAATCATCGGTTCATTTGTAGGCACAACAACGACATCCAGACCATAAATATGTGCAAACTCATTTGCCTCTGTAGCAGCTGTACCGGTCATTCCAGCGAGTTTCTCATACATTCGGAAATAGTTTTGGTATGTAATCTTAGCAAAAGTTTCATTTTCCTGAGCGATTCTTACACGTTCTTTTGCTTCAATGGCTTGGTGGAGACCCTCACTGAGTCTACGCCCTATCTGTTTTCTGCCAGTGAATTCGTCAATAAGTAACACTTCTCCATTTTCTACTAAATAGTGTATGTCGCGTTTGTAGAGGTGATGCGCGGTTAAAGATTGATTTACATGATGAACCAGCATGATGTTGTCATGATCATACAAATTTTCTAAACCGAGACGCTGTTGTACTTCATCAACTCCCTCGTCAGTAAGCGTAACACTTCCGCGGGATTTGCCTTTCTGGTCGATTACATAGTGCTCCTCGTTACGAAGCTGGGTGACAACGCTGTTAATTTTTCTATACAGTTCAGCAGGTTTGTTGGATGGATCAGAAATAATGAGGGGTGTGCGTGCTTCATCAATAAGGATACTATCAACTTCATCAAGGATGGCATACCGGTGGCCACGTTGGACTTTCGTATCAATGGTTAGTGCTCGATTATCATTTAGGTAATCAAACCCAAATTCACTGTGGACTCCGTAGGTAATATCAGCCTTATATGCGAGTTTTTTCTGTTCGTGTGGCATCAAGCTCAGTGTCAATCCGACAGACAGTCCAAGAAAATTGTATATTTTTCCCATCCATTCAGCATCTCTGCGTGCCAGATAATCATTGACTGTTGCGAGGTGGACACCGTTTCCGGTGAGTGCGTTCAGATAGACAGCGAGGGTAGAGGTTAACGTTTTACCTTCACCTGTTCTCATTTCAGCGATTGCACCTTGATGAAGTGCCACGCCACCGATAATTTGAACATCGTAGTGCCGCTGTTTCAATGTCCGTACCGCTGTTTCTCGCACAACGGCAAAAGCCTCCGGTAATAGTTCGTCAAGGGATGCGCCAGCATCTAATTGCCTTCGGAACCACGGGGTTTTTGCTTGAAGTTGGTTATCAGTCAGTCTTTTAATTTCGGGTTCACGCTGGTTGACAGCTTCAACGATGTCGCGAAATCGTTTTACATCACGGTCTTCCTTTGTACCGAAAACTTTGTTTATTGCTTTTTCAAACATAATTTTCTTTGAACTCCATCAAGTGTTCTCATTTCTAACAGCACCTTGTTTTAGATTATTCTACGTCAATTGGATGTCTACCGTCCCAGCAAGGCTACCGCTGTTAGATCATTTTTCTCCTATGGGCAATGATGTCCCGTCCACTTGTCCAACTGTTCCGATTGTCTCTAATAGATTTTGTCCATCAACGTTTTTTCGAAGTATCGTGTAAATTAGTGTTGTGCCAACAGATGCTAATGAGAAGAGATAGGCAAGGACACCACCTGCAATGCATATTAACGTAACTGTTATCAAAATGGCACAGATCGTAGTTAAGAAAGTTGCGGTCGGAAGTTGGGGGGTGTCAATGCCAAAGATAATAGTGTTGTCTTGAAAAAACAGGCTTGTAAATTTCTGAAGTGCCTCTCCCAACCATTTATTCGCAATTGCCATAGATTCTTGTATAAATGTTGTATGTAGATAGGACATCGGTAACAAGATTATTACAAGCCCAGCGAGACAGAAGATAGCCCAAATCGGCACGAAGATTAGTTTTAGAAATAATAAAAAAATACCATAGCCTACGATTCGCCAAGGCTGATTCCATACTATCGCAAAAAGTTGATATATAGTTTCAAACGCATCAGCATTGGTCGTAGCAGCAATAGCAGGCACAAAAAACAGGCTTGCAATCAAAACAGTAATAATAAATGCAATGAGCAGTCCAATAAAAAAAGCGATGGGAGTAAATAGTGAAGCCAATACGAGAATGGGTTTGCCAAGAAATGGGATTTTTCCGAGCAGCGCCACGCTACCGGGTACCAAGAATAGCAAAAGGACGATAGAAATCAATCCAAAAAATGATCCATAGACCGTTTTCCAATTCTGTTTTAAGAAATTTAAAGAATTCCCGACAGAATAAAAAACATCACCACGTAATTGTTCAATAGTAATCTTGGAAGCCATTGTACTGACAAGGAAAAAGATAGCTGCGAAAGCAAATAAGCCTATCCACATTGCCCCAGTTGTAAAAGGGCTTAATTCAGTTGTGGTGAACGGCAGAACGGGTAAAAGTCCGGAGGTTTTCCAAAAATTTCGTGCTTCTGTCCCATCCGTAATAAAGAGGGTAAGATAGAACAAAATTTCATAAATGAGGTAGCCGAGAAGTATTCCAGCAAGATGGATCCCTATCCTGCGAACACTGAATCCGTAACGGTTAATTCTGGAGATATCCTTGTAATTGAAGTGGAACTGTGCCATGTTTTCGCCAGATTAGCTGATGTGTGTTGCTGCATTAGAATTATTGTGCTGTGACAACGCCCTTTCGCTTTATTATAATACTATAATTTACCCAATTGTGTCAAGTATTTATTTCGGAGTAAAGTATGTAAAAATATTGTCAAGCAGAGTCAAATAAACGCTGCATCGGTGTTTAGCATTCGGTTGGAATCCTGCCCTACAGTGGGTGTGAATTCATATTCCCATGCGGAGAGCGACAGCTGCAAGCAGAATTAACAATGAAACCACACCCATGAGGCTGGACACAATAGACATCCGCTTGCGAAGTGGTTTGACTTGAGGGGGAAGTTCTGCTGTTTCTGGGTCTAATCCTTCAATTGCCGCCGATAACCTTGGGCCGAAGACAAAACTGTGAAGCGCGGTCAGAATAAGCAAAGCGATAAATAGTATCAGTTTGATAAGGAGTGTTCGCATGAAGGTGTTGATACCCTCAGAACCAGAAGGCGAACCTAAGTCTATTGCATCAAAGATGTTGGCAATGCCTGTAAAAAAGAGTATCCCGACACAACCCCACACAATCGGTTCAAACCGTTTGCCTATTTGTGTCAAGAGTTGGATGCGTTTGATAGGAGGTAGGTTCTGCCTGAAATAGGGCACAATTACCATTGCTAAAATAAGATTACCGCCAATCCAAACAACGGCGGCCATAACATGTATCCATCGAATTAATAACCAAAGTATTTCCATTTATGAGATTCCTTATTTATGTGAAAGAGTAGTGTTCTTAAAAAGCACCAAGTCACCGTTGGGTATGCTGATGATTCTCTGACCTATTGGATAGTCCAGTCTAAATTTGTGGATATAAGCAATAGGCGGGAATCGGAG
This sequence comes from Candidatus Poribacteria bacterium, assembly GCA_022825825.1. Lineage (GTDB taxonomy): Bacteria > Poribacteria > WGA-4E > WGA-4E > WGA-3G > MSPOR6. Next base: position 16,034 of record JAJDWA010000034.1, read on the forward strand.
TTCCCGCCTACCCTGGACAAGATTTTTGTCCGAGCGATCTCCGAATCGCGACCTATAATATAAAGATGGACACTCCACTATGCAAGTTTAAGTTTCTTCAATCTGCTGAATAACATTTTCAGATCGAGAGATTAATGTTTTCCGTTCATCTGCAGAAAGCGGTACCGGGGCAAACCGATGATAGTCGCACTTTGTGAGGATATCTATCAATTCCTTAAAAATAGTATCTGAGACTCCCATTTGTGTGCAAATTTCTTGGATTTCTGCTGTATTCAATTGTCTATATGGAATACCTTGTCGTTCGCATAGATATTGATGCAGGTTTCGAGTTAATGCTTCACCGAAGGCGGTTGATTCGGTGTCCGTCACGTCAGAATTGATTGCATTGAGCGTTGAAAGTGCTTTTTCTGCGGGAGTTATAGGCGTATCCGGTGTTGATCCTCTATCAGATTTTGATTTTGCACGGGACAATAGATATCCACCGACACCGATGCCAGCAAAGATTGGTATCAGTAGAAGTAACCACAATATCCACGATGAGAAATCAGATTCACTGCCTATCACATCGTTTGGGTCAGGCAGTACGGTAATAGGAATTGAAGTCGTTTTGGTTGTTTGATATGTGTGTTTGCTCGGATTGAAAAAGGCATACTCAATTATAGGTATCTGTAAAATTCCCGCTTTTAATGGTGTAAGTACGTAAGTATAGACGCGTGCATTATCGTTAGTTGTATTTGCGAGATTTTGATGGTCAATTCTAAATCCGCTATTAGCGGGAATTTGCGGCGGGGTTACCGTTTTGATATTACCACTTCCTGTGATTTGCAATGATAGCGTAAGAGCTTTTCTCACTTGGAGTTTCTTGCGGTCAACTTGTGCGGTGATATTATATTGACCGATAGCACCTGTGAAGTTTGTGGGTTTTCGGTCTTCAGGAAGTGGTTGGACACTGAGCGGGACAGATTTTGTTTTTAACGTCTTTGGATTACCTTTTATAGGCAGTTTTAACTGAGCCGGTCGAATGAGAATTTGTCCAGTTTTTTGTGGATATAAGCGCCGGACATATTCTTGAACTTTAAATGTTTTCCCCTGCACACGCACAGTAACACCTTTCTCATTAGGGAGTTCTTCTACTAAAAAGTCAGAGAATTCAGGAAGTGAAGGAGTTAAGGGATCCAAAGTTGGCAACACAGTTGTATAAAGGTAGTGAAATCTATATTCAATTGCTTCATTGAGATAAGGTTTTTTCTTACTGATTTTAACTTGTACTTTATGGATGCCGCCTGTAGAATCATTTACGTAAGTGTCAACTGCAGCGACAACAATTTTGCCGGGGTTTGCCAAATAAGGAACACCTTGATAAGAGAATTGGACGTCCGAGAGTGCGATCTCACCGATCTTCTGTGGTATAAGTTCATAAGCCCACGCCATAGTAACAGCAATTTTGTCATCTACTAACCGAGGCGTTGTTTTGGAATGTAGTGGAACAGCGAGGAAATTGGGCAAAAAATTGAAAGTCGGAGAACCGATGTGTTGCATTTGCGTATTTCCCGAAATCGTAAGTTTCAAAGTTGCCTTCTCGTTTAATTGGATATGGCGCGGTGTAACCACTGCCGCGACCTTAACATCTTGGCTTTGCGCGGCTGTTGTGAAAAGCATTAGTAAGATACTGAGGGTTATAACACTTAAATGTGATTGCATTAGGGAGATATGAAAATTACCAATCTTTGTCACGGCGATATCCGCTATTAAGTTGTTGTTTGAGTAAATTTTGCCTGCGTTTAGTTTCATTCTTGCTCAGACGTTCAAGAAGTTGAAGCGTCTCTGCTTTTGAAATGTTGCTTGGCTCATTTTTCGCAGAATTCTGCTTCGGATTACTATTTAATTTTTGATGTGTTGCAATGTCTTGTTGTTCCTGCAGCAATTGCAGTGCTAATGCAAGATTATGTTTTGCATCGGCATCTTGTGGGTCTAAACGGAGAGAGGATTTGTAAGATTCAATTGCAGCAGTAAGGTCATGCAATTGAAATTGGGCATTACCTAAGTTATAATAGACAGCAGCTTCGTTCGAAACATTACCTGTCAAAAGTGATCTTTGGAAAGCTGCTGCTGCATCTTTATATCTGCCTTTTTTGTAGAGCGCTGTACCGAGGTTGTGAAGTGCAATCGGATTATCAGGTTTGTCGAACGTTGCTTGTTGAAAAGCTTCCACGGCAACATCATAGTCCTGATTCCAATATGCCTCGGTACCAGTTTTCATAGAGCGAGTCCAGTTTCCCAACCACCCGACAAGAAAAAAGATAGGACAGATAACAAATGAGCAATAAAAAATCTTATTCCACATATTTTTATTATAATGGATAAAGTGGTGATTTGCAAGGAATTGTAAGACATACCCAGGAAAATTTAGTTTTCGATTTTTGGAATACGGTATCCGGTAAGTCGCGCTTACAATAATCTGCTACAAAATGGAAGAATATGAGAAAAAAATATGGCGAATAGGCATGATTTATTGGTCCCATTCGCCAATGAATAAATGTATCAAAACGATATTCTGTAGATGAATTCCGTTTTATTTCCGTTTTATATCTGCCCAGATAGTAGTTAACTTCCCTATAGGTTCAACGGGCAAAACCCCGTCGACTTCTTTGAAAAAGTCTGCTTTACTGTTAGCTTTATCTGGATAGATTTTAACAGCATCGTGTGTTGCGTCATCAAAATGGAGGTTCATATATGCACTACCGCCACCTTCGGTCACTCTATAAAGAAGAACATTTGCACCTTTTTTAAAGGATACCTCAACGTTAAAGTGAACCTTTTGTGCACCGCCTGTCCAAGTGGGATGGTTGTACCATTTTTCACCGTTAATCCATATCTGTGCATAGTTATCGTGTGCGGGAGACATAACAGATTTCATTGCTTTGGGCGCGTCAATTACAATGAGACCGTAGGTATCGATACTGTCTGCAGGTCCCCCTCTGTTCATATTGTTTCCATCTGCTGGATTTAGCTCGAAGACTGTCCATTCTCGGGTGCCACCGTGTGCATCATCCCATTCGATTTCTGTTATTTTGTTTTTCGTCTTCAGCAAACCTTCAATTGTAGAGAGTTCCTCTTGCGTCAGTTCATCACCGGTTCCAAGCTTAATCAGTTCATTGCTATGATTCGCTTCGTTACCGTTGTTTGTATAGTTGCCATCTGGACCGTACCATTTGCGTATCCAGGTGTCATATCCTGAATGGTCTTCGTTTACTGCATTAGGCTGAGTAGCGAAGAGTTCATTATCCTTCAAAGGACCTTTCTTTTGATTTGGCTCACCTATTGCGAGTGCAAGATTAGTTATACTGAAAACGAAACCTAAACTTATCGCGATTGTGAGAACAAAAAGGTAAAATCGTTTCATCTTATTTCTCCTTTTAAAATCATTATGATTACGTTATGATCTTTGATTATGTCAATACCAGGGTTATTTAGTTTTAAGATTTTCCGTTATTGAGATTTACTCAAAGGTAATACCCCAGGCCGGTAGGTGCGGTTTCCTAACCGCACCGCATCAGACAGGGAAAGTCAATAGAAGGTTTTGATCCAAAATCGGTGCGATTAGGAAATCGCACCTACCGGCCTGGGTATAGAGCAGGTGCTAAAAATTTGTCCGAAAAACCGAAAACTAAATAACTCTGTGTCAATACTATATCATATCCTGATTTTTCAGTAAAGAGAATTATTTATTTTGCACAGTTTATATTGTCCGTTGAGTTTCGCGTCATCTGTGTCCTCTGTGAAATCCGCATAATCTGTGATTCAGACAATTTCTCTTGACCGCCACGCCGAAACCTGCTAAAATACCCCTATGTTGAACCTCAACCTAAAACCGACCCACAAAGCAATACGCGATTACTACACCACGTTACAACAATATCAAGAAGAAAACATCACGCATGAAGGCGCAGTCAGCACACCTTTTGAAACGCTCCTCAATATCTGTGCCAAACAGATTGATGCAATCTTCATCCCGCAATACGGCATGAACACCGAAATAGGCAAACGTATCATCGTTGACGGTGCCATAAAAAATAACGGACTATTCTTTGCCTATTGGGAAGCGAAAGATATAGACGATGACCTTGACATAGCCGTGCAACAGAAACGGCAAGCGGGCTACCCATTTGATAATATCCTGTTTCAAACACCAGAACGCGGTATCCTGGTCCAGAACGGACAGACCGCGCTTGACTTAGACATCTCCGACCCAGAAAACCTCATCACGGTGCTAAAACATCTGTTTGCATGGACCACACCAACACATGAGGATTGGCACAAAGCCGTTGCCGACTTCAGAGCGCACGTCCCTGACCTCGCAAACAATCTGATGGAACTCATTGAACAAAGATATGACACGGATGCGGAGTTCAAAAAAGCATTCACTGACTTCTACGAAGTCTGCCGCACCGCTATCAATCCCAACCTCTCACGCGCCGCTGTTGAGGAGATGCTTATCCAGCACATCATCACAGAACGTATCTTCCGCACTGTGTTTGAACGTTCAGATTTTACCAGACGCAATATCATCGCACGTGAGATAGAAAATGTCAGTGATGCCCTGATGCGCCACGCTGTCAGCAGAGATGCGTTCCTGCAACCGCTCGACAGGTTCTATAACGCTATTGAACGGGCAGCCACGCTCTGTAGAGATTTCTCACAAAAACAGCACTTCCTCAACACCTTCTATGAGAAGTTTTTTCAAGGATTCTCCGAAGATGTTGCAGATACACACGGCATCGTTTATACACCACAACCGATTGTGGATTTTATGGTGAATAGCGTTGAACATATCCTCAAAACCGAGTTCGGACGTTCACTTTCGGACACGGGCGTGCATATCATTGACCCGTTTGTCGGCACAGGCAACTTTATTGTCCGACTGATGCAGGACATCCAAGGCACCGCATTAGAGGAGAAATATCGGCATGAACTCCACTGCAACGAGGTGATGCTCCTGCCATACTACATCGCGAGTCTGAACATTGAGCAGGAATTCTATCAGCGCACACAGACCTATCTGCCGTTTGAGGGCATCACGCTTGCGGACACCTTTGAGCTACTTGAAGATCAGCAGATGACACTTTTTACGCAGGAAAACACTGAACGGGTGGAACGGCAGAAAAAAGCGGATATGTTTGTCGTTATCGGCAATCCACCCTATAATGCACAGCAAGTGAATGAAAACGATAATAACAAAAATCGTAAATATGAAACGATGGATGATCGGATTGCTGACACTTATGTAACAGATTCCTCAGCAACACTTAGAAATAAACTTTACGATCCGTACGTGAAAGCGATTCGGTGGGCTTCTGATAGGATTGGTGAGGAAGGTGTTGTGGCATTCATAACAAATAACAGTTTTCTTGACGGTATTGCGTTTGATGGTATGCGGAAACATCTGGCACAAGATTTTGATGCGATTTATATTCTGGATTTAGGTGGAAATGCGCGGAAGGGATTGAAGGTTTCTAATGCAAATGTGTTCGGAATTCGGGTAGGGGTGAGTGTCAACCTATTTGTTAAGACAAAGCAGAACCCATCAGAAACAGCACGTATCTTTTACTACCGAACCGATGAGTTGTGGAACAAAAATAAAAAATTCGATTTTCTAAATGAAAGTCAACACGTAGAAGGAATTGAGTGGCAACCTATTCAACCGAACAAACTACATACTTGGTTGACTGAAGGCATGTATGAGGAATATGATAACTTTATTCCAATGGGGACTAAGGAGACAAAAGCACAGAAAGGCACTGCAAAAGGCGTGATTTTCAAAACATACAGTCTCGGCGTTGCCACGAACCGTGATGCTTGGGTGCGTAATTTTAATTTAAACACACTCACAAATAATATTCAATTGATACTTGACACTTACAATGCTGAAACAGATAGGTGGAATCGAAGGATGGACAGGAAAGAAAACGTTGACAATTTTGTATTATATGATGATAAGAAAATCAAGTGGAGTTCTACCTTAAAACGGCACCTAACAAGTGGACATATTGCAGAGTTCACTGAATCAAAAAACCGACGTTCATATTTTCGCCCATTCACAATAACAGAATATTTTTTTGATAAAATTCTAACGGATCGGACTGGACTTTTTCCTTTAATCTTTCCTATCCCAGAGACCGAAACCGAAAATCAGGTCATTTGTGTTGCTGGTATTGGTAACAGAAAAGGCTTTGGTTGTCTGGCTACAAATAGGATTTCCACACTTGATTTGGCATTTGAAAATACTCAATGCTTCCCCTTCTACACCTACAATGAAGACGGCACAAACCGCCAAGAGAACATCACCGATTGGGCATTGGCAGAATTCCGTAAACATCACGGAGATAACTCTATAAGCAAGTGGGACATCTTCCACTATAACTACGGTATCCTGCACCATCCAGAGTATCGCGAGAAGTATCAGGCGAACCTCAAGCGCGATTTACCCCATATCCCGTTTGCAAAAGATTTCTGGGGTTTTGCCAACGCTGGCGCACAGTTAGCAGACATACATGTCAACTATGAATCACAACCGAAATATGATGGTTTGCAATACATTGAAACGCCAGACATGCCGATAGATTGGCGTGTTGAGAAAATGAAATTGTCTAAAGACAAAACGCAGTTGGTCTACAACGATTTTTTGACAATAGACGGTATCCCAGCGGAGGTGTTTGACTATCGGCTCGGCACGCGTTCTGCGTTGGAGTGGGTGATTGATCAGTATCGCGTCAAGGTGGATAAACGCAGCGGCATTGTCAACGACCCAAACCGTGCGGATGAACCACGGTATATTGTGGATTTGATTGGGCGGGTTATCAGTGTGAGTTTGCGGACGGTCGAGATTGTAGCAGGCTTGCCAGAATTAGATGTCTGAATCGCGGATTAGGCGGATTACACGGATTTTTGTTACGTTAAGTTTGCCAAATCCATAACTGTTAACATAGGGCATTTTGATTTTGAATCCATCTCTTTAGTCTTGTAGGGACGATATGTTTATAGAATACAGTTGGACACGAGTTCTTTAGTCTTGTAGGGACGATATCATGGCAAGGGCCATACGCGTCCTTGCCCAGCAGCGCATCGGCAGCAGATATATCGTTCCTACGGAACTCAATATTAGTCTATCTAATAAACAGAATTGCAAATTGAGAGGAGAACACGATGAATAATATACATTTAGAGATGCATGATATTTATGGTCATATTACGCAACTTGCTGAAGAATTAAAATCTGACTATGAACAAATTCGCAAGCGTGCGTCTGAGGATGGAGGCACTGCTGGTGATAGAGCAGAAGAATCTTGGGCAAGGATATTACGTAAATTACTACCTAAGCAATATGACGTTCATACGAAAGGTAGAATAATTGATGTTAATGATAATCCTAGTCCACAAATTGATATTTTGGTCACGAAACCTGAATATCCTCAGGATTTTGTTGATAAAAAACTATTTTTGGAATCAGGCATAGCTGCAGCTTTTGAATGTAAACTCACACTACGCCCGGAACACTTAGAAAAAGAGTTGAGTAGATGTGCCGCAGTGAAAAAATTATCTGCCCCCCGTTATGGTACTCCGTATAGGGAATTGTATTCTCCTATTATTTATGGAGTATTGGCACATTCATATTCTTGGAAGAATAAGAATAGTACTCCATATGATACTATAAAAAATAAACTTCGTCTCTATAAGTCTGGAAATAGTAATGAATGGCATCCTCGCGAATGCCTGGATTTGGTGACTATTGCGGACTTGAATACATGGTCTATAAACAAGTGTATGGGGATAACTTTACCTAATGGTGAAGATGTGATTTATGTTTACTATAACGACTTCAGTTCAATCGGCACCAAACCAGCTTCCGAATCTCCTGATGGTAGGATGATTCGCGAACGTATTTTTGATAGTCGGCCAGTTGCTGGAATAATAGGTCTTTTTGCTGCGTTGACTCGCAAACTAGCGTTTATTAATCCCTCGCTGCGTAGTATGTCAGAATACTACAATTCTGCTTTGCAAGTTAATAATTTTTATATGGGATGGCCCGAAGGTTTAAATATATCATTTGACAAAACTGCATTAAGCCCTCACGTATGGAACGCCTTAAAATCTACAAATGTACGATCAGAAACTGTAATCAATGCTCAAGGCGAAAAAAATACGGCTCCATTTAGTGAGTGGGCATTTCCTATTTAATACCCAAACTTGAATAATAATTGGCGCTTTTAGCAAAGTGCGTGGATCGGATTTCAATTTGCTCCATCCACAGATGTCAATTTAAGACTGTAGATTACTGTTCCCACCACGGCATGTGCGGTTTCTAATACACCTTAATATACATAATTCGTGAAAATCCGAGATTCAGATAAAAACTCCAATAATCTGCGCAATCTGTGAAAATCCGAGATTCAGATAAGCTCACGCACCTCATCGAATCCTGAAATCTTGGTTCAGACAAAAGGAAGCGAGTAATATCGGGGTTACAAATCCCTCTTACAAGAAAACTCTCGCAAGCAGCGATTGAAGAGATACTTATCCAGCACATCATCACAGAACGTATCTTCCGCACCGTGTTTGAACGTTCAGATTTTACCAGACGCAACAATATGCAGCGGAAAAAGTTATAACTATTTTTTTGACAGGACTTAGTAACGCTCATCAGTCGAAAATTCTTAAAACTAAATAACCCTGCTCCGCATCTTGATTTGCTTGACAACAGCACTGTTGTAAGGTATAATAAACCTTAACTTTAACAGAGGGAGTCATCTCATGGAACAAATTGAGACCTTCAAAATTCATGATTCGGAATACGAAACAACCTATACGGCCCACATCCAAAAAAACGGGGATGGCTGGATCGGATGGATACATGAATATCCGAAAGTGAAGTGCGAAGATATCACTAAAGAAGCACTTCTGAAAACGCTTGAACACACGCTTTATGAAACTTTAGAGGCTGATTGGGAAGCATGGGATAAGCAGTTAGAAGAAGACATCAAAGCAGGCAAGCTTGATAAATTAGGCGAAAAGGCACTTGAGGATTTGCGCGCAGGAAGGTGTACCGATCTATAGAACAAATCACACTTTTTGGGAATGTTATCGGAATCTTTCACGACAACTTCAATAACGTACAGACAAGAGTTTTGCATTGTTGAAGCAAAACCCAAAACATTCTTCTTTGGATTTCAAAAAGGTTGGAAAAGATCTTTGGTCTGCGCGAATAACCCGAGACTATCGCGCTTTAGCCCGTGAAGAAAATGGAACCTTGGCTTGGTTTTGGATTGGAAAGCATGATGAATACATGCGGAGAATTCGACACTAAAACATCTAAAAAATTATTCCTCAAAATACTCTATGCTAACAATTGGCAACCTCAACATCTCAAATTTTCCCCTTCTGCTGGCCCCGATGGAAGACGTCAGCGATCCGCCTTTTCGCGCTGTGTGCAAAGAGAACGGCGCGGACATCATGTATACTGAATTCATATCTTCCGAAGCGCTCATCCGCGATGCTGCGCAGAGTGTTGCCAAGTTAGACATATTTGAAAATGAAAAACCGATCGGTATTCAGATTTTTGGGCATGATATTGAGGTAATGCGGGAATCTATTGAAATTACTGAACGTGTCCAACCCGACATTATTGACATAAATTACGGGTGTCCTGTCAAAAAAGTCACGCGTAAAGGCGCAGGTGCAGGAATCTTGCAGGACATTCCGAAGATGGTTAAAATGACCGCAGAAATGGTGAAAGCGACTACGTTGCCTGTCACCGTCAAAACACGGTTGGGGTGGGATGATAACACAAAGTACATTGTTGAGGTAGCAGAACGTCTGCAAGATGTCGGCATTCGTGCTATTGCGATTCACGGCAGGACACGGCGTCAGATGTATAAAGGGGAGGCAGACTGGACGCTCATTGGGAAAATAAAGGATAACCCGCGAATGGCTATCCCCGTTTTCGGCAATGGTGATGTGGATAGTCCCCAGAAAGCCGCACAGATGCGGCAACAATATGGTGTAGATGGCATCATGATTGGTCGCGCTGCGATTGGCTACCCGTGGATTTTCAATGAAATAAAGCACTATTTCGCAACAGGCGAATTACTTCCGCCACCCTCAATAGACGAACGTATCGCTGTTTTTAGAAAGCACTTGGATTTTTCTATCAAGTGGAAAGGTTTAAAACTCGGATTATTAGAGATGCGTCGACATTATACAAACTATTTTAAAGGCATTCCCCACGTTAAACCTTTTCGGACCCGTTTGGTCACCTGCGATAGTTACGATGGTGTTTTAGAAATCGTAGAAGAACTCCGCAGGCATGCTTACCGATACACAGAACGGTCAGACCAATTTGTGCATAGTCCCTCACTCAATTGAAAACTTGACGTAAAAGCAGAATAATTTTATCATATAAAAAACAAATCAAGGATTGGATATGAACAAAATACCCTTTATGAAACTCAGTGGTGCAGGAAACGACTTCGTCATCATCAACAATCTAAACCGAGTCGTTGATAGTACAGATTCTGAATTCATGAATTTCGTTACAAAGGTATGCCAACGTAGAATGTCGGTTGGTGCTGATGGGGTGTTGCTTGTTGAACCGATAGAGGATGTTGATTTTCGGATGCGTTACTTCAATGCCGATGGTGGTGAGGTTGAAACCTGCGGAAACGGTGCACGCTGTATCTCCAAATTCGCTTACCTGAACGGTATTGTGTCGGAACAGATGCGATTTCTGACGAATGCTGGCATTTATGAAGCCGAAGTAGTCGGTGATAATGTCAAAGTACGCATGAGTGACCCAACAGATATTCGGATTAATGTCCCGCTTCGCCTGGAAGACGGTGTCCATAACGTAGGTTTTGCGAATAGTGGTGTACCGCATGTCGTATTCTTTGTAGACGATTTGGAAGCGACTGATGTTTTTGATCTCGGAGAACAAACCCGTTATCATAACGATTTTAAGCCCGCAGGTACCAATGCGAATTTTATCCATATCCACTCACAGGAACTGATTGAAATTCGGACCTACGAACGGGGTGTTGAAAATGAGACACTCGCTTGTGGGACAGGTTCCATCGCTTCTGCTATTGTATCAGCAACCTTAGGCAAGGTCAAATCACCTGTTTCTGTCAAAACAGCAAGCGGTGTTGTTTTAAAAATTCATTTTGATTTGGAAAATGATGCGGCAAAAAATGTCTATCTTGAAGGCGATGCGCGCGTTATATTTGCAGGCGAACTTACATCGGAAGCATGGGACTATTAGAAATAATGGTACACGCTAATGTGTCATAGTTATCAAGGAGGGATTTAAATGTTTGAGGGCTCTTATGTTGCACTCGTCACACCATTTAAGGACGATGAATCGTTAGATGAAGCAAAACTCAAAGAACTGATTCAGTTTCAGATTGAAGGCGGCACACACGGCATCGTCCCGTGTGGGACAACAGGTGAATCCCCCGCACTCTCTGAGACTGAACACGATAGAGTCATAGAAATCACCGTTGAAACGGTGGGCGGTCGGTTACCTGTTATCGCCGGGACTGGCTCTAACTCAACGACACGTACACTGCGTGCTACAGAACACGCTAAAGCCGCGGGGGCAGATGCCGCACTTATTGTCACCCCTTACTACAATAAACCGACACAAGAAGGTTTATACGCGCACTATATGAAAGTAGCCGATACGGTTGACATCCCGATTGTTGTATACAACGTTCCCGGACGATGCGGCACAGACATCCTCTCACCCACGATTGCACGTCTTGCTGATCATCCGAACATCGTCGCGCTCAAAGAAGCGACTGGTGAACTCAAACGCGCAAGTGAAGTTGTCAATCTATGTCCCGAAGATTTCGTTGTGCTATCAGGTGATGATGTTAACACACTTCCAATTATGGCAGTAGGTGGAAAAGGAGTTATCTCGGTTGTCGCAAACATTGCCCCTTCTGATGTAGCAGAAATGTGCAACGCATTCCATGCTGGAAATCTTGAACTTGCTCGGAAACTCCACTATAAAACCTTGCCGTTAGCGGTTAATCTGTTTATTGAAACGAATCCTATTCCGGCGAAAACAGCATTAATGCTGATGGGCAAACTCAACGGAAAAGTCCGACTCCCACTTGCACCGATGGTATCTGCGAATCTCGAATCTCTTCGTAAGACGCTGTCGGAAACAGGATTGATTTAATCGTGCTATGGAAAATAAAAGTAGATTGTTTGATACCGGTACAAATAAGACTCGAGGATATTTTTCCCAGTCTTCCATAAAGTGGTTTTCACTGTTTTTTATCGGTCTCTCAACATTCATTTGGTCTATAGCCCTTGATTGGAATCTGGTGGAATCGTGGATTCCATTATCCATATTTATTGTGGTGTTAGTTGCGAATGTGATTCCTATAACGTTTTTTGTGTCTTTCAGCGGAAGACACAAAACTACCAATAGATTTTCTCGAACCTATCCTTATTTCAACGCATTATTATATGTTGGATTTACTATTATTGCTGCACTAACCGGTTGGTTTGGTGGGACATTGATCAGTAAGTTCATAGATTAGTAGCTATAGAAAATTTTATATGGTAATGCCGCTCCTATATCTGAATTTTTGAATTGGAATAAGGGTATATTTTTTAAAGCACCTTTACGCATCAATTTAGCGGGCCACACCCCTGGTAGACGCGTTTTCTAAACGCGCCGTTAGGCAATCTCCAGTACAGATTTAGGCGCGTTTCCAAAACGCGTCTACCAGGGGGTCCTAAATCGGGCTGAGAAGCCTACGGGATTTATCAAACTCACATTAAAATAGATTCATAAATATCTTGGAGGTAATATATGAGTTGGAACATTGTTGTTGTTGTTTCAGATACGCTTCGGACAGCATATTTAAGTCCGTATGGTAACGATTGGGTTCGGACGCCGAATTTGCAGCGTTTCGCTGAAGAGGGTGTCCGATTTACGAATGCACACCCGGAATGCTTACCAACAATTCCGACACGCCGCACACTACATACAGGTAGACGTGTCTATCCATTCAGTTCTTATAATCCTGTCCCATGGGACAACGTTTATACCCCTGGTTGGCAACCGATGTCTTCGGATGAACCGGCAATTGCAGAGTCGCTTGTCCGAAATGGCTATCACACAGGTTTTTTCGCGGATGTGCCACACTATTTTGTGCCGGGGATGAACTTTACACGAGGATTCCGTCAGTGGCAGTTTGTCCGAGGGCAGGCAGAAGACAGATACCGTGGCGGTGCACATGTTGATCCAAAACAGGTAAAACGATATCGTGGGAATGAAGGTAGAATACGTTCTCATATTATGAACGTACAACCGGAACGTGAAGAAGAAAACTGGCCCACTGCGCGATTGTTCCGTGCTGCAATTGAATTTGTTGAACATAACCATGAAAACACACCTTTCTATCTATATGTAGACGGATTCACGCCACACGAAACATGGGAAGCACCTGTCCATTACTACGACCTCTACGGTAGCAGAGAAGATCGAGAACCGATCTGTCTCAACCTGCCCTACGGTTCGCTTAAAGATGAAGAACTTGAAGAGCGTTTGCCAAGTGTCAAAGCAAACTATGCAGGCTTGGTAACTCTTGTGGATACGTGGTTTGGAAGGTTAGTGGATACGATTGATCGGCTTGGACTACGCGATAACACCTTGATTATCTTCTTGAGCGACCACGGCACTAACTTCGCTGAAAATCCTGATAAAGCTACTGGAAAACCTGCGAACTTCATGTATCCCGGTACAATGGATATTCCGCTTTTAGTTCGGCATCCTTCTGGTGTTAACGCTGGTACAACGTGTGATGAATTTGTGTATACACTTGATGTGCCTGCTACCGTCATGGCAGCAAGCGAAGTTGAACCTGCAGGTGAGATTCAGGGACAAAGTCTACTTCCCCTCGTTGAAGGAAAAAGCGGATTTACGTCACGTGAATACCTCACTTGTCGCTATGTCAACTCCGTTTGGTATAAAGACGCGAAGAGTTGGTATTTCTCAAGCGTTGATCTCAATAGTGGCACACGTCTCTTTGACCTTGAAGCAGATCCTACATGTCAAGATGACATTACGGATCAAGGTGCAGAACGGATTTCACTTGCACATGAACGTATTTTAGCCGATGCAGGTGGACACTTACCACACTATAAACGTCAGGGCAGAACGGATGCCCTTGGCAGGCCGCAGTTTGCTGAAGAGTAGTTTTATATAGGGCAGTTGCACAGGAGGAAACATGAACATCATTTCAAAAGAGATTCAGTTCCATTGGAGTGCTGTGCAACCGCTCTTTTCAATTCGTAATGAGAATGAATACGATAAAGCCGTAGCAACGTTAAACGGGTTGATTGACGAAGTGGGAACAGATGAAAAACACCCACTCTATGAACTTCTTGATACGCTTGGCACAGTGATACATGCCTATGAAGATAAACACCACCTAATTCCCGAATGTAGTGGTGTTGAAATATTAAAATTCTTAATGGAGGAACATCAACTTAAACCATCAGATTTGCCTGAACTTGGCACCCCAAGTGCCGTTCTCGCAATCCTTGATGGTGAAAGTGATTTAACGGTCAAACATGTGCATGCTTTAGCAGCAAGGTTTCATGTAGCCCCCGCGGTTTTTGTATAATCATAAAAAATCCGTTTAAGAAATGGACAAATGTTAGGTTAAACTTGCCTAAAAGGAGATTAAGTTATGACACGTTTACATTTCAAAGAATTCCTTATTTTAATGTTTGTTGTTATGATAGTGCTTACATTTGCTATCTCTTGGCATGCCACTGCACAGGAAACTATGTCAAGTATTTCCGGTAAAGTAATAGATGAAAACGGGAAACCGGTTGTAGGTCTTAAACTTGCTATAAAACCTGTTAAGGTTGATTTTCGGGGTGACATGCCAGCGCGCAAACCCTTTTTATCTTGGTTACGCTCGGTGACTGATACTGAAGGACGTTTCTCTTTTCTAAATATAGACCCAGTTTCATCACAATTTGCGATGTTCCCCGAACATGGGTCTGATTATGAGATTATTTCTCTGTCAATCGGTGACTTAACCTTTCAGTCTACGGCATTTCGTGGCGGTCTGGGAACGAATTTTGGGAAATTGACCTTTGCAGTTGATCCTGGCAATCACCTTGAAAATGCAATTGTGAACGTAAAAACGCCTCGGACGAGGATCCGTGGACGCGTTCTTTTACAAGATGGCACACCACTTGCAAATGAGGAGTTAGGGCTTTTAGTTAGTCATTATCAACGGTCTCCAGGGGGTAGAGGCGGTGGAGGCGGAAGTTCAGGAAGAAATGTAAAGACTGATAACCAAGGTTATTTTGTAACATACAATGCAGAAGCACCTGCCGAAAACACCGTAAAGATGACTTATAAAGGGATGGTCGCACAGTCGGAAAAGATCATCTTAAACGAGGGTGAACGTTACGATGACCTCGTGTTTGTACTCAAAAACATTGATAGAACGAAAGCACGACAGGGAATTTGGTTAGTGAATCCTGAAAATGGGCACGGATACAAAAAGATTGCGTGTGATAGTTGGGAAGATGCCAAAGCAAAAGCCGCTGCTGCGAACGCACATCTCGTTGCCATTAACGACGAAGCGGAACAGAAATGGTTGGAAGGGCTATTTCCTGAGAAAGCGTTTTTTTGGATCGGGTTGCGCGTGCCTGAAGACGAAACTTCATGGCAGTGGGATAATGGACAACCGCTCACCTACACGAATTGGAGAAACTCACCGAAACCTGATTTTACTGCTGTGAATGAAAGTAAAGACCCCTTCGCTATGGGATTCTATTCGAAAAAATGGATGGTAATCGGATCTAATAGTCCATTTTTGTCTTCAGTGAAACAAGCAATCCTTGAAAAAGAGGGGTTAAACGTGCCTAAACCACAGGCAGAGAAGTAATGCTGGCGGTTTATGTTGCTTTTATTGCTTAACAATACTTATTAGTGAACCTTAAGGAGGAATTTATCATGACTCTCTTACGCATCAGCAAAAATCCAATTTCAGTATTAACATTAATTAGTGTATTTTTTCTTGCAGTTGCCAACATTAGTCTTGCTGAGGAAAATCCTTCAACGTTATCAGGCCGTGTAATTTCCGCAGATGGTGAACCCGTTGCCGAAACACCTATTGCACTCTTTCACGTCAAAATTAGAGAAGATGCAGAATTGGATACATTATACGACAAGACGCTGTATCCTTTTCTCCGGCAGCGACCATCCTCGCCCAATATGCCAGCCCATGTCCGCCAACGTATGATGGGAAAAGTTCCTAATGAACAAGAAATGCAAACACATCCACCTTTTCTAAAAACCGTTACCGATTCAGAAGGACGTTTTACTTTTACAGAGATAGCCTCTGGATTAGCTCAAATTATGGTCTTGCATGCCAATCCTCCGAAAAAAGAGCCGCAACCGCCAGGCCGTGAACACCTCAGTTATACGCCTCCACCTGCGATAAAATTCATTAAGTTCGGCAAGGTTGCGTTCTATCCGCATGATTTCTCTTACTCACCTGAAACGGGGGGCGTTACGTTTGCTATCAAACCTGGAGCAAAAATAGAAAACGTAGAGGTAATAATGGGAACTAATGTGAGAAATGCACTTTTAATCCAGGGCAAAATCGTATTCAAGGATGGCACACCACTTGCCAACGCATCCCTTAAAGTCAATATAGGAATGTTAGATGTAGGGGACACAGAAGGAGATGCCTTCAGTCGCCCGATTCAGACTGATGCAAATGGAGATTTCCGACTCTCCGTGTTCACATCCGGAATTTATTCTTTGTCAATTGAATACCTCGGACTCTCTGCAATCGCAGATATGTTTATCCTAAAAGAAGGTGAACCATATCAAGGCGTGGTTATGACACTGAACGGTAATACTAACGAACTTGCTGAGCGACCTCCAGAAAACGATGACACAGAGGAGAATCGTTATCGCTACGAACCCGATATTCCCAAGGTATGGATCGTTAATCCTGAAAACGGGCATGCATACAAGGCCGTTAGGTGTGGGAATCGAGAGGAAGCACAAACGAAAGCGGATGCTGAAGATGCACA
Organism: Candidatus Poribacteria bacterium; assembly: GCA_022825825.1. Classification (GTDB taxonomy): domain Bacteria; phylum Poribacteria; class WGA-4E; order WGA-4E; family WGA-3G; genus MSPOR6. The sequence goes on from JAJDWA010000034.1 coordinate 33,173, forward strand.
TCTCGTCACAATTACAAGTGAAGCAGAGCAGCTATGGCTTGAGGTCGCTTTTGGAAATCAACCGTATTGGCTTGGATTGACTTATGCCGCCTTCGGGAGCAAATGGCAGTGGGATACAGGTGAACCTCTCACGTTTACAAATTGGACATTAGAGGATTTATCTGATCCCTTCGCTTCATCCCGTTTTAGGGGCGGTGAAGAGAGAAATTTCGCCATTATGTCGAGCGATGGACAGTGGAAGGCAGTTGGAGCGGAGGGCGGATTCAGAGATAGGGTACGGATGGCAGTCATTGAAAAAGATGGTATGCGCGCAAAGAAACTGGATGTGGAATAATAACCTACTCATATCCACATGAGTGGTAATTCTTACACTGTAAAGGAGATATTGTTATGGCACGTTCAAATTTCAGGATATCCCACCTCACGATTATTGCAATAACTTTTTTACTTACCTTTACCATCTCTTGGAACGTTGCTGCCCAGAAAACCTTGTCAAGTCTTTCCGGTCGCGTTATAGACGCGGACGGAAAACCCGTTGCGGGTCTAAAACTTGCTATCAAACCGGTTAAATTTAGTATCGGCATAAATCGTGATCTAAAACAATGCACACCTTTCCCATCGTGGTTACGGGTTGTTACTGACTCGGAGGGGCGTTTCTCTTTCCACAATATAGACCCAGTTTCCTCACAATTCACGATGTTTCCTGAACACGGTTCAGATTATGAAATTATATCTGTCGGAATCGGTGATTTAACAATATATTCCACAGCATATCGTCAAAATTTTCCAATTTGGTTCGGGAAACTAACATTTTCCGTTGAACCGGGGGAGCATCTTGAGAATGTGATAGTCAACGTAAAAGCTCCCAGAATGCGTATTCGTGGACGCGTGCTATCAGAAGATGGAATACCAATTGCAAATGAGCAGTTTTGGCTCACTGTTGTTTCTTTTCGTCCTTCTCCATCAGGAAGAGGTGGGGGCGGCGGAAGTTCAGGTAAAAATGTAAAGACTGATAACCAAGGTTACTTCGTAACATATTATCCCCGTGGACATAGAGAATATACTTTGAAGGTAGCCTATCAGGGAATGTTCGCGCAGTCAGAAAAAATTACCCTTGAAGCAGGAGAACGGCACGACGATCTCGTTTTCATCCTAAAAAATATAGCAAGAAAAAAAGCACGTGAGGCAGTGTGGATAGTGAATCCAGCCAACGGTAATGCCTATAAGAAAATCCAGTGCAATAGTCGGGATGACGCGAAGGCAAAAGCCGAAGCAGAAAACGCTTATCTTGTTGCAATTAATGATGAAGCGGAACAGGAATGGTTGGAAGAACTCTTTTCTTATAAAACGTTTTTTTGGATTGGATTGAACCTGTCCGAAGATGAAACATCATGGCAGTGGGATAATGGACAACCACTCATCTATACGAATTGGAGAACCGGACTTAAACCTGCTGATGAAGAAACGGTTGCAGTTGCTTTGGAATTTTCTGCAAAACGGTGGGTGGTAATCGGTCCCAAAAGTCCATTCCTGCCTGCAGTGAAGCATGCAATCCTTGAAAAAGATAAGATAGATATGCCTACACCGAAAGGGATAAAGTAAATTCTTAGGAGTAAACCATCATGACTCGTTTAAAGCCAAGAAAACAAACCTTTATCTTCCTAATCCTATTTGCGATGCTGACGTTTGCAGTAGCATATTATAGCATTGCTGAGGAGTCACTATCAACGTTATCAGGACGTGTTATCAAAGCAAATGGTGAACCAATTACAGACTCAACAGTGGTTCTTATCTACGTAAGGTTTGGTCAGTTCGGGAGTATATATACGTTGTACAACGCCAATTTATATTATCCATTTCTCCGTAAGGACCGACCGGAAATGGCAGTTAGTACCGTAGGGAAACCTACTGACAAACAGGAATTACGTGATCCGCCGCCTTTCCTAAAATCGCAGCCAGATTCAGAAGGTAACTTCACTATTACGGGGATCGTATCGGGCCCAGTCCAATTATTAGTCGTTCCTAAAGAGGTTTCATCCGCCCAAAAATCTAAACGATGGAATAATACACGACTCCCCGAGATTAAAGCGATTAAGTTCGGAAAATCGTTATTCTATCCAATTCCACCGCTTTCCTCTCCTGTGACAGGAGGGGTTACATTTGCTATTAAACCTGGGGCAACCATTCAAAACGTAGAAATCATCATGAAATCTGAACATGATAAACAACAGAAAATTCAAGGACGAATTGTTTTTAAGGATGGGTCACCACTTGTAAATACTTCCGTTCTAATTAGCAGGTCTCGGTTAGATTTGGATGGGACAGATGGCGATTCTTCCAATCTATTGCTGGAGACCGATCCAGATGGTAACTTTGTGTTTACCGAGGGCGAGACCGGCATATACGCTTTGTCAGTCCGTCATTTGGGGCTTTCAGCATTTTCAGAGTTATTTGTTCTTAAAGAAAAAGAACACTGTCAGGGACTGGTTTTAAGATTCAATGGCAATCCCTCTGACCTTACCGCGCCACCGCCTGAAAACACCAATAAAGAAGATGATCACACATATCCGGGAATCTATTTTTCTTATGGATATGGACTCTATTATCCAAAAGTTTGGGTTATAAATCCGGAAAATGGTCACGCTTACAAAGCAATTCGGTGTGATTGGAAGCGGGAAGACGCAGTAGCTAAAGCCGAATCTGAAGATGCCCATCTCGTCACGATTACCAGTGAGGAGGAACAGATATGGCTTGATGAAGTTTTTGGAAAAGCGAAGTATTGGATTGGGTTGACTTATGTTGCCTTAGGCAGCAAATGGCAGTGGGACACAGGAGAACCCATGGAATATACCAATTGGACGTTGGAAAACTTGACTGAACCGAACTTTCCTGCAAGTGTTCCACGACCGCCTGGCTTCGGAGGTCCTCAGAAGGAATATGCTATCATGTCAGATAAAGGGCAATGGGAATCAATCTCACGTCAAAGAGGGACACAAATGGCAATCATTGAAAAAGATGGTTTGCGTGCCAAGAAAACTGACCCTGTAGAGTAAATTATTTGTGCTAAACTAATTGCCTCACCGAACTATTCTATCCTTATTGTCGGTCTCTCACAGATAATACATCAAGGATTTTTTATGGAAACTCACTATTCCCAACTTAGCGATCATCTATATGTGCATCACGGATATGTCAATATCGGCATACTTCGTGATGGAAACTGTGCCCTTCTCATTGATCCAAGTGGAGCATCTTTGCAAACAACACTGTCTGAATTAGGAATCACCCAAGTAGAGCAGATTCTCTATACGCACCATCATCGTGACAGCGCGGCAGGATTCTCAATCCCAGAGAATGCCCGTGTTGGCGTTCCAGCGGCTGAGGTTCAGTGGTTTTCTGAGGTAGAAACCTTTTGGGACGATCCAAAATACAGGTGGCATCTCTACAACTGCCATCCGCATAATCTTATGCTTGCCAATTCTATCCATGTGACAGATACTTACGCTGAAGGCACACAGTTTAGGTGGGGCCCTGCATCTATAAAAGTGCTTGATACACCCGGACATACTGATGGCAGTGTCACCTATCTTGTTGATATTGATGGACAACGTTTCGCTTTTTCGGGCGACCTGATTTACGACAAAGGCAAAATATGGGAACTTTATAGCTTGCAAAAGGGACAACAGACCACCGACTATCACGGGTTTTTGGGTGCGCGAGATGAACTGAAGGAAAGTCTTGAAAAGGTTCGCAAGTCATCGCCAACAGCACTTATCCCTACACACGGTGTTGTCATGAGAAATCCCGATGCTGCGATTGACAAACTTTTTGATAATTTGGATCATTGTTATGATAAATATGTGTCAATTTCTGCCCTCCGCCACTATTTTCCGAAACTTTTTACTGAATTCGAGGGACGGGATGACCACATGCCTATTCGGGAAGGGAAACCTCCGCCCGATTTCTTACGTCACTTTGGCACTACATGGTTGATTATCTCTGAAAATCGTGAGGCGTTTGTGATGGATTGCGGCTCACCGAATATCATCAAACAGATTCAGCAACTGCAAGCAGACGGTGAAATTTCAAAGGTGACGCAGTTTTGGGTAACACACTATCACGATGATCATGTGAATGCTACCCTCGAATTTCAAGAAACCTTCCCGTGTGAAACAATAGCCGATGCAATCGTGGCTAAAGTCATTACAAATCCGAAAGCTTTTCGACTACCATGTATTTCACCTACTGTCACACGAGTAGATCGCGCTACTTGTGATGGCGACTCGTGGCAATGGAATGAATTCACGATGACCGCTTATCACTTTCCAGGACAGACCTATTATCACGGAGGTCTACTCGTTGAGGGACACGGTGTTCGGATGTTCTTTGCTGGTGATTCGTTTACGATGGCAGGAATTGACGACTACTGCTCCGGCAATCGGAATCTGCTCGGCAAAGATGTCGGCTATGAAAAATGTCTGCGTCTAATTCAAGAGCTCAAACCGACACACATTTTTAATTGCCATGTTGATCCCGCGTTTGATTTCACCGATGAAGAGATCGCCTTTATGTTGGACACACTCGCTAAACGTGAAAAATGCTATACGGATCTCTTTCCTTGGGATCACGCTAACTACGGTATGGATGACCAATGGGTGCGCTGCTATCCTTATGAACAAGAAGTTGCCCCCTGTGGAACAGCACAGTTACGCGTAGAGGTAACAAACCATTCCTCTGAACCACGAACTGTAACAGCACAACCGATTCTTCCCGAAACGTGGAGTATTGAGGTTGATCCAGCGGAAACAACTATTCCACCGAAAGCGGAGGGGTCCATTCAGTTTTCTATTGCGATCCCTAAAAATGGCTTGGTGAGTTTTGAGCAAGGGGAGGCACAGGGACCTCGCCCCACAGCAGAAGAGGAAGGTAGGAAGCGGACCATCATACCCGTTGAAATCACCTACAACGACACACCATTAGGACAATTTCGTGAAGCGATCTTTGTTCTCACGGGAGGTTAAAACATTGCTAAACTTATCACATCCAACAGTTGACATCGCTATCACATGTAGCAATTTCGAAGAGTCATTAGACTTTTACCATAATAAATTGGGTTTTGAAATTGTGTTAGATATCGAGATTCCGGACGTTCTTTCACAAGATGTAGGGCTTGCACCGACAGGATTTCGTCAAGTCCGCCTTAAAGCAGGGGATACACTTATCAAGCTGATGGATATTAAATCGCCACCACCTGCACCAACAGATGAATTCGCTGCCGGTGTCCGTTGGCTTACCTTTTTTGTTGTGGATATTCATAAAGCTGTCGAAGACTTGAAACAGAACGGTGTTAAATTTCTGTCTGAGCCGATAAGCGCACCTGACGCAGTAGGCGTTGTGTGCGCTAAAGACCCTGATGGGATTTTAATTGAACTCGTGCAGATATGAGAGGGACTATGAAAGTATTAACTGATTCTCAAATTCGTGACTTTAACAAAAACGGCTATCTTCTGGTTGAAGACGCGCTCGCTTCTGAAGATTTAAACCCGCTTATCACGGAATTTGAAGAAATTGTCCACACGGGTGCTTCACAACTCTATGCAGAAGGTGAGATAGACTCTGAATTCAAAACGGAAGGTTTTGACACGCGCTTAGCAAAAATAACAGAACAATCTCCGGCAGTTTTCCAAAAAGTTTTTAGTGGCGCACATACCGGACCGGCACTCTTTGATCTTCTCATCAATCCAAAACTATTGGATATTGCAGAATCACTTGTCGGACCGGAAATCATGTGTCACCCTGCATACCGTGTGCGTCCGAAATTGCCAGAACATGACCGAACCTTAGTACCATGGCATCAAGATGCAGGTTATATGGAGCCAAAATGCGATTCAGTTTTACAACTCACAATCTGGATTCCGTTGGTAGATGCCACCGTTGAAAACGGCTGTCTTGAAGTTATTCCGCATGCACATCGTGATGGTGTTTTTCGGCATCGTCACTCTGAACGTTTTTATCTTGAAATTCCAGACGATGCATTACCCGAAGTAGAACCTATAGTCGTTCCTGTTAAGTTTGGTAGTGTTCTATTGCTTACTAACCTGACACCGCACCGCTCTATTCCGAATGTCAGCAATCAGGTACGATGGAGTGTTGATTCGCGCTATCAGGACGCTGCGAAACCAACCGGCTATCAACCGGAGGCGGGTTTCCTTGCAAGAAGCAGACTGCACCCCGACCATGTTGTTACCACACCAGAGGAATTCAAGCGGATTCGTGATGAACATCAGCCCGGTCCAGGTCCAAATCGGTGGGGGAAAAAGGAGTAAAATGATGCATAATTTCAATTGGTTATCTCAATTTTCTATAGTTCTTGTCTTAAACGTTGATTCCTTAATTCTTTCTCCTTAATACATTTTCAGACTCCCAAAAAGTTATGTTATAATTATTCTGAGAGATGCCCATCTCGCTAAGTGTGAGGTTAGGAAACCACACCTACCGAGGAGTGTGCATATTTTCAGATTTCACTATAATAGGGAGCAGCAATACAGATAAACCTTCCTTTTTGTTGTTATGCTTAAAAAAGTATTAATAACGTTGCATGTCCTGATCAACCTCTTTTGCCCACCTGTCGATCCCACCAGCAACGCTGAGTACCGATTTGAATCCGAGTTGTCGTAGAAGATGTGCAGCATCAAGACTTCGCATTCCGTGATGACAGTAAACAACAATTTCATCCACTGGTAAAAGTTCACGACACCGTCTTGGCAGTTCACCAAGCGGGATAGACACTGCCCCGTCTATATGAACAAGTTGATATTCCCATGCTTCCCTGACATCAAGCAAAACAAAATCTCTACCAGCATCCATCATCTGTTTAAGTTCATTTGGTAGGATAGCGTAATCTTCGGGATCATAAGGTAGGATCGCCTCTTCTACACTTGGTGCAACCCGTGGTAGAAAGTTGTCTCGTGAGGTTCTGGCGGAATCCCAGATTTTGTATAAGAAGTTTCTGATACGTTTAAACATTCTTGATCTTCATCCAAAAGTAAAATACACCTAACTAAAATGTAATCGTCATGCCTAACGTGGGAATAATAGGTAACTGAGGTTCTTCCTCAATAGCGCATCCGGTAATAACAGATGTTTCTTCATCTCGTACTTCACTGAATGCGTACTGGTCAACATTCGTATGATTATATAGGTTTAAAATCTGAAAATACCATGTGAGATTCCAACGTTTGTAAGGGTTTCGTTTTGTAATTCGAAAATCGAGACTATGGTACGCTGGCAATCGCTCCGAATGTGTTTCACCAAACTGTCGGTCACAACCGATACCCCCATTTGGCAACTGAACCTCTTCGTGAGTCAAAGGGGTTCGTGGGTCACCAGTGTGGAAACGCCAACTGAGATAGAGGTGCCATGTTGAAGAAATCTGATGGCTACTGCTCAGAAAGAGAGAATGCCGCCGGTCATATTGCCGAAAGATTGTAATGTTACCCGATGTTTCTTTTGCGATGCCGTAAGCGTAACCGAGTCCCCATGTTAACCGAGGTGATATAGCTTGTGTCGCAAAAAGATCAAATCCCCTTGCATTTGCAGATTCTGGAGAAGTAAAAATCTGTTGCTGTCGTCCAAATTCTCTTATCCTACCTACCAAATTATCAAATTTTTTGTAGTACCCTTCAAGACGAATCAGAAAATTGTTGCCGCGGCTATATTCACATCCCAGAATATAGTGCGTTGCCTGTTCGGCACGTCCGACAGTCTTTATATTGTCTTCAACAGGTACTGACATCAAATCGACAGGTTGATGATAGAGCCCCCATGCGCCTCGGAATACTAAGTTTTTCTTGGGACTCACCGCGAACGCCACACGTGGACCAATTTCATAGTTTTGAACATCTGGGTTTCGATAGTTCTGGACCACATAGCGGCCACCGACGTTGATCGCGAGTTTTGGATGAATTTGCCAATCATCTTGTAGAAATATTTTGATGTCATTTCCGCTATTATCAATATTCGCTTGAATTGGCTTATATTTGTTTATTCCTGCTTGTCGTTCTTGGACATCGTATTCATATTGGGCAGCCGACCAACGCCACTCAACACCAGTACGAAACGTATGTTTTTTTAATGCGTTTACTGTGAGTTCTGTTTTTGCTCCCAAAAATCGGAAGTCACGATTGTCAAAATCCGATTTTCCAGTTGCTCTCTCTTGGCTTGATGAACCGCCAAAAATAAAAACATCTGTCCAATATGAAGTGCCAAAAGTATGTCGCCATTTTAGCCAAGCGGTCGAATTATCGTATAGGGAATCCAACTTGTTATCTATATCATCTACACGTATCAGATTCTTATCCCAACCGTACAACCCGTTAAGGGTAATTGTGTCTGCATCTGTTACTTGATACATGAGTTTACCATAGACATCGGCATATTGTGGTTTGTATTCTTCGTCAAGATCTATGAGCGCGAGGATTAGGTCAACGTACCCGCGGCGCGCTGACAGCATCCATCCGCTCTTTTCAGTCAAAGGCCCCTCCACCATAACGGTTGCGTTGATGAGGTCTATCCCGAAATTTGCTGAGATCTTTTCTGTATTCGGTGTTTTGGTTGTAATGTCAAACACACCTGACATTTTTTGTCCGTATTCTGCTGGAAATCCGCCCATCAACAGATCAGCACGTTGGATTAAACCGAGTCCGACCAACGAAACAGCCCCGCCAAAATCTTGTAAATGATATGGATTGTAAAGTTCCATACCGTCTAATCTCACTGAGACACCATCCTTCTCTCCGCCTCGGACGCTGAAGCGCGCGCTATAATCGCTTGCAATAACGCCAGGTAAAATATGTCCTGAACGCATTATATCGTTGTCAATTAATGGGAACCTTTCTATCTCCTGCTTTGAGAGTGAGAGTTGTGGGGTCGCTCCATCATAAATCATAAATCTCCCAGGTGTTACAACAATTTTTTCAAGTTCTATCGGTTTTTGATTTTCTTGTGCATGAACCGTAGGAAAATGAGCGAAAGAAAAAATGAGAATGTGGAGAAGGAGAAATCCAATGGTGCACATTTTGATGTAGGACATCATGCGGCCTCACTGTTTTGATTTGTAGGGTTATACGGAATTATAACATTTTTCGTCAAAAGTGTCAAAATATTTTTATAGTGAATGATCAGAGGCATTCAATTGTCGAAGTGAGTAAGTAGGGAGTTGTCAAGACTAATCTCCAAACAACAAAATTCAATACAACACATGCACCCGATTCTTACCGCGTAGCGTCTCATCAGGCATCACAATCGGCATCTCGACAATAGCGATGAGCGAACCATCGGCACTAATAGCAAGTGTATCATAAGGTAGTTGTCCCTCCGTGCGGTAGGTATAGAGATATTTTGCCAATCCGCTACCTTTAGCCGTCAGATCAAACACCGAAACCCCGTGAAGGCTCTCGTTTAGGTTTTGGCTCCGTTTAGAAACAGCTAACGCAACATAACGTCCTTTGCCATCAATTCGTAAACCTTGCGGCATATTTTCAAGTTTCCACTGCCAAACCTTTTCGCCCCCCCATGAATAAGCAAAAACCGTCATTCCGTTAGGGTGCATAGCAGATGGACGTTGCGCTCCCTTTTGAAGATGATAAGGAATATACGTATCACCTGTAACAAAAAGTGCAGCAGCGTTCGTTGCCCCAATCGTTCCAGTTGTAGCAATAATCGGCACACCACTCATCTCCATAGGTGTTGCCAAATTCTGTTCCCATATCGGTTCAGGAGTGTTCACATCAAAAATAAAAGCACGGCCATCATCCGTAGTAACGTTGACGAACTTCCCATCAGGCGACATACTGATACCACGCCAAAAGGTAACCCCCTTAAAATAGGGGGCAAGCGGTTCAAAATCTGTGTGCCACTTTTCTGTGCCTGAATCTGTCTCAAGCACAGATAACGTTCCGTTGCCCTTACCACTTTCATCCGTTACAAGTGCAAGCACTTTACCATCAGCACTTACGTCAAACCACCGGAATATCTTCTGCATAGCATCTTCACGGGGCCATTTCCATTTTACATCCCCAGTTTTAGCATCAAACCGATAGAGCATAGATCGCTTTTGCGGTATATCTTTCTGTGTCCAAGAATGCACACCTGCAACTAATAGATCGCCGTTCGGTAGCGTCCGAATGCACGACTGACCGGGATAACTTACCCACGCATACACACTCTCTGGATTACTCGGTGTTGAAGTTTGGATATCATCTGCCGTTCGGTATTTCCAACGAAGTTTCGGCTGTGCCCCTGTCAATTCATAGCAGTAGACAAATCCGTCTGCTGCTTGCTCTCCGATGTAGAGCAGTGTATTATCAGGACTAAAAGCGATGTGCCTAACATAACCTTCAGAAATACGGGTTTTCCATACAGTTTTACCTGTTATGGGGTGGACAATAGCGAGATGGCCTCTATCGGTTGCAACTGCAAGTTTGTCTGCATGAGTTCCATGTCCAAATGCTATTGCTGTCGGTTTGGCAGGTTGACGCAGATTTTCCATCAACGACAGGAGTCCATCTAATTCAATTGTTCGGATGCGGTAAGGAACAGGTTTCAGAGGCGAAGTTGCTGGTGTTATGCTTTTCCCCAAACGAAACCGATAACTTTTATTCGGATGCCACGCGAATTGTAATAAAACGCGTTTTTCACCGAGTTTTAGAGAAGGTACAGTTTCAAAACCAGCGCCTTGTTGTCCAACTGAAACTTCAACTTTCGAACCAAGTTCGCCTTTCGTTTCAGTCTCAAGCACTACGCCCGTACGAACCCAAACGACATTTGATTCAGCCATCACTGCACTAATCGGCAGCGCGATAAATAATACCAGACAGAAAAATCGGATATGTTTCATTGATATATCTCCTCGCAATAAATGTAAATGTGTGTTATTATTCCGAAATATCTAACATAACTAATCCGCTACTTTCCACAACCCTTGACCCAATTTCGCTCCAAGAAGTACACCGATAAACGTATACGCGAACCCTTCAACAAAAATTCGGAGCAAAATATACCAATCTGCGAAAAAGAGGCGGTAAAATAGAATAGAGAGTTGAAAATCGACATAAACAGCAATTGCATCGCAAATACCGAGAACAAGTGCCCAGGCAAGCAAACCGCGTCTCCGAACAAGAAGTAAACCTGTTTCCAACAGGAGAACACTTGTGCCTGTATAGATAATCGTCATCGGTGTGAAAAGGCCGAACGTGACCGCGCCGAGAAGTAAACGCACTGCAGAAACAAGTAGGATAACACCGCCTTTACGATATGTTTGTGACACATCGGAAACTTGTGGAGCATTATCACCAGGTGCACCGGAAATGTAAATTAGCAATGCAGTAAGCAGCGCATAATAAAGTGTCTCATTAACCAAACCTGTCAGAAGTACAGAAAAGGGACCGAAGATCGCACGGATGAGATTCAAAAACAGGGTCGACGGTACAACAATTGCCACAAATATTGTTGTACCGAATAGTGCGATAACAATGAGTTGCTTGGTAGAGAAACGAACAAAGAATTGTCTATGAAACTGTAGCAACACAATAAGTCCAATGCAGCTGGCAATAACTGCTAATCCACTCACAAATAGCGCATGTCGATTCGGAACTACGATGTGAAGCGGGCTTTTGACACTGAGGACTGTTGTACCACTTCCCCATATCTTTACCGCAATCTCACGTTCGTATTCACCACCTGCGGCAGATTGTGAATGAAAATAGATGGGCAAAGCGATAGAGGTCAGTTCTCCTCCCGGCAAACTGGCAAAACTGATACTCCGATCTGTGCCAGCGTTGACTGCATCTGGCGGTGCAAGAAAAGCCACTGCATCACCACTTCTCACATCACGATTGATTGATGAAACAACCACGTGGATAGTTTCTTCACCATGATTCTGTATACGGACTGTCTGATAGGTTACAGGAGTATATATGTCTGTCTGCTCTGTTTCCAACCAGCTGAATAAAGGCCGCGGATGATAAATCGTATTCTCTCGCTGTCTTGAATCTGTTATGCCATTTGCATCCGTAGGCATATCAACAGTTTTAATGGAAAGATGTTCAACAATCTCAAAAAAATTTGCTATTCGCACCTGCACCGTTGCGGTCTGTTCCCACTGTTCTCCATCTACTGACGAAAAGCGAACAACACCTGAAATTTCTTGAGTCTCCGATTGCCCCGGTGTTTCTATTGAAATTTCGGGTGTTCTCAAAACTAATTCACGATGCCAAGTTTCCGATGCAACGTTAAACACACCTGTTGTTGAAAGGTAAGTCTTCATATCCCTTGCTTCTGTCTTCCAATCGCTGGGTAAGTGCGTAACATTCAAACTTAAAGGTACGCATAACTCCAAATCAAAAGTAGCGGGAGTCTTGCCGTTTGTGACCATGACTGTGGCACTCATCTCGCTCCCTTGCAAGATGAGTGCTTTTTGATTACTACTCAACGGATTTTGTGCGTCCGACTGCATTGCAGCACCGTACGGGATAGCAATCTCCAAGCTGCCGCTTGTATACGTACGCGGTGCAGCCACCGTTTGCACGCTAACATGCTCTGTAGACGAGGTTGCCTCAAATCTATACGTTTCCCCTTCCTGCCACTCGAAATAAAGCGACTCTATCTGTCGTGGTGGCACAGGGAAATTAAGTTGTGAGACCATTGTTCCATCGGGATTATAAGCAGTAACTTGCTTAATCGGCGCTTCGTTCGCAAACTGCACTTTAGCACCAAGCGGAAAGAAGGTAATCTGCCATGATAATGTATCCTCTTCTGCTTCAGGTGTACAACCGATGAAAAGTATGGGTAAAAAAAACAAAAATCCCCATTTTCCCATAACAAAAACCTTCTCATGTCGGATTTGATAGATCTTTGTAGGCGCGCTTGTATGAAGATTAATTTATTAATTCGGTCCTTTTCTGTCAGCACAAGGCAGGTATACCCGCTGCTGGCGAGGCGGGGAATGCCTAAAGCAGCATGCGCCAAATCAAGAAATCAACGGTATGAACGCCTGTTGGCGTTCCCCGGGTATGAATGCCTGTTGGCATTCCCCGTCCGGCATGTTCCATGATTCATACCGTTGATTTCTTCCTACCCTCGCCAAAAGACCGATTTATTTTCTTAAACTTCATATAAGCGCGCCCTCTTTCTGTAGGAGCAACCCGTACTCCTCATCCTTAGAAGTACTGAGCAACACTTATCAAGTCAAGGATGTTAACCAGACCATCCCCGTTAACATCGCCAATTATTCCGGGTCCACTTTGACCGAAATTCTGACTGACAATCACAAGATCTGTTATGTCAACAAATCCATCGTCGTTAACATCTTCATTACGCGACACGATTCGTGCCAGTGCTACCTTATCGGTGCCGTGCCCAAGTTGGTATGTTTTTATGAGTGTTTCGTCTGGCCCCATGACAAGCATAGTAGAGAATCCATCGCCTGCCCAATTAGGTTTGGTGATATACAGATTTCCATCCGGCCCGAAAACCATTCCAGAACCACCACCGAACTCGGCGAGTCTGTCACTTTTGTCTCGAATCCATTTTTGCGTTGGCAAATCGTAGATCAATAGACCACGGTTTGCCCAGCCTCCTTGAATAAACAACTGTTTCTGTGAATTGATTGCAAAAGACCCAGGTGTCATCTTAAGGTCAACCGTTTTGATGATTTTATCGGTAGTCGCATCAATTAGAACCAATTTTCCAGAAATCAGTCCGTAATCACCCGTTGTCTTTACAATAACAGTGGAGTCACCATCGTTGAGAATTCCCCCCGCATTGATAGGCATAGGTATAGAACTCAGCACCGAGTCTGTCTGCGTATCTATAACAGTGACACTGCTTTGGTGGTAGATAGATTTACCTGCTGCCGCATCCCACTCCCAAGCGGGATTGGTCACATAAGCTTTTCCGTTGAGAACCGTGATGCCGGTCGTTTTGTTGAGAGAGGCATCCGTAATAATTTTGGTCACACTGCGACTGCCAATGTCAACAACATGCACCTGATGGACATTATCACAGGTAACATACATTTTATTCGAGTTGATAAGTGCAAGACTTTGTGGATAAGCGCCGGATTGAATCGGAATAACATCAACAATTTCCTGCCGTTCCAAATTGATCATTAAGATACTGTCGGAAAACATACCTGAAAGCCAATCGAAACGCGATACGTATGCGATATGTCCATGAATCAGAATATCACTTGGAACATCGCCAATAGTAATGACTTCTGCGTCAACGGCCCGTTTCAGATTTGGTTCATCAAGATCGATAATTGAAAGGGAAGAGATAACATTTAAGTCGGCATTATCCAACGCATTCACAACAACAGCAAGATTTTGGACATCTGTTTGTGCAAAAGTGAAACTAATAAGGAAAGTGAAAAGCATCGCACTGATAAGCAGGAGCGAATGCAGTTTGTAATTTGAGTGGAACGAAAAAAGTCGCCTAAAGAAAAAAACTTTGTTCATTAATACCTCCGTAATGAAACAAGAAACCCCTACTTTCATTGGAAAGAAGGGGAAAGGCGACACTTCGTAAAATCTGATCCTGTGGTTCTGTGTAAGATTGAATACTTATTAGGACTATGTGTATTCTATATGTGACAGGATACTGCTGCGCTCTGTTCCACCGCTTTCCCGCGAAAGCAGATGCGTGAAACACGACTCAGGCAGGTCTCCTGACTTCCGATTTCTTTGTATAGTTTGCAGGGCAAAACCTGCTTCTACCAAAGTCCGCTGCACCTTCCCATCAACCTTTGACAGTGGTCTCCCAGCGGAAACTCCTCAACTGAGGAATTAATCATTCACAGTGGCGGGGCCGTGGCGGATTCTCACCGCGCTTCCCTATTCTCCGTACTTCGGCACCTGAACCGTTCATTTATTCAATTATATTCATATTATATCATATTGCTCTATTTTTTGCAAATTTATTTTCATTCATTTAACTCTTGACATCAGGACAAATAACTGATATTATGTAACAAAAACGGAATAAGGCTAAGCATGAAAAAAAATACCACCATATCTTTTCAATTTTTCGTCCGACTTTTTCTCACAATTACACTCCTTTTTCAAAGCGCAATTTTACATCCTGTTTTCGCAGTGGACTTTATCAAATTAGAACATGAATTTTCAGGTAAAGGTTCGTCTCAAGGGGCATTTAGCAAAGATATTCACCTTGCATTTAAACAGAATATCTATGTCAGTGATACAGAAAACCGTCTAATTCAGAAACTTTCACCGACAGGAGAATTTCTCGGACAAATCCCTGCAAACCCAGAGTTTCCGGAAAATATCTTACGGAAACCGGGCCACCTCGCGGTAGATGAAATTGGCAATATTTATGTTGCCGATGTAACTGCACACCATATCGCTGAAACTGCCGACCCGAAAATATACATTTTTGCACCATGCGTCCATAAATTCAGCCCTACAGGTGAGTTATTAGACACCTATTTTGTGGACCCTGTAGACGAACGTCCCGGTGTAGTTTTACCTGCAAAACTTATCATAGATGAGAATGGTAAATCGGCATTCGGAATCCAACCCACCGGACACGATCGCGCACTTCGCATCGCTGTCAACGCGCAAAACCAACTCTATGTCTTGGACGCAAAACGCGGACGTATTCATAAGTTTACTGCCGATGGCGAAAAACTTCTTACTTTCGGTAGGTACGGGGCAGGCGATGGAGAATTTGATAGGGATGCTGCTGATATTGCAGTTGATGCTCGCGGAAACATTTTTGTTGCAGATACAGGTAATCATCGCGTTGTTAAATTTGATGGTAATGGAAATTTTATCCGTAGTTTCGGCAGAAAAGGTCGAGACAACGGTGAGTTTGTTCGACCGATGGCACTTGTCACACTGCCGACAGGTGAGATTTTAGTCAAGGATGCAAGTCGATTCCGTAGGAAAGTCGGCGGACTGCCGGAAGTTATCGCCCTTTCACCGACATTAACGCAGCTCACTGAAAGCACACCCGGTCAAGCGGACCTTGCGAATACGATTAAGAATGCAACGCGTCCACAATACGGTCCGTTTGCACAAAACCCTATAACAGCAGTTGACACAGCGTCTCTGAACCGTCGTTTGCGGTTGCTTGAAGAAGCGGAATATCGCCGATATTATGACGATGACTATGGTGATGATGAAAATGACAAAGAACTTGCTGAAGAGCTTAAAAGGACAGACATACGTCTGACACTGTTTCATAACGTCATTTCACGCATCCAGAAATTTGACAACAACGGCAGATATGTTGGGCGGATTATTTATGAAACAGATCAGTTGAGTGAGGAGAAGCACGACTTGACTTTTCTTGATTTTGACCCGTCAGGCTATCTCTACCTGCGAGACACCAGTGATTTTACCATTGCTCAGTATTCTGTAACAGGGTTTACCGTGAAACCTGCCCACATGAACGGCTTTTATAGTGCACGCGTCGCCAATCTTAGCAACAACTATTTGGAAGATTATGAGGATATTGACGTCTCAACCGACGTTGAAGATAAACTCAATCAGTTGGAACTCAAAAATCTATTCGGATGGACATATAGCCTCTCTGAACGGTGGCATTTAACGTTCCTTGATGAATTGACATATAGCGAACAGGATGAACGATATACTACCCCTGCCAAAATAGAGGATAGTTTTGATTTTGAGACACAGGCGTTAGAGAATGCACTCGCTGTAAATCTAAAGTATATCACCAACCCGAATCCGTATCGGTATAAAGAGTTGAATTTATCCGTTGGACGTATTGATGGCACCTCTGATCTGACGCAGGACGCGCTTTTTCCTGATCTAAATAAACAACACAGGATTGATACGGGTGATGCAAACGCAACGGTTATTGAGCTTAATTGGGATATTTGGTCACGTACAAATCTATGGCTGCGCTACGCTGATCTCAATCCCGCAGAGACAAGTCGCAATTTTATCCGTAGGTTCTACGATGTTTCGGGTGATCTGTATGAAGTTTTCGGAAGTCGTAATCAGGCACGGCAGTTCCTCGGTGAGTTCACAATAAAGTTTTAAGTTATGGTGAAATATACAGATAAGTTAATACTTTCTCCCTCGGTAGGCGAGGTTTCCTAACCTCGCCGATCAACAGTGTATCAATAATTTTAAAATCTACTATAAATGGAATTCCGATCACTTTATCCTGAAGAATTAGAGGTATGGCTTGACCATGTCACACACGTCTTTTCGGCAAGTCGTCAATACTTTTCTAACCATTGGCACAACGATCCGTGGAAAGATGTGGAGGGTATTCGCGTCGCTGTTGATGACGGCACAATTGTTAGCACTGTGCGTGTTTTTATCCGTAAGATGTACTTTCACGGTGAACCTATTTCTGTTGGCGGCATCGGTGAAGTTAGCACCCGTCCGGAATACCGCAAGCGTGGACTTGCAACGCAACTCCTTAAAGATTCAATTCAGTTTATGGAAGACCGTCAAATCGCTATCTCTATGCTCCACGGAAGCCAACGTATCTATTCGGTAGAGGGATGGGAAAGTGTGCCACGTTACTATGCCAAGAAAATCCTTATCGGTAGAAAACAGCAGGCATGGCATATCCGCCCAGTCAATTTTCAAGATAGCAACGAAGTTGCGCAGCTTGCCTCTCTCTACGATACCTATTCCCGTAAATTCAATGGCACTTTCGTCAGAGATGATATGGCATACTGGACAGATTGGGTGAAGACCGAATCGCCGCATGCGTGGGTAGCTGAACGTGATGGTGTTGTTGAAGGTTATGTTTCTGTTAGAAGACGTGATGGAGAATTGGGTGTTAAAGAGTTCGTTGCGTCAGAGGAATTATTTGCAGAGAATGGTGCAACATCCTTTTTTGAGGTTGTGTTATCTGATATAATCACGCAGATGGATAAAGAGAGTCTTGAGGTGGAGTATCCTGCGCCGATTGCCGATGGATTCAATGCCCCGAAGGTTCATTCACATGGAAGTACGATGTATCGTGTTATTCAACCCGCAGCGTTTCCCTCCAAAATAAGGCGAGAACTTTCTGATGCGCTCCCGGCCCTCCTCCATAGTCAATCGGAAGCGTTAACACAAGATATCCAGTCACATCACATCTTTTGGCCGACTGATGGGTTTTAGTTCAGGACTTACGCAATTTGGGCTATACACGGTAGGAGCTGTTTAAATCCGGGACGGTTAGGAAACCGCACCTAAGGGGTTGTTTATATTTTTTAATCACGGAGAATTTTGATGTCAAAAAACTTAACACTTGAGCGAATCTATCCATTTTTCATTGTTGATAACCTCGCTGAGTCAATAGACTTCTACAATCAAAAACTGGGTTTTCAGACAGATTTACTTGTCCCTGAAGACGATCCGTTTTTTGGCATCGTGTGTCGTGATAATGTGCGGATACTTCTCAAACAGATTACTGAATATATCCATCCAGTGCCAAACCACACCCGGCATGCGTGGGCACGCTGGGATGCTTTTATTCTTACTTCTGATCCGGACGCGCTCTTTGCGGAGTATCAATCTCGTGGATTAGCATTTCATGAACCGCTTTCGGATACTGATGACGGTTTACGTGCTTTTGAACTGAAGGATCATGACGGTTATGTTTTGTGTTTTGCACAGCCGCTATGAAGTTTCAATGTTGTGTTTAAATTATTTTTCACACTATTGCTATTCTATATAATTGAGTTCTTGAAGCCTTTTCTCTATAGTAATGCTAAGTTCCTCTTTTCCTTGTTCTCTTGTCAGTTGCAATGCTTTTTGAAAATCCACCTTTGCACCTGTAAAGTCATTTAAATCAGACTTCGCTTCGCCTCGACTTGCGTGAATACTTGCATAATGAGGGTTTATACGAATTGCCAAGTTGTATGCAGAAATAGCTTTTTTTAACTCGCCGCCCTTCCAAAGCAGACAACCGATCGAAAAGAAAACGATGACGAAATCTGTATCAATTTGTCCTGATATTGTAGTAGTCGCATCACTGTTTTCACCTGTAGCCTCAACAGTGACATCTTCTGTGAGTTCTGGAAAAAGGGTATCTAACTTTGGAAAGTGTTGATCCTCATACATCTTAATAAGTATACCAACTAAGGTCATTGTGGCAGACAAGGGGTGATTTTCGTCCTCACCAACACTATAGATTAAATCGTTTAGGACACCTAAAAGTTGTTGGTACTCGGTTTCCGTTATTACAGCACGACTCAGGTCTTCGTTCCGATTCACGATACCAGCGAATAGGTCTAATAAACTTATGAGCCATTGTATAGCACTTTCCGGATGAGGCGTAACATCAATAAGTTCCTTAGTGAGAGGTTGCTTAGACGCGAGGAACGCCTGATTTGGAGAGGCGTGTACGCTTAAGACCGGTGGTCCAAAAGGTGTAAATGTTGACAATATATCTTTCGGAATTGGCATTCCAGTTAACATCGTTTGTTACCTCTTCTTGTTCCATGCATCGTACTCAGCGTGTGTCAGGACTTCATGAATGACAACTTGCTGATGTTTATATCGCATAATTGTAATAAGTCGCGCTTTGTTCCCACCAATGTTGAAGACTGTAAACGTTGTTGTTTGATTGCTGTAAGGAACTTGCTGCCTTAGTTGCACAGGCGTTTCTTTTTTCACTAAGTCGGCATGAGGAAATGTTTCTCGCAATTCTGTTACTGAATTAAAACTCTGTTGTCGCATCAACTCAAGCCAACGGAGAAGTCCTGGTCTGGAGGTTGAGTGTCTTTCTGAAAATTCAGTGAGTTTATGTTCAGAAATAATCTGCATTGTCAACTTATCTTATTTAAGTGCTGCGAAAATTATACATCAATTTGTGAAAGATTTCAAGGAAAAGATCCAGACGTACTTTTGCTCAGCCCTTATGAAGGAACTTTTAGCGCGAAAGTCTTATTGATCGTTTCACCGCGCATATATAGTTTTCTCAACAACGCTCTTTACTCCACATCAACTTTAGGCTTCCCCTCCTGTTCTTGTGCAAGTTCCAATGCCTTCTGCATATCCTTTTCAGCTTCGCCCATTTGACCCAATCCACGCTTCGCTGAACCGCGATTGATATATGCCTCAACAAAATCGGGGCTTAATTGTATCGCTTTATTATGGTCAGCAATCGCCTCTTGCGATTTACCGAGTGCATTCTTTGATACACCGCGATGTGTATAGGCAGAAGCAGAATTTGGATTGAGACGGATCGCTTCATTAAAGTCGGTAATTGCTTCCTCATGTTTATCAAGGGCGCGCTTTGCTTTCCCACGATTGATATAAGCCTCAGTAAAATCGGGTTTGAGACGGATCGATTCGTCATGGTCAGCAATAGCATCCTCAGCGTTTCCAAGCTTACTCTTCACAACACCACGGCTGGTATATGCATCAGCGAAATTTGGCATCAGTTCAATTGCTTGGTCGTAAGCAGAGAGTGCCTGATCATTTTCATTTTGTTCTGAATGAAGGAATCCGATTGAGAAGAATGCACGTGCGACAAGGTCGTTATTGACACCTTTGGCAGTGTTAGCAATAGATCTCCATTTTTCGATCGCCTCTGGAATTTCGCCAGCGTTCTGCAACCGATAAACCTCAATGACAGCCTTATCTTCAAGAGATAGGTCTGGATTTTGCTGGATATCTGCAAGGGTGGTCTTTAAAATTTCGACCTTGTTCGGATTGTTAAAGTCTTTACTTGTCAACTTGGATAGGATTTCTTTGAGTTTGGTCTGATGATTCTCGATTTCCTTGAGAGATAACGCTGCTGCTTTGGCATGTTTTTCTGCCTCGGTAGCCTGTTTACCCGCTTCATTTACATGTATTAGCATTTGAGATTGTATGCTCGTAAACTTTCCATATACGAGATAAGCGGCTATACCCGTTACAATCGGAATCATAATCGTAAAAATGACAAGTACTATACAGATAAGTGCTAACAACCGATTAATTGAATTAGAGCGGTCATTCAGATACTCACGCTTTAATTCGTTGAATTGTTGGTGAATTGAGGGGTCAACTTCTGGTTTTTCATCTGAACCTTCTGCGGTCTCATCTATAGGAGGTTCTGGTGTCTGATCGAGCTTTTCTTTTCGTTTCTCTTTCATATTTCACCGCCTTCACAGGGTGCTGTAGAAATATCTTGATTTAATAGATGTGCTACTTACTACCCACTCCCCTTAATACGTAAGGGATTTTATCACATACATTAATTCAAGTCAAACCGAAAATCGGTTGATTTTGGCAAACAGATGCAGTAAGCCGTGGGATAATCAAGATCCTTCCGAGAACGGAGAAATATAATTGGTATTTATCAATATTGGGAACGTGATATGGAAGACAGAAGATTAGACATTATAACGTTAACGTGAGTTTAGACCTGGAAACACCGTCTTTAATGAAAAATGCTGATAATTAGCCAATATTTTGTAGTGTCCCATTAATTATAGGTTTTACTATAAGCAGGACGCCTTTATCATTCTTCACTGTGATGTGTGTCTGTCTCCACTTTTTCCTCTAAAATAAGCGGGGGACGTTTGAAATTCTCACGAATCTTATTAGCAGCTGCAAAAACAGCGCGCGTCCGAATAATACGCCGTGCTAACCGTTTTTTGCCAGGAAAATCGCTGATAACCAACCCTGCTAAAATTGTTAATAGACCTTGTCCCGGTAGTACAGTCATAAGTGCGCCTGCAACAATAAGCACCCCACCCACTAAATTCTTTAGCAGGGAGACAAAAACACGTAAAATTGGGTTTTTGATGTGTTGTCCCTGTTTCGTTTCAGTAAAATAGTCCGATGGTAAGAACGCTATCAACGCAGCACAGCCAACGATGCTCAATACAAAACTTGTTACTGAGAAAATTATGACAAGTATCCCAGACGTTCCTATTAACTCCTTGAGAATTACTAACCACCCGCTAACTGTTTGCCAACAAATTTTTAAAGCATCAATCAACCACAAGAGGTTCTTCTCCTAACACTTTATCGGCGCGATACAGCACCGCCATCAATCGTCATTATATCGCCGCTAATATAGGCGGCATCATCAGAAGCAAGAAACAACACTGCTCCAATATAGTCCCATACCGTTGCACCACGTTCAAGCGGGGCATCCGGTGAAGCAGGCAATAATTCAGGAAGGCTATCATCGGTAGGAAGATTTTGTGGCGCGTTCATACCTGTCGGCGCACCACCGCCAGGGGCAATAGCATTTACAGTGATGCCGTGTGGACGGAGTTCCAAAGCAAGACTACGTGTTAATCTGTTGACTGCTGCTTTGCTCACACAATAACTTAATACGCCTGCATGCGACTCCTCAGCAAAGATAGACGAGTTATTTATGATACGTCCCCGTATCTTTTGCGCTACCATCACCTTGGCAACCGCCTGTGCACACAGCAGACACCCTTTGACATTAACCGCCATTACTTTGTCAAACCCTTCTGGCGTCAATTCAAAAAGTGTTTGGCGATTGATAATTCCTGCGTTGTTAAAGAGAATATCAATTCGTTTGAATGTTTCAACAGCGGTATTTACAGCAGCCTGAACTTGTGCAGGATCAGTAACATCTAACGGCACGGCAATTGCTTTTCCATCTTCAGCGCGGATTTCTGCGGCGACAGCATCCGCATTTCTGCCACCTGCGACAACTACAGATGCTCCTTCCCGCGCAAACGCTAAACATGCAGCGCGTCCAATACCTAAAGGTCCGCCACCACCTGTTACAAATGCTACCCGATTTTCAAAACGCATTTAGTTCTTCTTCCAAAGTTGTATTCTATAATTCATTATAGCATAATATACGATAGATGTAAAATGAAATTGGGAGGACATAATTAAATGTCTAATAGCTGCGTAGGTTGGATAGAGTGCAGCGAAACCTAACATTAACAGGACTTACGCAGAAATTGGATTTCTCAGCAAAATTGAACGGATATCAACAAAGAACGCACAATGAATTGTCCTTGGTGAATGCGCGTGTGGCATTCACATTAAACACTGTAACGTCTGAAATGGGCAAATTACGAAATTTAAAATAAATAAAACAATCAGGGCAGTTGCATTATGCAACTGCCCTGATTGTTTTTAGATGGGTTACGCATCTTGATTGTGTTCTGAAATATATTAAATTGCCTTAGTGATGAAACTTAATTCTGATCAGGATTAGGCTGAATACCTATATTAATATTCTGTTGACCTCCTAATTTAATATAAGCTATGCCCTTATGGTTTTCAATAATTTTGAATGCAGCCGTGGACGAAAAAGTGTGCATACAAGCATTGTGGATTGATAGGACTATATCTTGCAATTGAGTATTGTCCTCTAATTTTTTTATTATTAATCCAATCTTATCACTGCAATCTTTCGGGGATAAATGCCTATCATGAGACTTAAGAAAATCATAATCTCCAAGTGTTCCCACTATTTGAGAGGCTTTTTTTGCAGCATCCTGTTCATCAATATCTTGGAACATAACCGAAATAAGTGAATGAGTAACCATCTCTTTGGTCATATCAATAGCTTTCTCACACCTATTAATTAATCCTGGACTATATTTATTCAAGATAGGTTGCCATACAAGGATTTTATCTGGGTATTCCTGTATTTGATTATATGCTTCTTCAAATTCCTGTATTATAGCATGCGCCGGAATTCTGCCCATATTCGGTATATTTATTTGAGGGTCAATAGGACCGAGACTTGAATGCTCTCCCATATATATTTCCTTACAAGCACAAGCAATTACTGTACCTCCAGACATTGCAAGTTGAGGGACAAATGCCCTTATATCCCCTTTAAAAATTGACCTTAAATAATATACAAGAGATTCTGTGGCAGCAATCTCCCCTCCTGGTGTATGTAGTATTAGATCTAACCCTTCATCATGGTTAAGATTATCTAATACACTCATAAATCCGATTTTATCTTCATCGTTTATTTCTACTCCACGTATATCAGGTTTTTGCAGCCACCCAGAATAGTAGATTAATACATTTCGACCAGTAAGATCGAACATGTTTTTTAGATACCGCCTTCTGATACCATCAAAATCATAGTTAATCGGCGTCCCAACAATTTGTTGACCCCGCTGTCCACGATTCCCACGCCGCTGGTGAGCCTGAATTTCTTCCATAAGCTGATTCCAAGTTGCCATTTTCAGTCCCTCCAAAATTTAGATTAGAACTATCACTTGTTTTAGTATAAAGTCTTTGATGTGGAGGATCTAATGGCAAAGTACGTAAAGCTTGGAAATATTTAGCATACGCAATAGTTGCCTTATCTAATTCGCAGAAAAATTCTTCTACTCCCTGTTTTGATACACTTAAACTTGTCATTTTACACCTCGCATTCAAGACTTAATTCTTAGATTGTATATCAATACTATTATACTATTATACAATTTTATAAGTATTAAGTCAATTAAAATGTTCATAAGATAAATCATGTATGTGAATTTGAAGTTGCTTCATAGTATTACTAACCCCTTCAAACTTGAACCTTCATTTTCTGATACAACCAAAAGAATATTTCCTTCATAAAACGCAAAAGCATTGAAATTTAATGTAACCTGATTGATTGGAAACACGTTTATATTTGGGGCAAATTGCCATCATAAGAAGTATTATACCACAGATCAATTTCATTAACAACTTTTTTCGGCACTTTTTTATGTGTTTTTCATGTGTTTTTCATGTGTTTTTCTTGAAAGAAACGAAATTCTGTCTTATCACGTTTCAGTATTATCAATCTGTAACTTCGAGGTCATAGATTGTTAATCGTCTTGCGATCAGCCTTGAGGTCATAGATTGTTAATCGTCTTGCGATCAGCCTTGTAGTGGACGGGTCATCGGTGCTGATTGCGTTTTAGAAAATTCTCACAAGTCATAAACTACTAATCGTTTTAAATAATCTAATCGTTTTAAATAATGTGTTGTTTTTATTAACGATATGATAATTTTAATATTTTCGTCAAAAAGTACTCATTGCAGCTCTTATTGTAGGGAGCAGACTCTGTGATCGCCCGTTGGTTCCACATCTGAAAATGGGTCGTTATAAAAGATTAGAACCGAGTTTTTACCTAAAAACTCGGTTCTAATCTTTTATCCGATAACGGACTAGGCTATGCTTGTGTATGGCATGCCATAATGTCCCAAGTGATACCGAATTTGTCAGTACATTTGCCGTAGTAGGAACCCCAGAACACATCGCCCATCGGCATTATCACTTTGCCGCCATTAGATATTTTCGCAAAGATTTCGTCTGCATGCGATCTTTCACCCGTCTCAAAGCAGAGCGAGAAGTTGTTACCTGGAACGCGTGGCGGCCCGAACGATGAACAGGTGTCGCTGCCCATCAGAACATTGGAACCAATTGGAAGGGAAACGTGCATGATACGATCAAGGTCTTCCTCAGCAACGCCAAGGTCTTCTGGTGCTTCACGGAATGTTGAAATGTTCATGAACTCGCCACCGAAAACAGAGCGATAGAATTCAAACGCTTCGCGGCATTCATTGTTGAAGGTTAAGTAGGGGTTGAGTATCATTATCTTCTCCTAAAAAGTGATTGTAATTAATTATTGCAGGTTGTTAAACCTATCCATATATAACACGTTTTGGAAGTTATTTTAGTTTCAATTTTGAACCATCTGTAGGGCGGGCAAATTAATATTTGTGAAAATATCACTGTAGGGCGGGGTCCCTGTGCCCCGCCATCGCATAGGATGTGCCAAGCAATGGGCGGGCACAGGGACCCGCCCCTACAATAAAAGTTGGACAGTTTTTGCCAAAAACTTTACACACTCGATTGAGCATTTCCTCTTGCAATCACACACCAATTCACATATAATTGGCATTACAAAAAACACCCGAAAACATAAAGGGAACATGATGCCCGATCTTAATATCAAACCCACGCACAAACCGATCAAAACATACTACGCGGAACTCGCAAAATACGCACAACTCGGTGCAGAAAACGAGGGCAGCGTCCGCGCTGCATTCCAAAGCCTACTCCAACACTATTGCGGACAATCCAACTTCACACTCCTTTGCGAAAAGACACTCCACACCGCAGACAACAGACGTATCACCCCCGATGGTGAAGTCGTCGACGCTTACGGGTTACCGCACGGCTATTGGGAAGCAAAAGATTCACAGGACGACCTACACATTGAGGCAAACAAAAAATTCGCGGCAGGTTACCCCTCCAAAAACATTGTGCTGCAATCACCGACACATGCACTCCTCTATCAAAACGGGCAGCTACAGCTTGACTTAGACATCACCGATTCGCAAAACCTTGTGCATGTACTCCATACCTTCTTTGCGTATCGTGAAGAGAACATCTCGGCATGGCATGCAGCCGTTGTAGAATTCAGAGAGATTGTCCCCGAACTCGGTGAGAAACTGGCGGCGTTAATAGAAACTGAACGCCAAAACAATCCACATTTTCATGACGCGTTCTCCAAATTCCATCAACAGTGCCAAACCTCTATCAACCCGAACCTATCCATCGCAGCAGTGGAAGAGATGCTTATCCAACATCTGCTAACTGAACGGATTTTCGCAACGATATTTGATAACCGCGACTTTACACGTCGAAATATCATCGCACGTGAAATTGAAACCGTCATTGACGTTCTGACCGAACGCACCCTCAACCGCTCTGAATTTCTTCGCCCCTTGAACCCGTTTTACGTGGCAATAGAGAAAACCGCCCTCACTATTACCGATTTCTCACAGAAACAGGGATTTCTGAATACCGTTTATGAACAGTTTTTTCAAGGGTTCTCCGTGAAGGTAGCAGACACACACGGCATCGTCTACACACCGCAACCGATTGTGGATTTTATGGTGAAAAGCGTTGAACATATCTTGCAGACAGAGTTTAACCGTTCTATGTCCGATAGTGGTGTGCATATCATTGACCCGTTTGTTGGTACAGGCAACTTTATTGTCCGCATTATGCAGGAACTTGACCCGATTGCGTTAGAACGGAAATACACTGCCGACCCGCCAGAACTCCAGTGCAATGAGGTGATGCTACTGCCATACTATATTGCTAGTCTGAACATAGAACATCAGTTTTTCACTGCCACGAACCGATACGCCTCTTTTGAGGGTATCTGTCTTGTGGATACTTTTGAGGTGGCAGAGGAACGCCAGATGTCCCTATTCGCGCCTGAAAATACCGCGCGCGTTGAAAAGCAGAAGCAGACACCGATGTTCGTGGTTATCGGCAATCCACCTTACAATATGGGACAGGTGAATGAGAACGACAACAACAAAAATCGCAAATATGAGACGATGGACAAACGGGTTGCAGAAACTTATGTAAAGGATTCCGCAGCAACGAACAGAAATAAACTCTACGATCCATACATAAAAGCGATTCGGTGGGGATTAGACAGAATTGGTGAGGAGGGGATTGTCGCCTATATTACAAACAACAGTTTTCTTGATGGTGTAGCATTTGACGGTATGCGGAAACACCTTGCAGATGATTGCGATGCAATTTACGTGCTTGATTTAGGTGGG
Organism: Candidatus Poribacteria bacterium; assembly: GCA_022825825.1. GTDB lineage: Bacteria > Poribacteria > WGA-4E > WGA-4E > WGA-3G > MSPOR6. The sequence goes on from JAJDWA010000034.1 coordinate 60,742, forward strand.
AATGCAAGGAAAGGTTTGAAGGTGTCCGATGCCAATGTGTTTGGGATTCGCGTTGGTGTAAGTATCAACCTGTTTGTTAAGAAAAAGAATGACTCATCAGAAACCCCGCGTCTCTTTTACTATCGCTCCGATGACTTGTGGAACAAAAAACAAAAATTTGACTTTCTCAATGAACGTCAACATGCAGGCGGTATAGAGTGGCAACCGATTCAACCGGATGCACGACATACGTGGCTTACTGAAGGACTCCACGCCGAGTTTGACACTTTCATTCCGATGGGGACTAAGGAAGCAAAGACAGTGAAGGAAGCGGGGGTAAATGTAATTTTCAAAATCTATAGTTATGGGGTTTGCACGGGTCGCGATGCATGGGTGTGCAACTTTAACCGAGATGCACTCACTGAAAATATAAGCATGATGATTGAAAATTATAACGCAGAAGTTTCACGTTGGGCACAAAGGACGGACCGGGAAATCAAACTCGATGATTTCGTGGTGTCTGATAACAGAAAAATTAAGTGGACTTCAAGCTTAAAACAGCATCTAAAAAGTGGACAAACCGCAGAATTTGCAGATACTAAAATTCGACAGTCGTTTTACCGTCCTTTCACAAAATTAAATCTTTTTTTCGATCGTGTTATGAATCAGAGAGTTCATGTTTTTCCATCCTTCTTTCCTAACACGAAAACAGAAACCGAAAATCGCATGGTATGGCTCAAAGTTGGGAAAGATTGGCCAATGTTTGCACTGATGACAAACAAACTTTCTGATGCCTTGCCTCAAGGTGGTTCTCAATGCTTCCCCTTCTACACCTACGACGAAGACGGCACAAACCGAAAAGAGAACATCACCGATTGGGCATTAGCACAGTTCCGCACACACTACAAAGACGATTCCATCAGCAAGTGGGACATCTTCCACTATAACTACGGCATCCTGCATCATCCTGAGTATCGTGAAAAGTATCAGGCGAACCTCAAACGCGATCTACCGCATATCCCTTTTGCCTCATCTATCGAAGCTTTTTGGGGTTTTGCCAACGCAGGCGCGCGGTTAGCAGACATCCACGTCAACTACGAATCCCAATCCGAATACGATAAACTAAAGTTAATCCAAAACCCAGACGTTCCGCTCAATTGGCGTGTTGAGAAGATGAAGCTTGCCAAAGACAAAACCTCTCTCGTCTATAACGATTTTCTCACACTTGACGGTATCCCCGCAAAAGCGTTTGAGTATCGGCTTGGTACCCGTTCTGCGTTGGAATGGGTTATCAATCAGTCCTGCGTAAAGACTGATAAACGCAGCGGCATCGTCAACGATCCTAATCGTGCGAATGATCCACAGTATATTGTGCGGTTGCTTGGGCAGGTGATTACTGTGAGCTTAGAGACGGTGGATATTGTTGGGGGTTTGCCTGGGTTGGAATAGTCCGCACGTGCCGTGTGCTGTAATCTGTATTTCTTGATTCTCTCTGTGGAATATGGTATTATTTTGTAAACGGTTGATTCTGATGGCGCAAGTTGGAAGAATTTCCGTAAAAGATAATGGTACATAGGTAATTGCGGAGATTAGCAAATCCAACATGTCAAACGTAAAAATCAAGTGGCTTATATACACGGTTCTCGTAGGACTAATTCCTGTTCTTTCACGAGCATTGATATGGTTCATATCCCAAAATCGAACTATGGACTTTTTCAACGCTGCCGATTTTGTGGTGTTTGGATTGATTCTGCATATATCTAATATCAACGAGATAGAACATTTTGATGATCCAGAAAGGTCATGGAAAACAACGCATAATGGAATTTCGATTGCCTTTATATCATTTTATAGTGTTTTATTCGCTTGTTCCTTATTAGGGCAATCGAACCCAGGGTTAATTGATATGGGAGCAATGAAATATGCTGCTATAGCTTTAAGTCTCACATCATTTGGCATCAGTTACTCTGTATATCGCAGAATCGCAAAACTAAGACAAGACACATAGAAATTTTAAAAAATTTAATCTGTTTCTTTTTGTTATTCAATCATTGATAAGGTAAATTCTAATTGAGGAAAATCAAATGAACACAATAATTGTCGTTACATCTTCACTTTTGGCTGCAGTAGGCATCAGTTTTTCTATCTGGACTCTCATAGATACAAGAAAACGGTATAATGAAAAACGGACTAAGGGAAAACACCGCGCAGAAGATTAAGAGTCCTATCTATCTGGCAACCCTATAAATCCTGCCGAATGCAGCATGTGCATTCGGCATTGATTTAGTGCTTTATAGGTTTTATGGTAAGGTGGTATTTATGGGAATCATAGGCTGGTTAAACGCAAACAGTGGCGCGGTCATAGGGATTGCTATTGGCGTGTTCGTGATTTTCGCAAGTTACTATGTCTATCTGATGTGGCGGCTACTAAAAGCGAACAACGCGCCGGAAATAGTTGTCTCCTTACGTCTTCACGAAGTGCACGTTAACCTTGTCCTACTCTGCATAGAAAACATAGGGACAGGCGCAGCTCGTGACCTACAGTTCACAATAAATCCCCCTTCTATACCTAATCTTGATATACCATTTGAGAAGATCGGTTTTCTCCAAAATGGGATTGCCTACTTTGAACAGGGACGAAAGATAGAACAGTTTATCGTAAGCGTAACAAACAAGTTAGATGAATTAAAACAGACACCTTTTGAGGTTGCTATTACGTATAGAGATTCAGTTAATCATAAACATGAGCGTGCTTTTCATCTTGATTTTGGTGTGAACGAAGGCATGGCACAGATTGGCAAACCGCCGCTTTTTGAGATAGCCGAAGCTGTCAAGGACATTAAGAAGGACCTACACAATGTAACCACTGGCATCCGTAAACCCGTTATTCTTACGGAATCAGCGTCTGAGCATCGCATACGGAATCATACTGACTTTTTGGAGAGTCGGATAAGCGAATTCCCTCCTAATATTCAAGAGAGAATTTTACAGAAATTAGAATTTTTTATTGATGATCAAGATCGGGAAATGCGTGAAAAATCGCGGAATGATGAGGACACAACTTCAGACGAGAATTCGTCATAAATAGGAGATGAAATAGATGACAGTTACAGTTCATATCTTCCCCGATGAACAGTTATTATTGGAAGTTCCTGACGAGACAAATGCAGTACTAACACACAACAATTCGCAATTATCAGTTGATGAACGTATGGCTCTATTGGAACAGATTGCAGACAAATTTATGGAATTTGTCGGTCCTGATTTCCAACCGTTATCTGATTACGCTATAAGTCGTGAAAGCATATATGAAGGTCATCCGAAACTATGATTTATCTGAAGAATAAAACGGAGGTGAACAGATGGCACTTGAAGTTTATACCCACTCCAATAACGGTTCGGTTATAGAGATTCCTGACAGCGCTGAAAATGTATCTACAAATAACAACAAACGGTTATCTCTTGAGGAATTTGAGGAAATAGCAGATCGGTTAGCGGAATTATCTATGAAAATTCACGGTCCTGATGCCAAGCCGTTATCCGATTATGCGATGAGCCGTGAAAGCATATACGAAGATCATCCATAACCATGATTTATCTGGTTGATACCAATATTTTGTTGGGATTTTCATATCCTGCCGATCCACGTTATCAAATCGTTCGACCAGCTACCCGTGAATTGCTGGCAAATGGTGACCAATTAAAGACGACATCACAAAATTTTGCTGAATTTTGGAACGTATCGACCCGCCCCGCTGATCGAAATGGTTTTGGACAAGCACCACTTGAAACAGTCCCACTATTGCAAGAGTTGGAACAACTTTTCCCGTTGCTGCCAGATTCTGCAAATGTGTATCCCGTATGGAGACAGCTTGTTGTAGACTATGAGGTGTTAGGTGCTAAAGTTCACGATGCGCGGTTGGTCGCAGCAATGATTTTTCACGGCGTGAAACATATCTTGACTTTCGACACAGCAGACTTTACCCGCTATGCTTCCGAAGGAATTGTACCTGTCAATCCAGCGGCAGTTTAGCCAAACCCCTACCCATAAAACATCATTCATCTTCCGGCACAGGTAACACATCACGTTCAACCTCATGCACCTTATCAGGAAAAGTCTTGCCACGAATCCACATCACAGGTTGCCCTCTATACGTTCCGTCCCCTTTTGCCCATTCTGCCTGTGCACTCAGGTAATGCGAAACATAACTCCGCCGAAACCGAAGGCTATGGTTATCCGTGCTTTTGTGTAGCAGATGACTGTGAAACCAAACGACAGCCCCGGGAGGCACTTCTACTGCAACACCATCTTCATCGCGTGCACCGCGAGCTAATTTAAATTCGCGTTGTTGTGAACCTTCAAGATCATCATGTTCATGAATATCGTGTTTATGGCTACCGGGGATAACGTAAAGACAACCGTTCTCCTTATCCGCTGGGTCAATAGCTGTCCATGTCCCGATGGTCGTTTCCGTCCTGAACCTATTCCGAAAATAGAACTTATCTTGATGCCAAGGAAAACCGAGACCGATCTTAGGTGCTTTCCAGATAAACAGATTGTTAATACCGAGGATATCAGGCCCCATTATATCAACGAGTGGGTCGGTTAAACGCCGATCACGCACCCGCACAAGAAATTCTGGACAGTAACAACTTGGGTGATGAATTTTGTGCATCGCGTAAATTCCCTGTTCCTCTATCTTTCCATCTCTCACAAGCGCATTCTTATCAATGTGTGCAGACGGAAACGGGCGTTTTCCGTCAACAATATCTTCTGCAACTTGACGAAGTGCATCGTTTTCTTCAGATGTAAATACATCTAATCGGACGAGATAACCGTTTTCGTTCCAAAATGAAAGTTCTTCTGCGTTCAAGCCAAACAGTCGGTCCTCTGGCGTTGAATTTGTGTTCATCGTATCTCCTGTTTCAATGTATAATTTGGGGAAAATCCTTAAGCTTTGTTGGTTCATAATCACCTGCAAAGATAGTAACATTTTTGACGTAAAAAGTCAAATTATGCACAGTCCGATAAACAGATTCCTTGCATTAAAAAGAAATTTATATTATGATGTTCACATCCCGAATGAAGGAGAAAAAGAATGAGTTTATTGGGTATTGATGTCGGCACAACAGGATGTAAAGTCATCGCGTTCCGAGAGGATGGCGAAATCCTTGCGCAAGCCTACGGCGAGTATCCGTTGATACACCTACAACCCGGTTGGTCAGAACTGGATTCAAACGTCGTCTGGGAAAAAGTTTCCAACGGAATTCGCGAGGTTACCGCACAAACAAAATCAGATCCTATTGAGGCAATTAGTGTTGCATCACAAGGCGAGGCAGTAACACCCGTTTGGGGTAACTGCGATGTGCTTGCAAACGCTATTACCACTTTCGATTCCCGCACCACAGGTATCTGTGAGGAAATATTACAAGATATAAGTCCTTTAGAGGTGATGCAAATTACTGGCATGCCACCGAGTAATATTCACACACTTGCAAAACTGGTATGGATCCAACGGAATCAGCCAGAAATATATAAAGAGGTATGGAAGTTTTTCGGTTTTGAAGATTTTGTTAATTTCAGGTTAGGCGTGCAACTTGCGGTGGACTATTCTCTTGCAGCCCGCACCATGTGCTTTGACATTATCAACAAATGCTGGTCAGAAAAAATGCTCGGTTTAGCGGATATTGACGTATCACTTTTGCCAGACACAGTGCCTTCAGGCACAATTATCGGTGAATTAGGCACGAAAGTTGCCGGAGAACTCAATCTTCCCAAAGGAGTCGTTGTTGTGGCAGGTGGACATGACCAACCGTGTGGTGCGTTGGGTGCTGGTATCATTCGCGGTGGTGAACTCATGGACGCGACAGGCACTGTGGAATGCATCGCTCCTGCTTTTCCTGAACCCGTAGCCAATCAACAGATGATAGATGGAAATTTTTCTTGCTATCCTCATGTTGTTGAAGGACTCTATGTTACGTTAGGATTTGTTTCCAGTGGTGGCGTTGTGTTGAGATGGTTCCGAGACACCTTAGCACAAGCAGAAGTCGCGCAAGCTGCTGCAGAAGAACGCGACGTTTATGACATCCTGCTTGAAGATATACCCGATACTCCGGGAACTGCTATGTTGCTGCCGCACTTTACCGGTTCTGGAACGCCGCATCTCGATCTTGAGTCGAAGGGTGCAATTGTGGGATTGACACTTTCCACAACTAAAGGTGAACTTGTCAAAGCGATCCTTGAAGGGATCAGTTACGAAATAAAACAGAATCTCACAATGTTGGAAGATGCTGGTGTAGAGATAAATGAGGTCCGTGCCATTGGTGGTGGTGCAAAATCAGAAAAATGGCTACAACTCAAAGCAGATATGTTCAATAAAAAGGTCATCGCGCTTGACATATCGGAAGGTGTCTGTCTCGGAACCGCTATCTTATCGGGAACGGCAATAGGTAAGTATAGTTCAATTGAAGAGGCTGTTGACCTGTTAGTCAAACCACAAAAGGTTTACCATCCCCGTGAAGAAATAGCACAACAGTACGATGAAAAGTTAAAAGTTTATGAGCAGATTTACCCTGCACTTCGTGACCTGAATGATCAATTGTAATTGGTTACAACAGTCTATCTATGAATTGTGGGAAAGCTTATAAGCCTGATATAATGCGACTATGAAAAAACACGTCGTAGGAATAGACATCGGCGGCACGAAACTCGCGACCGTTGTGGCAGATGATTCGGGGAACATCCTTAGCAAAGTTCGGAGACCAACACGCGCAGATAAGGGGCCAGAATACGCTATCAACTTACTTTTTGAGATGGTGTACGAAACTGTAGATCAAACAGGACTGGAACAGAAGGCAATTTCAGCAATAGGTGTGAGTTGTGGCGGTCCATTGGACACAGAAACTGGCATAGTCTATTCGCCACCGAATTTGCCCGGATGGGATGCGTTTCCACTCAAAGCACGACTTGAATCAGAGTTTAATATCCCTGCCGTAATAGAAAATGATGCGAATGCATGCGCGCTTGCTGAATATCGATTCGGCGGTGGCAGAGGGTATAATTCGGTACTCTATATGACAATGAGTACTGGTATCGGTGGGGGTATTGTAATCAATGGACAGATTTACCACGGTGCCAACGACAGTGCTGGCGAAGTTGGTCACCAAATTCTTCTACCCGATGGTCCATTATGCGGATGCGGTAAGCGTGGATGTTTGGAGGCGCTCTGCTCAGGGCCGGCTATAGCACGCCGTGCCAAGGAAGCAATTCAGAAGGAATCAAACACTACAATCCTTACACTTACAGATGGGCGCATTGACGCTGTAAAATCAGAACACGTGCTTGCAGCAGCACGTCAAGGGGACATGTTGGCACAGAAGTTAGTTGACGAAACCGCATATTACATGGGATGGGGCATTGCCAACGTTGTCAACATCTTAAACCCAGATATTGTTCTGTTGGGAACGATCGCGATCGCTGCGGAAGACCTTCTGCTTGAACCGATTCGAAAGACTGTATCAAACTTTGCAATGGTGCGTCCTGCTGAAGCGGTTAAAATAATGCCTGCACAGTTAGGAGATTCATTAGGCGACCTCGCCGCCATTGCGTTGGTTATCTGATACATTATTTAATAGTAAAGCTTAGAAATAAAAACACACTTTCGCCCGCGGTAGACACGGTTTCCTAACCGTGCTGGTGCAAAGTGTCTCATTAATTCTAAGATCCACCATAAGTTTGGAGAAAACAAAGTGGAGCGAATCCAAAAATATATTTCACATTTACAAGGTGTATTAGAACGGTTAAAACTGGAAGATGTGCATGATTCCATAGATGTGATCATGGATGCCTACCATGCCGACAAACAAATTTTTGTTATCGGCAACGGGGGCAGCGCATCAACCGCATCCCACCTCGCATGTGATCTGGGCAAAGGCACAAGTATTGTTGGTAAACCTCGGTTTAAAGTAATTAGTTTAACAGATAACGTTGCGACAATGACAGCGTGGTCTAATGATGTCTCTTACGAGGATGTTTTCGTTGAACAACTCAAAAATCTTGTTCACCCAGAAGATGTTGTGATAGGCATCAGTGCAAGTGGCAATTCTGAGAATGTTATCCGTGCAATGCAGCACGCTGTTGACATCGGGTGCAAAACTATCGGATGGAGCGGGTTTGGCGGTGGAAAATTAGCAACAATTTGTGATGTCAACGTTGTTGTTGATAGTGACCAATATGGCCCCGTTGAAGATGTCCATCTCATTTTAAACCATATCCTGCACGCATGGATTAAGGAGGAATTCTCAGCATCATAACATTTCTTGACACACTAACTACTTTTAAGGTATACTAATAGCAAAGTTCATTATCCACTAATCAGAAAATATTGCGGTGCAATTCATATTAATCAGGAGTGCTGGAAGATGAAAAGCCAAAAAAATCTGCTATATTGCTCGCTTCTCTTAATCGGATGTCTCTTCATGATAAGTGGACTGTCTGCCGAGGACACTGCATTAGTTTACGTTATAGACATCCGTACTGAAATTGGCGGTGGGGTAAGTACTTACATCAACAAAGGTATACAAAAAGCAGAAAAGGCAAATGCGGATGCGATTATCTTTGATGTGGATACCCCAGGAGGTCGAGTTGACGCTGCAAAAAGAATTATTGACGCAATCCAGAATACAGAAATTGCAACTATCGCTTTTGTCAACCGCCAAGCCATTTCTGCTGGGGCAATGATTTCCACTGCATGCGATCAGATTGTTATGACATCAGGCGCAACGATTGGCGATTCAGCACCTGTAGACACGCAAGGTAATGAGGCAGGTGAAAAAGCCGTTGCCTATATTCGAGGCGCTATTCGCTCCACAGCAGAACGTCAAGATAGAAATCCAGACATTGCCGAGGCTATGGTGGACAAGAGACTTTTTCTTGTGCGCTTAGAAAATGGTGATATAATTAAATTGCGACCTGAAGAATACTTTAATGAACAAAACGCTGGCACACAGATGCAGATTCTCTGCGGAGAGGGTGAACTCCTTAACTTAACGACTCGCCAAGCACTTGAATACGGATTCGCTGAAGCACAAGCAGAAAATCTAACCGAATTACTTGCGCAATACCAAATCGTTAAAATTGACCAGGATTACAACAAGACTGTAATAACAGCACTGACTCAGGACGAGGTCTTACGTCAACAAAAGGTACGTGGTAATGACAAAGTTACTTTTGTAAAATCGTTGGAAAACGCAAAAGTTGAAAAATTTGTGGTGACACTGGCAGATCGCACAGTCTTTTTTCTTACAAGTCCCTACATTAGTGCGTTGTTGCTCTCGTTAGGGGGGCTCGGTCTGCTGGTTGAGATACGGACTCCAGGCTTCGGTATTCCTGGCTTTCTTGGTCTGCTTTTTATCGGTCTATTCTTTGGTGGACACATGCTAAACGAAGTTCCAAATGCGTATATTGTCGCATTAATTTTTGTAATTGGATTAGCATTAATTGTATTAGAGGTTTTTGTAATCCCAGGTTTTGGAGTCGCTGGGATTCTCGGACTAATTTTGATGTTGGCAAGTGTTTTTTACACATTTTTTCAAAGCACAGATGATGTTAATATTGCGCTGTTATGGCTCTCCATTTCAATAATTTTGACCTCCGTGTTGGCAATTATTGCCACAATTTTTCTTCCTAAATCCGCGCCATTTCAGCATCTCGCTTTGTCCACAGTGATGAGTACTGAGCAAGGTTACCACTCTGCTGGTAGTCAGGATTTTGAGAGTTTTATCGGTAAAACCGGTGTTGCGTTAACACCCTTACGTCCGGCTGGTACAGCCAGAATTGATAACAAACGGTTGGATGTTGTCACAGTTGGTGACTTCATTGCACAAAATACAAGAGTTAAAGTTTTAGAAGTTGAAGGCTCAAAAATTTCTGTTGAATCTCTGGAGGAGTAACACTTTTAAACACCAAAATGTTTGGAGGAAATATTCATGTTATGGGTACCAACAATTCTTATTGCACTCGGAATTCTATTAGTATTTGTTGAGATTTTGATTCTACCCGGATTTGGTGCAGCCGGTGTGCCAGGGATAATTCTATTCTGTGTCGGAATCGGTATGATTGCGGTAGAATCGGGGATGAAGACTGCTCTCATCTATGCAAGTGTTGCGCTAATTTTCGTGATACCGATAGCGATTTTCAGCCTTTCAATTATCCGTGAATCACCTCTCGGTAAAACCTTTATCCTTAATACCGCTCAAAAAAGTGAGGAAGGTTTCCAAGCAGCACCTCAAGAATTAACTGCCCTTATAGGAAAATCTGGGAAAGCAGTAACGCCGCTTCGTCCTGCAGGGGTTGCGCTCATCAACGGTCAACGTGTTGATATCGTTACACAGGGTGAGTTTGTAGAGCCAGAAACAGAAATAGAAGTCATTCAAGTTGAAGGAAGTCGTGTTGTCGTCCGTAGTTTGTAAATTGTAAAGTTAACAATGTTATTTTATGAACCAATGAACCCTAATTTAAAGAAAGGAAATTTGATATGGGAGAGTTTTCAGCAGTATGGGTCCCGATATTAGCTGTAGTTGTACTCATCGTTATTTTCATGTTTTTCTGGTTTGTCCCAGTTGGGCTCTGGATTGCTGCCGTTGCAGCCGGGGCACCATTACGCATTTCTGAGCTTATCGGTATGCGACTGAGACGAGTCAATCCGAATGTCATTGTCAGAGCGCTTATCAGTAGTCATAAAGCTGGATTGACGGTGGCAACATCCGACTTAGAGGCACACTATCTCGCAGGAGGTAATGTCCTCAACGTTATTAGTGCGCTTATTGCCGCAGATAAAGCGAGAAACATTAACCTTGATTTTTCACAAGCCGCCGCTATTGATTTAGCGGGTAGAGATGTGTTTGAAGCAGTTCAAATCAGCGTTAACCCGCGTGTCATAACGACACCTAAAATTAGCGCACTTGCACTTGATGGTGTTGAACTGATTGCTACCGTTAGAATCACCGTCCGAACTTATATCAATCGCCTTGTCGGTGGTGCAGGTGAAGAAACCATCATCGCACGTGTCGGTGAGGGGATTATCAGTGCGATCGGTGCATCTGAAACTTATGAGGATGTCCTCGAAAATCCGGACATCATCTCCAAAACAGTACTTGACAGAGGCCTTGATGCAGGTACCGCTTTTGAAATTCTATCGATTGATATTGCAGACGTAAACGTCGGTAAAAACATTGGTGCTGAACTTCAAGCGGAACAAGCGGAAGCTGACCTCGTTGTTGCACAAGCGAAGGCAGAAGAACGCCGCGCACTTGCAGTCGCAAGGAAGCAGGAGATGACTGCAGGTGTTCAGGAACAGCGCGCGAAAGTTGTTGAAGCAGAAGCTACTGTCCCTCGTGCACTCGCGGGGGCATTTCGTGAAGGAAATTTAGATATTACACCTCAGAGAGAAGGAGAATAAAATGGTTGTTGTTGCAATTATTGCTGTTTGTATTCTGCTATTTTTGATCGTTATTGGGTGGCTGGTACCGCTCGGTTTGTGGATTACTGCAATTGCTGCTGGCGTAAAAGTAGGTATTTTTGACCTCGTAGCGATGCGTTTGCGCCGTGTACCACCCAGCCAAATTGTTGAACCTCAGATCAATGCAACAAAGGCAGGATTAAGCCTTTCACTTGATGACCTTGAGGCGCATTTCCTTGCAGGTGGACGTGTGGCAAGCGTGGTCGCTGCGCTCATCGCTGCCGATAAGGCAAACATTGACCTCGATTTCGCACAAGCCGCCGCTATTGATTTAGCAGGTAGGGATGTTTTGAATGCGGTACAGGTCAGTGTTACGCCGGAAATTATAGATATTCCAAGCCAAGAGGATCCAAGTAATGGCATTACCGCTGTTGCTCGCGATGGAATTCAACTTATTGTCAAGGCACGCGTAACCGTCCGAGCAAACATTGATCGTCTCGTCGGTGGTGCTACTGAAGATACGATACGTGCAAGGGTCGGCGAAGGGATTATCACAACGATCGGGTCTTCCGGGAACCATAAACAGGTTTTGGAAAATCCAGTGCGAATCTCTGAAACAGTGCTTGAAAAGGGTCTTGAGGCTGGAACTGCCTTTGAAATTTTGTCTATTGATATCGCTGACATCAATGTTGGTGAGAACGTAGGCGCAAAATTACAGACGGACCAGGCACAAGCTGAGCTTAAAATAGCACGCGCAAAAGCGGAAGAACAGCGTGCACGTGCTGAAGCAGAAGAGGAAGAAAATAAGGCACTTGTTGAAGAGATGACGGTTAAATTGATTCAAGCGGAAGCAGAAATTCCACTCTCTATCTCAGACGCATTTGATTCAACAAGAATGAGCGTAATGGATTATTACACACTTCGTAATATCCTCGCGGATACTGAAATGCGTCAATCAATCGCTTCTCCGGGTGGTCCTGAAGATGGAGATACAACCCGATCTGCACATTCCTTGGGACTCTCATAAATAACTTCTAAAGGAGAAACTGATGCCATTTGATCTTGAAGCGCTAATACCTTTAATTGTTTTTCTACTTATTATGATATTTGGGGGAGCGCGCCGCCGGAAAACAGCCCAACGCCCGGCTGAAAACAACCAAAGTCAAACTGAAAATAGTACCGAGGCCGGGACGGTTCAAGAAAGCGAAGCGGTGTTTCCTCCTTTTATGGAAAATTTTGAAGGGTTTCCCACAAATGAAGCAGAATTGGCAGAGGAAACTGTAGAGAATAACCAAGCGGATGTTCCAGCGGTAGCTGAGCAACCTGGACCGGAAACGGTTCAAGAGCCAACGCCTGAAAGGGAACCTATTGAACCGCCACCAATCCCAGTAGATTCTCCCACGCCGCTGCCAACGAAGCCAGTGCCTATTACCTCTTTGATTGATCCGTCTCCCGAGACGTTTCGACAAGGTATCATTTTTGCTGAAATCCTTGGTAAACCTAAGGCGTTGCGGCGTAGAATGTAATAGCGAACTTTGCTAATGTCCGTAGTCTTAAAAATAATTTGAGGCTACGGACATTTTTTATATCTTAAGTATGGGTGTTTGCTATAAGCGCACACTTCCCCTTTTCTGTAGGTAAAAGTAAAGGAATACTATTGTGAATGAAAAAAGAGATGAAAATTTACAGCAACTCGCGGAAAAAGCACTAACGGAATCTGTTGTCCGTGTAGTATGGCAAAAAACTGACGAGGAATCTGGTAAACGCCTTATCTGGGCACGAGGTAGCGGATTCTTTGTTGGTCCAAACCTTGTCGGAACAAACATCCATTGTATTGCAGGCGCACCGTCCATTTTTGCGGAACTTGTTAGTACAAAAACTGAATTTTGTGTTGAAGGTGTGGCGGCTTTTGATATTGAAAACGACCTTGTCATTTTAAAAGTTGCTGGTGAAGGATCCCTGCTTCCCTTGGGTGATAGTGATAAGGTTCAGATTGGCGATGTTGTTTGTGCGGTAGGGTATCCTGGGGGAAAAGAAGGTGTAGTTACACAAATCACACTGCAAGGTATTAGAGATAGCGATAAACGTATACAAATTAAAGAGGATTTTGCTCCCGGATATAGTGGCGGTGCTGTCCTAAATAGCATGGGTGAGGTCATAGGTGTTGCTGTTGGTGTTGCCGCAAGCATATTTATGTTTAGTGGTGGAACAACTTTGTCTACGAGTCACGCGATTCCCGTAAGCGCCTTACAGTTTTTACTTGCAAACGCGGCAGAAATGATGCCGTTGGATGAATGGCAAAAACTTCCACAGATACAAGGTTTTTGTGAAGTTGTGCAAGCCCAGATGAATATAAGGCAAGGTAAACACATGGAAGCGTTAAAATGCCTTGATGCTGCAATTGAACTCAATCCAAATTCAGTGGAGATATACGCCAATCGTGCGGGTCTAAAGATTTTAATGGGCGAAGCAGAAGATGCAATTGTCGACTGTGACTCCGCCATCAAACTGAACCTCGATTTTGTAGAGGCACATATCAACCGAGCCGCCGCGAACTTATCGTTAGATCAACACAATGCGGCAATTGCTGACTGTGATGCTGCCCTCAAACTTGATCCTGATTTTGTTCAGGCCTATGTCATCAGAGCAACCGCAAAATTTGCTACTAAATTTGATCCAGAACAACACAAAGAGGCACTTGCTGATTATGATATTGCCTTAAAACTCAATCCAAATGCAGCAGAAATCTATTTTACTCGCGCACATGTGAAAGCTGTATTGGAGGACTATAATGGGGCAATTGAAGACTACGACAAAATGATTAGCCTAAATCCTGAACCCAATCCATTATTGAATGTTTACGGGCATCGAGGAGATGCAAAACGTTTCAATCGCGACTATGAAGGCGCAATTGAGGACTACGATAAGGTCATACAATCCAACCCGCAAGACGACGAAGCTTACAACAGCCGCGGACGCGCAAAGTATGACCTCGGTAGATCTAAAGCGAAACAAGGTGATGAAACTGATGCTCGTAAATACTATCAAGAGGCGATTGATGACTATTCTGAAGCTATCACGTTAACCCCTGAGAATAGAAGTTGTTACTTTAATCGTGGTCTCGCAAAACGCGAACTTGGGGACTATGAAGAAGCGATTACGGATTACGATAAAGTAATTCAATTGAATCCCAAGAGCGATGCTGGCTATTTCCAACGCGCGTATGCAAAACACCGACTTGGTATCTCCAATGCGGATGATGGAGATGTAGCTGGTGCTGATGGATACTTTCAAGAGTCTATTGAAGATTATACTGAATCCATTAAACTTGACCCAGAGTTCGCTAATTCTTACTATAATCGTGGTTTAGCGAATTACCGTCTTGGTAAATTAAAAGCAGATCAAGGGAACATGGATGAAGCCAGAGTCCTATATCAACACTCTATGGAAGATTACACCAAAACTATCAAACTTGACCCAGAGTACACCTCAGCCTACAACGGTAGAGGATGGACGAAATATCTCCTTGGACAATTAGAAACAGACCAGGGAAATACAGAAGAAGTCACGAATCTTTTTCAAGCAGCGATAGTCGATAGTGGTGAAGCAATTCGGTTAGAATCGGATAATCCAAGTGCTGCCACTTACCATACCCGTGCTGTTGCAAAGGCTGCGCTTGGTGACTATGATGATGCGATTAAGGATTTTGATGAGGCTATAGGTATTAAACCGGATGATGCCCTCTATTATTACGAGCGGGGACAGGCGAAGCAAGCACTCGACAAGCATGAAGAAGCAAAAGCAGACCTCGCAAAGGCAAAGGAATTAGACCCTGATGTTGAAAATAAGTCATTTTAACGAATATTCACCTCTATTGGCATAAAGTCCTTTGAATGTGATGGCTTTTTGAAATATAGATATCTATGGTTTGGGCGCGCTCTGATACGCGCCTTTTCTTTTTTGTAACACGCTTTGAAAATCTAATTTTCATACTTTATCTTAACAAAAATCGCTTTTTGATAAAAAAGTGCAACCTTTTTCCTTACAAGTGTGTCTTTAATTACAAGGGGAGCATAAAATAAAAGAAATCAACTAAATTTCCCATTAAGTCGGGAGATTCAGTTTTCGTGAACACAATGTTTCCTCGTTTGTCTAACTATTAACTGAGATACCAACTATAAGGTAATATAACCCAACGCAACCGCAAAAGATACGAATTGCATAGGAGAAAAAGATGATTAAAGAATTTTCCGTAGAAAATTGGATTCTCGGTGGAACCTGCTTCATACTAATTTTTACACTTGGGTGTTTTTTGTGGTTCCAACACCAAATGGCATACCTCCAACCCGTGGATACCGATCAAGGAGTGGAAATACAGCACTTGGAGAAACCCTCAAAGGCAGGACAAATAGAACTTACAAACTCAAAGCAACCGGAAGCACCTAAGGAAAATAGTTTTGATTCTAAAGATGTTTCTGATGTTACTTCCAATAATATCACCAGTACACGGCAGGAAAACATAGAAAGCGCTGCAGCAAAAGGTATGCCGTCATAGTGTAAGCTGCAGCTGATTATAAACGGCATTAATTTACCAAATCTATTTGGGCACAATTTGCAAGTTATTTCGTTTTGCTATAGTTTGACATGACATTTTCCTACCTTGTATATTTTGACATACATTAGTATGCACGTGCAAAGATTGTGATCTCTTTTGCTTGCGTGCCGCAGACAATACACGCCCCATCGGAATCTGGCTGCTCCATCGGGATACATCGGATAGTTGCTTGTGTCCCTTCTTTGACCTTATCTTCACATTCAGCGTTTCCACACCACCATGCGCGGGCAAACCCGTTTTCAACAATTTCCTTAAACGAATCATAATTTTCTGCTTCAAAGGTGTTCGTATCTCGGAATTCTGTGGCACGCTTGAGCATATCTGCTTGGATTGTATCAAGCATCTGCGTAGCAGTCTCAGCAACATTGGCAATTGGAACAAAGGTTTTACCTTCTTTGCCGGGAATATCTCGTCTGGCAAAGACAACCTGTTCATTTTCAATGTCGCGCGGACCGATTTCTATCCGCAAAGGCACACCTTTGAGTTCCCATTCGTTGAATCGCCAACCGGGGGAATACTCATATCGATCATCAACATGGTAACGGATACTGCCTAAGGTTTCACAGATAGCATCAACGGTTTGTGTGACGACCTGTTTCGCCTCATCTTTGTTTTTTGGAATAATCGGCACGATAATAAGTTGCGTAGGGGCAAGCCGTGGGGGTAGAACTAAGCCTTGGTCATCTCCGTGTGCCATAATAATCGCACCAATCAGACGAGTGCTAACACCCCAACTGGTTGTCCAGCAGTGCTGTTGCTTCTGGTTGGCATCAAGATATTGTATATCAAAGACTTTGGAAAAGTTTTGTCCGAGATCGTGTGATGTGCCTGTTTGAAGTGCGCGCTTATCACCCATCATCGCTTCAATTGTGTAGGAGGTTAAGGCACCGGGAAACTTCTCACTATCGCTCTTACGACCAGGAATGACCGGTATTGCTGCTTCGTTCACAGCAAAATCGGTATAGATATCAAGGATACGGAGTGTTTCCTCCACTGCTTCCTCATGCGTTGCATGTGCAGTATGCCCTTCTTGCCAGAAAAACTCAGTCGTTCGGAGGAAAAGGCGGGGACGTAACTCCCATCGCACCACGTTTCCCCACTGATTGATAAGTATAGGGAGATCGCGGTAGGACTGTATCCACTGACTATACATATAGCCAATGATGGTTTCAGATGTCGGACGTACGACAAGCGGCTCCTCCAACTTTTTTCCGCCGCCGTGGGTGACGACAGCAAGCTCAGGTTTGAAACCTTCAACGTGTTCTGCTTCTTTCTCAATGAAACTCATCGGAATAAAAAGCGGAAAGGCAGCGTTTTGGTGTCCTGTCGCTTTGAATCGGATATCCAGTTGTTCCTTCACGTTTTCCCAGAGTGCATAGCCGTAAGGGCGCACTACCATGCACCCACGCACGGGCGCATAATCTGCCATCTCTGCTTGACGGATGACCTGTGTATACCATTTTGAGTAGTCTTCACTACGAGGTGTAATTTTATCAAACATAGTTTAGTTTTCAGTTTTCGGCTATCAGTTATCAGTCTGCCAATAGCCAGATTAAGGCAAGTATTATGCCGATTAGGATTTGTCAGTTAAAGCCGTAATTCCCGGCAATGGTTTTCCCTCTAAAAACTCCAATGACGCTCCCCCACCAGTGGAAACGTGTGTTATGCGATCAGCGACTCCTGCTTGTTGGATTGCCGCGACGCAATCACCGCCACCGATAATGCTTACCGCTTCGGAGGCAGCAATCTGTTGCGCAACTGCGATTGTGCCTTTAGCAAACTTTTCAAACTCATAGACACCTAAAGGACCGTTCCATATTACTGTTTTTGCGGAAGCGATTCGTTCACCGAATACGGCAACAGTTTTGGGGCCGATATCCAACCCTTGCCAACCGTCAGGAATAGTCCCTTGATCTACAATATGAGATTCGGTTTCCGGGTCAAAAGCGCGCCCAACAACGTGGTCTGCAGGTAGGAGAACAGTGTCTGAAAAACTTTCTTTCTCAATAAGCGATGCTGCTACATCAAGCTTTTCCGTTTCAACGAGCGAATTTCCGATAGAAACGCCCATTGCAGCAAGAAACGTGTAAGCCATACCACCGCCGATAAGTAGATTGTCAACTTTTCCCAATAGATTCTCAATCAGTGTGATTTTGTCAGATATTTTGGCACCACCAAGAATTGCTATGTATGGGCGTCCAGGGTTTTCAAGACTCATGCTAAGGTAATGAATCTCGCGTGCCATAAGTAAACCTGCGGCACACGTTGTCAGGTAGTGTGTTACGCCTTCTGTTGAGGCATGGGCACGGTGTGCAGTGCCGAATGCATCGTTAACATAGATATCCGCGAGTGAAGCGAGTTGTTTTGCAAATTCTGGTTCGTTATCTGTTTCTTCAATATAAAACCGAACGTTTTCAAGGAGTAGGATTTCGCCATCTGCCAATGACTCAAGAGTGTTTTGAACATTTTCACCGATGCAATCGTTAACATGTGCCACACGTTTTCCAAGTTTCTGGCTAAGTGCGATAGCAATTGGAGCAGTAGAAAGCTCTTCTCGGTCAGAAGCGGATCCAGTTGGTCTGCCTAAGTGTGTAACAAGAATGATTTTCGCGTTCCGGTGAATGAGGTCTAACAAGGTGGGCAAAGCAGCAGTGATACGGGTTTCATCTGCGATTTTCCCTTCTTTGATAGGAACATTAAAATCCACACGCACGAGAACTCGTTTTCCTGAAACGTCTATGTCTGATAACTCAAGTTTTGCCATTTTTCTCTTTTCTACGCAATATACTTTATACCGCTAATGATTCCGTTACCGATTCTTCAATACCCACTATGCTCCATTTTGAATTGTTTGTACCGAACGAATAAAATCTTCCAAATGCTCCACTTCTAAAGCTTCATGAAACAAATGTCTGAGTTGTTGCAAATTGTCAATTGGTTCAAGCAGAGGCGTTAAGACAGTTGCGGTGCTCATCTCAAAACGCTTATCAAGTAGGATCAAAATACTTTCAATGGTACCTGCTTTGGCTCCTATATGCCTCCCTTTTTCTATGCCCTGTTCAATGCCTTTTTCTATGCCGCGTTCAATACCGCGTTCCATACCGCGTTCAATAATCATTTCATAAACTGATGACTTGTTCACAATATCCTCCGGTAATAATGTTAATAGGTCTTGACGTTCATGTGCTAAACCACTCATCACCCACAGTTCTACCAATAAATTACTTTTCGCTACCGCATCCAAAGGTAATGACTGCGTTACCTCCACACAATGTGTTGTCCACTCAAGGTTTGACATGCCGACAGGTGGCTTCATTAATGGTGTAAACGGCATCAACCCTGGTTGCTTTGTCTGAAGAATCGTCTCACCATCAATATCGTTTAACCGCATTACTTGATACTCAACAATGAAACGGTGCCCCGGAATATCTTGGAAATACCCCCCTGGGTCCCTATCACCAGCAGTTGACCGAAGATAAAGCACGAAGGAATAGATTGGCAACCCATATTTTTCATAGCATCTACCAAGATATCCTACATTGCGCTGAACCATATTTGGATGTCTACTATCGTCTGTTTGGAGTTCACAATGTATTAAAACGGGTTGTTCATCAAGTAGCACCTTTATCAATATGTCCATGTGGCGGACTTCTACAGTGGTTAAATTGGTGTCAACATGTTCAATAAACTCAAAATCAACTCTATTCATCAAGAATCGTAGCATATCCTCTGGAAAAGTATAGAATGGGTCTTTTGCCACGATGTCAAATTGTTGATGTGGTAAGATTATTTCATCAGATGCAGTTTGCTTTTCACTTCGCTCGTTCAAAAATACCTCTATACGGCGTTTGCTGCGGACACAGCGAGTTCCGCTGCTTCAGAAAGTCCTTCTGCAAGTTGGAGGTTCAAGTCGGATTCTGCAATAATTTGCTTTCCGACTTCCACGTTTGTCCCTTCTAACCGAACTACAAGCGGAACGTTGAGTTGGACCTGCTTTGCTGCCTCAACAATGCCAGTTGCTATCGTATCACATTTCATGATGCCGCCGAAGATGTTAACGAGAACTGCTTTCACGTTTTTGTCTGCAAGGATAAGGCGGAATGCGTGTGCGACTGCCTCAACAGATGCGCCTCCACCGACATCAAGGAAATTCGCAGGTTCGCCCCCTTTCTGTTTGATAATATCCATCGTTGCCATAGCCAACCCCGCGCCGTTTACCATACACCCGATATTGCCATCAAGACGGATGTAACTCAATCCGGATTCGCTTGCCTCTAATTCGCTGGGGTCTTCCTCATAGGGGTCGCGCATCGCAGCAATATCAGAATTTCGCCAGAGAGAGTTGTCGTCGAAGTTAACTTTTGAGTCAAGCGCAACAATTTCTAAGTCATCATCCTCACCTACAATTGTCAACGGATTAATCTCTATCAATGAACAATCGCATTCGACAAACGCATTGTAAAGACACATAATCAACTCGGTAGTATTTGGGATGAGCTGCCGATAGGTTGTATCAGTAATCAGTTTGTATGCGAACTCACGCGCTTGAAATTCGGTTAACCCAAAGGCAGGATGAATCTGTGTCTTAATAATCTTTTCAGGGGTTTGCGCTGCAACTTCTTCTATATTGACGCCGCCCTCTTCACTACCAATCAAGGTAAGTTGTGATGTTTCTCGGTCAAGTAAAATGGCGAGATAAAATTCCTTCTGTATCTTTGCAGCTTGGACAATAAGGATTTTTCTGACAAGTTTGCCTTCGGGCCCCGTCTGCGGTGTAATCAGTTGCATGCCGAGCATATTTTCGGCGAGTTGTTTTACTTCAGCTACGGAGTTTGCGAGTTTGACACCACCACCTTTTCCACGCCCACCTGCGTGAATTTGTGCTTTGACAACGTACTTGGGACAATCAATTGTTTTTGCGATTGCTTCCGCTTCTTCAGGCGTCTCAGCGACTTTACCAGGGAGTGTATTAACACCAAAGGATTCTAAAATCTCTTTGGCTTGATATTCGTGTATGTTCATTTTTTATATCTGCAAAATTTCTTTAGCACCTATGTTCTGTATGAGATAAATTGCCAGTATATTCAAGGTTAAAGTATTAAAAAAATTATACCATGTTTGACTGGTAATTGCAAGTTCTGATTATGGCTGCCTCTGATGAACGCTTGACATATTCTCCCAGAGTATGCTATAATGTTCTTAGCAGGAGGTAGACACATGGCTTTTAGTGATTTCAAAACAATCCCAGAAGTGCTGGAAAAATTTAGAATTACATATACAGTAAAAGATTTCGTCCCAATTGAGGAAACTTCATGTATTCCTTCAGAGCAATTTTTGGAAGAATTTGAGTTTTGTACACAATACATTGATATTTTTGCATCTGAGGCAGCGCGTTGTGAGGCGATTATCTTTCCGATTTTGAAGGAGGTCTACAAAGACTACGCAGCGGATTACGCGCTCTGGATTAAGAAAACCATCACCTACGATGAAACACTGAGCGGCACGCCAGATTATCTTATCTCTACACGGTCTGAATTAGGCATTCCTGTTGTCGGAATACCGCTGATCATCCTCGTTGAAGCAAAAAAGAACGATTTTGACCAAGGTTGGGGGCAATGCATTGCAGAGATGCTTGCTGCACAAAAGATAAACGGGGATCCCGATACCCCTGTCTACGGCATTGTGAGTGATGGAAAATGGTGGGAATTTGGATTACTCGTTGACGATGCCTTTACTCGAAACAGAACAAGTGTAACGATGGATAATTTACCCCGTCTCTTCGGAGCAATTGATGCAGTTTTTAAAGCAAGCTGCAATGGACATCACACGCATGCACTGCGCGAGAATTCCCCCTCAGAACTTAAGTTTGAATGCCTGTAACGTTTACTATAGGCGTTTTACGCCGCATTTATAGTAGAGATTAGAATTAACGCTACATTCCTAAATTGTAGGAGGGAACTCCGATTCCCGACTGCTCCTAAGTTTCGTCGCGATTCGGAGATCGCTCGGACAGAGGAAATGTCCAATTAATTCTAAAGTTTACTATAAATTAGAAATAAATGAGGGGTGTGCTAAATAATCCAACGTCAAAATGTACGTTTAGATGTGTAAGTCCTGAATTGTTTGATTCACTTTTTCACAATTATGCAACCTTTTCCCCCTCAATCGGCGTCACTATATATAAATTACTTATACAATAATTTATAGCAGATTTTCAATTAACCATACACTATTGATCGGCGCGTTTATAAGCGCACCTACCCAGCAGCTGTTTACAAATTTATATTCATCATAAATTCGAAACAATCCTTAACTGTTATTTTATTTTTAGACTCAAATTAAAAGGAATAATTATGCAAACACCACAACATATTGACCAAATGGATGCCGATGACGTTGCTGCTATTGGCGAATTACGCGATGTCTACGATCAACTAAAGAAAGCACTTGCCAAGATCATTATCGGGCAGGAGCAAGTTATTGAAAATTTATCGATCTGTCTGTTTTCTCAAGGGCATGCACTGTTAATGGGTGTCCCTGGCTTAGCGAAAACGCTTTTAGTGAGGAAATTTGCCGAAACCATGGCATTAGAGTTCAGCCGGATTCAATTCACGCCTGACCTCATGCCGATGGACATCACTGGAACAGACATCCTTCAAGAAATCCCAGGTGGTAAACGCGAGTTTGAGTTTGTAAGAGGTCCGCTGTTTGCCAACCTTATCCTCGCTGACGAAATTAACCGTGCACCTTCCAAAACGCAGGCTGCAATGCTTGAAGCAATGCAGGAACACAAGATCACGGTAATCGGCAGAACCTACCAGTTGGATCCTCCGTTTTTTGTTTTAGCAACACAAAACCCGATTGAACAAGAAGGAACATATCCGTTGCCTGAAGCACAATTAGACCGGTTCATGTTCAGAATTGAGGTGGATTATCCGGCACGTTCTGAAGAAATTGAAATTGCTCGGACAACAACCGGCATGTCCCTGCCAACGTTAGAACACGTTTTGACAGGGGATCGAGTCATAGCGTTCCAAAACCTTGTTCGGCGTGTCCCGGTATCCGAGCATATTTATGAATTCGCTGTTGACTTAGCACGTAGCACACGCCCCAAAAGTGATGCAGCACCTGAATGGCTCAGGCCTCTCGTTGCTTGGGGAGCGGGCCCGCGCGCTGTTCAATACTTAATCCTCGGTGCTAAGGCCCGCGCTGCCCTCAGCGGTAGTTATATGGCACGTCTTGAAGATGTGGTTGCAGTGGCAAACCCAGTTCTCGCACACCGTGTCATTACATCGTTCGCTGCTGAATCAGAGAACATTACCAGTCAAGATATCGTTGAACGACTTGTGGAAGAGTTGTCCGAACAAGGATAAGATATGGCACTACAACTCAGACGAGACTACCTTAACCAGAAAGTCTTGGAACGTCTTTCAACGCTACAACTACATGCTCGGTTGCCGATGATAGGAAGCGTATCTGGCAAACACCGCAGCCCGATACGCGGGTCAAGCCTTGAGTTTGCCGAATACCGTAAGTACGTGCCTGGTGACGACACGCGAAGGCTTGATTGGCGTGCTTATGCCCGTAATGACCGCTACTATATCAAGGAATTTGAGGCAGATACAAACCTGCGAATGTGCTTAATCGTTGATACCAGCGGCTCAATGGGATTCGCTTACAACGGGACCAGTAAGCTTGACTATGCGCGGCGTATCGGTGGCACATTAGCCTATATCGCAGCGCTACAGGGCGATGCTGTTGGACTCTACTGTGCAGGCGCAAGATTTCACAAGGAGATTCCACCGAAGCGCAGTGCGACACACCTCAGCGCAGTGCTTGATGAACTTGGAGCAGCAGAACCATCGGGTGAAACAGGGTTAGCAGAAGCACTTCACGAAACCGCTGAACGTGTCCCACAGCGAGCACTGATTATCGTTATTTCAGACCTATTCATTGATCCAGAAGTAGCACGAAACTGTTTTGAACATCTACGATTCCGTAAACACGATGTGGCAGTGTTCCACCTAATAGAACAAAACGAACTTGATTTTGAATTCGATCGTCCTATGCGGTTCGTTGATATGGAGGGTGGCGAACCTATATTGGCAGACCCAGTTATTGTAGGCGAGCAGTACCGCCGTGCACTTGAAGTCTACCTTGAAAGCATGAATGAAGTTATCCGAGATACTGAAATTGACTACCATCGTGTTTGTATTCATGAAGATTATGGCGATGTACTCGCAAAATTCTTATTAGGACGAACCCCTAAAAAGCGTAAATAGCAGGTCGGCTGTCAGCAATCGGCAATTATAATACAACAATTGAGATAAAGAAAATGTTGACCTCTTTACTGAAGAAACTTAAATCTGATAGCCGATTGCTGAAAGCCAATAACCAACTATGAATTTCCTACAACCCTTAGCATTAATAGCTCTTCCCTTGATGTTGCTACCGGTGATCATTCACCTTATCAATCAGCAGCGGCACCGGACTGTCCCTTGGGCAGCGATGATGTTCCTAATGACCGCAAAACGCATGAGCAAAGGCATGGCACGTCTTCGTCATATTCTTATACTGTTGATGCGCACCCTTGCTATCGCAGCACTGATTTTTGCTATTAGTCGACCACTCTCTGGTGGATGGTTAGGAAGTATCGGCATGGCTAAACCCGATGTCACTATGGTTCTGCTTGACCGATCCGCAAGTATGGAAACACAAGACCTACAGGCTGGCGAGTCAAAGAGATCTACGGCACTAAAAAAACTCGCACAATTACTGGAACAAGGAGATTATGGAACACACCTGATTCTAATTGATAGTGCTACTGGACAACTACAAGAAATAGATTCACCGAAGGCTTTATTAAGCTTGCCCATGACCGAATCAAGTGCTACGAGTGCCAATATTCCGGGCATGCTTGAATCTGCTCTAACCTACCTCAAGACAAATAATTCTGGGCGTGCAGACGTATGGCTCTGTTCTGATCTCCATGAGAACGATTGGGCTGTTGACAGCGGGCGTTGGGATGCTATACGCGACGAATTTGCACAATTAGACGGTGTGCATCATTTCCTGCTCGCATATTCAGCACTATCTTCGGATAACTTGTCGGTCCGGGTAGAAAGTGTTCAACGGTGGCAACGCGGTAATGAAGCAGAACTCATTCTTGATATAATGGTTCGCAGTGATGGCAATAATATATCAACGCGAAAGGTCCCGATTGAGTTTGAAGTTAACAACGTGCGTTCTGTAGTGGAAGTTGAATTAGACGCACGTGGTGGCTCTTTGCAAGGACATCGCATTCCTATTGATGGCACACGGACTTCGGGATGGGGATCTGTCGGGTTGCCGGGTGATGCAAACCCACTGGACAACCGATTTTTCTTTGTATTTTCAGAACCGCCTACGCGGAAATCGGTGATCGTCAGTGATGATGCAAGAACCGGTGAAACGTTTCGGCGCGCACTCGCTATCCCACCGGATGCTCGACTTCAACATCAGGCAGAGGTGTTCCCCACGAATCGGGTTGGAGAAATTGACTGGGAAAATACTGGATTATTGATCTGGCAGGCTGCTTTGCCTAACGGATTGGTTGCGGAACAGATTCAGAACTTCGTCAACAACGGACGTGTGGTTATCTTCTTCCCACCGCGTCAAAACGCTGGTGCGCAAATGTTTGACTCACGTTGGAACGACTGGCAAACACCGGATGATGAACAGACCTCTCATATTTCGTGGTGGCGTGGCGATGCAGATTTGTTGGCACATGTAGATAGCGGTAATCCTTTGCCTTTGAACGAACTACGGGCATATCGGTATCGTGCTATTGAGAGTGCTGGAACACTACTGGCAAGATTTGACAACGATGCGCCGCTGCTAACCCGTGTGAATACCGACCACGGTGCAGTTTATTTCTGCAGCACACTCCCCACAGCGCAATTTTCGTCTTTTGAACGCGACGGCGTAGTGTTTTATGTGATGTTGCAGCGTGCGTTAGCGGAAGGATGCCGCGCATTGACTGATGCATCTCAACGTGACGCTGCGTCCGATGCACTTGCAGATCGTGAACAATGGGAAGCGGTTGCCCCTGAAGGTGATGCAGTGTCGCTTTCACAACGCGGCTTACACGCTGGCGTCTACCGAGACGAAGCATATTGGGTAGCTATAAACCGCAGCCAAGCTGAAGATTCTGCTAAAGCTGCACCTGTAGAGACTGTGGATGCGCTATTTAGCGAATTATCTTATCGGCGAATAGATGTTGAAGTAGGGGATACTTCATCATTAGCGAATGAACTCTGGCGTATCTTTCTTATTGCGATGGCAATAGCACTTATTGTGGAAGCGGTGCTGAGTTTACCGAGTAAGAAGGCAGAAAGCAGTTCAATCGTAGACCTTGCTGCAGCGGACGCAAACGCTGATTGAACGTTTATCAAACCTGGAGCGCAACAAAACAAATGCAAGACCAACAAGGATACCTTGAATTCTTCTCAAACGGTTCTGTCATAACTTTGGGACTCATTATTGTCATTATAACCGGCATATTATGTTGGTTCGCATGGCACCGTAGCAATTACCGCAAACGTATCGGATGGCTTGAGTTGCTGCGTTTTGTGCTTGTATGTCTTGTGGTTATCACACTAAATCAACCCGAATGGTTGGAATCTCAGCCGCCGGAACAACGGTCTACACTTGCAGTGCTATGGGATAAATCTAACAGTATGCAAACACGGGATATAATTGAGGATCAAGAGACCACTGCAAAACGCAAAAGCCGCGCCGAAACGATTCAACCGCTAATGTCCGAAGATGTTTGGAAACCTGAAAATGGGACTGAACTCAACGTAGTATTTGAGCCGTTCTCTTCACTGTTGGACCCCGCAGAGGAAGCGACAGATATAAACGCTGGGCTATCGCACGTTTTGGACAACCATTCTAATCTTCGTGGGGTGGTACTGCTGTCTGATGGTGATTGGAATGTCGGCAACTCGCCAGTGGAAGCAGCAACACGGTTTCACATGAAAGGAGTCCCTGTTTTCACGGTAGGAGTCGGCAGTGAAGTGCCACTGCCCGACCTTGAGTTAGTCAGTATAGATGCTCCAACTTTTGGCGTAACAAAAAAGCAGCTGCGCATCCCGTTTGTCGTCCGAAATACCTTGGGACAGGACAGAGACGTGAGCATCACGTTAGGCATTGATGATGTACCAACGGCAACTAAAACTATCACTGTTCCCGCTATGGGACAAGCACAAGATAATATCGCGTGGACACCACAAGAAACGGGTGATTACGACCTCACCCTACGGATTGCGAAGGATATACAGGAGTTAATTCCCGAAAATAATGAGCTTTCTGCACCTATATCCATACGGAAGGAGCAGTTGAAAGTGCTTGTTATTGAATCTTATCCACGTTGGGAATATCGCTATCTACGTAACGCTTTGGAACGCGATGCAGGTGTTGATGTTACGTGTCTGCTCTTTCATCCTAAGTTATCTCAGGTCGGAGGTGGACGCAGCTACATTAAACGTTTTCCGGATGCAAGAGAACTGAGCAAATTTGACGTGGTGTTTCTCGGTGACGTTGGTATAGCCCCTGAACAGTTGACGGTTGAACAAGCGCAGAATTTACGGCAACTCGTCAGTGCGCAAGCCGCTGGGATCGTCTTTATACCGGGTCGAACTGGTGCACAAGATTCGTTGACAGGCGGCCCCCTTGCTGACCTCTATCCTGTTGTTTTAGACCCTACTATACCAAATGGCGTCGGTTCAAGTGTGCAAGGATATTTCGCACTCACTGAATCCGGACAGCGAAGTTTGTTGACACGTCTCGGAGATACTGACCTTGACAATAGCGACGTATGGCGCGGATTACCGGGGTTTTTCTGGTATGCTGGTGTCAAACGAGCAAAGGTAGGCACCGAAATTTTGGCAGTGCACGACCAAGTCGCCACAGTTTCTGGGCGAGTACCGCTCATCGTCACGAAAACTTATGGCACAGGTAAAGTGCTGTTTATGGGCACAGATAGTGCATGGCGTTGGCGGCACGGTGTTGAAGACAAATATCACTACCGTTTCTGGAGCCAGGTTGCACGTTGGATGGCGTATCGTAGACAGATGGCACAGAGCGAATCCATACGACTGTTTTACTCACCAGATAGACCACACGTTGATGATGTCCTAACATTAAATGCTAATGTAATGGACAACGTAGGCGGTCCATTGGATAGGGGCACTGTTACTGTGCAAGCAATTTCACCTGCAGGCAAAACGGAAACAATCCGACTTCAACCGGGCATAGAAGATGCGTTAGGGTTGTTCGTCGGGACGTTTGTGCCGAAAGAGGCTGGCAACTATCGCCTCGTTGCAACCAGTAGTGAAACAGGCGCATCAGTTCAAACTGAGCTTTCAGTGCAAGGTTTGAATCGGGAGCTACAAGGACGGTTAGCGCGTTTTGATGTTTTAGAGGAAATCGCGAAGATTACCAACGGTAAATTAGTGTCAATTGCTGAAGTCGGAACGCTGTTAGATCATCTGGCGGCTTTACCAGAACCTGAACCGATTGTGAAGCGCACCCGAATCTGGGCGCATCCGCTTTGGGGTGGGTTGATTATCTTACTGCTTGGGTTATTCTGGGTTGCTCGAAAGATGGCAGGTACGATATAATTTCTGAAGTTAAGACACACTTCAGTAGTTCAGATCAATAGAGTTCTATAATGGAAGGTAATAGGCACGCGTTGATGGGTTTCCATAGTAATTTTAGAGGCAACTATGCAGAAATTGGATATAAGAGAACTCTACTACATTACGCACATAGACAATCTTCCTTCTATTCTTGCGCGAGGAGTCTTCTCTCACGAAAGAATAGAAACAGAAGGGGTACACACAACCCCTATCTATGATGCGAATATCGTCAGTCGGCGTAGCCAAATAACGGCACCTGATAAAAGAAGTCTCTGGTCTTATGCTAACCTCTACTTTCAACCGCGTAACGCCATGATGTACCGCGTTGTGCATGAAAAAGACCCAAAGAATCTTGCTGTAGTTGGTGTGAATAAAAAAGTGTTGAATGAACAAGGAATTTTTATCACGGATGGAAACGCCGCACATGAGACAACACAATTCTACCATCCTTCCAGAGGTTTGGAAGTCCTCCGACAACAGTGGCCAATAATTCGGAACGATTGGTGGAATAGAGATGATGGGTCTAAACGCAAAATTATGGCAGAATGTCTAATTCCTGGGCATGTCAAACCTGAGTATATTCAAGCAATTTATGTAGCAAGCAATTCAGCACGAGATTCCATTCAAAAAAGTATAGGAGATTCCAATATTACCGTTAGTTCCGAACCAGACATGTTCTTCCAACCAAACAGTCGGACAAGAATCGGCGACAACATTTCACTTATTGATGGAGATATGTTTTTCTCAAATCTACAGACACTCACAATTAGCGTTAATCTTCAAGGGGTTATGGGAAAAGGGTTAGCCTCACGTGCTAAATACCAATTTCCTGATGTTTATGTAGCATACCAGGATGTCTGCCGAGCAAAACGAATCACAGCAACAAAACCCTATCTCTACAAACGTGAAAGTTCATTGGATGAGGAATTAGCTGATCTTGGGACACCACTTGTTACACCTAATGCTGTGAAGTGGTTCCTGCTTTTCGCAACGAAACGGCATTGGAAAGACAACTCACGTTTAGATGATATTGAAGGCGGTCTTGCATGGGTTCGGGATAATTTTCAAAAGGAAGGAATTCAATCGCTTGCAATGCCTGCCCTCGGTTGTGGATTAGGAGGTTTGCATTGGAAAGAGATTGGTCCCTTGATGTGTCAATATCTACACGGTATCGGCATTTCGGTTGCAATTTATTTGCCACGGGAGCACCAAATAGCAGCGCAATATAAGACAGAAGTATATCTACTTTCACGTTAATACTGACAGAAGAGTTTTTACGAATTACCAATGACTCATAGATTTTCAATTACCGATTCAAAAAAGATAATCTTTTAACCAACGGAGGTATCCAGTATGAAACGTCTCCATTTAATGCTCATAGTCCTTTTTGTAATGAGTGTTATGCTTTTGCTGATGACATCTCTTCCAAGTATTGCTGCAACCTTTTCTGGCAAAGTCGTTGATAATGAGGGCACACCGGTTCCAGGTATTATCGTAACTCTCCAGTCTTTTGAAGATACCTCACTTGTACAGGGGCGGATCCCTGAACATATACTTGATCTCATGTTTTCACATACGTCTGATCTCATGTTTCCGCCGCTCTCAAGTAAGACAGGTGAAACCGGCGTATTCTCAATCTCAAACATTACATCACCTTCCTTGAGTAAATTAAAACTGTCGTCTGGCGAAAATGAGGTTATCAGTATTGAAATTGAGGGGATTCTTTTCTATATTAACCGCGACATGTTCACCAGGCCTCATGGTGGTTTTGTTTTTATGATTGCACGGGATGCTGATATTAAGGACGTAATGGTTACTGTCAGGCCCCGGATGCGGCTCCGTGTACAAGTCGTTTCTTCAGATGGAACGCCACTTCGCAAAGTAAGGGTTGACAACGAGATAAAGTGGCGCGGTATTAATGGGGGAAACAGCAGCGAAAGTGGCACAATGCGACTTGATGCAGAGGGGCGCTTTGTGCGATATGTGGATCGTGCAGGCTATTATACTTTATCAGTAAAATATCAGGGACAATCCGCTGCGTCTCAGGAGATTTTGCTTGCAAAAGGACAACGTCTTGATGGATTGCGTTTGACGCTGGAGGGTGAACAGAAACCACCTAAAGTATTGATACCACCTAAACCGAAGGAATCAGTCCCTCGTAGGTTTGACTCAGAACGCGAAAGAGCAGCAACGCAGCGGCGTCGCGCTGGTGTGTGGATAGTCAATCCTGAAAACCGCCACGCTTACAAACGGATTTATTGCCAAACCCTTGAGGAAGCACAAGAACAAGCAACTGCCGAAAACGCACATCTGGTTGCTATTAATGACAAATCAGAACAGGACTGGCTCCTGGCAGTTTTTGGAAAAGAAAGCTTTTGGATCGGATTGACAAATGGTTTAAAAGAAGGAGAACGGCACTGGGATAACGGAGAACTGGTGAGTTGGACCAATTGGAATCCGCTTTTGCAGATTGCTGTCGGTGACGACAGTGAGGCGGGCAAAAATTACACTGTTCTCATCGGTTTTACAGGGAAGTGGCAAGCAGCACAGCAAGGAAGTCACGTTGCACGCACAACGAAGAAAGCTATTTTGGAAAAAGAAATTCCTATCATTGGAAACCCAAAGTCTGACAGCGAAAATGAAAAACGTTGAAGGTATTAACGAACAAGGAGGCATAAAACATGACGCGTATTGATACAACACGAAAACTTGCAATGTTAGCGCTCATAATTTTAGTTGCTACAGCAGCCTTCGCAGCGGAAGAAGAAGCACCTATAAAACAGGCATTAAGTGGACTATCAGGGACGGTTGTTGACACATCGGGAAAACCTGTTCCCGAATTCACGTTCATTCTCGAACCGATGTTTGACTTGGACGATAGGCTTGTGCCAGTGGATAAGTTTCCAGATTTTTTTCAAGAACTGCCTGAAGGAGTGAAAGACCCAGGGAAGCACCTTGCCATATCTAAAGTGAAAACCGATTCCAAGGGAGTTTTCAAGGTTATAGATCTCCTGCCAGGGTTTTTCCAAGTCGACATTTATTCTGACACGATGCTGGCAGCACTTGACTTTGAGGGACTTCCAGAAAAGGGTAAGATACCACCTGAATTGATTAAAAAATTAAACCATATTGATCTATTTGAGCCGGATAAGAAACTCATATCTATTCAGTTCGGAAATGCTACCTTTTTGAATAATACAGGGTTCCGCAACTTTTTTAGAGGGATCAGGTTTGCGTTGAAGCCGGGTGTAACTGTTGAAAATGTCAAAATCACTATCCTCCCACGGTTGCGGATTCATGGGTGTATTGTTTATGCTGATGGCACACCATTAGCTCATACTGAGATAGACCTTGATACGCGACGTTCTTTTGAACAGGGTGGTTTTGAAAACCTTGGCACCAATGTTTTTACCGATGCCGAAGGATGTTTCACAACATATCGGGATGAGCCGGGGTATTACATGCTCGGTATTCAATATGAAAATTTGTCAGCAGGGGCGGGGCCCTTTCTACTCAATGAAAAGGTAGCACCTGAAAAACTGGTTTTAAAACTGAATGGTAACCAAGTTGATGTTGTTAAACCACTCCGACCGGGTGCTCCCGCGGCAAATGATGTTAATGCCCATCAGGTACCTTTGCGATCAACACCGAAAAGTGTCTGGATCGTTAATCCTGCAAATGGTCACGCTTACAAGATAATTGCATGTAAGGATTGGCACGATGCACACCAACAGGCTATGAGAGAAGAAGCGCATCTCGTTGCTATCAACGATGAAGCTGAACAGCACTGGCTTGAAGCGGTTTTTGAACGTCAATCTTTTTGGATTGGACTAACGGATATTGAAAAAGAGGGAGAATGGCAATGGGACGGCGGTGAACCTGTCACATACACGAACTGGACAGCTTTTGAAATGTTTCCTGACAAACTGCCAGATACCCAAAAGGATTTTGTTGTGGTCACTCAACGAGATGGTAGTTGGCAAGCTGCTGGTCCTGGGAGTCCGCTCTGGAACATGGCAAGACACGCTGTTATAGAAAAAGATGGGGTACTTTCTACAATACCAGCTGAGGCAAAAGATATGGATTTGGATATTGATCCGACTGTTGAATCCCCCTTCGGTTTCGGTCCTTACCCATCGATTCCGGACACGTGGCCAGCTGATGTAAAATACTGGCCGTGTCGATCCGCAGAACATGAACTAATGCTACGCGTCCAGATAAAACTTGAATCGGAGGGGAAAAACGTATCAGGGCTGTCAATGCGAAATGGGTTGGTATATCCAAATTTTCCCGGCACTGTTTACGTTGAGTGGGCTGAATCCGGCGAATATTTGTCCAAATTCAACGGGGACCCAATAACAAGCCAACGGCTACAAGCTATCATCAAAGCAAAGACTGCGCAAGGTAAACCTTTTACTAAGGAGAATGTGCCGGATGACATCAAACTGGTGCCTTACGATGAAGGAGGAATTGATCCATACCAATTCTTAGGTTTACAGAGGAATGATGACCATGAGGAGAAATAGCGTTGTTCTGATGGTTATAAGTATCTATCTAACGTTTTTTATTTTTAAAAATCAATAGCCAACAACATATCAAAGGAGAACTTCAATGAACCAAACACAACCAGAAAAGAACGCGGTGAACTTACCGCCGCGCATGAAAAAAGCATTAGAACAGTACAAAAAACGTGTATGGATAATCAAACTTGCCGAAGGCACATTAGCAGCACTCTTCGGTCTCATCATTTCGTATCTCATCGTGTTTGGGTTAGACCGATTGTTTGATACGCCAACGCTGTTACGCGTGCTCATCCTGGTAATCGGGATGGTAGGCATGCTGATTTTCCTGCCGCTGAAGTACTACAATTGGGTATGGCGAAATCGGCAACTTGAGGGGATCGCTCGGTTGCTACAGCACAAGTTCCCCCGTTTCGGTGATCATGTGCTCGGCATTGTGGAACTGGCATCTGAAAGATCAGATCAATCATCGAGTCCCGCATTAGTGGCAGCCGCTATGCGTCAAGTTGATGAAGAGGTAGCAAAGCACAATCTCGCAGAGGCTGTGCCAAATCCTCGGCATCGACGTTGGGCATGGGCAGTAGGTTTGCCTTTAGTATTAGTTATCATTGGGGTACTCGTGATTCCCGCGACGACTCGGAATACGCTGGCTCGGTGGTTGACCCCGTGGCGAAACGCGGAACGATACACCTTTGCACAATTGGAAGGCAAACCGGATCTTCGCGTCGTGGCTTATGCGGAACCCTTTGATGTTGCAGCACAGCTGAAAGATAACTCACCCTGGAAACCTGAGTCGGGTGAAGCGCGATATGCCGACCAGGAACCTGTGGTTGCAGAACGAGAGGGATCAACATACAAATTCCAATTGCCACCTCAAACTGAGGACGGAAAAATTAATCTTCGCGTGGGAGATGCGCGGCGTTCTATCCCAGTTGAACCCAAATTAAGACCAGCATTGAAAGAACTTATTGCCAAAGTCCAGCTGCCCGAATATCTGCAGCACAAAGAACCGCGAATAGATGATGTGCGCGGTGGAATAGTGAACTTAGTAAAGGGAAGCAGTGCCACCTTGGAAGCCACTACGACACGTGAACTGTCGGAGGCAACGTTGAATAATCGTCCGCAAAAGGTGGATGGGGCAACCGTGACAACTGAACCGATATCAGTGGAAACAACGACAGAGATGCAGTTGACATGGCGTGATCGCTTTGGACTCGCTGCAAGTGAACCACAAGTGCTGCAGTTTGAAGCACAAGAGGATGCTGTACCAACAGTCGCCATCACCAAACTAAAAAATAATCAGATCGTCCTTTCTACAGAGGTGCTCACATTTGAAATTCAATCGGGGGATGACTTCGGTGTAAAGCGGGTCGGTTTGGAATGGGAAGGTATTGAGAATCCGATTCAAAATCCGGAACCAGCCATTGGTGAAAAAACCGTATCTTCAGGAAGTCCGACTTCGGAGGCACTCACTGTTCCTGCAACATTCTCTGTTGAACGCGAAAATGTTAAGCCACAGAGCCTGCGTTTGCGTGCGTTTGCAGAGGATTATTTTCCCAACCGTGAACGTGTCCGTTCACCCCAAATTGTGCTACATGTTTTAACACCTGCAGAACATTTTAAGTGGCTCATTGGACAGATGCAGCTTTGGGCAGGCGCGGCAAAGGATGTGCACGACAAAGAATTGCAGCTACACCAAACCAACCTTGAACTTCGCGACTTACCTCCCGAAGCACTTGACGATCCAGCACAGCGCAAAAAATTACAGAACCAAGCCGCGGCAGAACGTGCTAACGCAGCAAAACTTGATAGTCTCATTGAAAGCGGGACAGGATTGCTACAGGAAGCAGCGAAAAATAGTGAGTTTGATGCGGGGCAACTTGAATCGTGGGGTGAAATGCTTGAACAGTTGGAAGAAATAGCAGGTAAGAAAATGCCTTCTGTTGCAAATTTACTCGCGCAAGCATCCGAGGCACCCGGACAAAATAGCAGTCAGCAAGGTAATCCTTCACAATCTGATAGTCAGCAAGGCAATCCTTCTCCTTCAAAATCTGATAGCCAACCGAGTAATCAGCAAGAGAATCCCTCTTCAAAATCTGATAGCCAACAGTCAGCAACTGGTGGCCAATCAGACAGTAAACCTGGCAAGTCGGAAGATGATATTGAAAAGTATGGACCTGATAGTAAGATAACATCTGAGGCAGTAGATGAAAAAACGCCAGATGATCCAAATGAACGTGGTGATTCCGCAAGTGTGAATCGGAGCAAACCACCAGAAGGCGGTAAACCGAGTTTTGCCCCCGCGAATCCCACGCCAAATATTTTTGATATTGAATCGGGATTCAACCCATTTGACAACCCACAAGAGGGACCAACCTGACAAATTGTCGGAGGAATGGGCATTCCTAAAACTACTCTAATGGGAAGCGGAGGAGACAATCAAAACCAAAATGATGAAGAAACTCCAACGTCTCAAGCATCAGAGCTTGTTGTGGAGGCAGTTGAAGAGCAGCAAGAATTGCTGGATGCTTTTGCCAAATTATCGGATGAAATAAAAAAGCTGCTTGTCGGTTTTGAAAACAGCACATTCGTGAAACGTCTGAAAGCAGCATCACGGAAGCAGATTGACATTGCAGCTAACCTTAGTGATCTGGACAGTTTCGGTCTATCTAACAGGGAAGCGAACAATCAGCAGGAACTCAAACGTTTAGCAACGCTTGAGGGAACAGAGTCGAAAAACGTAGCTACTATCATACAAGATATGGCGGCATATACCGACCGTCGTCCGAATGAAAACTATTTGCGTGTACTTTCAGAGATGGAAAACGCTTCTGTATCCAGCCAAATGCAAGACCTTGTCCGCTTAATCAGCAGAAATTTTGTCGGACATTCAACCATTGAGGCAGAATTCTGGGCGGATACGCTGGATCGGTGGGCAGAACAATTGGTAGACCCGTTACCTGAAACGGGTCGCGGAGAAGGCGGTCTGAGCGTCTTGCCCAACTTGCCGCCGGAAATTATCGTGAAGGTGTTACGTCTTATCAACCGCGAAATTCAATTACGTGAAGAAACACGTGAGGTTGAACAAGCAAAGAACGCTCTCACTGACGACAAATATTATGAGCAAAGCGAAGCATTAAGTGATATCCAATATGAAATCGCAGAGGATACACAAGAAGTCGTACGAGAAATAAGTCTTTTGCCAAATGCCAATGAACCGCTGATCCGACAACAACTTACCAAGGTCGCTAAGGCAGCAGAGGTAATGGACGAAGCAGAGTCAATCCTTGCGGAACCCAACACCGGCCCTAAGGCAATCGCAGCCATTTCAGAAGTGATTGAAATCCTGCTTGAAACGCAGCGCGCTCCAAATACCCCGGGCGGTGGTGGCGGACAATCACCTGGCGGTGGTAGCGGCGGATTAGCAGCAATAGCTTCTGCATTAAGGCTTATCGGAATTGGCGATGACAGCGGAAAAGCCTTCATTGAAAAACGTTCACCCAGACAAGCAACAGGTAAAGCAGGACGTGTCCTACCTGAAGAATTTCGTCAAGGATTAGACACTTATTTCAATGCAATTGAAGGACAGTAGTAGAGATGCTGCGTGCCGTAAAACAGAGGATAAACTGATGACGAATAAGCGAAAAGATGCTATCCCATTTGAGGTATTTGCCAGTTTCAAGCGGATAGAAACGGGCAATCCGATTATTTCGCTTCCGCCGCCTCTCTGGGCAGCAGCAACTCATGCGATTATCGTTGATGATACAGTCCACTATATCTGGTGTAAACGCGATGTCGGCGTTCGTTGGTTGATAATGCACGCGACTGCACCGATTAGCGACCTTACCGATATCACACAGGACGCGCGTAATCCTATTCTTGAACCTTCAGCAGACGGTTTTGATAATGCAGCTGTAGAGTACCCTTTTCCGTTTTTAAATCCCGCTGATGACAAGTACTACATGTATTATAGAGGTAAAGGGAAAACCACACCTGAACAGACCGGTTTACTCGTCAGTGATGGAGACTTGGGCGAGTGGGAGCGCGTGCAGCGGACTCCTGTGATTCCTGCAGATACTAAACACGAACGGCACGGTTCAACGCATCCTTCAGTTGCGGTGGATGGTGACACAATTCACATTGTTTATACTGGTAAAGCAACACAATCGTTCGGGGAGGGGTTAACGATGTGTCATGCGACTGCACCAACTGATAATCCCGCGTTGGTCACAAAAAATCCGGCTAACCCCGTTTTCACGGGGAGCGGACAAACATGGGATAGCAAAGCCGTACGTGAAACCGAACTGTTCAAAGGACCGCAGTACTTTCATATTCTCTATGGCGGGTTTGATGGCGAAGTGTGGCGGATCGGGCATGTGCGTACCCGTGATTTCCGCACCTTTGAAGCAAACCCTCACAATCCCGTATTCACACCATCGGACAATCCTGATGCGTTTGATTATGACGGTGTGTTGACAGGTCAGATACTCGAAATCGGGGATACCTACGTGATGCTTTACGCAGGTAAGAAAGGCAAAGAATGGCAGACAGGTTTGGCTACAATTTGAGAGAACTGATTAAAGGGGAATTGGACAGATGACTCGTTATAGTTTCATGCTAATAGTAATTGTTTTTATCGGCCTGTCTGCATGCATTACCTTTGCAGAAGAGAATGCCGTGAAGGGTGGGACTATCCGAGGTCGGGCACTTGAATATGGCAAAACTCAACCCCCAGTCGAAGGTGTGATAATCAAGGTTATAAGTGCTGATAGCAAAGAACATACTGTAAAGACTGATGCCAAGGGTGAATTTAAATTCACCAACCTCCCTGCTGGTAACTATATCCTCAAATACCTTCAAGAAGGATTTGGAAACAAGGGTAGGGGTAGTCAATCTGTTTCGGTGGTAAATGAGGGGAACCATGTTGTTGAACTCAAAATGGTTAACTGGATCAATCGTGTAAAAGGGACTGTTGAATATGGAATTCTACCTTTACTGGATCACGTTTCCGAAAATTTGACGATGCATTATGGTCTGAACGAGATAACTTTCAATGCGCTTCGTCAGTCAATTCGCGAATCAATTGAAACTGCAATCAAGCAGCGCAAAAACCTGTCGGTCTTCTTAGTTGAATGGGATGATGGCACCCTTGATATACTTAAGAATTTGTTGGCACATCCTAACATTAAAACGGTGTTTACCAAATACTTAACCGAGATACAACTAAAGGATTTCACCAACGCCCCACAATATCGTGAAAAGCAAGCTTACGCCCACTATTCGACAGCGTTAATTGATCAGGAACTCAGTTTAACAGCAGCTCAGCGCCAAAAGATTGTGCAATTGCGACTTAACTCAAAAGATGAGGAAGCATGGTTAACTGTCCTGACAAAGACACAGAAGAAAATTCGGCAGTTGACTGACAAAGAAAATACCGAAGCATCAATTAGGCATCAGATTCACAGAGCACAAAATGCAATTGTTACCGGTGGAGTTAACGCGAAGATTGCTGAGGCGCGACTTGAAGAACTAAAGAAAAAAGCAGAGATGTTAGAATCTCATAAACGAACGAAGCAGCTTGCCGAAGCAATACTCGCCGCACATACTGAACAGTTAGTCCCCCTTAATGAGCATGCCTCACAGCAACTAACCTTGATTACCAAAATTGTAGCTCAAAAGTACCTTGAAGCCGAAAAAGTCATGACGTTGTATCGCGAAACCGAAGCGAGTTTCATTAACGGGGTAGAGGCGAAGGAAACAACTCCTGAACAAGCCGTTAAGAAACTTAAAGATCTAAGCGAAAAGTTATGGAACGAGAAAGATGCAAACGGACAATCAGGTGGAATCAGTAATAACACAGGACTTTTCAACTTCCATTTTTTTACTCGTTTTACGCAGATAGCCGTGAGCAGGAGAGCACTTATAAACGGAATAGTAGGTGGAAAAAGAGGTTTCAATCGGGAAATTTATATGATTACTGAACTCAATTACCCGACCTATGACATAACATATCACCCGCTCTATCAACAAACCCTCAAAGATGTTCTCTCTGAAGAAGATTATGCACAATATACTGCACTCCAAGCAGAAAGAGAAAATTTCCGTCAACAAGCTTTACGTGATTTAGCTGTAGCAAACTTGGAGACATTGCTACTTTTAAACAGCGCGCAGCAAAAACAGTTGGAAGCGGCAGCAGCAGAATTAACTGTTTCCCCTTTAAGCGCAGATGCTCCGAGGGATATGTTTGATAAAGTAATAGGACAAATAGGCGACGGAGTGCTGAGTCGTTGGCAGCGAGATTATCTTAATCTTTACCTCTCACTGATTGATGAAATTTGATAATTCAGACTTTGGGTACTAAGATGAACTTATGTTCAGAACGAAATTAGGTTAAAATAATAGTAAAGGGATTGAAAATGACCCGTTATCGTTTCATGCTAATAGTAATTGTTTGTATCGGCCTGTCTGCATACATTGCCTTTGCAGAAGAGAACGTTGTAAACGGCGTAACTATCCAAGGCGAGGTGATTGAAGCAATAGCGGAACAGAAACCGATTGAAGGCGTTGAAGTTAAGATTGTTAGT
Organism: Candidatus Poribacteria bacterium; assembly: GCA_022825825.1. Taxonomy (GTDB): domain Bacteria; phylum Poribacteria; class WGA-4E; order WGA-4E; family WGA-3G; genus MSPOR6. Next base: position 100,579 of record JAJDWA010000034.1, read on the forward strand.
TCTACAGATAAAAAAGAGTGGACAGTAAAGACTGATGCCAAAGGTAAGTATGAACTTATAGGTCTCCCAGCAGGACGTTATACCATCAGCGTTTCCAAAAAAGGGTATCAGCCCCGGGTTGGAAAATCAAAGGTAGTTGCTCCTGGGGGTGAAATCTTTGACCGGATTAAAATGATAAAAAAGGACAATTCTGACATGCGTTTTGCCGAAGGTTTGCTTCGACATGTTGCTGAAAACCTCGGCAAGCGATACAATCTGGAGGCATCAAAGGTTCCAGAACTTCACAAGTCAATTCTTCATGCACTCAATACCGTATTGGAACAAGAAAACCGAGAAGTAAGAGAATTTGGTCAGACAGAACAGGAAGCCAGTATAGGATTTATCATGGCGATATTGTCACACCCTGATTGCAAGGCAGTGTTCGCCAAATATCTAACGGACACACAACTTCAGGATTATATCGATTTTACGAAAGCGCGGCAGTTGCGAGTTCGACAAGCAGTGGCTCAATTTATGACAGCGGTCCTTGATCAAACACTGAGCTTGACAGTCGATCAACGCAAACACATTGCGAAATTGCTGCTTGACACAATCAGCAATAAGCCAGAATTCGCACTAACGGCCGTTATAGACGGACCTATACCCCAGGGAATAATAAACCTAATACAGAATGAATTGGAAGTATCTCTGGATAGTGTCCTAAACCAAACACAGACAAAAATTTGCGATGTAATGATTGATTATTATGATGGAAAGGATTTAGTCGGAGCTGAGATGCTTCTTGATCCGCAAGCTGATGAAATAGTTGAGAAAGACGAACCTGATGAAGATACTGCTAAATCACAAGAATGGATTCTTACTGAAGCAATACTGATGGCACATACCAAACGGTTAGGTTCGCTCAACGAAAGCGGCTCAAAGCGTTTGAAAACAGCCACTAATGGTGTGGTCCAACAATATATTGAAGCACAAAATCCCGACATTGATGATGATTTCAAATTTATTGCTGAAATAGGTGATCTCATGCAGACGTTCATGCGCAAAGTTATACCTCGCGATGAGGCTCTTGAGAGGCTTGAAGTTATGAAGAACGAGTTATGGGGTGAGAGAGGAATAAATAAAAAGTGGGATAAAATTGAACTTCACAATATAACGAATCACCCTCTTTATCAACAGGCAATCAAAGATGTCCTCTCTGAAGATGCCTATATGCAATACAAAGTACAACAAGTGGAACGAGAGAATTTCCGCATACAAGCATCGCGGAACCTCGCTCTGCCTTTCATAGATATGATTGTGCTGCTTAACGAGGTACAGCAGCAAAAGATAAAAATGATAACCGCACAGTTAACTATCCCCTCATTGAATTATAGGGGACTGCAATTGATGTTTGCTGAATTATTCATTATGATGGACAACGATATATTGAATCCTTGGCAGCAAAGCGTATTTAAAGGAGGAAGGTAATCATGAAAAAACACAAAAATGTTTTAGGTTCATTGCTGAATAAACATATATTCACTATCGGATTTTCCGGTTTTTTTATGTTGCTGGTCACGTTTTTCAGCGAACCAGCTCACGCACAGGATCCAACTCTCCGCTATGGCACGGGTGTCCCACCAGCAGTTAGAAGTATTAACGACCGAAGTTTACGATACCTCGCTAACACACAGCTGCAAGATGGAAGTTGGCAGGGATCACGAAATGGCCCTGGGATAACTGGTATATGTGTAATGGCATTTATGGCAAGCGGCGAAGACCCTGATTACGGTCCTTATGCCACACATATCCGTAGAGCCTTGCAAAACATCATTGCTAATCAGAATGCCAGAACCGGATACATGGGAACGAGCGGGCATGCATCAATGTATCATCACGGGTTTGCTACGTTGGCGCTGTCCGAGGCGTATGGCGTAGTAAGCGAAGAGCTGCTTTGGCAAGGAAGTGAAGTCCCTGAAAACCGCAGACGCACCCTCAGTGAGGCTTTAGAACTTGCGGTCCGATGTGTCTTGACTGCTCAAGAAAAAAATCCTTGGGGCGCATGGCGATACTCGCCACAAGCGCGAGATGCTGACACAACCGTGGCCGGGACCGTTCTAATGGGGATACTGGGTGCGCGAAACGCTGGCATTGAAGTTCCCAATGAGGCTGTTGACAAAGCACTGAACTTTTTTCAAACCTGCACAGTGCGCGGCAGTGGAAGTGTCTCTTATACGCCTTCAGGCAGCCATGGCGGTGGACTTGCTCGCTCTGCCATTGCAACCCTTGTGTATGCAATTGGCAAAAGGAAGGACACACCAGAATACAAGGCTACTGCCGGATATATCAAACGTAGAGCAAGTCACAATATAAGTAATCATTACATGTTCTATACCCTATACTACATGGCTCAGGCACTGTTTCAAAGCGACTTTGAAGCATGGCAAGCTTGGAATCAACGGATTATTGAACGACTTCAAAAGATACAACAAGAAGATGGGAGTTTCAACAGTTCCTATGGTAAAGCCTACGGTACAGGAATGGCTGTGCTCACCTTAGCTTTGAACTATCGTCTCTTACCCATTTACGAAAGATAAAATATAGTGACACATCTCTGTGAATTAACGCTGAATGCGCGTCCGGTATTCAGCGGGAGCGATTTTCGAATCGCAACGAAGGAGTTTGATAGTCGGGAATACGTGAGTTTGAAAATCCCGTCCGCTTTCTCAGCCTGATTTAGGACCCCCTGGTAGGAGCGTTTTGGAAACGCGCCTGTCCTTGTGCTGGAGAGAACCTAACGGCACGTTTAGAAAACGCGCCTACCAGGGGGACCGCTAAGTTGGTGCATAAGAGTTTCGCTGTGCTCTACCTACCACTATACTCAATCTAATTATCAAACTCACGTGGGAATCGGAGTTCTCTCTTACTAATCAAACAGACGCATACTGACGACCACAAGAAGGAGACTGAAATGCAAAAATGTAAAAAAAAGATATTGGTGATTGCGATTGTAATTGCGGTGATGTGGATTCCCGCTACAACACTGGCTCAGGAAACATTGTTACGTTGGAAAAATGGCGATTCTCTCCCCGGTAAACTATTAGACAGTCGGTCAGGAAAGATCCACTGGAGATCACCGTGCTTTTCTGATGATCTGGTCGTTGACATTAACGTTTTGGATTCAATTCTCTTCCGCAATAAACCTACAGTAGCAACGGAGACTTTTCACGTTGGCACGGTATTAGGTGATGTCTGGACAGCAGATATTATCGGTTCAGATGAAAATACCTTTCTCTTTTCAAGCAAACGCTATGGCGAGTTTCGAGTAAAGAGAGATATGATTTACTCACTTGAAAATCGCGAACATTCCAGCCTTTTGTTTGACGGTTCACAGTTAGCAGCTTGGAAATCATCTAAGGAAGATAAGGCAGTCAAAAACCAACACACCGGTTGGTATGCCGATCATAGCGGACATCTGCACACAAATCAAAAAAAGGCATCCATTTTCCATGCAATCGATTGGCCAAAACGTCTTGAAATTGACCTCGAATTGGCATCTACTACAAGTAATCCCAACTTTGTTTTTGCCCTCGGTAAAAAACTTTTTCAGACACTTCGGTTGGACACATGGACCAATGAACTCGTTGTTGTTCAGGGTACCCTCTTTGAATCTATAATGCCAATTGAATCGGATCGTCGCAATTTCCGTTTACGACTTGTTTATGATCAGGAACTTGGTATTTTCAAAGTCTTTGACTTGCAGGGTAATTTACTCTTGGAAGTAGATAAGGTTCAGCCGACTCTTGAAGAATCCGGACTCTACATTTATAATCGTGGACAAGATCTGACAGTCCGAAAATTAAAAGTCTATCGACAATCTGCCGATTTTAAAAACCAACAAGCTGATTTTTCCAAACCTCGAGTCCACATGATAAATGGAGAAGTTTTTTACGGCAAGTTGTTTGTAGAAAAAGACCAAAGCTATGTTCTTGGCACGGATGGAACGCGACGAGATATTAACCTACAACAGATTGATCGTATTGTCCAACCGGGGAGAGCATTGACAGCAATCAACGAAAATATGGCATTAACATATATTGACGGATCTGTTATGCATGGTCAGGTAATACAACTGAACCCAGATAGTGTGTTATTGCAGACCGCATTGGCAGACGAACCGATAACCTGTTCACTCGATGGCGTTTCACTACTTCTGCTTGATTCAAATACCAAAATGAAAGAACCGGTAGCTGATTATGACAAGATGTTTTTTCCATCGGGCAGTTTACGGGGGCACGTTTATTTTGAAAGCGATAACGTATCAAATATCCGATGGCAGGCTGTAGGTGCGTCGGAACCGGTACGCCTTGCGAATAACCAATCTGCCCGTATAGACCGTAATAATAAGCATGTCTCAAGATTACAACCTTTTGATGTGAAGACGTTTCCTCATCTATTGCATCTGAAGAACGGAGAAGTCATCCCATCTCAAATTCTGGCGTATGATGAAAACTCAATCAGTTTCCGCTCCCCTTTTATCAGTGCGACACGCATGGACTCAACACATATTAAAGGGATTGAGTTTACCCGTCGAAGAACGCAGGGGCGAAAGGAAAATCGCAATCCGATTACGATTACAGGTGGAGATAAACATCGTATCATTTTAGAAGATGGGCAAATTTTGGACGCTGTGATACAGGAAATAGAAGCTGGCGGCGTAGAAATAATAGTGAAGAACGAAAAACTTGGAGGAGATCCCAAAGTCGTTATAGTTGGCGGTAAATTTGCAGCGGACAAAGCTGATGCCCTTAAACACGGGGTTGAACGCCTGTTTGACCCACTTGAAACACAAAATGAGGCGTTAGATGCCAAATTGGCACGCGCGTTAACCGTTCCTCGTTTCAATCGTGATGATCCGCCCAACCATATCCTCGTAGCAAATAATGGCGATTTAAAGCGAGGCAAATTACTCGGTTTCAACGAACATACGATTCAGTTTGAATCAAAGTTGAAAAAGATTTCCATCCCTATCAACCGAGTCGCGCGAATTGTTGATATAAGCGCTGAGGAACCGACAAAAGAGACAGTAGACGAAGAACAATCGACAGCGACTCAGACTAAAGTGCGCTTCGCTTTGATCCACAATCCGATTCTGATTTTTGAACCACTCGAAGTCAAAGGTGATAAACTGTACGGGCGTTCACCCATCTATGGAGAGGTGTCGATTCCGGTGAAAAGTCTTCAATATCTTCATTTTGGAGATAAAGCAGAATCTTTCAAGTCTGTTTTTGAAGAGTGGGTAATTCGCTCTGCAAAAGAACCAGATTATGGTAATGATCGATAGTGTAGTTATCAGTAACCTTATGTCCAATAAATCAGAACCATTAGCGTCAATTTAGCGGTCCGCCCCTCTGGTAGGCGCGTTTTCTAAACGCGCCGGTGTCAATTTGAGCTTGAAAACACGGTGCGTTTCCAAAACGCACCTACTAAAACTTAGGATCCGGTGCGGTTAGGAAAACGCACCTACCGAGTGAGGCGTTTTAAACGTTATTATCTCCTTAAATTGACGCCTATGGTGTCCAATAAATCAGTACCTCCCGATTTCTTCTGTAGGAGTGGAACCTGCAGGTCGCGAGCCAATAAATGCTACACGCGCGCTACGTTGATTTTACAATGAATTCCGCTACTACAATATGTGAACAACCTTGGTAGATTCGGTTTCCTAACCACTCCATTTCGCAAATACTTATGAGGAGCGTTGGTAGGTTATAGTAGGAGACCAAAATGCTTACAACTAATACCCGCATTAATCACATTTGCTCTGGGATACTATCATTAAATTCGTCTTGCATTCTTACGAATTTAATGATAGTATAATAACCATGTCAACGTCTGGGATATGATTAGCGTTACACTTGGATATATATATTAGATTTTACAACAGGAGACCAAAAATGTTAAAAAAAATAAAAGAATTAATAGCACAATTTCTGTATGTAATTCTTGCAGTAACGCTAATTGGATGTTATATTGATGCTGGCAACAATGATAACTATATTGACAGTGAACCGCCTGCTGTTCCACGAGGTGTCAGAACAATCACAGGTGATGAGTACGTCCGTATTGAGTGGTACCCGAATGCCGAATCTGACTTAGCGGGGTATACGGTATGGCGCAGAGAAAATAACAGAGATATTGAAGCAATTGTTGACATTCTTTCTGGAACTACGCACTATACAGATAGGGATGTACGGAACGGAAGAACTTACTACTATTTCGTTTCTGCTTACGATTCAATTGGTAATGAGAGTGACCTCAGCCCCGAAAACGCTTGGGACACACCTCGTCCCGCAGGCAGAAATATTATCTTAGATGATTCCCAACTTGCACCTGATCGCAGCGGTTTTGACTTCTCACAGCCACACAGAGGCGCTATCGCTTGGGATGATAGAAACACCGATATCTTTTTTGGCTTTGACACAGAGCGCAATATTAGACTCCTCTATTCAGAAAATGGCACTGAGATGCAAGATTTAGGGTATCACGAAGGCTTTGATGATGTTGATTTTGCACCAGAATTTGGTTATACAACCGAATTTATTGAGTTGTTTGAAGGGCATATCTATGCCATTTATACCGCTGATGGGAACTTCGCTAAAATTCATGTTCGCAAACTGTTTGATGATGCTTTAGAATTTGACTGGGCATACCAAACTGATCCTGAGAATATACAATTAGCACCGGCATTACCCCATTAAGAAAAACACCACACCTAAATTTCTGCTCTTACAGGATATATGGTGAAAATTAAAAGTATAAGCACCTCGTAATCGGTGCGTTTACAAAACGCACCGATTAAGGTGTATCGTTATTATAAAAATTATAGAGAACTGCGTGCTATAAGAGTGCAAACCGAAAGGAACGACTATGAAGAAATACCTAATTCTTTTGTCTTGTGTTTTTTTTACAACAGTCTACACACAAATGACAACGTTGGCAGTTGAACACCAGACTTCTGATAAAAAGCAAATTGCGGAACGACAGGTATCACGCGCGACACAAGATGCCGAATCTGAAACAACTTATCCGTTATTTCGCACCCATCGGCCGCTATACTATCCAGTACGGAGCCCGCGGAAAGCATCGTTGCTATCGGCTACTATGCCCGGTTTAGGGCAGGCTTATTCAGAAAACTATCTCAAAGCTACTCTCTTCCTTACAGCAGAGATAGGTATCTTTTCTTTAGCAAGTTATAACATCGCTCGTGCTTTACATTATAGAGACCATGATACATTTGGAACAGGATTCTATGATGAGAAAACAAGTAATTTCTTAACCAAGGATCAAGTCAGATCAAGGATGGCAGATCACAGCATCCGCGGTTCACTTTTTCTCATCACAGGCATCGGTTTGCATATCTGGAATATCCTTGATGCATCAAAAACAGCCAAAGATTATAATAATCGAAGAATTTCTGTGCAAATGCAACAAACTAAACATGGAATGCACGCACTTATTTTCACGTATCGGTTTTAACGTAATCGCCTTCAAGTGCTGTTAGGTACATTGGATAGTTTTCGACTTGTGTCTACTTACTGTCAGGGCACTTCACAATTGAACACCGTTTTTTGATACGCAATAGGTTGGTATTTCCCTGGAGTTATTTTGGTATGGTATATCCCTGGAGTTATTAATGTGAATTATGTGAAGTGCTTATCAATAGTCATTTTATTAATAGGGGTTGGTTTACCCCTATCTGAAATTGTTTGGCAAGAAGCGAGATCTGAAAATGCTGCTCCGAAAGATCAGATAAAAGAAGAAATTCCGCTTGTTGATGTTGAAGAGGTTGCAGCACATCCACTAAGAATTGGTGAAAAACTAACATACAACATCAAGGTATCATGGGTTCCAGTTTCTGCTGGAGAACGAGTTGACCATATAGAAAAAAAAATGTCATTCAACAGGAAAAACGTATACCATATTACCTCTCAAGTAAAAACAGGTGCTGTCGCCTCCAGAATACACCGTTTTCAGAATCGCCAGTCTACTTTTGTGAACACCGTTGGGTTCTATCCGCTTAGTTTCAGAAACCAACTTCAGGATAAAAAATATAGAGCGCGTGTTGAGATCGATTTTCGTGATGGTGAGGCGGAATATAAGAAAATCTCACAGAACAGGCAAGATGAGCCAGAGAAACGTGATAAAAAGGTAATAGAAACCCCATTCGCTACACAAGATGAACTCTCTATGATCTACTTTCTCCGATGTAAGAAGTTGGTACCAGGCAAAACTTACTTTTTCCCACTAATTAGTAAAGCTAAGGTCGTAAAAGTAACCATTAGTGTAAAACAGGGGGAAGTGTTAAAAGTCAAAGGCTTAGGTCGTGTCAGAACACTTAGGGTGCGTACCTCGCACGGTTATCAACTCTGGTTGACCGACGACCCTCGTCATATCCCCGTCAAAATTGAGGCGGAAGTAAAAATTGGCAAGATGAAAGCGAATCTTGAAAAAATTGAATTTATAAGATAACCAATTCGATATTACATAAAACGCTCGTAAATTGGATGCTACCATTAAGTTTCATCCTGCTACCGAGCAACAGGGAACAGTTCGTGCAAGAGTTTTTACGAAAAACTAAAAATTACCAGAAACTGATTGAATGCCTAAAGAATGGACAAAACCCTCCGTGGCTCAGAGGGTTACACAACGCTTCAACTTCCTATCTCTTGGCGGCTCTAATAGAAGATTTTCCGAATAACTCTTTCCTCATCGTGTTCCCCTCATACAGGGAAGCAGAACAGGTGTTGGAAGAAATACGCGCGTTTCAGAATTGTAATGTTCAGCACGGAAATGCCGGTCCAACTGCGGAGCAAAGTGACTTACTTCTTCTTCCTGCGTGGCAAAATACGCTTTTTGAAGGTGCCGCACCAACCAAAAACATCCGTGTTGATCGAATGCGTTGTCTTCATCATCTTGTTACAAAAAATAGCCTGTCTACCACGTTGAGTTCTACGCAGAGTGTTGTGTTCACAACGGTTCGAGGATTATACTACAAACTTCCACAACGTGAGACATTAACTGCAGCATGCCGCACGCTTAAAATCGGTGATGAGATAGAATTCTCTGAACTGATTACATTTCTCATACGTAGCGGATATCGACAAGTTGAACTGGTTGAAGTAAAGGGAGAATTCGCTTATAGAAGTGATATTCTTGATATTTATCCGCTTACTTCTGATGCACCGGTACGGCTGGATTTTTTTGGAGATGAAATTGATGAGATTCGCCTGTTTGACCCGACCTCGCAAGTTTCAATAGAGCAGAATAGTTCCGTTGTTATAACGCCGATGTCCGAGATATGTCTTGCTGATGTCTCTATGCCGCACTGGAAATCACAAACTGAACGATTGATGAAAGAAACTACAAATTCTGCCGATTTTATCAATACTATTCGGGAAATGACGCAGCTTATAGAAGATTGTCTCAACCGGACGCAGTCAAAAAGTTTGAATGTAATTGAGGAACCACCAATAGAGATTGACGGAGTAGAAGCTTTCCTCCCTATGCTATTTCCACAAACAGAACTGTTGACAGATTATCTACCAGATGACACAATTGTTGTCACGGTTGAACCACGATGGCAAACACGAGAAGCAGAACAGATGCAAGAACAACTACAAGAGATATACGATAGGAAATTGGTAGAAGGAAGACTAATGCCGCCTCCTGATAGTTTACTTGTTGCCCCCGATAAACTTCAATCTGAATTAGGGAACTATCTTAACATCCCTATTTCTTTAACTTCTCCTGCATCCGATCCAGAAGATGAAAAGATTTCCGATAGTTTTAATCAAGACACGGATATCTCAGAACTACACTTTGATATACAGTCGCTTGGACTTGGTAGAGGAAACTACCAAATGGTTATTGACCACATCAAAAGGTGGACAACTAAAGGATACTTTGTAGATGTTTTTTGTGAAACACCACAACAATCTAAACGTGTATTAGAAATGTTAATAGAGCGCGATCTACCCCCTGAACAAGTTTTGGTATCTGTCGGTTTTATCTCTGAAGGCTTTTTAAGTGAATCTCTTAAACTTGTTGTTATCTCAGAAAATGAAATTTTTGGTTCACGTCAGCGGCGAGTCGTTTCACCAAAACGGGACAAGAGCGGTGCACCACTTTTAAGCCTTATAGATATGAAAGTAGGAGACTACGTTGTCCACGTTTCCCACGGTATAGCAATTTACGAAGGCATCCGCCGCATGGATATTGATGGACAATCTCAGGATTTTCTCATTCTCAGATACAAAGAAGACGATAAACTGTATGTACCTACCTATCAAGTGGACCTTGTTCAAAAGTACATTGGAAACAAAGATGAGTCCTACGAACCGCGTATAGACTATCTCGGTGGTAAATCTTGGCAGACAAAAAAGGGACGTGCCAAAGCTGCCGTTGAAGAAATGGCAGGCGAATTACTTAAACTATATGCTGCTCGGCAGGCAAGCGAGGGCTATAGTTTCCCCACAGAAGTCCCGTGGGAAGGCGAATTTGAAGCACTCTTTCCTTTCCAAGAAACAGATGACCAACTCCAAGCCATTGAAGACGTTAAAGCCGATATGGAAACTGAAAGACCAATGGATCGACTGATCTGTGGAGATGTCGGTTATGGAAAGACAGAAGTTGCATTGCGCGCCGCATTTAAGGCGGTAATGGCAGAAAAACAGGTCGCTCTACTTGTACCCACCACTATTCTGGCATTGCAGCACTACGACACCTTTGAAAAGCGCTTTAAACCATTTCCTATACATATTGAAATGTTAAACCGTTTTCGTAGTCAAAAAGAGATAAAATCGGTTAAAGAAAGACTCGCAGACGGAACCGTTGATATTGTTATTGGCACGCATTCCCTGCTATCTGATACCGTCTCTTTTGAAAATCTGGGGTTACTCATCGTTGACGAAGAACATCGCTTCGGTGTAAAAAATAAAGAAAAGATCAAGCAGTTTAAAGAGACAGTAGACGTTCTTACCCTTACAGCTACACCAATTCCACGTACTTTGCACATGTCCCTTGTTGGCATCAGAGACTTCAGCATAATTAACACGCCTCCAGCTAATCGGTTGCCAATTCAGACGCATGTCATGCCTTACAATGCTAAAGTTATTCGAGATGCTATTGTGAATGAATTGGCGAGAGACGGACAGATATTTTTTGTTCACAATCGCGTCCAGAATATCGGAATTATTGCCAAAACCATTCAAGAACTTGTTCCACATGCGCGCGTTGCTATCGCTCACGGACAAATGCCGGAACGCGAGTTAGAAAGTGTCATGTTAGAATTTGTGCGTCACAAACATGATATCCTTGTCTGCACTATGATTATTGAATCGGGATTAGATATTCCTAACGTGAATACAATCATGATAAATAGAGCGGATGCTTTCGGATTAGCCCAGTTATATCAACTTCGCGGGCGAGTTGGACGTGCCGATGAACAAGCTTACGGTTACCTTTTCTATCCACAAGATAAACCGATTACTGAGGGCGCACAAAAACGGCTCCGTGTTATAGAGGAATTCACTGAGCTCGGATCCGGCTTCAAAATCGCACTGAGAGACTTGGAAATACGAGGGGCAGGGAATATTCTCGGTGCACAACAACATGGACATATCACAAATGTTGGCTACGAACTTTACTGCAAACTACTTGACGAGGCTGTCCGAAAATTAAAAGGTGAAAGGGTTGAAGAAGAAATTGAAATCAGTATCAATTTACCTATTGAAGCATTTCTCCCTGATGATTATATCCCTGACAGTCGCCAAAAAATTTCTATCTACAAGAAAATTTCGGCTATTAAGACCGATACAGATAAACACGAACTGACTAACGAACTTAAAGACAGGTATGGAGATATCCCCGAACCTGTTGAGATGTTGCTTGAAATCTCAAGCATCAAACAACTCTGTCAGAAACTCGGTATCACAGCGATTGTCGCAGGTGGAAATCGCATTAAGGTAACCTTTGATGAACACAAACCCCGTATAGATGTGGCGCAGTTCGTTGAGACAGTACACGAAAATCCACAACTTGAATTACGACCACCAGCACAACTGATGGTCGATATAGAAAATTTAACCGGTAAGAAGTTATTAACCGAATTACAACGAATTTTAACTATATTTGTTGTCCCTGATTGAAAACATGTTATACACGCGGGAGAAATAACGTCTCCCCGAAATTGAAAGGAGAATTCCAAAGTGAAAAAATCTATTTTTGTTATCGCAGCAGTTGTTTTAACCTGTCTGCTCACTTGGTCTCTTGTCCGTTCAGACAACCACGAATCCGCGGAAGAAAAGATAGACAAGAGTCAAATAATTATAGCAGAGTACAAGTGGAATGGTGAACTCCACCAGATTTCACTCGCTGAACTGGAAGCAGCTATTGCAGAATTGCCAACCTACCGCCAGCGAAATTATGCTACGAAAGCGGGGAAAGCAGAATACTTAGAGGATTATATCAATGAAAAACTAAAACTGCTCCAAGCAAAGGATGCAGGTTTTGATAAACTCCTCGAACACCTTAAAAAAATGGATGATTATACCCATCAACTGATGGTTGAAAAACTTACCGAAATAGAAGTAGATGCTAAGGTGTCCTACACTGACGAGGACCTCAAGGCATATTTTGATGCCCACAAGAGTGAGTACATCGAAGCAGCTAAGGCTCGAGCAATTTGTATTACTCTTGATGACGAAGACTTGGCCAATGAAACTTTGGACCAGATTAAAGCTGGAACAGATATAAGTGAAATGGCAAAGAAACTTTATGAGGAAAACAAATTAGCAGCCAACGGTCCGGGCAGCAGCAGTCAAGAGGATCCTGGTAATACATTCTTCTTTACTAAAAGCGGATCGCCAAATTGGTCTGAATTTATTGAAGCAGTCTTTGAAATGGAAATTGGAGAAATGACTGATACCGTTTTTGAAACTGATGTCAATGATGAAACATTTTACCTCATTTTCCGCAAAGAAGAACATCAACCAGAACGTCAAAAGGAATTAGAGGAAGTTAAATCAGATGTTGAACGGAAAGTTGAACGAGAAATGAAACGCACCCGTATCTTTGAATGGATAGATGCAATTTCTCTCAGTGCAAAACTGAAAACTTACCCTGAAAATATTCCTGTTCCTGTCCAACCAGAAACTTCCGAAGAGGAATCCAATAATCCTGAGAAGTAACGCCGCAACTTTACCCCAAAGGAGGTAGCATTCATGAAAAATTTTAGTAGTATTCCCTTTATCTTATTATTCGCTATTCTTGCCACACTTCCGTTCTTATATAGCTGTGGCGACAAAGCAATCGGTGCTGATGGAACTGTCATCGCTGAATTTGAGTGGAACGGGAAACAACGAATCACACTTGAAGAAATGATGCAGGAAATCAGCGAACTTCCTGAATACAAACAACGTCAATACCAAGACAAAGAGGGACTTGAAGAATACATGATACTCATGGCTGAGAGTCGTTTAATTCTCTGTCTTGCGAAAGACCAAAAACTCAATGAGGATCAAGAAATTCTCAAGAAAGTCCAAGATTATCTTCACGATTTAATGATTGAAAGGATCACAGAGCAGGAAGTTGATACCAAACTTATTCTGTCAGAAGATGATTATCTCGCATATTATGACGCGCACAAAGAGGATTATGTCCGTCCTGAGCAAGTCAAGCTAACCTGCATCACGCTTATGGACAAAGAACGCGCAGATCAGGTTTTCGCTGAAATCAAAGCGGGTAAAGATATCGCAGATGCAGCGCAAGAACTTTCTGATAGAGGCGAGTTGGTAGGCCCCGGCGCGAATCCCGCTTCACCCGGTGACACCGACTACATCAGCAAAAATTCTTATCCGCCAGGTACAGAGCCTTTTATGGATGCTGCATTCAACGCAGAAATAGGTTCACTCCATTCATCGGTCATTGAAGTTGAGGTACAGGGCGCTAAATACTATATGATGTTCCGTAAGGATGAAGCGAGAGAGGCATATCAGAAACCCTTCAGCGAAGAAGATGTCCGTAAAAACGTAATCAGAAAAGTTGAACGGGAACGACGGGATGCTCTGATGCAAGCCTGGATTGACCAACTCCGTGAACGTGCCGAAGTTAAAACCTTTATTGACCGCATCCCTGAGGATGAACCCTCTGAAGAAGAATCTGAAAACCCCTCCGAACAAACACCACCTGAGGAATAGATTCTCATCAAAGGCGTTGTCAGATGGTACGGGCGGTACTAACTATCCGCCCGTATTACTTTACAAACCCCTAACAGAGGAGGTTTCACATGAAACCCGCAACAATTATTAGTATACTGCTAATCTTTCTTTTTTTCTGCAGTAGTTTAACACCTTCTATAGCAAGGATCTTTGATAAAATTATCGCCTACGTTAACGATGATGTAATAACCAAACGAAGACTTGACACACTGATTAAACAGCACGCCTTTGAACTTCAGCAAATTCACGGATACAGTGAAAGCGAAGCTCTTAAAGAGGCAGAAAAACAGCGTGCAGAACTGCTTGATAGACTCATCCGCCAAATGCTACTGTTAGAAGCAGCTCTAACCCTAAAAATTCAAGTTCCAGATACTGAAATTGAGAAATATATCCAAGATTTCAAGACAAAGTACCAAATTCCAACAGACGAAGAATTTAAAAATCTGCTCAACCGTGATGGATTGACACTCGTAACATTTCGTGAACAAGTGCAGCGGAATCTGATGACAGAAAAACTGGTTATGGGAAGAATCTTGCCAAGACTCCAGGTACGCGACAGCGATATTCAAAAATTCTTTGAAGAAAACCGTGACCAACTCCCCTCTAAAGCTGATAGAATCCATTTACGCCATATTTTTATCGCTTTCAAACCAACAGAAAAAGATAGAAAGGCAGCATCTGATGTGGTAAATCAAGCGCTTGAAGAGATCCAATCAGATAAAACACAATTTGAAACAATTGCTCGCCGCATCGCCTCAAAACATAATTCAAATTCACAAGCAGGTTCCCTTATTGAGACCACTCCCTCTGAGATACTTTCATATCCAGAGGCATTCTTAACTGTTCTCGCTAAACTCAAAGCAGGGGAAATTAGTGAACCGATAGAAACACCTGATGGCATCCATGTTTTCATGGTTGAAACTCGAACTGACGAGAAGATTACATTTCGACATTTTACCGTTCTATTTCCATTTAGCGAAGAGGCATTAAAAGCTGCGCGTGAACAGGCTGTAAGTATTTTCAAAAAATTAGAAGGTGGAGAAAAATTCATCAACCTTGCTAAAGAATATTCTGATGATATGGAAACTCGTGATAAGGGTGGCGATCTTGGGGTTCATATCTTAACCGTGTTAAATCCAAATATCCAGGAAGTTGTAGAATCAATTGAGGTTGGAAATTACAGTGAGCCTTTTGAAACTGATATTGGTCTTTACATCTACAAAGTTGACGAGCGCAAAACGCCCGAATTGACTCAGCAAGAAAAGCAGCAAATTATCGGCATCCTGCGCCAGCAACTTTTTGAAAAAGAATGGACTGCTTATACTGACTCACTCCTTGAAAATGCTTATATCAAGATTAAACCTGATGCAGTATCAACAGCACCAACACCTGATTCTAAGGGTAACTAATGCCAAATTAACGGAATTTATCTTTTTTTAGACGGTAAGTGCGGTTTCCTAACCAATGCAGAATACTGGACGCGTACTCTGCCTGGTTCCAATAAAACAAGATAAATCCTTTTAATTGGGTATAACATAGTATTGTTTGAGTAAGAAATCTGTGCAGAAAAACGAAGACAACCTCCCTATTCATAAAAAAACATCAGTGGTAATGATTTTACTCCAAAGATTTTTTCGCAATGGCGTATCAATGGAGAATACACACCGTACAAGCCAAATTGTTCGTGTGTTACAGCTGGCCATCGTAGTTTTCACTTGTCTACATTTACCCCTACAGTGGACCACTGCTCAAGTCCCGGAAACCCCAGAAACTTCTGTAGAAGCAGATACCCAACCCGCCCAAGATATAAATCAAACTGCTAATACCACCAAAGAAGTGTTAAATCCTGAAAAAATGACACCTGAACCGGACACGGTAATTGGTGATGGCGATGAGGTGATTTTACAAGACAACTTCGTTCAAATTCATGGGAATGCTCTTATCAAGTATGAAGATGTTATTTTACGAGCAGACCACGTCTGGGCAGATTTCAACGATAATCTGATGCGTGCTGCAGGAAATGTATATCTAAAAGTAGGTAATGAGGAAACTTATTCTGATGAACTTGTTTTCAACCTCGAAACCAAAAAGGGAATTGCTCGAAACGGTTACACATTCAGCGATCCGTGGTACTTCGGTGGCAGTGAAATTTTCAAAATTGAGGATAATAAGTCTTATATCCGTGGTGGCACACTAACAACCTGCTCCCTGAAACATCCACACTATCATTTCAGCGTTTCTGAAGTAATTATTCGAATGAACCAAGAGATGATTGCTAAAAACATCGTTTTGCGAATCGGTGGGGTTCCTCTCTTTTATTTCCCCGCGATTCGACGTGACCTGCGTAGAGGCAAGGTAGCAAAAATTATTGTTAGAGTCGGAACCGATAGCTACCAAGGTCCTAACATCGGTATTATCTTACCCGTAGCACGCAAAAGACGTTACGATGGCGCGCTACTCTACGACAGAAGTGCGCGCAGAGGACAAGGTTTTGGATTTGAAGGAAAATATCGGTTTGATGATACGCAGTTCCGAGAAATCCATATTCCTATCCCGCCAGATGCTACTTCTGCCCAACGTACAAAATTAGAAGAAAAAGCAAAAGAGATATATGATCGACTTGAAGGTGATTATGATCGATATTGGTTAAAACAACTTTTTTTGGAATATAAAATCACTGACGAAGATGCCGAACGCGCAAAGGAAAAAGCCGAAAATATCTTTAAGCAGCTCAATGAAGAAAATGCTGACTTTTCACAACTCGCCCAAAGGGAATCTGACCATTCAGAAACGCGTTATGAAGGTGGTGATATGGGATTCCTTATACAAGGCGAGAAGGATAAGGAGGGTGAACCGATACTCGATCCGATCTTGGAAGAAGCAGCATTTGCACTTGAAGAAGGAGAACTCAGCAGCGTTTTAAGAACTGAATCTGCCTTTCATGTTCTCAAAGCGGCGCGCGTGCTTGATATCTATGGCGAACGCGAAATTAAACTTTTCCGCATTGATATTGCCATCACAGCAAGCACTGAAACCCAGGATACAGTGGGCGAAACAGCAGAGAAAATTCATCAACGGGCACTTGCAGGTGAAACTTTTGAACAGCTTGCTGCTGAATTCCCTGAAGCCAATTTATCCGAAATTAATGAGGGCAAAGGATTGCCACTTAATGAAATGGATGCTGGATGGCAGTACTCTGTTAGACGTTTAGAAAATCCTGGAGACATTACCGAACGTAGACCCGTTTTTTCACCGGAAGGGCTTTACATTTTCCAATTAATCAAAAAAGAGGAGACACCTTCGTTTGAGGAACTTGCAGAACAGTTTGAAGCAGAGTGGAAAACTTTTGAAACAGAGGTATTCGCAACACCCAGCAAAGACGAAAAAACAACCACCCCAGATAAAACAGATCCAGATAAAACAGAGGACGACAGTGATGCAGAAAGTATTTCGCCATCTATAGAAAACGCAAACGATGAAAGTGAAACGGCTACGCAATTAGAAACAGTTGAAGGTGAAACTACTGACCAAGAAATTCCCATAGAGGAAGAGGTTGAAGTCTACAGAAAACACGGTTTTCGTGGACGATGGCAAGACCCAAGAAAAGTAGCTTCAGAAGCACAAAATTTATATGCTGGCGAATACAGTCGGGTCATTGATACAAAAAAATCGTTTCGTCTAATTAAAGTTGATAAAAAACGGACTTATCGGGGTGATCTCTATTTTTACGGTGCAGACGAATACTCTTTTAGTAGACAAGATGCTACAAGAATCGGTAGACGTTGGAATATGCGATGGGGACACAGACAATCCTTCTACACACCCTGGGATAGCCGGCAAGATGGACGGAAACCGATAAGTTTCGTGGGACGGACTGCTTGGCGCGCTCTTAACTACAAAGAAGATTTAGGGTTGCAAAGCGAATCTACTCTCAATTCTTTTGGAATAATTACCTACGGCGCAGCTTTCTCTGCCGCAAGTGAAAAAGATGTGGATGATTTCGGAAATTTAAGGTACTCGCGAGAAGCAATCGGAGATTTCACTGGTAGGTTCGAAGTACGACATCTCCATGACTTTACAGGCCAAGGGACGACCGCGCTCCAAAAACTACCACAATTAACACTGAACTTTTCACGGATGCGGTTTAGTAGACTTCCAGTTTTTGAAACTATTAACGATGGAATGGTATTCGTATCAGAGAAGATAAAGTCCGACAAACCTCTCCTCTCACT
Organism: Candidatus Poribacteria bacterium; assembly: GCA_022825825.1. Taxonomy (GTDB): domain Bacteria; phylum Poribacteria; class WGA-4E; order WGA-4E; family WGA-3G; genus MSPOR6. The sequence goes on from JAJDWA010000034.1 coordinate 119,066, forward strand.
CCTCGCTTTCCCTACGCTTGAAGATACCAGCTTTGATATGGATATAGAGTTTGGAAATTTCTATAGACAGACTTATCGTGGTAAATTCGGCGAGGAGAATAACGTCTTTCTCCAAACGCTTGATTTAGGATTTGATCTGAGAAAGCAAGCAAACCTTTTTATTACACCTTTGCGTGAATTGAAAATAAATACAAATCTAAATACAAATGCGATCTGGCATGCAAAAGATCAAGAAAAAAATAGAAATATCATCCGTGGTGTTTACAGTTTCAGGACACAAGCCAGTAATACGCTATTCCGTATCTACAATACCAGCTTTATACCAAGTGTCCGAAAATTGCGACATGAATTGCAATCATCGCTTACTTTCGATTATCAGCCGCCTATTGACAGAGATAACAATCTCTATCCGTTTGGTCCTAGTACCTATTTCTATGAACGGAAAAGACTTACTTACAACTTCAATACGAATATTGAAATAAAAACTCGGCGCAGCCAATCAGCACATCGTATCTTCTATTTTGATACCCGGCTCACTGCAGATTTTACCGAATTTGAATCGTTATATAGACGTAAATACGAGCCTATTGAGAGCGATTTTACCATCGTTCCGTTACCAAGTCGAAATCTAAATATGACTGTTCGTCTAACACATGATCCGAATCCTCATCCTGAAGATGGAAAACAGTTCAAGATGGTCGGTGTGCGTACCAATATCAGATACACACGCAAAAAATGGTATGTCAGTTTGGGAAATTCTTTCAGCAAACGACATACCTCTAAACGTGCCTCACGTTCTGTAACTGCTAACGGACGATACCGTTTTAACGAAAATCTTGAGTTTGACTTTAGCCTAATCTACTATCCAATAGAAAAGGATTTTTATTCACAACGTGTCAGCATCAACCGTAATTTACATGATTGGAACTTGCGTATCTCGTGGAGTCGCGTCGGAATCAAACGCGATCCCCCCTTCGACAACGTTCGACAAGATTTTACATTCCAGGTTAACTTGATCGGTGAACCAGCTGTCTCAATGGGAGTTGGTTATGACGCTACTACCGAAACATGGGGTCTCCACACCTTGCCAGCAGGCGTACCATACAATGCATTTGGTGCAAGCAATTCACTTGGGCGTTCCTTCTTCTAAGGAAGTAATACCATTTCTAATTGAAAAGTATCATATCAGATTTCTAAACATATTTTGTTTGTCGGGTAGAACGCAGTGAAACCCATAGACGTCAATTTAAGGATTTTCAACTTTTTGTAGAAGTCTAAAAGTTGTGTGTTTGCTAATGCTTCGTCCCCTCCTATTATCGCTAAATATAGTCTGTTTTATATCCCTAAGAGTTTGGCGTAACGCTGTTTTGGATTTGTGAAAACTGATTGTCCGTGTGCATGCATATAAACCGACAAGTTCTGCTGTTTTGATGATATTGTCCAGTATACATCTCCCTCCGACTGCTATCATCACCCAGTGTCGGACAAGTTGTGCAATGAGTTTGGCATATATTTCACATAAGGCACAGTAAGATTTTTCGCTTCGGGATATGTGAGGCAACTTCTGTTATGTAGCCATCAAAAAGTAGGGGTCCACCGCTTTATCCAAAACCTGATTGATATCCTCTCCTATATGGAAAAGTTTATTAGGTAAGGATACCATTTTTATAAATTGCTTTCAAACTCCCATCTAACTCATGCAAAAAACTTTACACACCCGTTGTTTTCAAGGAATTGACATAACTTGAAATGTTTGTTATAATCTTTCGCGCGTTAACCCGCGATTTAGGCTGAACAATTATGCTTCAAAACGTAAAATTTGACACCTTTATTGCGTATATGCTGATATTTGCAGCATTTGTAGGGTGTGGACAGACACAAAAAGACCTTGAATTAAGAGTTTTTGGTGCGATGAGTTTGACAGATGCATTGACAGAAATTGGTGAGCAGTTTACTACAAAACACGGCGTTCAGGTTAGTTATAATTTTGCTGCATCTTCAACGCTGCAACGTCAAATTGAAAAAGGTGCATCGGCAGATGTATTTATTTCGGCAAGTCCCCAACAGATTACGGCACTTGAAACCCGTGATATGCTTGAAACAGATAGCCGTTACGATATCTTGTCAAATCAGTTAGTTCTTGCTTCACACAAAAACGCTGTTTTATCTGTGGAAACTGTTGATATACTTGCCGATGACGTTGTTTCAAGAATTGCTATTGGGCAGCCCGAAATTGTACCTGCTGGCACTTATGCGAAAGAGGCTTTGATACGGCTTGGTCTATGGGAAAAGGTGCACCCTAAGTTAGTTTTCGGGACAGATGTGAGATCGACACTTGCTTATGTCAGTGCCGGAAATGTTGACGTAGCAATCGTCTATCAAACAGACGTAACACTGAATAAAAATGTGAAAGTGCTTTATGAATTTTCAACTGAAACGCATAGTCCAATAGTTTATCCTGCAGTTGTTCTAAAGAATAGTAAGCAAAAACAGTTAGCACAACAATTTATTGTTTATCTAAAAACCTCGCGTGCCGCTGAAATTTTCAAAAAACATGGATTTACCAGTTTAATATCTGATTCTGGAAAATAAAATGTGCCTGTGACATCGCAATGAGGATAACTTCCGCCGAAATTACAGCTCTTATCTTATCTATAAAAGTTGCGTTGTTGAGCCTCATTGTGATGTTTCCACCAGGACTGCTGGTGGGATGGTTGCTTGCAAAACGGGATTTTCCAGGGAAATCTCTTCTGAATACACTCGTGATGTTACCATTGGTTCTTCCGCCTGTGGTAAGTGGGTATTTACTGCTTATTCTCTTGAGCAAACACGGGATTATCGGAGGTTTTTTATATAACGTTTTCAAATTAGAGATTGTATTTTCTCAATTCGCTGTTGTCCTTGCCGTTTCGATTATCTCTTTTCCCCTGTTAGTACGCGGAATCATAACAGGAATGGAGTCAGTGCCACCTGAACTTGAAAACACGGCACGCACGCTTGGTGCATCACCATTCAAAATCTTTTGGACGATAACACTACCGCTTGCATCACGCGGTATTATTGGCGGAGCAATTCTCGGTTTTTCAAAAAGTCTGGGAGAGTTTGGGGCAACTATCATGGTGGCAGGTAATATCCCGGGCAAAACACAAACAATGGCGTTAGCGATTTTCAATGCCGTAAATTTAGGCGAGGATGCATCTGTCTACCGATTGGTATTTATTTCAACTGTTGTCGCATTTATTGCTATCTGGTTAACAGAACGTATCACTCTTAGACAGGATTAGTTCTCAGTTATCAAATATTGAATTTACCTAATAACACGACTAATAATTAAGGTGATAACTCTTACAATTATTTAAATACAAAGGAGAAACATGATGAATATGGAAACACTTTTCGTTCTGATTGCAGTTGGTGTATTTCTGATAGTAATCTTGAATCTGGCTCGGCGTTCAAAAAACAATCAATCACGTAGGAAAAAGCGCCAGCAGGATGGGCATGTTGATGACCCTCATACTGTTGACGACACAGAGGACGCTCTCTTTACCGGGCTACTACTCGGTAGCATGTTAGGCGGTGACAATCAAAATGACTCGTCTACTGACACAGACTCCGGTGGAAGTGATGGCGGATTCGACGGGGGCGGCTTTGATGGTGGAGGCGGCTTTGACGGCGGGGGATTCGAATAAAACGCTAACTCAGAAAACTTTTACGATTGAATCCTCACACTAAACGTCTCAATAGAGTATTGGAAACGCTGTGGCAGATTACACCAAAATCACACTTGACTTTCGTAAAACGCTTGGTAATTTTACGTTAGACCTCAATTGCACGCTCGAAAAGAAAGTTACGGCTTTTTTGGGTGCGTCTGGCAGCGGGAAAAGTACGCTTCTCAATTGTATCAGTGGCATACTCGCTCCGGACGATGGTAGGATTGTGTTCGGAGATGAAGCACTTTACACCTCTGATTCAAAAATTAATGTGCCGCCCGAAAAACGTTATTTCGGATATATTTTTCAAGAGGGGTATCTCTTTCCGCATCTTACCGTTGCACAGAATATCCGATACGCACAACCACGGAATTTGCGTAAAAATCCCGATAGCATTTCCCGGTTGCTTGAAATTCTTGAAATTACCGAGTTACTTCAACGCTATCCAAGCCAACTTTCTGGTGGACAACGTCAACGTATTGCAATTGCCCGCGCGCTTGCGATGGAACCGCGTCTACTTCTAATGGATGAACCTCTTGCTTCACTTGACAGCGGCTTGAAAAACCGCATTATTCCATATCTTCATCACATTAAAAACGCTTTTGAAATACCAATTCTCTACGTAACCCATGCCATTTCAGAAGCGATGGCACTTGCTGATGAGGCTTTTCTTATTTCGGACGGAAGGATTACCGCCAGTGGTGAACCGTATCAACTGCTAACAGCTCCTTCCGCTTTACCGATTGCAAATTTGACAGGTGTAGAAAATATCTTGTCTCTCCCTGTTGCCAATTCAGATAAGCATAGAGGTGTAACTGAGCTGGAAATTGGGGATCAGCGTCTTGTTATCCCTTATGTAGATACGGAAATCGGAAAAGAAGTTCCTATCGCTATTCGAGCAGAAGATATAATTATTTCGCTTAAACCTAATCTCCCAATTAGTGCGCGGAACATATTAAAGGGAACAATTGATGCAGTTGATGACCAAACACTACTGTCCATTAACGTTGAAGGGCATCATCTTTCAGTGAAAATTACACACGAAGCGCGTGAACAACTTCAATTGAATGAGGGAAAGGAAGTTTTCTGCGTTATTAAGGCAAATGCGATCAATCTGCTTTGGCACGATTCATAAGTTGATCCCAAAGTTGATCTACTTGCTCATTGAGTTCTTTGAGTGTTCCATCATTCTCTATGATAACATCCGCATATTTAATCTTTTCAGATACAGGCATCTGCGAGTCAATTCGTGCTTGTGCCTCGTTTTCGGTGAGAGGACGGTTTTGTGCATGGCTCCGTTCTAATATCCGTTGCAATTGTATCTCAGGCGCGGCAGTCACAACAACTATCAGATCAACAGAATCGTAAGCACCAGCTTCAATGAGAAGGGGCGCGTCAAGTAAGACAACACATAAAGGGTCTTGCAAAACAAGCTGACGCGCACGAGAACGGGAACGTTGGATAATCAACGGATGGAGGATTGCATTTAATCGTTCACGTGCAGATTTATCTTCAAAAACGATTGCACCTAATTTTTTTCTGCTAACATCTCCCGATTCTTCAAGAATTTCTCGCCCAAATGCGTTGACAAGTTCATCTATCATAGGACTGTCTGCTTTGAGGAGTTGATGTCCTATTTCGTCTGCGTTTATCGGAATTGCTCCCTTTTCAGCGAGTAACGCAGAGACGGTTGTTTTCCCGCACGCGATGCCGCCTGTTATTCCCACAATGATGCCGCGCTCGCGGTCTGCTTTTGCTTTCATATTAATTGAGTATACTCCATAATCTAAAATATATCAATGTTTAGATATAAAATTTTAAGAAAAGCAAAAGCAAAACTTGTCAAACAGTCTAACAAGTGCTAAACTATTAACGATTAAAACTGATTTACTGAAAGAGGCGAGGGATAGCAATGAAAACTGCGAAGAAAGTAATAGCACTCATAGGCTGCCTTGCATTAGGGATTTTCTTGTCATGTGCTTCAAGTATTGAACAACAAACAGCTCAAATCAATAAAGCCTCTTCGTTACCGAATCTTGATAAAATTGCGGAAATTGCGTTAGCCGGTACAGTACAGATAGGGAGTCTAAACGTGGAAGGACCACCATTCTTCGGGAGTGGATTTTTCATCAGGCATAATTTGATTGTTACGAATATCCATGTTGTTAACAAGAGATCCTTTGATGGAGCTGTCAGCATGGTTAGGTTGGTTAATAAGCCAACATGGTTCACTATCAAAGGGGTTATGGCGAGTGATCCGATACGAGACCTTGTTATCCTAAAGGTTACGAAGTTGAGCGGTGAAGATCCGCACATTCTTTCGCTTGGTGATAGTAATACTGTTAAAAGAGGCGATAGCATAATAGCCATTGGCAACCCAGGCGAAGGAGATAAAATTGTGCAGGGCGATATCTCAAAAGGGGCGATCGGTCGGCACACTCCTAATTTCCTTGAGATAAGAGCGCGAAATAATCGTAAAGGATATAGTGGTGGGCCCGTCTTAAACGTTCACGGAGACGTAATAGGTGTTACGTTCCAAGGACACAGAATTGGAGCGGGTTATGCGATTCCTTCAAACTATCTTCGGGCACTGCTCAAAGATATGCCGACACAAGAGAAATCTTTGGAAAAATGGCGCGAAGAACCCTTCATCCGCCATTATAGTGCAGAGGATGCAGAGGGACCTGAGGAGCTCGCAAGTGCTATCAAAGACTGTGATTTGGCGATTCAACTTGCCCCGGATTCTACTGATGCCTACCTTCACCGTGGATATGTGAAGAAAAAGTTAGGTGATTTTAGGGGTGCTATTAAAGACTATGATACTGCGCTTCGGAAAGGGGCGGATTACGCCCATGTCTATGTCAATCGTGGCAATGCAAAATCTGATGCAGGAGATAAGAAAGGTGCTATAAAAGATTATGGCAAAGCGATCCGTCTCGACAAAGCGTATGTTCATGCTTACAGCCATCGTGCAAGTGCCAAGTCTGATTTAGGAAATGAAAAAGGATCTATTGAAGATTACAATACAGTGATCCGATTAAAACCAGCGGATGACCTCTTGGTTCTTGCTCACCTTAATCGTGGATTTGTGAAGTCTGACTTAGGAGATAAACAGGGCGCAATTGAAGACTATAATACAGTGATTGGTTTGAAACCAGAAGAGGATCTACTGGCTGCAGCATATATCAATCGTGGAACTGCAAAGTCTAATTTAGGAAATAAAAAAGAGGCAATTGAAGATTACGATACAGTGATCCGTTTAAAACCAGAAGATAATCTCCTGGCATTGGCTTACATAAATCGTGCAAATACGAAATCTGATTTAGGTGATAATAATGGGGCAATTGAAGACTGTAACACCGTGATCGGTTTAGCGCAAGCAGATGCTATTCTCGCAGAAGCTTATAATGTCCGAGGTAAAGCAAAATCAGATCAAGGGGACAATATCAATGGCATTATAGACTACAATAAGGCTATTCAGTTAGAACCGAATCATGCTGAGTTCTACTACAACCGAGGCGTTGCCAATGCTGCCATAGGAGACACATTGGAGGCAAAGAAAGACTTCAAGGTTGCTTTGAAGCTCTTGAATCAAGAACACGACATCTCAAAATCAACTATTGCAGAAACAGATAACTTAAATTTGAAGGTCAAATTAAACCTGCCTTCTGATCTCAAAGCCGATATTGAGAAAGCACTTCGTGAATTGGAATAAGGTTGTCAAAAACTCGAGAATATGTTAAACAAAAAAATCTATCATCGTAACGAACTTGCACTCCTTCTTCAGCAACTGAAAACTGAAGGCAAAGTTGTTGTCACTACCAACGGTTGTTTTGATGTGCTACATTTAGGGCATCTCCGCTATCTTCAGGCGGCACGGCAACTGGGAGACCTGCTTGTAGTGGCAGTCAACAGTGATAGTTCTGTCCGACAACTCAAAGGTGAAAATCGTCCGCTTGTTCCTGAAGATGAACGCGCTGAAATGCTTGCGGGGTTGGAATGTGTTGATTATGTGGTGATTTTCCCTGAATCAACACCGATTGAATTGCTTTCTAAACTCAAGCCAAGTATTCACGTTAAAGGTGGCGACTATAAATTGGAGCAACTGGTCGAAAGGGAGGTCGTTGAGGAAAACGGTGGTAAAATTATTGTTGGACTAAACGTCCCGGGAAAATCCACAACGAACCTTATAGAGGTAATATGTAAACGATATGGCGATTCGTGATATAACATAAGCGTTTTTATGATATACAGAACCCTCCTACAAAACTGAGGATATATGCAGATAAATAGTTTATTACAAATTCAGGACCTAAAGCCACAGTTGGAAAGGCTTTTTGAATACTCAGGGCAAAAAATTTTGGCTATAGAAGACACGTGGCCGCCAGAAAAAGGCACACCCGTTTTCACCGTTGCTGGCACTTGGACGACGCGAGGCTGGACAGAGTGGACACAAGGATTCCAATTCGGATCCGCTATCCTTCAATTCGATGCTACCGGCAATGAGCAGTTTCTTGAAATTGGTAGACAGAACACGATTGAAAAGATGGCACCGCACCTCACACACATCGGTGTGCATGATCACGGATTTAACAACGTCTCCACTTATGGAAACCTGCGGCGGCTGATGCGCGAAGGTATCATTCCGTGGAATGACAGTGAGATGCATTTCTATGAACTTGCACTGAAAGCTTCCGCTGCTGTGCAGGCGAGTCGTTGGACGCGGATTAAAGATGGCACCGGATATATCGCCTCTTTCAATGGACCACATTCGCTTTTTTCAGATACCATCCGTTCATTGCGTGTTTTGGCAGTCGGACACACGCTTGGGGCTGTGCTGATGGGTGAAGGTGATGTTGCTATCAATTTATTAGAACGGCTAATCCAGCATTCTCAAACCACAGCGAAATATAATGTGTACTATGGTGAAGGGCGTGACGCTTTCGACATACGGGGACGGGTTGTGCATGAGTCTATCTTCAATACAAACGATGGAAATTACCGTTGTCCGAGCACACAACAAGGTTATTCGCCATTTTCTACGTGGACGCGTGGATTAGCATGGATTTTAACAGGCTACGCTGAACAGCTTGAGTTTTTTGATACACTCACTGAAGATGATCTTGAACCTTACGGCGGCTATGCAGAAGTGACAGCGCACATGCGCAAAGCAGTGGAAGCCACTGCGGATTTCTATATTGAAAACACTGCACAAGATGGCATTCCGTATTGGGACACAGGTGCTCCCGGCTTAGCAGAACTCGGTGATTATTTGGCATCCCCCGCTGATCCTTTCAACGATGTTGAACCGGTGGATAGTTCCGCCGCTGCAATTGCTGCACAAGGACTCATTCGCCTCGGCAACTACCTCAAAAAGCATGGTGAACATGATGCAGGCAATTCTTATTACCAAGCGGGTTTGACAGTAGCAAAAACTCTTTTCGCTGAACCGTATCTCTCTACTTCTGACACACATCAAGGGTTGTTGTTGCACTCTGTGTATCACCGTCCGAATGGATGGGATTATGTGCCTGAAGGCAGGAAAATTCCGTGCGGGGAGGCATCTATGTGGGGAGATTATCATGCTCGTGAACTTGCGGTCCTGTTGTGGCGAGAGATTATTGGGAAACCTTATTTGACGTTTTTCTAACCTATATAACAAATCATATTGAGGATATGACGATGAGTGAAGCCAAAGACACACAAGCGCATCCAAAGGTTGAAATCACAGTTAAGAATTTTGGGCCTATTGCGGAGGCTAACGTTGATTTGCGTCCGTTGACGGTATTTGTTGGCCCGAGCAACACTGGTAAGACATATTTTGCTACACTTGTGTATGCTTTGCACGGTATCTCTGGGGGGTTCACTCCGTTTTCCTTAGTTTCTATAGTCGATCAGCTTAGAATCAGGTATTTTTTATCAGTATCTCCTCAGGAGAAAAAAGCAATAAGGGAGCTGCTTAATGCTACAACAGAACTCCTCAAAAAATCGATAACCAATCGCTTTCCAGTCAAGTATTCGGATCTTCCGCAAGCGTTGCGCGACCACCTGCAATCAAGTTTTACAGACACAGAAGTTATTGGCACTGAACTCAAACGTTGTTTTGATTTTAAATCAGTTTCAGACCTGATACGGTTTATAGATAGTAATGATTATGAGATGAAGGTTTTCCTGCAAGTTAGTGATAAAAGTCAAGAATGGTGGGACCTCAACATTATGGCTACCGAATTGGATCTTATGGCAGATGGATCAGTCAATACTAATCTGGTGCTTGCCCGTGAAGATGAGGCATTATGGAATTCAACAACTGATGATGAATTCACTGACTATGTCATAAATGGTTTAAAAAGATATTATTTACCCGCCTCTCGAAGTGGTATTATTCAGAGCCATCGAGTTATGGCAAGTTCTCTTATGGATCGGGCTACCCGTTCAGACAATTCAGAACTTCCGACGCTCTCGGCAGTTATCGTGGATTTCATGAAACAGCTACCCATTTATGAAGAGAATAAAGAACCTAACAAGCAGTTATCTGATATTGCCGATACGCTGGAATCTGAAATACTCGCTGGAAAGATAATCACCAAACCTTTGCTGAGTGGATATCCTGAGTTTTTCTATCAACCGCAGGGAATAACAGAGAAGATGCGTTTGAGTCAATCTTCATCAATGGTATCTGAACTTGCCCCCTTAGTTTTGTATCTCCGCGGGTATGTGCAACCGGGTGATACGCTCATCATCGAGGAACCAGAGGCACACCTACACCCTGGTGCACAAGCGGACATGGCTGTCGTTCTCGCGCGTTTGGTTCGTGCAGGTGTGAAGGTAATAATTACCACACATAGCGATTGGTTGCTTCAGGAAATAGGAAACCTTATTCTTGAAGGACTAATAGAAGATAAAACTGACGAGCCTGCAAGTTGGCTGTTACCAGAGGAGGTGGGTGCATGGCATTTTCAAAAGGATGTGCCTGTGACAGAAATTCCGTTCCATTCAAGAAAAGGATTTTCTCCCAAGGATTACCATGACGTTGCTGAAGGACTATATAACCGATCAGTGAATCTCCAACAGAAGTATGAGAAGCAGACAGGTGAGAGCAGACGTGAATCTACATGAAACTCTTGAGGAGATTCGTCAACGGATAGGGAATAACGCAGCTACATCTTATACTAAAGAGGGATGTCAAATTTCTATGGCAAATATACCCTCTGAACGCGTTGTATTAGACGTTGACCTTGCATTTCCAACGAGCAGTGCACAGACAAATCAATGCGATTTTATTCTCTTTTACATTGACACTACCCTGAGTAGGCTCGTTGGTGTTCCAATGGAACTAAAGAGTGGAGATGTAAAAGCATCATTGGTAGTGAAGCAACTACGAGATGGTGCGCGTATCGTTGACAATTTTACACCAAGGAATATGGAAATTGAATTGATACCAGTTTTAGTTCATGATGGAATTCATAAAGCACAGTCTGAACGACTTAGAGTATCAAGAATCAGGTTCCGGAGCAAAAGATTTCCAATTAACACGACAACATGCGGCTATCAAGGTAATTTAGCAAAAGCTTTAACAAAATCAACTAAGCGTTGAATTTATTATTTGCTTACTTAACAATAAGCATACGGCGAGTGTGATCATAATTCCCCGCGCGGAGTTGATAGAAGTAAATTCCACTTGCAACCTTCTCACCATCAGCATTGCGTCCATCCCAGTAAGCAGCTTGGGATTTGGTAGTATAATTGCCTGCCGTTTTTTGTCCCAAGTCTAATTGTCTCACAACAGAACCGTTTATATCGTAAATAGTAATCTGTACTTCAGCGGACTTTGCAAGGTGATAAGGTATCCACGTCTCCGGGTTAAATGGATTGGGATAGTTTGCGAGAAGTCCTGTTTTGTTGGGCAACATTTCAGCTAAGAGACGTTCCAAATTTGCGATACCTCGCTTAAATGCCAGCGAACCATCGTCTGCAATCCTTGCCATGTCTATCCACACTTGAATCAATTCCGTAATGAGATTGCCATCCATAGTTGCTTTTACAAGAGTAGGGAACCTATCAGTTCGCGTTTTAAATGGTGCTGCCGTCTCTGTTGATTCTCCCAAATACTGTGATACAATCAGTAGATCCTTGACATCAACAGCACCATCTCCGTTTACGTCTACGCGTGGATCAGATATATCGGTTTCTCCGATATATTGCGCTAGCTCAATCAGATCGCGGATATCGACCTGCCCATCCTGATTCACATCACATGCTGGCATAATATCTTGTTGATGCACAACTGTTCCACTTGTTCCTTGCGTATTAGGAAGCGGATATAAATGTATTCTACCGGTATTTTTCTCATTATACTGGGGACTGGTATATGTCATCAGATGTGTTGGTGTCACAGTCAAATACCAGGCTCTTATCTGACCAAAGCCAAAGTTTTCATTAGGATAAGGTGTACCATCATGTCCAAACACACAAACTTTGTGACGAACTGCGTTCTCAGCAAACAAAATATAGAGGCGAGTTTCAGTTGCCGCCATGTCAAAAAAGTATAGATTTTGGTCATCTATATTGATTTCAAAATTCTCATTTGGGTAGGGTGTTCCATCGTGTCCATAAACATAAACTTTCCTATCAATCCAAAGTATCGCATAAAAACGAGTTGCAGTTGAGGTGATCGTTGTTGCACGTGCACCGCCATCTTGACCAAGAGAAAAAGTTCCATTACTCCCTGTGCCCGTGAGGTCAAACACATAGACTTTTCTACGGTAAGTCGGATCGGATTTACGAGAACTGTCAGAAAGCTCCAACATAAAAAGACGGTTTTCCGTGGCAGTGACTTCGACACCAATATGTTGTGAGTCTTTTATATGTTCCTTTCCAAGTTTAATGTCCTTGTCCGGGCGTCGAGTTCCATCATGCGTGTAGGCACTGATGTGAGGTACATAGCCCGGAATACCATAAAATACATAAACGTGCGTTGTTGTGGCAGTAATACTTCTTACAGTCTGATCTCCAGGGTAGAGGTCCCACGACGGAACCTCTGGAAACCTCACATTCAGCATGAAGGTTAGATCAGCACTACTTTTACTGTTTGTTGCAGTAACCTGTATATTTTCAACGTCTGCCCTTGTGGGTGTGCCTGAAAGCACGCCGTTTTGTAGCGTAAGCCATTTGGGTGGTGTATAGCCTTCTGTAAAGTCTATTTGCGGCGCTGGATCACCCTTTGCGAATTCTGCCAAGGAGAACGTCCAATAAGAACCTTTTTCTGCCTCAGGGATTAAAACAGAATCCCAACTCGGTGCGCCTACAATTGTGGTAGTCCTAACAGTACCAGGGATCGGATATGAATAGACCTTCTGGTCAAGAATATCTACTACGAACAGATGCGATGATGTCGCCGCAATACCTGTTGGACTCCTATTTTCGCTAACAAGTTCAACAACTTCCCTATTCTGCAATTTACCATCATAACCGTAAACATAGATTTTGTTAGTATCACTATCCACTACATAAAGGCGAGTCGATGTTGCTGTGATACCTATTGGTTCATGATGACCATGGAGATTCACATCTTCAGTAGAGTGATGCGTTCCGTCGTGTGCGTAGGCATAAATCTTGTCATCTTCGTTGTCAACAACATAAAGGCGTTTTGTTGTTGCGGCAATACCAGTAGGTGCTTGATTGTCGGGATGCAATTGGAAATTACTCACTGAAACCATTTCATTAGCATCCAAAATCGCGACATTGTCAGCATTGTTGTCCACAATATAGATGTTTGCTGCTGTGGCTGTGATGCCAATCGGATTTCCGGTAAACGCCTTGATACTAACATCCTCAGTAGTGTATCGTTCTCCATTGTGTCCGTAGGCATAGATTTTGTCATCAATAAGATCCGTAACATAGACACGGTTATCCGTTGTAGTGATGCCTTGTGCTGTGGCGTTCGTAATATCAAGCAGCCAATTCGAAGATGTTTCACCTTTAACAACCAAATGTATTACACGGTCTACCCAACTTCTGTACTCAGGGCGATTAAGAGGTGTAAACGCCGTAAGTTGAATAGGGAATATACCGCCCGTTGTTGGTGTGCCTGAAAGCACGCCATTTTGCAGTTTTAACCAATCAGGCGGCGTATAGCCTGTCGAAAAAATAATAGCTGGTCTGGGATAACCAGTAACATAGTCTTTTACAGACAATGACCACGCATCGTGTACCCGTGCCTCTGGCACAGAGAAATCCAGCCAATCAGCTGCAACCGGCGCTGGAGCAACATTTACGGTAAAACTTTGGTCCGCACTGCCGTATTCGTTTGTAGCAGTTAACTCAACAGTAAACTTACCTTCTGATGGAGGAGTGCCTGATAAAACACCCTCCTTTAGGGTTAACCACTCAGGTTTTCTATAACCCTCTGCGAAAGCAATAGTCGGTTCAGGATAGCCAAAAAGAAGATCAGAATCATAACCTACGGAAAGGATCCAGGGAATATCTGCGATCGCCTGGAATTTATCGCTATCCGCTTCACCTGTAGCTTTATACGACACAAACCTAATATCCTGCCAATAAGGTTGTCTGTATTGAACTATATCTGCGGATATACCCCACCAACTCGGGGCAGCTGGAGGGCCATATACATAAACAACCCTACCAAATGAAGCTCCTACTGGCCGCATTGAGATGAAAAATGTGTCCCCATTTATAGCAATGCCCGACTCCTCTGGATGGATCGGGCCAACATTAAGTTCAAAACTTTCCTCAGGTAGATACTCAAATACGTCTGGTCCATCTAAAGCGTAGACAAAAATCTGAGCAACTGTATCAGGCCTCCCTTTATCAACATTAAAACCGCTGTCCAGAACATAAGCACGATTTTTTACAATCGTCATACCACATGGGTACCTATGGTTTGGATGGAGGGTAATTGGATTACCAGGTAATGGACGACTATTTGGCGGATATGACAGTGAAGGTTCATAACGATAGATTCTCGGAGCACCGCTCCTATTTTCACCAGAATCCATAACGTATAAAATACCTTTTGAATCAATAGCAAGTCCTATTCCGCGTCCAAAATTCTCCATGCCAAGTGGCAGCTCAAGATCTATTAACTTGGTTCTGCCATTCGGAACAGACGCTTCTGAATTAAGAGAACAATAGAGCACGGAGTAAGGACTTCTAAGACCTTCAGTATGGGTTGAACCACGCCCAATAGTATAGTGTTTTCTAAGTATATAGAGATTATGATAGTCAACAGTCATCGCTTCAGAATATAGATTGTGGTCGTATAGGCTAAAATTTTTTGGCTGTTTGCCTGAGTCAGCGTACAAGCTGCCTGGCACTCCATCAGAATGTTTCCTGCTATATATTCTACCATAGAGTCCTCCCCGTCCACTACCTGCTGCAACATACACGTTTGTATCTGTCGCAGCTACGCCCGAGCCAGACGATGGTATATGCAAATAATAGCTCGCTGTAGCAGGCGGTTTTGCAGGTAAATCAATCACAGGACGTTCCGCAGATTCTTCCGGAATTGAATATCTATATACCACCGGTTCGTAACCTCTTTTGCCATCAGACCGACTCCGAGACATTAATAAAAATAACTTACCACCTAAGGGTGTTGTTGTAATACCTGATACAATACTACTTGGGACGTTAGTCAGCCCAGTTATACCACTCCATAAGCCGTTACTGAAATCTTCCCGAGCACGTCTGCCCCCATCTTGTGCGTCGTAGACATAAATTGTAGGATCGTAAGGGTTTTGAATATAGACCCGAGTGTCTGTGGCAGCGACGAAAGGTCTACCCCCTTCGGCATCAGTTGTAGTAATCTGACAACTTCTTACAAAAGAGACTCTCTTTCCCTTTTCATCGCCCTGAATATCCTGAAACTTGTGAATTTTAATGCGCGAATAGGTTCCGAGGTTCGCGGTAAAAAAATGTGTTTCTGTAGCGGCTATATTACTATCATTACCTCCGTAGGCATCAAGTATATCTTCCTGATGTAAACGTGTTCCATCAAAACCATACGCCTCAATTACAGAACTACTAAAATATGAAATATAGACAAGTTTGCTTGTTACTGCAATACCGTAAGGATCTCCTCTCGAGTCAATTTCAAATTCCTCGTCTGGTCGGCGTGTTCCTTCATGATCAAAGACATATACTTTTGCGATATATGAATTTACTTCTTTTTCTGGGTCCAATCCAACATACAAAAGGTAGAAACGTGTTGCTGAAGCCGCAATATCTTTCATAATTACATTTATAGGGTTATGAATCTGTGGTATTTCAAGGAGCATAGATGCCTCACGTCTTGCATCAGCAAGATCAACAGATAGCGTAGAAATGGACAAACAGAAAAATAAAAATAGGATATAACGAAAAATATGTTTTTTCATAAAGTGACACTCCTTCTGTCGAATACCAGAGGGTTTACCGATCTCAAAGTACAGACTTAACACAAATACAGTAATAATGGACAGCATTGTGTTTTTTTATCAAATTCTTGTGTTTTAATCAACATATTTTTTCATATTAAACTTAAGATTTTTGTAGAACTATTAATTATTAACCGTTTAATCAGAATGCTTTTCCAAAACGGGTTCAATTTGACCTGTTTCTAACGATTTATTCGCAGCGAGTGTAACTGCAAGCGTTTTGAAGGCATCCGTGTAGGAGGAACGCACAAAACCTTGATCGTTGGATTGAACTGCTTTAATAAACTGCTCAACCTGTCGGAAATATCCTGCTTCTTCACCAGTGTAATCGATTCCTTCTCCATCAATTTGACCGCGCAAACTGAGATCGTGCGTGAGTTTAAGATAGATGTCGTCTCCCAGCAATTCGGTAGCGAAATTTTCGTGTGCTCGAGCAACACAAGTGCTGGTTATACTGCCGACTGCCCCGCTTTTAAACTTAAGGTTGCAGACGGTACACTCTTCAAAATCTGCAATATCTTCCGAAACGTCCTTGATACCGAAAGCGTGAACACTTTCAACATCACCAAGAAAGTAGCGGATAAGGTCAAAAACGTGTGTAGTTTGCTCAACCATCTGCCCACGTGAAACTTCAAATTTTCCCCACCACGGGTGGTTGGCACCCATTCTGGCAAGAAACCTCCCAATTCCCATTGTCAGCATCCGATCACCAACCAACCTCTTCGCTTTATCTGTGATGTCGCTATACCTCGCCATATAACCGACTTGGTTGATCACACCTGTGTTTTCTATTGCATCACAAGTAGTTTGAGCAGTTGCCAAATCCTGTGCTACTGGTTTGGCAACAAAAACCGCAGCACCTGATTTTGCAGCATCTGCCACTTGTGTCGTATGCGCACCCGGTGGAATACATGTAAAGACAACATCCGGATTTTCTTTTTGAAGCATTTTATGGTGGTCTGTGTATGCTGTAGCGTTTTCTTCGGCAGCAATAGCTGCCGCGCGATCCGCGTTTATATCACACACCGCTGCAATGGGATGTTGTAGTTTTTTTAGACTGCTACGGTAATTACCCGCAATACCACCAACACCGATAAAAGCAATTTTCATGTCAATTTCCTTTCTATATGAGAAGTGGGGTAAGAGTCCTTATTTTGGTGTTTTTTACCCCTAAGTCCCCTTGTCAGGGGGACCTTAAGAAAATGCGTCCGTCCTATTTAATTATTCGCTGGACTAACGCAGCAAACTGGCTATCACGACAAAGCAGAACCTAAATAACCTAAGTTGCTACGTATGTGGCAACTTAGGTTATTTTACTTGAACCATATTAATGGCACACTGACAAATGTGTCTACAATCTAATTCAAATCAGTTCTGTTCAGTTAACAACCTAAGTACTTTCATTTGTCCAACCGCAGCTACAATCTGTGGATCATGTTCAATTTCATCCTTAATGTTCTCTGTAACTAAAGCAATAGTATACTTTATCCCAATATCGCTCAAGACAATCTGTTCTTCGGTGAGCGAATCCGTAAAACGTCTATAAGCTTGCAGAAGTTTGGAAGCTTCACGGTCATCCCGCGAGGCATGTTTAGCTGCCGCTAATTTTTCTAAAACGTCATCCCCATGCTCTTCAATAAAAGATTTTAACTTCTCGTGATTGCGCAGCTTCAATTGCATCTGCTGTTCAGAACGGCTAAACCCTGACGTTTCAACATCGGGAATGATGCCAATTTTATTTATATTCACACCTTTTGGCGTATAATAGTGCGCAACCGTTAATTTAACCGCTGCTTTGGAATCACTGAGTGGAAAAACCTTTTGTACTGATGCTTTTCCAAAGGTTTTATTGCCCATGACAAGTCCTCTGCTGTGGTCTTTTATCGCACCAGCTACAATTTCTGAAGCACTTGCACTGCCACCATCGACCAAAACTATCAACGGAAGTTTTTCTCTTGCTTCTCCTTCCGCTTTATAGGGTTTCCGATCCTCATCCTTATGCCCTTGACTGTAAACAACAAGTTGGCCGGGCTCCAAAAAATCACTCGCAATGTCAATTGCAGAACCCAGAAGCCCACCTGGGTTCAAGCGTAAATCAAGGATAATACCGTTGATATTGTTTTGATTAAATTCCGCAAAAGCATTATCAACGTCGTTTGCTGTTGTCTCAAGAAATTGGTTGATTTTAATATAACCAATATTATCTCCAATAATTTCTTGTTCTACGCTTGGAATACGAATAACTTCACGCGTGATGGTTACCTCTATTGGGAAGCGTACTTTTGGGCGAATAAGCGTAATTGATACAGAGGTCCCGGGTTCACCCTTTAACAGATCAACAACTTCGCTCAAGGTCATGGCAGCAGTAGATTCTCCATCAATCTCACTGATAATATCGCCGTTCAGCACTCCAGCACGGGCAGCAGGGTTATCCTTGAAAGGTCTAAGCACTGTGATCATACCTTCCCGCATCTCAACATACATACCGAGACCACCGTAATTGCCGCGATTCGGTGTGTTGAATGCAATTAAGTCAGGAATGAATTGGCTATATGGATCCAAAGTGCGGAGCATTCCTCTGATTGCCCCTTCCATGAGTTCTTTAGAATCTGAGGTTGCCTCTTCCATGGGTTCTGTAGAATCTGGATCATCAAAGTGTTCTTGTTTGATATAAGCTAATATTTCAGAAAAGAGTGCCAGATTTTCTAATAGTTTTTCATTTTCTACATCAGCGTTTTCAGTTTCAGTTGAACTCCAACTTAAAGGTAGAAAAACGGAGACGAGAAATGTTAATAGGATAATGCAAGTATAATTTTTTTTCATTTTTTACTCCATTTCAATATGTCATGATACAAATTTATCTAATTTTGCCAAATTTGGAAATTAAATTTCGAACACGTGGGTTTAATGTGATATAAAAAGCGACAAATACTGCTATCAAACCAAAAAGTAGGTCAAACCAATCCATGCGGTCTTTCATGTGTTCCCATTCTGTTTTAGCTGAATACACCCTCTCCGCAATGGGTGTAGCAGCTTCTTCCGAAAGGGTTGGTTCTTCCGCCATTATTTGCTCTGCAATCTGCGGAACCGCATTCCACTGAACATCAAGATACTTCCCGATAAAGATACCAATTATAGAAAAAACAGCAGCACCAATTGCGACCATCAACCAATGCCTTTTAGCATTAGCTTCAATGACACTTGAACAAGTGAAAAGCATACCAACACCGCTGAATAAACCGATACCAATAGCAATGAGTCCCGCAGTATTCCCTGTCCACTGAATATATTTCGCCCAGAGGATACCGCCTAATACGGCACCGATGAGTCCGCCAAAGGGAACAAGTATGATCTTCATCATTTTCCTTATAGCGTGCTATATTGCAGGCTTCTGTAAATGGTGCTCAGTGTTCTGCTCAAAAGTATAAGCGACACGTAAAAGCGTTTCTTCATCAAAAGGTGCTGCAAGTAATTGTAACCCGACAGGTAGCCCACTTTCTACAAAACCACACGGAACTGAAATCCCTGGCAACCCTGCATGACTCGCAGGTGTTGTCATCACATCACAGAGATACATTTGCAACGGATCCGCAGTTCGTTCACCGATTTTAAACGCAGGTGTCGGTGAAGTCGGAGTAGCAATGACATCGACTTTATCAAATGCAGCATCAAAATCGGATTTTATTAGCGTTCGTACCTTCTGTGCTTTGCGGTAATAGGCATCTTGATATCCGGCACTCAATGCAAAAGTGCCAAGCATAATACGACGTTTGACTTCCTGTCCAAAACCTTCACTTCGTGTTTTTTTATACATATTGATAAGGTCTGCAGGTTCTTCAGTCCGATAGCCGTAGCGGACACCGTCATATCTCGCAAGGTTCGCGCTCGCTTCTGCTGGTGCGATGATATAATATGTTGCGATAGCGTAATCGGTATGCGGTAGAGAAATCTCTTCTACAGATACACCAAGCTTTTCCAACTCACCAATAGCTGCATGCACACAATCTGCTACCTCACTGTCTAAACCTTCAGCGAAATACTCTTTTGGGACACCTATTTTCAACCCTTGCACATCGTTGATAAGACTCTGTGTAAAATCTGGCACGGGAACATCAACGGAAGTAGAGTCCATTTCGTCATTTCCACAGATGGCGTTGAGAACCAAAGCACAATCCGTCACATCTTTCGTAAATGGACCGATTTGATCGAGCGATGAGGCAAAAGCAACCAATCCGTAGCGTGAAACACGCCCATAAGTCGGCTTCATACCGACCACACCGCAGAGTGCTGCAGGTTGACGAATAGAACCCCCCGTATCCGAACCTAATGAGCAGATTGCTGTCCCCGCAGACACAACCGCCGCTGAACCACCACTTGACCCACCGGGAATCGTCTCCAAATCCCACGGATTATGTGTAACCTGATATGCGGAATTTTCCGTAGATGACCCCATCGCAAACTCGTCCATGTTCGTTTTGCCTATCATCACAACACCTTGCTGATGCAGTTTTGTCATGACAGTTGCATCGTAAGGCGGCACAAAGTCGCTCAGGATTTTGGAGGCACATGTTGTCCGCACATCTTTCGTGCATATCACATCTTTGATTGCAATAGGAATGCCTGCAAGTGGCGGCATCTCATTTCCATTTTGGAATCCGACATCTGCAGCGCCTGCTTGTTCCAATGCAATCTCTTTGGTCAATGTCAAGTAACCTTTGACATGTGGTTCTACCGCCTCAATGCGTTCATAAACAGATTCGGTTAATTCTACAGCAGTGATTTCACGCGCCTTGAGTTTGTCGTGTAGTTCGTGTGCAGTCAATTGGTAAAGCGACATTCAGTTTCTGCTCCTTATTCTGTATCAATTACTCTGGGCACGCCGAAATACCCTTCTTCTGGCTCTGGCGCGTTTGAAAGCACTGCATCGCGCGGCAACGAGGTTTTGACGACATCTGCTTTAGTGATATTGTGCAGCGGATGGATATGTGATGTTGGCGGAACATCATCCGTATCCAATTCATTTAACTTGCCGATATAGTCTAAGATTCGGGCGAGTTGTTCTGTGAAATCCTTTGTCTCTTCCTCGTTAAACTCAAGACGTGCTAAGTTTGCAACGTGGCTCACGCCTTCCGTGGTGATAGTTGCCATATAATTTGGAATTCCTTTCTTTTCTGATACCTATGCCAGGAGCATTGAAAATATTCGTATGTTGTCTTAACTGTTAGTTAATGTAGTCTATTTCAAGGGCAGCCTGGCTCCATATCTTCCATTTGCCATTTTCTTTGCGAAAAACATGGAATGTATCAAGAGTATTATCTTTGAAATCTCCTCCAGCTACCCTTTTCGTTGAAAATTTATATCGTGCGATTGCATATTCACCATCTATTCCAACAAATTGAAATTGCTGCAGTTCATATTTTACGTCATAATTTTCAAACAAATGAGCAGATAGTTTCTCAGTTTGGGCATAAGAGGGAGATTGGGTATGAATTGTTTCTAACATAGTATTCATATCCTCTGCCTCAGTTGCTTTGAGATTTTCCATCACTAATGTTTCTAACTCAGCTGCCACATTCTTGTCCTCCGAACAGCCAACTGTCAATCCTAAACAGACCAGCGGCAATAGCGCAATTATTGTATAGTATTTCTTCATTTTATCTTGTTCTCCTTACAAATGCCCTCGTTCAAATCAATGTAGAATGAATAGAAAACATTCAATTAAACTGCTTGCAGCTGCGCCAATGCAGCGTCAAATTGCTTTGATCCAGCACCAGGACGGTCAAATCGGACTGTTACATAAGTACCTGAGCCAGATTCGGTGAGTTTCGTTACCTTCCCTCGTCCAAATTTCGGATGGTATACAATCTGACCAATTCCGTAAGATTCTTCTTGATGCTCTTCAATGTAACTGATTTCTGGTTGTGAAAACGGGGAGTTGTATCGGTCAACACGCTGAATAAGATGCGGCGAAATTTCTTCAATGAAACGAGAGGGGACTCTGTATTCCGCGCCGCTCCAAGTCCTACGTGCCTGTGCATGCACCAGGTAAAGCTGCTCCATTGCACGCGTAATTCCGACATAACAGACCCTACGTTCCTCCTCTAACTCCGCCTCCGAATTGATGGAATTTTTATGTGGTAAAAATCCTTCCTCCATACCCACAATAAAAACGAAAGGAAATTCTAACCCCTTTGCGCTGTGCAAAGTCATCAGTGTCACGATATTTGTTTCATCTGTATTATCATCTGTTTGCATCGTGTCAATATCCGCTATAAGCGCAACATTTTCTAAATAATCCGAAAGGGTTGGTTCTTCAGCGATCATTTCATATTCGTAAATTGCATTCCGCAGTTCTTCAATATTTTCAACCCGATTCTGTGCTTCTATCGTACGTTGTCCTTTGAAGTTCTCAAGATAACCGGTCGTGTCAAAAACATGTTCAAGTGCGTCAGATGGCAGGTCATCTCCGTCAAATTTGTCTAAGATTTTAGCGAAACGGCGGATTTTACCTTTGATGCCAGCGTTAATCTTTGGTATTTCGTCAACGCGATCAATAGCCTCAATCAGCGGAATTTCTTCACTTTCTGCAAAATTCATTAGTCGCTCAAGAGATGTTGCGCCAATACCGCGAGTCGGCACATTGATGATGCGCCTGAGACTTATTGAGTCGAAAGGATTGCACATAACACGGAGGTAGGCAATCAAATCCTTTATTTCCATACGGTCATAAAAACCCAGTCCACCGACAATCTGATACGGTATATTCGCAGAACGCAATGCCTCTTCAAAAATACGGGATTGCGCATTCGTCCGATAAAAAATCGCAAAGTCCTTATAATCAACACCTTCTGCATTCCAATCTTCAATCTTCGTGCCTACGAAACCTGCTTCATCACGTTCATCCATCGCTTCATAGCATGTGACAAGTTCACCGTTTTCATTTTTTGTCCAAAGTTTTTTCTCTTTACGTTTCTTATTGTTTTGAACAACACTCCACGCTGCATCTAAGATATTTTGGGTTGAACGGTAATTCTGCTCTAAACGGAGGACACATGTATTAGGATAATTCTTTTCAAAATCGAGTATATTATGAATGTCTGCCCCTCGAAAACCGTAGATCGATTGGTCATCATCTCCAACGACACACACATTCTTTTTTTCTCCAGCCAAATAACGCACTAATTCATATTGGCAGCGGTTCGTATCCTGATACTCATCTACAAGCACATGTTCAAACTTCTCTTGGTAGTATTCAAGCACATCTGGATATTTTTTAAACAGTTCCACTGTAAAGTTGAGCAGATCGTCAAAATCTAAAGCGTTGTTTTTGCGGAGCGTGTCCTGATACATGGGATAAACCTTCGCCACAATCTTTTCATAATAACCGTCAGCCGTGTTTGCGTAAGTATCCGGGTTTATGGCGTTGTTTTTAGCCTTACAAACCAGATCGTGAATAGTACGCGGATTATACATCTTGTCGTCCAATCCGTGCTGTCTGATAATATCTTTCACGACCGTTACTTGCTCGCCCTTATCGTATATTGTAAAATTACGGGTAAAGCCATCTAATTGCTCAATGTCTCGGCGTAGGATTCGCGCGCAGGTCGCGTGGAAAGTGGCAACCCATAGATTTTTACTCATTCCCTCCCCAACCAGCGTATCCAGTCGTTCCTTCATTTCGTTTGCTGCCTTATTGGTAAAGGTCACGGCAAGGATGCGAAAGGGGGAGACACGGTGGTGTTTCATGAGATATGCAACACGGTGGGTAATTACGCGCGTTTTGCCGCTCCCCGCACCAGATAGGATAAGGAGCGGTCCCTCGGTGTGTTGGACAGCCTCTCGTTGAATACTGTTTAAGTTACTTAATAGATTATCAGTCAAGAAATATCTCCGCGGATGTGGGTTGTAGTCGTAGTGTATAAAGTATACGCAATTTCGGTTTTGTTTGCAAGAGAAATTGTTGGGTTTCTGAATCGCGGATTATTGAGGAAGGCTCTGCTCTATAGTGCGTCTTAAAAAAAGCGTTTGTAGTCGCGCAATTGATTGCGCCTTTCACACATATACATGTGAACGTAGCAACTTGAATGTCCTTAAAATAAAGGTTGAAATCTGGGAAGAAAATAAAGTGAAACCCAACATTTGCCGTTTATCTATGTGATGGGACGATATGTTGCGTTTTAATAGTAGACACCTCTACGCGGACCTAGGTTAGTATCGGATACATCAAGAGGTTCCATCTTCACCTTTAGCGACTTGTGCCCGGAGTAGTTCTAACTCAGCTTCTAACTCCTGTCGCCGTTCTGCTTCCTGTTTAGCAAGTGCCTCTGCTGCTTGCCGTCGTTCTGCTTCTTCTGCTGCCATTGCTTCTGCCGCTTCCCGTAGTTGTTGTTCTTGCTTTCGCAGCTGTTGTTCTTGCTTTCGCAGCTGTTGTTCTTCCATAGATGTCGTTATGGGCGTGCCATCAGGTAGAGATGGACGTAATAACCGCACGCGCGTCGTGTGATCTTCCTCCCATCGAAACCATAGATTTAGTGCATGACTGAACAAACCGCCCGCCGCATCCGGTTCTATGTCAACAATATCACCAGAAACGCTCCGCCGCCATCCAAAAAACTCCGCAGGTTTATCCATCTCAGGTTGATGGATAAAAAACTCTTGAACACCCATATCTTTCAAATACACTTGCGCTTTTTCATGCCGATCCTGATCCGCCGTTGCATCCGATAAAAACTCAAAGACTGCTACCGGCACTGCACCTTCTGACCACGTATAAAATGAACGCCGCAACGGATATTTTTTTACACCAAACACAACGGAAACATCAGGCGCAACCACCTTCGTAATATCCCCTTCTTCATAATAGATAAAGTTGTCAACACCGATGTGAACGTAATCATCAATGCCAAAATATCGGAAAAGTTGGTCAAAAAATATGTTTATCTGCAAACCGTGAAATTCAGTCGCTGACATAGGTTCGTCGTCCTCACACGGATAGCCTTCTATGTAAATGGTCGGTTTTCCATTCGATTTTGGAAAAACTGGCATATATTTTTTTTGTTTGATTCTGAAATCGTTTAGAGTATCCATGATTTTCTCCGTTGTGTATTAGGTCAAGCGAATATGGTAAGCATTCTTAAAAACAAGTTTACACAATTTCTATGATTTTAACAGAATATGGTGCTTTTTTCAAGTAAAAGATTTCCGAAGCGAAATTGTTGGTATTGCTTTTTTAGGAAAAAGTTGATATAATATCACCTATAAGTTAAATCACAGTAGAGAATTATAATCCTCGCCGATGTGTTCAAAACAATTGACTTCAGTACGAAAATATATTATAATATTTACAACGAGATAATCACTATTACTAATAGTTAAAATAAAAATGGTTGATCACGAAATTAAGTGTTTGATGATTATAAATATCTGAACGCTTATGTAATTGCTTAAGCGAAACATTGAAAGGCATTGCTTATGAAATTGGACCATTCCGCAAGTGCATTAGTTATTGTCGGGGGTTGGAATAGTCGTATATTTACGCCCCTTTGGATAAAAAAGTACCTTTTTCCTGGTGAACACGAGGATTTCACAGTAGAGATGCCAACTCCGTTCTCTCTTGATTTCAACACCCAATTTATTTCTCCACGTATCTCGTCCAAAGAAGTACGAATTCTTTTGCAAGAAAATAGGCTAAGTTTTAGTCCGGTAGAAAATAAAAATGAACATTACGATCAAATACAAGAACTTGCTCTGCAGATCGCCGATTACCTGCCGCATACCCCTGTCACTGCTTACGGTGTTAACTTTCTCTTTACTGAGGATCCTATTAGTGAAGAAGTAGTAAACCGCATACGGCCTAGAGACTTAGAGGAATTTGCACAGTTAAACGATTCATTGACCGGTGAACAATATGCTCGTCGTTTGAGGTTAAATGGACGAATACTGAATTTTACAATAAAACTTGATGGAGACAAGGCTTCCTTTGATTTTAATTTCCATTTTAAAATTGGCGATCTTATTGCGTTTAAGGCGAAAATTGCAGAAATCTCAATACTTGAATTGAAACAAGAAGCAATACAATTCATGAGTGAAATTTACCATTTGGAATTGAGAGGAGAAACTGAATGAGTAAATGGTCTGATACAAGCACAACCTTTGAAGATGATGATACTTTTTCTAAAAATGTGGTAGATTTTGAAGAGCCAAAAAACACATTTGATTTAGAATTTGATGAAAAAACTGACTCCGAAGCATTGGAAAAAGATGTAACTTGGGAAAAATTACAAAAACAGAATCTTGAGACTCCGAAAATCCGTGTCTTTGATGTTGCAGCATACATTTTGGTAAGAATGGGAACAATGACTACGATGAAACTGCAGAAACTGGTATATTACAGTCAAGCTTGGTCATTGGTATGGGATGAAAAACGACTATTTGAGGAAAAAATTGAGGCTTGGGCAAATGGTCCGGTGGTCAGAGATTTATTTGATTATCATCGCGGAATGTACGAAATATCCGAAATACCAATAGGCAATCCACGTTTGTTAGATCAGGAACAGCAGGATACGGTCGATGCTGTCCTTGAATATTATGGGGATAGACCTGCTCAATGGTTAATTGACTTATCGCACATGGAAGATCCTTGGATTCAGGCAAGGAAAGGATTGCCTCCATTGGAACGAGGTAATAGAATTATACCTTTAGATGTGATGGCACATTATTATAGTTCCTTATCTGCTGATGAAGATATCGAAGATGAATAGAAAAAGACCCAGACGAAAAGATAATCCCACGAAAAGAAAAAAGCCCTCATCTCCACCCATTGAATCGGCCCAAAATAAGAAACTCGTATGGAGTGTTTCAAGCATTGATGATAGTAGCAAATGGGGTTGGCATAAAATAACTTGTCCTGATTTCCTAAGAAAAATATGGGAAAAGATGCGCAACTTTGAAACTATGACATGGGCTGATATACTCGGAGCAAGTCACCATGCGATACCTATTAGCAACATCATAAGACCCGCCCAGAAACTACTAGAAGATTTAGGATATGATGATAAAGATACATTAGTTTCATTTCACATAACGGGCCGAGAACGAATTTGGGCAATTCGATCAGAAGAAAAAGCTTTTCTGTTGTGGTGGGATCCGCACCATGAAATTTGCCCATCGCAGAAAAAGGGCACGTAAGAGGTGCCTGTGCCGTAAACGACAATATGTTACAAAAATAGCTATTCTACTCAGAATATTCTAAACTCTACAGAAGAGACAAATCAGACTTAGCGGTTTTTCATAATTTTATCTAAATCCCAAATCAAAATTGCGCCTTCTTTACTTCCACTTGCAAGCATCTTGCCATTAGGTGAAAACGCCAACGCGCTAATATTACTGTTATTTCCAGACAAGGTTGTGATAAGATTTCCAGTATCTACTTCAATTAATCGGATATCCGACCAGTTTCCGATAGTAAGCGTTTTGCTATCACTGGAAAACGCTAATGCATGGCACCAAATGGTATCCCCAAAGGCATCAACTTCAGGATAGAGTCGGATCAATTCATTAGTGCCAAACTTCCAAACACTAACCCCGACACGCCTAGAAACCGCAAGGAGTTTATTGTCTGGTGAAGCTGCAAGAGCAGTAAATGCGTCACCTCGCCGAAAAGGTGTAAACTCAAAGGTAACAGGGAACCCATACTTTACTTTTTCACCATCGCGTGTAGATATTAGTGTTCCATCATGTGAAAATGTTGCTCTATCCAATAAAAAAGGAGTAAAATTCTCTGCGTTTACGGTGGAATGCTTGTTACCAGTATCAATAGACCGAATATAAATATTATCTTTGTTATTATCTTTTTTACGAGAAAAACTGTAAGTAGCAAACATATTTCTACCAATGTCAAATGCCAATATATCTTCGCCATAACGTCCTACCAAAGTAGACGTGAGCTGACCTGTTTCTATATCCCATTTATGGATTATTGCGTCCCGAATACCACTAATTAACGTTTTACTATCGGCAGAAAATGCCAAAGCATGAACCTCTTGCCAATGCCCAGAAATACTTAAACGTTGCTGTTTAGTTGACGGATCCCAAAAACGTATTGTACCATCTCCACTCCCACTCACGAGCGTTTCACCGTCGGGTGAAAACGATACTAATGTACCTTCAGATATATATAACGTATGAATATGGTGACCAGTATGCGGTTCCCAAAGGTGGATTGTATTATCAAATCCAGAACTGGCTAACATTTTGCCATCAGGAGAGAATGTTAATGTATAAGTTTTACCTCCATGCCCATGCAATGTCTCTAGTAATTCACCATTACTACTATTAATTAAATAGATTTTTGAAGGATACATGCCCGCATAAGCCAGTATTTTTCCATTCGGGGAAAACGCGAGAGCATCTACACTTGTACTATCCATGTTAGTAAGAAAAACATTCGTTCTGCCAGTCTCAACATCCCACCAACGCAGTTTATAACTGTTTTCCTGCTCATTAAAGCCATAGGATCCGCTAACTATAGTTTTACCGTCTGGTGAAACTGTAAGTGACCTAATTTCCCGTGCATGTCCTGTAAGAGTTTTAGAAATAGTCCTGTTACTTATATCCCAAAGTCTAATCATCTTATCGCTTGTACTGGCTAAGGTGTGTCCATCAGGGGAAAATACCAAATTGTCAACCGCTGATTCTTTAAGCGTAAATAGGTGCTGTCCAGTGTGAGGCTCCCACAGATGGATATCATCCGAACCACTTGCTAACAATTTTCCATTTGGCGAGAACGCCAATGAATTAACCGGATAGATGTGCTTTCGAAGCAACCTAATTTCTTTTCCTGAATCAGCATCATATATCCAGACCCCGATAGAAGTTGCTACCGCTATTAAGTCACCATTTGGTGAATGTTTTAAGTCGCGTATTGATCCTTTTCCAAGACGGAGTATAGCGTTTTCAGGGAGACCCCATTTCATGTAGTCCTGGGCAAATCCACTTACAGAAAACAGAATAAAGGTTAGCAATAAGGTAATAATTAGTACGTTTTTCATATTTATGTCCAAAAAAACACTTGTAGCTTCTACTCTGGAAACAATTGCAAACATTATCCAATCTTGAATTAACGAAGTCCCATTACGCAAGATGCTCCTTTAAAAACCGCCCAGTAAAAGACTTACGCACCTTTGCAATTTCCTCTGGCGTACCTTGCGCTAAAACCTGCCCCCCCTTATGTCCACCCTCCGGACCGAGGTCAATCACATAATCAGCAGTTTTAATCACATCCAGATGATGCTCAATCACAATCACCGTATGCCCAGAATCTACCAGTCGTCCGATGCTATCCAAGAGTTTTTGAATATCGGCAAGATGCAGCCCGGTCGTCGGTTCATCAAGAATATAAAGATTATGTTTCCCGCGCTTGATTTTGCTAAGCTCGTTAGCAAGTTTAATCCGTTGTGCTTCACCACCTGAAAGGATAGGCGCAGGATGCCCAATTTTGAGATAACCGAGACCAAGTTCGTTCATAACACCTAATTTATGGCAAATCAGACGTTGGTCAGTAAAGAATTCAACGCCATCCTCAATTGACATCTCAAGGATTTCGGATATATTCTTGCCGTTATAGGTAACTTCAAGCGTATCTTCATTGTAGCGTGCACCTTTACACGTTGGACATGTAACCTCAACGTCTGGCATAAAATGCAGTTGCGTAGTGATTGTGCCTTCACCGTGGCACTCCTCACATCGTCCCCCTTTGACATTAAAACTAAAACGTGAGGCAGTATACCCGCGTGCTTGCGCTGATGGCGTGCTTGCAAAAAGTTTGCGGATATTGTCATAGAAACCGATATAGGTAGCAGGATTGGAACGGGGCGAACGTCCAATCGGGGATTGGTCAATGTTAATTACATTGCTGATGTGTTCGTGTCCTTCAAGTTCATCGTGCTCACCGTAAAGTGTGCGGCTATCGTGGTAGATAGAATAGAGCCTTTTGTAGATAATCTCGTTGAGAAGCGTGCTTTTGCCCGACCCAGATGCACCAGTAATACAGATAAACGCACCTAACGGAATATCAACGCTGATATTTTGCAGATTATTTTCTCTCGCGCCGGTGACGCTCAGAAATTTGCCGTTTAAAGCTCGGCGTTCAAGAGGCATAGGAATCTCACGCTTCCCGCTCATATACAGACCTGTCAAGGAATCATCACTTTTAATAATCTTTTCAAATGGACCTTGGACGACAACATATCCACCGTGGACTCCTGGACCCGGCCCCATCTCAATGATATGATCTGCAGCACGGATTGTGCTTTCATCGTGTTCAACGACAATCACTGTGTTGCCGATGTCGCGCAATTTACGCAAGGTTTCAATCATCTTCTCATTGTCTTTCGGGTGTAAGCCGATACTCGGTTCGTCAAGCACATACAGCATGCCCATTAACCCTGAACCGATTTGTGTGGAAAGGCGAATACGTTGCGATTCACCACCTGAAAGCGTCGCGGATCGCCGATTGAGATTTAGATAGTCAAGGCCGATACCGAGCAGCAATTCTATGCGGCTGACTAACTCTCTGATAACCCGTTCGCCCGCTTCGCGTTGTTTTTCAGGTAAGTCCGTAATAGCAGATAAGAAATCGCGCAACTGTTCGAGATGCAATTCACCAACATCATGGATGGTCTTATCATCAATTGTAACAAGGAGTCGCTGTCGCTTAAGTTTCATGCCGTGGCAATCGGGACAGGTGTGTTCAACCATCACTTTTCGGAGGTAATCCTCCATACCTGAATGTGCCTCGCCCTGTTTTCGGTAATTCCGATAACGCCTGTCAATACGCGTAATAATGCCATCAAAACGGACAGGCATGCCGATGTGTCGTTCGCGCATCGGTTTTGCGTCTTCCGCTTGACACAACGGAAATTCCTCTCCGCGTGTGCCGTAAAACACGATATCCACAATCTCATCAGGTAGATCGCCAAAAGGCATATTCAGATCAATGTTATAGTATTGTGCCAGACTATACATCATTCGCCCATCCCACCTGTCCGGATCATAGTTAAACGCTTCTTTTACAAACGCACCATCAGCAATGCTTCGTGTTTTATCGGGAACAAGTAGGTTAGGATGTACCTGCAGGTAGGTGCCGAGACCAGAACAGGTTACGCAAGCGCCAGTCGGTTCGTTAAAGGTAAAATGATGTGGACCTAATTCACACATCAACACACCGTGTTCAGCACAGCCGAAATCTTTCAGCAGATCGTCAACGTCAGCATCTTCGTCATCCGGCAGTTGCACATGAAAACGCATAAAACCTTCACCGACCAACATAGCGTGTTCCAACGCGGCTAAAACCTGTTTATCAATGTCTTTTTTGATGAAAAATTTGTCAACGATAACCTGAATGTCGTAATCTTTATCGGGGTCTAAATCAACCTCTTCACTGATGTCGTGTTCAACACCGTCTACGCGCACATGTCGGCACCCTTTAGTCCTTATTTCATCAAAGAGGTATTCATAATCTTCACCATAAATTTTGAAGACAGGGGCATGGATTTCTACTTCGGTGTCGTCTGGAAATGAAAGGAGTCGCTCTAAAATTTGATAGTGAGATCGGATTGGGATTTCCGTTTCACAATACGGGCAATGTGATATACCGATAGTCGCGAAAAGCATTCGCAGGTAGTCTTGCAAGTCGGTCATCGTTCCCACGGTAGAACGCGGGTTCGCTGTGATTGTTTTTTGCTCAATGGAGACAACAGGCGACAACCCGTCAATAAAGTCAACGTCTGGCTTTTTCAACTGCGTGATGAACCGTTTTGCATAAGTAGACATCGATTCAAGGAATCGACGTTGCCCCTCAGCATACACAGTGTCAAATGCTAATGAGGATTTACCCGACCCACTAATGCCCGTAACAACGACAAGTTGATCGCGTGGTATCTCTAATTCTATATTTTGTAGATTATTTTCTCGAGCTCCTTTAACTGAGACTGTTTGCCTCATGTGTTCCTCCTTGCTTACCATAAAATCCAATGTTCTTTGGAATAGGTGTCTGGGTGTACGGTTTTTAACTGAAAGTATCTCATTAAATACCATGTAAAATTACGAAAAAATTGCTGCTATAGTTACGTGGAGAGAGTGTTGTTTGTAGTCGCGCAAATTATTGCGCCTCGGACATTCTGTGGGGAGCGTTTTCAGCTTAAATCCTTATTTTAACAGATATGGAAATTATTCAACATCCAACTCTTGAATTATAGATGTTAGATCCCACAAAAGCATTGTATCATCAAAACTCGTACTGGCAATGGTATTGCCATCAGCACTAAAAGATAAACCAGTAATATCTCTTGAATGTCCAGGAAGCATTTTTATAATTTCTCCAGTACGTAAATCCCATAGGTTTATAATGTCGCTATCATATAGTGAATTCATCCCAGCGACTTCAGTTGCCAATGGTAAACCGTTAGGGCAAAACATAACATACCAGAACATACGTCTATCGCCAGAAATTGATTGTATTTGTTGTCCAGTATCTATATCCCATAAACGGACTGTTCCATCTTCACCTGTACTTGCAATTGAACGATTATCAGGACTAAAGTCTATACTGGTAATAGCATCTGCATGACCATCTAATGTCTGCTCCTCTTTCCATGTAGAAACATCCCATAGACGGATAATTCCATTCTTATCACCGGTAGCAAGTTTACTACCATCCGAATTGAACATTAAGACCATTATCGAATTAGAGTGTGTATTACGTTCGGTATCTACCCCTTGATCCGTGAGAGTCTTATGTTTTCCTGTACTTACATCCCATATTAGTATCGTTCCGTCTTGTCCTCCGCTGATAAGCGTCTCTCCTTTAGGACTAAATGCTACACTTTCTATTAGATTATTATGACCTGTTAACGTCTGTGTGTTTCTACCGGTAGCAACATTCCACAAACGAATCATCTTATCTTCGTATGAAAAACTCCAACTTGCGAGTAGACTACCATCCCTACTAAACTCCACACCTCTAATCCGTCCATAATGGTCTTTTATTGTTCGCTTGTGTTCACCTGTGGTGGCATTCCAAAACCGAATTAACCCAGCCTTACTTGCATTCCAACTCGCTACTGTTTCTCCATCTGGACTAAGCAGAACATCATGTCCCCATTTGACTTTGATAAGTGTATGCAACCGTTTCGTACCGGTATCCCACAGAGATAAAGTTCCGTATGATTCTGAAATGATGGCTTTTTCTCCATTTGGAGTGAAAGCAATATAATAGGTATCATACTCTGTATTATGAGTAGTATCCCTTGGATTAAAATTTGAAATAGTCCTCTTAAGTTTCCCTGTCATAATATCCCATATACGAATTCCACCTGGATAATCTACAGTTGCCAGCGTCTTTCCATCAGGACTATAAGATGCATGCGTAAGGTAACCGGTATCTCCGGTGAAAGGTATACGTTTACCTGTTGCTATATCCCACATTCTAATTTCGTAACCGTTAACCAAACTAAGAATCGATTTTCCATCTGGACTAAACAGAATATTTTCTACCCCACTTAGATAACCTGTCTCCTTGTTGTCTTCATTATTATCGAAAAAAGTCTGTTTAAGTTTACCAGTCGTTGAATCCCACATGTGGATCGTTCTGGATTCGCCTGCGGTAATGAGTGTCCTTCGATCCGAACTGAAGAATATTCGTTCTATCTTTTCTTTTTGGAAACTTTTTTCGGAAATAACACCTTGAATTGCAAATGGTAGTTTTAGTTCCCCTGAGGTAATATCCCAAAAATTAATCGTCATATCACTGCTTACACTAATTAGTGTGCTTCCATCCGGACTGAATGATAAGAAAGTAATATTATCCTGGTGACCTGTTAGCGTTCGTATGTGTTTCCCTGTTTTAACATCCCACAAACGGACTGTCTGATCCTTACTCCCACTTGCTATGATTTTGCCATCTGGACTATATGCCAAACAGCCTATATAGTCTTCATGTCCTTTGAGTATATGTTTGGAAGTATTCGTCTTTGAATCCCATAAATGAATATCCTTGAAACTTATAGTAGCAAGAGTGTTTCCATCTGAACTGGGTGTCCCATAGCGTGGAAAATCATGCCTCTTTTTTGACGATTTCTTGATTTTCAGTAAAGTAACATCCCAATGGGTGGTTTTGTGGCTGAACCTTTCTATACCTGCAAGAACTGTCCCATCATGATTAAAATACAATTTTTCCATTTCTTGATGACTTCGAGTAAACAGTTTCCGTTCCTGATATGTTTCAGTATCATATATCCAAATACCAATGGTAGTCGCAACTGCAAGCATTGATCCATCAGGTGAATATTGCATATCATTAATTCGTCCCTTTCCAAGACGGGCGATTGCACCATCAGGTAACTCCCATTGTGTGTACTCTTGAGCATATATATTGAGTATGCCGATTTGAAGAAGAAGGAGTAACAAGCTAATTATAGATAGTACTGTTTTTATCATTTGTAAGACCTCCCTTACATTCTCACCATAACGATATGTTCCGACTATGTTATTTTAGTTTACCATCTGCACGTTCTCATCATTGTTCTTCGAAGATAACTCTGACAAATCCCATAGGAGTGTTGTCCCATCACTACCAGAACTCACAAGCGTTTGTCCATCAGGACTGAATTTTAGGTAAGTAACTTGACCAACATGACCCATAAAAGTCTTAATTCGCTTCCCAGTCGTAATATCCCATACATTGATTACACCATCAGCACGACCCCCTACAAAGATTGTGCCATCAGGACTGAATGCTATCTGATGAATCTGCCGCATAATATCTTTATAATATCCATCTATTATGTATTGATTTTTAAGTTCATTTCTTTTATCTCCAGTATCAACATTCCATAGTTTTATTATTCCATCATGATCTGTCTTCACCAACATTTTAAATCCTGAATCTAAGGCTAAAAAACTAAACATGCTTGTTTCTTGAGGAATTATCTTTTTCTCTTTGCTTGTAGTAACATCCCACACAACAATTTCTGAATCAGTACAATATGCAAGCATACTCCCATCAGAACTGATTGGTATATTAGCAGGAAAATGCATTGTGTATATAATCTGTTTGGATAATGTTGTACGTGACCCTGTCTCTATATCCCACATATAAAGGGAGTATGGTTGATCTTTCTTATAATTCCTCGATAATGCGAAATTTCCATCTGGACTGAACCCTATATTCTGACTAAATACACCTACTTCAAACCTATACTTCTGTCTACCTTTTTTAACATCCCATAGACGAACCATCCTGTCATCACCGTTACTGACAAGTGTTTCATCATCCTTGAACACCACATGTGAAACTTGTTGAGAATGTCCTCTTAGTGTCTTTTTATGTTCACCTGTAGTAACATCCCATAATCGGATTGTTTTATCTTGACTTCCACTTGCCAGAATTTTTCCATCTGAACTGAAGGACAGACAATTCACCCGTTTCTTATGTCCGGAAAGGACTACCTGCACCTCTTGTGTTTTTACATCATAGAGAATTATGTGATTATCTCCATAAGTGGTTGCAGCTGTAATTTTATCTTTACTGAACACTATATTCTTTGAAGCAAATCCACCACCATGTCCAACAATAGTATTCTTATGTTTCCCTGTGTTTAGATCCCACTGATGGATAATTCCATCCAAACTTGCGCTTGCTAAAGTTTCTCCGTTTGGACTGAAGACGATTCTATGCAGATGTTTAGAATTTGTTTTGAAAGTGTGCTTCCGTCTTCCAGTGTCAACATTCCAAACACGTATTGTTTTGTCTTCACTCGTGCTTGCAATACGACTACCATCACGACTGAAGGTTAAACTCAAGATAGGTTTTCTATGTCCTTTTAGGGTTTTATGTAATGTTTCTGTTTCAGCATTCCACAAACGAACAGTCTTATCCCTACTTCCAGAGGCAATCATTTTCCCGTCAGGACTGAATGAGACACATTTGATACTCTCTTTATGTGCATCATTTATTTCATGTCCATCATTTTTTTCCTTCTTCGTTTCAATACCTAAATCATAATATCGGATTGTCTTGTGATTTCCATCAACCACCGATATCCTATCTGAGTGAAATGCGATATCAGATTGGCGACCTAAAGGCATATTCATATCCTGTTTAAATACACTTTTTCCTATATCCCAAATACGCAGTCCGTAATCACTCCAACCTGTCAATGTAGTCCCATCAGAACTAAAATGGACACCAATTATATCTCTCCTATGTCCCATAAAAGTGTGCATCAGTGTACGGGTTTCAACATTCCATAGCCGAACCAATTTGTTTCCACATGCGGTGGCAATTGTCTTTCCGTCAGGACTGAATCCAACAGAATTCGTGCCTTCTCTGTTCTTTGTTAGGAGTGCAAGTTCATTTCCACTATTCGTATCATAGAGCCAAGTTCCTGTAGAACTGGCAACAGCGAGTATAGTACTGTCTGGAGAATACGCCAAATCTTTTACGTACCCTTTTCCAATACGTGCTTTCGCTCCATCTGGCAAGTGCCACTGCTGAGTTTTTAATTGTGCCGTATTCACATCAAGTAGGTCCGGTGTTGAAGGATAACGAAATAGCCAAATAGTTACAACTATGACGATAATAAAAAATATGATAACTAATGCCTTTTTCATCTCATTACATCCTTTACGAGCCATACTTCTTAGTTCAAATACCATAGAGACGGTATATGTCAATACTTACAAAAACGGATTTTCAACATCATAAAAGTACGCAGGCTCTTCCACCGAAACTTTACTATCCTTAGTCAATCGGACAGGTGAAGAAAATTGCTCCAAAATCTCCTTACGGGAAAGCCATTCACACGCCATACAAATCCATAGTTGACGATGACCGAAGTGATCGTAAATATCAGACAGTGATTGTTCACCTCCCGCATCCTCTAAAAAATCGAGTAGCGGCTTAAAAAACGTCTGCGCGTTATCTTCTAAATATGTATCAATCAGTTGCAACACCTTGCCAAGGTTTTCCTCATTTTTCGGAACATTGATAATATCGGTAAAAATCGCATTAAAAAACTTTGGGTTATGCTTAAGTGCTTGATAAATCACTTTTCGCTTTGGCGCTTCACCATGTCTGATGGTTTCAAGACGGGCTAACTCACGTACCGCATAGGTTAAATAAAGAAATGTATAATTGTAATCTTTCTTGACATAGAACCACTTTTCTGTTTTGTCAAGTACGGTAGTGACCATGCTTGCTGCGTTAAATAGTTGAGATTCTTTATCACGTTCACCAATAACATCAAGGTCTTTATGTAAATCAGTAAGAGACGGGTCTTTAGTCCAAAGTATTTCACTTTGAGACATGATAGCAAGGATTCCACTCCCTTGTAAGTTCCTTTCCATCAACTTTTTATATGCATTTCGGTTTTGGAGTCTTACGCGGATCGGTATCCCATCCTCAATTAATTGACAATCTCTTTGTTGAAATTTCGTGCCATCCCTTATAATGAGCGTGATATTAACATTCGTCTTTTCCCAAACGTTGTCTTCCGCTAAATTATTGGTGAGAATAGCAGCAACAATGTAACGATCCTCGGCAATAGTATCTACAAACCTTTGGACAGCATCTTCAATTTGAGAGTGAATATCTACTTTCAGACGAGGTGGATGCAATTCGGGTTCGGAATTATCACAGTAATAGGCGGGTTCTTCTACTGCAATTTGGCTTTTGACGGTAAGTTTCATCGGAACAGATACCTGCTTGATAACCCCTTTCCATGTCAACCATTGGCATATCACATCAACAGACGCATCGCGGAATTTTGAATGGAAATAGGCGTTCATCTCTGAGTTTGTACGAGGTCCCTTTTGTTCCATGAGATAATCCAAAATCGGTTGGAAGATAAACTGACGATCATCAATGTAGGCATTAATTGCATCAAGTGCTTCTTGAATAACAGCTTCGTTCTTTTCGCAATTAATCAGGTCAGTATAAACATGAGTGAAAAAATCAGGGTTGTAATCAAGGGCGGGTTGGATAACTTCTCGTGCTGGGATTTGATTGTTCAATAGCACCTCTATCCGTGCTAACCCTTGCACAACACTTAGAAGTGATAAGAAAGAGGTTATCACATCATTATTAACATAAAGCTGTTTTTCGGCATAGATAAGGGATGGCAAGGTTTCAGCAATAACGTTCAGCACTTGGAGTTGTTTATCACGTTCCCCGATACTATCACGGCTTGCGTTTTTAGCGTACCATTCCTTGATTGAGTCATCTCGTGAAAATAGAAGTGTACTGTGGGAAAAATAGGAGTGCATGAACGAACCTTGTTGCGCACTCTCTATTGATCGCTTAAAGGAACTACGCGGAGACAAACCTGCGTGTATGTTCACGCCATTTTCCACAAGTGAGAAAAACGATTGTGTCGGACGTATACCATCTTTGCCAATGATTTCAACGTCCAAATCCGACCTTTCCCAGACCTGTGCATGGGAGAAACTACCAGCAATAATTGCGGCGAGGATATACGGATCTGCCTGCACCTTTTCAACAAGTGAATCTACTGCTTCATAATACTGTTGTTCAACAGCGTCTTGGGATTTCATCAGTCTCGTCTCCTATTCAATATATCATCTGCGTTCTATCAAATTATTTCAGTTTTCGACAGAAATGGCTGTATTTTTAATTTCTGATATGTTTCTGCCGATATACTTTACCCCCTTTTATAATAACGATAGGTTCAAGGATTTGTCTACTAATTTTTGCTTTTCCGCGGGCATCAAGCAATTGGAATTCACCCTCGCGCATTTCAAACACAACCGCATCTCCCCACGCACCTGCCGTTAATGTTCCAACCTGTCCCGGCATCAAAATCGTATCTGCGGGGACACTGGTCACTTTTGCTAATGCATCATCAAGTGACATACCAAGAAAAAGAAATTTATTGACGACATTGACCAGATCATAAACCGGCCCGTTAATATTATAGACATGTAAGTCGGATGAAATCGTAGTCGGTTCAACACTTTGTGCCATCGCCTTTTCAACGACATCCCAACTGAAAGAGCCTGCACCATGCCCAACGTCAAAGATAACACCGCGTTCAATCGCAGCATGCACAGAATCTCGAATTTTGCCATTTTCGTCTAAAATACCGCATGCCATATCGTGGAAACAGTGGGTTAAGATATCCCGCTTGCCCATCACTGCCAATATGTCGTCTATTGACTCGCACCAGGCGTCTTGTGGGTGAACCATCATCGGAAGTTCTGCTGCATCAGCAGCTTCGCGCGCTTTGTGCAGCGGTTGCATGCCTGCCCGTTCTCCGACAATAGAATTGCGCGTCAATCGCACTTTAACCCCTAAAATTATATCACGATGCTGCTCTATCATTCGGCATGCTTTATCAACATCTGCATAGTCTGGATTCTCTAATTCCCCAATTTCCTGTGTCAGCATCCCTTGTGAAGATATATTCAATTGGGCAAGTATTCGGGTATCACTTACGTCTATCACATACTTACGAAATCCAGGGAAAGTGTCTGCACCTGCTGAACCAGCATCAACAACTGTCGTCGCGCCGCGTGCCAAACAGGTCGGATCAGGTTCAATACCGAAGTGGCTAACACCGTGAAAGACATGCACGTGCAAATCAATCAACCCCGGTGTGACATAACACCCTTCTGCGTTCACGACGTCTCGTGCTTCAGAAGTAGCAATGTTATCATTAACGGCAGAGACGCAGCCATCAACGAATGCTATATCTTTTCGGGCATGGATATCCTGTGCTGGATCAATTAAAGTTCCGTTTTTGATAATCAGATCATAATTCATTAGGAATTGTTCTCATCCTCTTCAATAGGTAGTTTCAAATGTTCACGTACTGTTTGGCGTACTTCTTCACAGATTTGCATGGCATGCTCCGTATCAGCCTCAGTAGGCGACGCACTCAGGTACCGTGTTTCTACCGCATGTTTAGAAAGTTTTGATAAACCTGCTTTCCAAGCGTGCCAAGCGGGAATCGTGGGTAGAATCAAATTTAACAGATCTTCTAAATTGTGCGTCCTCTGAATGGGGATATTATTTTCTTGAAGCCAAGCCTTAAGATATTTTTCTGCACACTGCTGAGCTAAAAAGCAGATGACATGGTATACTGGATCCGGCCCGTGCTGAAGCTGCATTGCTGCATTATAATCCCCTTCTGCTCTTTCTACCCATTCCAAAGTTATAGGATTCATTTCGGTATTCTCTTTTTTATGTGGTTTGATATAAAAACCGGCAGATTCATAAAGTATTTCCCCTTTTTCAGCCACCTCACGGAAAAACCAATCGTTGTGTGAAATACGGTAAGCAATCTCTTCAGGTGAACGCACAATAAGGTCCATACTGAATCGGCGTGGAATTCGTTCTTGAATCTCTGATGCTTGCTGACGCGTTTCCGATTTCGCTACCGGCATCACCACTAATAAGTCAACATCAGAAAATTCGGAAGGCGTGCCATACGCATACGACCCGAAGAGAATAACCTGCAACGGTGCAAATTCACGCACAATGTCATCACATGTGGCTTGAATATCTTTGCGGCTAACCATCTTTTTTACTATCCTTTTGCGATGTTATGGGAGAGCGGTTTGTTTGCAGTTCATCAATCTACGCGTTTGTTGTCAGAACCGAATCAATTATGCTATATAAATCTTAAGCTTGCAAGTAAAATTTCACGAAGCGCAATGTTACGGACTGGCAAAATCTTATTGATTTTCGTTGTAGGACATGTTATTATATAAACTGCAATCACATTGATGAAGATCGCGGTATTTAAGATTTTCACTACCTCTCGTAATTATGTTGGCAAAATCTCACGTTTTGTGTTTTGGACACAACCCTAAAATGGAGGGACGCGATGATACATTTTTTTGGAAAGCATATGAGAATGTTGTGTTTATGTTTTTTCCTTCTGTGCAGTGTATTCATAGTCAATACTAAAATGGTTCATGCTGATGAGATTATTTATCAGCCAAATGAACGGCATCAGAAAGGAATCTGGATTAGTAATCTCAACGGACGCAATACTCGTCTCCTATTTAATCCACCTATTGTTGCCAAACGGATTTCAATTCAAGACGGAGACCGATACATCCTGTGTGTTGGTATAGGCATAGGGATTGAAGATGGAACTGACGTATACCTATTTGACACTAAAAATGTGGACAGAGGTCGCAAGGATCTAACTTACGGTCAATTTAGCACTGTTAGAGATGCTGCGATTTCAGTGAATGGAGATGTCGTATTTTCAAACGTTATCAATAATGAGTTCCCTGATGGTATCTATCTTATACCAAATGAGGAGATTCATGAGACATTTCCGAAAGCGGAAAAACTGTTTGATGGTGCCGCAAACTATGTTGATTGGGCACCTAACGGACAAGAGATTGTCTTTTCAAACAACAACGGCATCTTCCTTCTCAATGTAGATACGAAAAAGGTTTCCCAGATACTTGATTACGGGTATCGTCCTGTTTTCTCACCCGATGGGAGTAAGTTAGCTTTTGTTGTTCCGGGGCCCCTACAAAATAAAGGAAAACGGACCCGAAAAATAGGTATGATTTCTCTCAATGACCCAAAAGATGAGAAGGTATTTGAAACTACAAAAACTGACTTATATTGTAATTATCTCACGTGGACACCGGATGGAAAGTCTATCTCTTATGTATTAGCGGAAGTTAAAGGGCTTTTAATATGGGCACTCCTATTGGACTACACAAACTTCGTTGTCTCGATTACAGACGGTAGACCCGGTAGACCCAAACAGATTTTACAACATATTGAAGGTGGTGCGCGCGCATTAGAATGGACACAAAAAGCCTATTCTGTTGAACCTGAATCCAAACTGACGACTACATGGGGACAATTGAAACGTGACACAAAAAATGGAGGAAATCATGAATAATAAACTTCAAACCTACTGCTTGCTCAGTTTAATAGGCATGAGTTTGTTTTGTTTCTCAACTTATGTTAATGCCGCCCCAACAGGAGAAATCATCTTTGTGCATCCCAACGCAGAGGGGGAAATATGGATTTCTAATGCGGTAGGCACTAACGCACGTAAACTCTTTCGTCATACGTTTCATAATATAGATAAAATAGAAGTACAGAAAGATGGAGACTATGTACTTGCGGTTGTTGACAAACTGATAGAAAATAATCCAATAGTGATAAATAACGTAAATGTGGGGGCTGTTGGTCTATCACGTACTGAAGTTTTCCTTTTAGATAGGAAAAACCCGAATAAAAAGGCAAAAGATATTACACTTGGCAGATTTGAGGCAATCCGTGATGCTGATATAACGAAAACAGGGGATGTCATCATTTTCGCACCCCCGACGTTTCTTCTTTTTAAGCGTGAACAACTTACGCAGCCTGAACCGGAAGCAGAACATATAATGGATTTACCTAAACAGGAAATCTCGAATTTTCAATGCTCTCCAAATGGAACGCACATTGCTTATGTTAAAACTTCTGGTAGAAGTGAGGGAGATCTGTTTCTGTTAGACATTGCGACAAAAGACATTTTCCGCATTGCTGAAAATGTAAGGTATAATTCTTTAGCCTTTTCACCTGATGGAAAACAGATCGCTTTCAGTATGGATGTTAAAAAAGATGGAAAGAGTTTTGGAACAGGGATAGCGGTTGCTCCGATCCAACCTAACGCTGAGATAGAGATCATACACATCAAGGAGGGTTTTCAGTTTGGGGTTGAATCTTGGACTCCAGATGGACAGTATATCGCTTATTGGTCTTATAGGCATCCATCATTTGTCAATAACATTGAACTCTTCCGATCTACCAGAAACTTTGTTGTTCCTGCGACAGGTGGTGAACCTGAGCAAATATTGATTACAATAAAGAACACTGTTCGTGAACTTGATTGGATTCGACAGGCCTATCCTGTTGAACCTGCTGACTCTCTTGTGACAACCTGGGGCAAATTAAAGGCGCAAAAATAAATTGCGATAACTATCTTGCGTTATACATGTGGTGGCTTTTTAGGATTTACCAACTGATTTATATATGCTTCTTGATAAGTTTCCCAATTATCCGTGGGCGGAATCTCGAAAAGTCCGGATGTCCAGACTTCGGGTTTCTTCTGAATTCGCATTAACATATCGCGTGCGTTCAGATAACGGCAGTAATCATCAAGATTTTCTATAGTGATATTTTTATCAAGAAATGTTTGAAGCCATTCGCTACGTGGATAATGGGCATCTATTTCGTTTAATGGTAGTAACTTCCCACTATATTTCAATATTTCAACACCGTTCATCATATAGGTTTGACTGATCGTGGTAGCAGCGTGCCGCTCGTTGTATTGCGCCCCAAAACGATCTTGCAACGACTGCACGGTATCAGGTTCGTTGTGTTCCTCAACCCATGTATCAGTTTCAATGTGAAATCTTTCTGTACGGTTTTCGGCAGAATCTCTGAGCTCTTCGACCTGTTCACGAATTCTTTCAACCCGTTCCTCTGAATTGTCTCGAGATTCTGCCGCTTTCTCCTGAATTCTTTCAATCTGCTCTTCCGCCGCTTCCGCGTTTTGTTCAATCTGTTCCTGAATTCTTTCAATCTGCTCTTCGGCGTTTTCTCTGGTCTGTTCAAGTCGCTCGTGAATTTTTTCAACCTGTTCTTCAACAGTTCTCTGATGCTCTTCTAAACTATTATGTAACCTCCGGATTTCTTCTTCAGCTGCTTCCGCTGCCCGATCAATCTGATTGTGAATTCTCTTAATTTGCTCTTCAGCAGTGTCTCTCTGTTCCTCTAATTGATGGTGGATTCTCTCAACTGATTCTTGGGCGGTTCTTTCGTTTTCCTCCAAGCGATTTTGAATTCCGTCAATAAGTTCTTGTGCGTGTTCTAAGATGTTCATGAAATCTTCCTCCTTAAATATGGAATAATAGTGTAGGCGCGCTTACGAGGCACGCCTACAACAGTTTTACAATCTGTAAACTCTATTACCTTAGAATGTGCTTTCGCGGTTGGTAATAGGACACCATCGCGCCATCAGCAGATAATCAAAGAGTGCTGATTCTGCTTCTGGTGTGCCGATCCGTTTGAGTGCGTGGATAGAATTGTCCCGCACGTACCGATTTTTATCCGATAACGACTCCTTCAAAACGGGAATCGCATCGCTGGAAGCAGGGCCAATTTGTGCTAACGCTAATGCTGACTCAAAACGGAC
Organism: Candidatus Poribacteria bacterium; assembly: GCA_022825825.1. GTDB lineage: Bacteria > Poribacteria > WGA-4E > WGA-4E > WGA-3G > MSPOR6. Next base: position 163,448 of record JAJDWA010000034.1, read on the forward strand.
TTGTACGTCATCATCACTCGCCAGCATATCTATTAACGTTGGCACAGCAGGTGCTGCAGGCGGTCCTATTGCGCCGAATGCCTCAGGAATGTATCGTCGGACCTCAACGTTGCTATCTTCAAAGTGTTCCATTAAAACAGAGACGGCTGGTTCGGCTGCACTTCCGATTTGTGCTAAAGCGTAAGATGCTTCAACTCGCACTGCATCATTTTCATGTTCCAATGCTTCGCAAAGTGGTTGTACAGCGGGTGCCTCGACCGCTGCTAATCCATACGATGCCATTCGTCGCGTGGATCCATTTTCAGCGGCAAGCTTTTCAATCAATGCTGACACAGCAGATTCGCCAATTGCCCCCAATGCATAAGCAGCATTCAAACGAGCGGGTTCATAGTCGTCCTGTAAAGCCTCGCTTAACATCGGGATAGCGTCTGCTGCGGACTCTCCTAACAACCCCAATTCATCGGCAGCATCTGAACGTACAGCCGGGTCCTCATCACCCAATGCTTCAATGTGTCGCGACAAACTGCCGTTGGCTTGCTTCGGATCATGCCCATTGGAATTTCCCTTCATCCAACGCCAAACGTGTCGCCATGTGGTTTCATGCCTTTTAGCAGCAGGGTTACCATTCTCATCAAGTTCACCAATGCTCCACGTTGGATTTTCCATGTTCCATTCCGGCTGTTGTGGTTCATCCAATCGGATAAACTGAAACTTCATCATGTAGCGAGTTTTATCAGTCTGGTTTGCCATCGCACGATGCCACAAATCAAAGTGGATAATTGATACCGTCCCCGCTTCGCCACTGAGTGCAACCTCACCATCGTTGTTGTCAGTAATTCTGTTACTGTAGTATTGCGTTCCCGACAAGATTGATGAGGGACCGATTTCAACTGGTGTATCCTGCGGATAGTAGAACGCCATTGCCCAGCGGGGAAGGTGGTGCCGAACTTTCTGATGTCCCCAGTAGCTATCCTTATGGAAACCCTGACCTCCGCTATGTGGCGCGTTCCGATGCGGATGTCGATGTGAATGCATCACATAATTTTGCCCTAAAATACTGGTAAATGCCCCGCGAACGGCGGGATCCTCAAACACTGCTTGCAACTCTGGAACTCGTGGTAAGATATTATTCCCTAAGTTCCCCTCTTTTTCTGTATATTCCTGCGTTTTACGATAAATCGTCTCGTGAACACTGCGCGGCAATTCTGTTTTCACTGTAACATAACCGTTGACAATAAAATCACGCATCTGTTCATCGCTGAATAAATTAGAATGTGTTTGCATCATCAAATCTCCGTTTCTGTATCAAGATTAGGCGATTTTGTCACTATTACGCTATTTTGCAATAGTGTGCTTGAATTGATCTGTTACTATTTTACTTGACTTTTCATTATTTGTCATATAATTTTTCAATAAAAACCCAATTTTATTGTCATAATAGCAAAACAGTTTACAGAACCTTACCTTTTGTGTATGATTAAAGCAAAATTAGCCTTAGAAAAGATCGTAACTCTCGATTTTGATAAAGGAAAACTCTCATGACACAGAGTAGAAAAAACTTGTTAGGTTTGTTAGTTGCCTTGGGATGTATTATCTTAGTCGTATCTGTTTTTCAGTTATTTTTTTACAAAGAAGTCCCTGCTCCTCCTGCAACTACAGAGGCGTTAGACCCTGAAAAAGTCCGAGAATCGATAGTTCGGATAGAGAGTGAAAGTGATCCTCCAGGCTATGGCACTGGATTTTTCGTAGCACCGAACCTGATTGCAACCAACATTCATGTTGTTGCACAGCCCGTTACTATTTCTGTTGTAAAAATTGACATAGTGAGACAGGTAGAAGAGATAGGTGAAAAAGGCTCTACGCAAATCATAAGAGATGTTGAAAAAAGGACGCCTTTGTCGGTCGAAGGTGTCACTGCATTTGACGTGAAAAATGATCTTGTGATTCTAAAAGTTGCTGCAGAAGGCGTCCCACTACCTATTGGCAACAGTAATAATGTAAATATAGATGAACCGATTACTATAGCAGCGTATCCCGCTCCTTATACTTTGATGGGGATTCAGAGTAAAAGTTACAAGGTAGAGAATGGAAAGATATATAGCATCAGGAAAAGCGATAAATGGCTCAGGTCTGAAATAAACCTTGGAGGTGGAAGCAGTGGTAGCCCGGTGCTAAACAGTAAGAGTCAAGTGGTAGGAGTCTATACAGGTGGAAATGACAACTTCGGTTACTCTCTTGCAGTTCCTTCAAACGTTATTAAGAAATTACTCACAAAATTAAAGACTGTTGAACCTTTGGCAGAATGGCAAAAGCGCAAATTAATCCGTTCGTATGCTTACGCTGTTCAAGGACAAAATAGTTACAATTTGCGATTATACAAAGACGCGATTATTGCCTTGGATAATGCAATTCAGTTAAACCCTAAGGCGCTCCATGCCTACACCATGCGTGGGGCTGCGAAGTTCAGTCTTGGAAAAATAGAAACGAGGTTGGGAAATACACAGAAAGCACAGCGTTTTTATAAAGATGTCATAAGGGACTGTAATCGCGCTATCAAAATAAACCCTAAGAACGCAAGTGCATTTACCCAACGAGCGCAGGCGAGATTTGAACTTGAGGATAGGAAAGGGGCATTAGCTGATTACAATAAAGCTATAAAAATTAACTATAAACATGAACAAGTCTACTACATTAAAGCGCTTTTCAAATCATCTCAAGGAGATTTTGAATCCAAGCAGGGTGACGCAAGAAAGGCGCAGCATATATATAAAGAGTCTATTGAATACTATACTTACGCCATCAAAAATGCCCCCAAATCTTTCCACTACTATATAGAGCGAGCAAAGGTGAAATTCAATCTTGGTAAATCTATATTGGATCATGCTGATATGAAGGAAGCACGAATGCACTTTCAAGGGGCAATAAGAGACTTTGACGAAGGACTAAAATTGAGTCCAAGACATGCTAATGCCTACTATAAAAGAGGTTTAGCAAAAGAGGCTATTGGACGTAAGGAAGCAGCAAAAGCCGATTTTGATAAAGCCAGGGAATTAGATTCAAATGTAGGAAAATGAACATAGCAGCAAACATTGCAACTTGAAGCGGTAGAACGCCCCAATATGAAAGTGAGCATATATTGATTCAACAACGAACTCGGACAAGCTTATCTCGACGCGCAGTACTGATCGGTTTAGTGTGCGCTACAATTGAATGTCTACTTGCGCCCTATAATGATTACGTTATCCGTAACATCTTCCTTGCAGGTGGGCACTTCCCTGTCGGGCCCTTCTTTGTGCTCACTATATTTGTTTTGGGAATTAACGTTATCTTAAAGCAAATAAATCCCAAATCAGCGTTTTCACCCGGCGAACTTATCACAATCTGGTGTATCATGCTTGCGCCTGCAGGCATCCCGTCTTCGGGTATGATGCGCTACGCGCTCAGTCCGATGATCGCCTACAAGTATTTTGCTACACCAGAAAACGATTGGGAGTCGTTGTTTTACCACTATATTCCACACTGGCGCGTGGTACGTGATGAAACGGCTATCAGCTCCTTCTACGAAGGATTATTCGCTGGTGAAACGGTGCCGTGGGGCGCCTGGATTACCCCTATTTTTATCTGGAGTGCTTATGTCCTTGTAATCTATTTCGTGATGATCTGCCTCTCAGTATTACTCCGTAAGCAGTGGGTAGAATATGAACGTTGTGCGTTTCCACTTGTCAAACTTCCTGCTGAGATGGCGGTGCAAGGCAGCGGCAGACTCGGACCACTCTTTAAGAACAGCGTGTTCTGGTTTGGCGTTGCATTCCCAGTTTTTCTTCATACGATGAACGGACTCCATACGTTTTTCCCTTCCGTTCCACATATACCGCGCGATTTTTGGCTTAATCACTATTTCAACGAAAGACCGTGGACTGCATTGCGTCCATTTCAAGTTGTCATCTTTTGGTCAATGGTAGGGTTTAGTTATCTGCTTACATTAGAAGTCTCGTTTAGTATCTGGTTTTTCTTTATCTTCTATAAGCTGCAATGTTTGATCGGGGTAATGCTCGGTTTTCAACTCACATCCGGTCCGGGTGTGCAATGGACAGGCAAATCGTTTAGTGCTGCACAGGAGGCGGGTGCATGTCTGGTGTTTGTCGCAATTGCACTATGGAAAACGCGGCATCATATCAAAAACATGTTCCAGAAAAGTTCCTCTGATGAGGCGATGTCTTATAGTTTTACGATCTTTGGACTTCTCGGTGGTATCTGTGTCCTCGTTTTTTTCAATCACCTGATGGGCATGTCTATACTGTTCGCGCTTGGATTTGTGCTGTTCCTGCTTGCAATGTACGTAGTTTTAACGTGGCAGGTGATTAACGGCGGTATTCCGTTCATTAACCCTTCATTTTCTCCACAAAGTTTCTTCCTTACAACGCTCGGCACATCAAAAATACACCCTTCAACATTAACGTCGTTAATGATGCATCCCGTGTGTCTTACGCTTGACTTGCGTGAATTTATGATGCCAAATATCATGAACGGATTAAAAGCCGCTGACGAGGCGCGCGTCAAAAGGCGGCAACTACTCATCGCTATGGCAGTTGCGATGGTCATCGGTTTGGCAGTCTCTTATTATTCCGCTATCAAAGTTGGGTATGCACATGGCGCGCCTTATATGGGCGGTGGTTGGTTTATGCGGCAACTTGAAGGATTGCTCACAAGTCCAAAAACAAGCACGAATTGGACGAATACCGGCTTTATCTTGTTTGGCGGTGGTTTTACTGGATGGTTAATGTGGATGCGGCAGACGTTTGTTTGGTGGCCCCTGCACCCGCTCGGTTACACGATGTTGAGTTCATGGGCAACCTTTAAACTGTGGTTTTCAATCTTTTTAGGATGGGGAATGAAATTTGCCATCGTGAAATATGGGGGACTCAAAGCATACCGTCAAGCCCGTCCAGTATTTCTCGGTTTAGTCATCGGAGAGATGTTATGTGCTGGTTTATGGGCAATTGTCGGAATGGCTACAGGGATTAGTAGTGGATATAGGATATTGCCCGATTAAGCGTGTTGTTTTGTAGGCGCGATTTGAAATCGCGCCTACATCAAGTAAAAACTTATTTAGCCTTAAGTGCACCCCATTGGGTGGCAAGCTTACCTTGCGGTTCAACAGGTGTGAGTGCGCCAGTATGCAAACTCATAACTTCGTCAGCTGTCAAAGCAACGTTGTAGATTCTGGATTCCTCAATATGTGCATTAAGATCACCAGGACCACTAAGTCCATTTACATGGCGTTTACCCCAAATTGCTTCTGAATCGCCAGCTTCCCAAGTTCTGAGATCACCTTTTCTGAAACCTCCCATGCTTTCGCCGTTGCGATAGCCGGTGATTTCATATTGGTTGTTATCGTTCTTGTACGTGATAGCTACGAACACCATCTCACCATTTTCAGGTTCAGTGACAGCGTTGGGAAAATCATTTGTCCGTCTGAAATGGCTACTTCCCGGCATCCACTGTTTATCTACCCTTTCAGCCCAGACGATTCCGCAAAACTGATCAGTTGACACTTCATCCAATGTGAGCGCGGAACCGTTTGTCTTTGCGTAACTGTCTAAAGTAACCCAAGATGCTAAGGTGAGTTCTGTAATATCGGGACCGGTGTAGTCCAGGGAATGTGCCCATTTTCCATTAGCAACAACTAATTGTCCATCTTCTATCGTAGCGCCACCATGAAGGACAACGTCTCCAAAGTTACCTGTTTCTTCCTTTGCACTATCAAATCGCCACCAACCAACAAGATTGCCTTCTTGCACTTGTGCAAAAACTGACATCGGCATGCCAACCATTAGCAATACCGCACATATACAGTAAACTTTTGTTCTCATGTGAACAACTCCTTTTCATTATTTGGATTTTATGGTTTACTAAGAAAACCTAATTCCTTATGTTTATATATAAATAGTTTACATTGTAAGTCGGGTGTCGCTAATGCTCTACCCGACCTACGAGACTGTTCTTAAAAGATTATTGCCTTTTGATTTTTGCCCATCGGGTTGCGAGTTTATCACGAGCTTCAACAGCAAGGTCTCCACTGTACATTGCTTTGACCTCGTCCTCTGTCAATGCAACATTGTAAATTCGAGATTCGTCAATGTCAGCAGTTATAGAATTGCTAACTCTACCATCAACACCACCGGAATGCCTCGCTCCCCAAATAGCTTCAGCATTATCTTTTGTCCAGGTCCTTTCATCTCCTTTTTTGAAACTACCCATACTTTTATCATTACGGTAGCCGGTAATATTGTACTGACCACCATCAAGTTCATAAGTGATGGTAATTAATACCTTCTCACCCTCTTTGTCTTCATTCACTACGTTTGGGAAATCATTCGTACGTCTAAAATGGCTACTACCTGGCATCCATTGTCTTGCCTGCCTTTCAGCATAAACAATCGCAACAAACTGATCCACATCAGTTCTATCTAATGTAAGGGCGGACCCGTGTGTATGTCCCAAATCATTTAAAGTCACCCAACTCGCTAATGTTATATCAGTGATATCTGGTCCATCATATTCAATGGAATTTGCCCAATTGTCACGCGTACAGACCAGTTGCCCATCTTTAATTTCGGCACCACGGAGGATAATATCCCCCCAATTGCCTGTTTCTTCTGTTTCATCATCAAAAAGCCACCAACCAACGAGGTTTTTTTCTTGCACTTGTGCAAAGACTGACATTGATGTGGTCAACATCAGCAACACGATAAATACTGCGAAAATGTTATGAACTTTCATTCCAAAATTCTCCTGTTTTCACTATCAGGTTTAACAGCTGCTTTTGGTTGCAGGCTGCAGAACTATTCATTACAGAACTTTAACAACATTAACCATCATTAATAGTATAGCAAATTCTAAAAAAAGAAGCAAGATAAATTCTTACGAAATTATAGAATGAACTTACATTTTTCTTCTTAATATGTTATGATATAGCCGGTCTACTCAACAAGTTAGAAATACTGAACATATACCATTAGGACAATTGAGATTCTTTACTTCAAACAGCAGAGGTCCATATTGTGACATTCAAAAGTTTTTTTATTCTGTTAGCAATCGGAATTGTCCTTCTTTGTGGTTTAATCTTTCTATTTAGGCAGCAGAATATCGGAAAAATTCCGTCTACTACTGATGAAACTCTCCCACCACCGACCCCACGTACAACCGAAATACCAGATGAAATTCGACAAAAATTCGCGGCGATTCCCGATAAACCTGCCCTTATTACTGAGTTTAAACACAGCAATTCCATTGATTCTGTCGCATTTTCACCTATAGATCCTTCTTTACTCGTAAGTAGTGCCCACGATAAGAACTATAATAGAAGTATTAAATTGTGGAATATAGACGATACGAGTGAGCCAATAGCAACATTGACAGGTGATTCAGTTTCTTTTTCCCCAGATGGGAATTTACTTGCAATTAGTGGTTTGAGTGGAGAGATAAGATTATGGGACGTTGAGAAGAAAAAGTTTGTTAATACCCTTAATTCCTATGGGGAAAATGCTGTTTTTTCAGCAGATGGACAATGGTTAGCGATTAGCACTATAGAGGTAGAATTATGGGATATCCGCATACCGGCAATGGTAAAAAAGGGGCTAAAGTTTCCCTCTGAAGGGCTCACAGAAGATCTTGCATTTTCAATGGACGGAAAACTACTTGCTATTCCAAATAGAAAAAATAAAGAAGTAAACATTTGGGATATAGCAAGCCAGAAACGCATTAAAACACTAAAACATGAGACATGGCGTGTTGAGGCACTAAAGTTCTCGCCTGACGCTGAGAACTCTCTCCTTGCAGTCGTAGGCGACGAGAATGATAAGATTGTATTGTATTCCTCTCCAGAGTGGAATAGATATGCTGCAATTTCTGCTGAGTATGTCAATGATCTGACATTTACACCTGATGGAAAAACGATCATAAGTGGTGGTACTCACGAGGTAGAATTTTGGTCGGTGGAGAACGGTGAGCGCATCGCCTCAATAGAAGGATATTCTCGTTGGGTTAACTGTGTTGACGTCTCTGTTGATGGTAATATTGTTGCAGCCGGTGGTAATGATGGCTTCATCCGTATCTGGGACGTTGCACAGTATTTACCCGCATACCAAAATGCCCCCTCGGATGTTGTTATACCGATCTATTTCTTACCGAGCAATCGCGCGCCTCAACCCGATATATCCGAAAAAGCAGATAAATTATTGAAAGATGTTCAAAAGTTTTTTGCGGACGAAATGGAACGTCATGGGTTAAAAAGAAAGTCTTTTACTTTTGAAAAAAACGAAGATGGCTCAGCCAAAATTTATCTTTTTGAAGGTAGAACGGCTGAAGATTACTATCTTAAGAATACTTCAAGAAAAGTTGCGAAAGAAATATATGATCGATTTGACCCATCTAAGAATATCTATCTCATCCTTGTAGACATCAGTAGTGAAAAAATTAATAAAGGAAAGGGAATCGTTACCGCAGGTTCGGATATTTTTATGATTAACTATAAGGAAAAAACATGGGGACAGCAGGGTGGTGACGTTATCATGCCAGCAGATCCCAACGGATATTCATCAGTATTTGTGTCCAAAATGTTGGGATACGCCTTGGGATTAGACCGTGATTATCGGGATGCTTCCCATCTTATGTCCTACGGTAGTAAACAGAAACAATTGCCCAAAAGTAGTGCTGAATGGCTGAATAAGAGTCGCCTTTTTAACCCGAATCAGACCTTTTATGATCAACCTTCTACAATTGAGAAACTCTCTCCGCTGGAAGGAAAAGTCCGATTTAACGTCCAAGATGCTGATGGCATACATCAGGTGCGGTTGTTAGTGAAACCGACTGACGAAAATCCTCCACCAGGATACCAACGAAAAAAAGACACTGAACAGAACCAAATAGATTGGGAAAGAACACATAAAGGAAAATATTTCACTTTATATGATTACGTTACCATAAATGCTCAAAAAGAGGCTACTGTTGAATTCGATTTTCCGAAATTTGCTAAAAATCTTATTAGAATTCAGGTTATTGATGGACATGGGAATATGGTATATAGAGAAATGAACCTTGTTGAGAAAAAAGAAAATGTGACCAGATCGCTCATCAGACGCATTTTCAAAAGACATTAGCTGTTTTTGAGGAAGACAAAATGAAAACTCAAAGAATATTGATTCTGTTTTTAGGAATTGTAGTTGCTGTAGCACTTTTACAGTGTATCTCATAAATATTAAATGGTTTGAATTTTTCTTTTAATTACTCATCATTTCTGCTAAACTATATCTATTTCTACTACAAGTAAGGAGATGATTTGAATGGAGTTAAATGATAAGGAATGGGAAGTTATTGAA
>JAJDWA010000047.1 GCA_022825825.1 Candidatus Poribacteria bacterium
ACAAGCTGCTATGAGGTGGCAGAAGAAAGGTATCAATCCAGTGCTTTCCGCACGCTGTTTGATAAAAAATGGGGCGTGGGACAGATATTGGAATGAACTCCCACAGGCAGCATGACCTTATAACCGAAACTTTACACACCCGAATTAGGTGTCGAATTCTGATTAATTGACTTTTATAGGTAGCCCTTGTATAATACATACAAACCGTTTTGGTCTCAACACTTTGGAGAAAAGCATGAGATGTTTTGGCACTTACGGCCCCGTCTACCCAGATACAAACTATGTTGTTTCTCGTGAAGAGGAACTTGCAGATTTCATAAATCGCGTGAAACAGGGCCGCTATATCGTCCTCTTTGCGCCGCGGCAGACAGGTAAAACTACTTTTTTCCGAAATGCGCTTGATACACTTTGGAAAGATGAGAATAACTATCTCCCTATACAGCTTAATTTTGAGGGATATGTAGACACTGATTCTGCACGTTTTTATCCACATTTCTGTAAAAGTCTCTGTCAACTGATCGTGTCTGTTATGCAAAGACGTGGCGAAAAACTACCAGATACTTTAAGCCGCTTTATTTCGGATGTAGAGGTAATTGATCATATTGCGCTTGCAGATTTCTTTAAAAACCTTGGGAAACTACTTGGGAATCAAAAGTTAATTATCATTATTGACGAATTTGATGGTATTCCTCCCGAAGCACTTCGCGGGTTTCTACACACGCTCCGTCAGATATATCTTTCCAATTTAGGTCCCCGATGCCCGTATAGTGTCGGTATTGTCGGGGTTAAAAACATAATTCAACTTAACTATGATCGCTCAATCTCACCTTTCAATATACAAGATGAGTTTAGATTGCCAAATTTCACACTTGCACAAGTAGAAGAACTCTTTTCACAATACACTGACGAAGTTGAACAACCTTTTGTTCCTGAAGTTATTGAAGCAGTCTACAAACAGACTGCGGGACAACCCTTCCTCGTTAACAGATTTGGGCAGATCCTCACTGACGAACTTGATATTCCTAAGTCTGATCCGATTCAGATGCAACACTTTTTAGCTGCACATAAACAACTTTTAAGGGAACGCAATACTAATATTTCACATCTCGTAACAAACATTAAAAGAGATCCGCGCTTTGAAAAAATGCTTATGCGTATCACCTTTTATGAAGAACGCAGACGTTTTAACCTTGATGATGAAGTTATCAGTGAACTTGCAACTTACGGGATAATTGGAGAAAGTGAAGATGGGATGTGTCAAATCCGTAATCCGATCTATCTGCACCGTGTTCTGCAGGCGTTTCAGCCATTCATAAATGGGCTTGAGGACCAATATTTCCCCGAGGACGGACCGATGGACTTTACCGAGTATGTATCGGAGACCGGACAACTTCAGATGCGGACGCTTATTGAAAACTTCAGAGATTTCATTGCACGCGCAGGTTACAGAATCTTACAAGTACCTGATACACCGCAAGAATTTGTTGGACAATATCTGCTTTTTGCTTACCTTGACGAATTTGTGAATATGGTTCGTGCGACGATGTACATGGAAGTTCCAACAGGTAGAGGGCGGGCAGACCTGATCATTGGGCACAAAGGTCAAAAATATATTGTTGAAACCAAGGTTTGGCGAAATGAAAAAACATATCAGATGGGCAAACAGCAACTCGCTGCGTATCTGAAATTAGAGGGTGCAATAGAGGGGTATTACATCGTATTTGACTATCGTGAGAACCCAAATCCACAGACTGAAACTGCTACCGTTGATGGGCTTGCCATTCAGTGCTATGTGATCCCTGTTTTACAACAACGTCCTTCAGAAGTAGAATAATTGGATTCCAATCTAAGATTTGTTATTATACATTCCAAAACGAGAAGATTATGCCAAAACTGACGATTCAAGACAAAACTTTTATAAATTCAATCGGCATGCAGTTCGTTAGAATTGAACCCGGCACCTTTATGATGGGATCGGAACAAGCGCATCTTGCAGATACATTAATTGCAGGTAAAGAATATCTGCGGGATGGTGATTGGGACGAACAACCGATACATCAAGTTACACTCAGCACACCGTTTTACGTCGGCATTTTTCAGGTAACGAATGCACAATATGAAGAATTTCAAGATGATCATAGTGAACTACGTGGCAAATTAGGCTTCTCACAGAGTGATGATGAGGCTGTTGTTTTTGTAGATTGGCACGATGCGACACGTTTCTGCGAATGGTTATCTGAAAAAGAAGGACTTCCGTATAGGTTGCCGACCGAAGCGGAATGGGAATACGTTTGCCGCGCAGGCACAACAACACATTATCATACAGGTGATACATTGCCCGATGAGTTTCATAAAAATGTTGGGGAAAGTTGGTACCCGGATGCGGGACGGAGCCAAGGTGCAGAGGAAATCGTCCCATTGCATGTCGGTAAAACGGCACCGAATGCATGGGGTGTTTACGACATGCACGGAAACGTCGAGGAGTGGTGCCGCGATTGGTATGGCCCTTATAAATCAGAGCCGCAAGTTGACCCAGTCGGCAGGGAAGAAGGACTTTACCGTGTGACGCGAGGCGGTAGTCATTCGACGCTGCTCTGTTATTTGCGTTCTGCAAATCGGATGGGGGCAGTGCCTGAAGATAAACATTGGTATATCGGATTTCGTGTGGTGTGTGGAGGGATGCCAGAGACTTCCACGTTCTTACCTGCCCGGAAGGTGGCGTTATGGGGGCGTGGTGTCAAACAGGTTACGGAAACCCAGCAGAGTGTACCTACTACTGTCCCGTCCTTCGCAGAACCGATCCCGTTTGTCCGAATTCCAAAGGGTTCTAACGGACCGCTTTATTCAGCACATAACCACGTACCTGCGATAGTGGAATGTCCGAATGGAGATATGTTTGCAGCGTGGTATTCGTGCGTAACAGAACGAGGACGTGAGTTGACGCTGGCAGCAAGTCGGTTACGTTGTGGTGCATCGGAATGGGAAGTAGCTGAGCCATTTTGGGGACCGCCTGATCGGAATAATCACGCGACCTCTCTGTGGCGTAATGAAAAGGGAAGAATCTATCATTTCAACGGTCTTTCCGCTGCAGCGACGTGGGGTCCTTTAGCATTAGTGATGCGTTACTCTGACGATAACTGTGCAACATGGTCAAAACCCCGCTTTATCTCACCGGAACATCGTCTTCGTCACATGCCAATCGCTTCTGTTTTTCGGAGACAGAACGGTTCAATCCTCCTTGCATGTGATGCGGTAACAGGTGGAAACGGCGGCACTGCGATATGGTTAAGCGACGATGACGGTGAAACATGGTACGATCCAGGGGCAGGACAACCTATTCCCGAATTTGCGGCAGGAAAAAGCGGCGGATGGATTGCGGGTATACACGCTGCTGTGGTAGAGTTGTCCGATGGTCGGCTTTTGGCGTACGGTCGCGGGGATACAATTGATGGTCGTATGCCAAAGAGCGTCTCTGAAGATGGTGGCAAAACGTGGCATTACAGTGCGAGTGAATTTCCGGTTGTTTCGGGTGGACAAAGGTGTGTGTTTTTGCGACTTCAGGAGGGACCTATTTTTCTTGCATCCTTTACAGGAAGCCGTAAAACACCAGAAACAATGCCAATTGTTGACGCATCTGGAAATGAGCGTCTCGTAACGGGACTCTTCGGCGCGCTCTCTTATGATGATGGGAAAACATGGTCTCATATAAGGTTGGTTTCAGATGATGGACCTGATCGAGAAATTGAAACAATGGATGGACGGCCTTTTACAATGGGGTTAAACAGTGCTGAACCCGGTGGGTATCTCGCTGTGTGTCAAGGACAGAATGGCATTATCCATCTGATTAGCAGTAAACAACATTATCGATTCAACTATGCCTGGCTGAAAGTGCCTCCGCCATCGGAGGTGAGAAAATAAATGAAACTCCCATTTTTACATCAGGAAGTAGAGGTAAGCACCGATTTACGAGATAGTAATGACATATTGGACAATCCAGGTGCGCTGCATGAACGGATAGCAGAAGATGGGTATCTATTGATCCGTGGACTACACGACAAGAAGACAGTGCTTGCTGCACGTCAAGCAATTCTGGCGAAATTAGCAGCAAAAGGGATGCTCGCTCCCGAAACACCGATGATGGATGGGATCTTCAACCCGGATTATCCCGAACCTACATCAACAGGATCAATGGGAAATAAAGCGTTGACGCAGCTGCCTGCATTTAAGGCGGTCATTGAAGGTGCGCCGATAATGGATTTTTTTAAGCATTTTCTTGGTGGCGATGCGCGGACGTTTGATTTCAAATGGCTTCGCACTGCTGGCCCCGGCTCAGGTTCACCTATCCATTACGATATCGTTTTTATGGGTAGAGGGACGCAAAGCCTATATTCGTGCTGGACTCCTTTTGGAGATGTCTCCTTAGATATGGGGCCGATTGTCTTCTGTCTCGGTTCAAATCGATTTGAGAAGGTGCGCGAGACCTACGGAAAAGCAGATGTTGACCGCGATCTAATTGAAGGACACTTTAGCGATAAGCCGCTTGAGATAATCGAAAAATTTGGCGGACATTGGGCCACAACATCGTTTTCAGCTGGGGACGTTATCATTTTTAATATGTTTCTCATGCATGCTTCACTCGTAAACACATCTGATAAAATACGGATAACAGCAGATACGCGCTACCAACTTGCTGCTGAACCGATTGATGAACGATGGATAGGTGAAAATCCGAAAGGACATTACGCTTGGAAACAGGAAGATGCCGAAATTGAATCGTTGGAAGAATCGCGGCGTAGATGGGGTGTTTAGCTGCTATTAATTATGGGGTTCTATAAACATGAATAATGCTTCAACAGCACCACCTAAGAGCAGGAATTCACGGTTTATTCCGTTTTTTCTTATTTTAGCGGTTGCTGTTGCGATCGGTTTCGCAATCAGGTATTTCAAGGACACACCTCAAGAGACAATCGGAGGAACTTGGGAGGTTTATTTTAGTAAAGTCCATGCTGGTGAACTTGATAAAAATACACCTCATACTCTTGATAAATGGCTTGTTGCCAAACTTAGTTTAGCGAAAGAGCGTATTGATGCAGCGCTTTATGATTTGGATTCTGAACCGATAGCAGATGCTTTAATTAATGCACATAATCGTGGCGTGAGAGTTAGAGTCTTTACTGAGAACGACAATGCTGATCAAGAAGAAATTGAGCGGTTGCAAGATGAAGGCGTTCCTGTTCGAGACGATGGAGACAATGCGGGATATATGCACCACAAATTTATAGTGATTGACGAACGGTATGTCTGGACAGGTTCTTATAATCCCACATACAATGGTGCCTACAAGAATAATAATAACGTTATCTGGATAGATTCAGAACCGCTTGCGTATAACTTCACACAAGAATTTCGGGAAATGTTTGTCTCAGCCCAGTTGGATAAGTCATCGGACCCGCATATCCCATTCCCACATATTACCCTTAACGATGGCACACAGATTTCAACCTATTTCGCCCCAGAAAACGACACGATTTCACCGCTATTGAAGGAGATCACGTCAGCAAAAAAGTCAATTTATTTTATGGCGTTTTCATTTACACACGATAAACTTGGTAAGGCAATGCGCGATCGCTTTAAGTTGGGAGTTACAATGGGCGGGGTGTTTGATGAAAGTGGACTTAATGCGTATTCTGAATATGAACTGATGAAGAAGGCGGGAATATCGGTTAGGGTAGACAGAAGTTCAGGAGCAATGCATCACAAGGTGATTATTATTGATGAAGAAACAGTGATCACAGGTTCGTATAACTTCTCTAAGAATGCTGAAACGAAAAACAGTGAAAACCTTTTGATAATCAAAGGAAACAAGGATATGGCGCGGGCATATCTTGAAGAGTTTAACCAATTAAAGTGGTAGACACTATCTTTCACCGAGTTTGATTGTATAGTTTTGCTCGCGCCCGTTCCTATTGATTTTGAGGATGATTTCTGTATTTGGCGATGCGGTTCCAACACGTCTCAACAGTTGGAGATAGTTTGTCACAGGTGTATTATTATATTCAAGAATAATATCCTTAGGCAAAAGCCCGCTTTTGTGTGCTGGACTATCTTCTACCACACGCTTAACATAAACTCCAAAATCACTTATTTCAATATCAACACCAAGCCAACCCCGCGGCACCTTGCCATGTTTTATAATTTCGGTGGCAACGGATTTAACTGTTTCAATTGGTACTGCAAAAGTAATGTTTTGGCTATTCCACATCTGCATCGGCAGTTGCAGCTGGAGTGGATTCCAATCGTTAGGTTCAGTAAGTACAGCAAGAATCATTCCAACTACCTCTCCCGATGTGTTTATAATTGCTCCACCGCTATTCCCTGGAGAAACAGGGGCGTTGATTTTAATGAGTTCAGCGCAAGGGTGGGCAGGTAAGGTTTCCCGACCACTTACAATACCGAATGAAATGATCGGATGTTCGCCCTGTGAACTCCCAATTGTGAAAACCCATGAACCCATGTCAATTTTATCAGAATCTCCTTTTTTAATTTGCATAGGTAATTTGTTATTTACCTTAATTACAACAAGATCGGTTAACTCGTCCATCCCAATGATTTTTGCTGGAACTTTCTTGTTATTATTGAAGACAACTTCAATCTTGCTGGGTGTTATATCAAAGGTAGTTGTAGCAATGTGCCCTTCCCTATCAAGAATAATGCCGGAACTAATGTTTTCGCCGGGAATTATTCTAATTATATCTGGAGGTAATTGTGTGGATGTTTGGGGAATTATTCTAATTATGTCTGGAGGTAATTGTGCGGGTGTCGTTTGTGATGCAATAACTTTGACAATAGCAGGACGGGCAGTAGTGACAACTTTTTTGAATTCTTTTTCAAGCAGCTGTAGCATATTTTCTTGCCCAAAACTTGGTGTTATGGCGCAAATAAAAAAAATAAACGTACTTATACCAAGTAACTTGTATAGCATAGAAAATTTCGTGTTTTTATTTTGATTCTGTTTTAAATTTTCGGAAATCATTTATTTATCCTCATCAAAGTAGTGGCCTGCTTTGTAGATATTCATACAAAGCACTATAATCCGCCTCCAGTCGATACAGTGGAGTAACTTACGCGCTTTAAGGTGTAGTGTTGTTGCATCGGTTGACCGGAAATTGTATTTGAGAAATCGGATGATCCAGAAGCGCGTGGCAGAAATTGATTGTTGATCGGTGATCCAGAAAATATTCCAGTACCTTGTGTGCTTATCTGTTCGTCTGATGGTTGAGTTCCACGATTGAACCAATCATCATGGTATAAGAATGTGACTGTCCCCATAATTAAAAGTCCTACCATTACACCGCTGATAGCCCATTTGGGCATGACGAAAACACGTTGCAGACGCTGCCAGAAGGAGAATGACTCACGCTGCTCTTCAGCGAGGCGTTGCTGCAATGTTGGCATAAAATAGGGTGAAGGTTCAATCTGCGGTAATTGTTGTGATGCTTTAACTGATTCGCTAAATCGAGCGTATTCACGCTGACACGTAGCGCATTCCGCAATGTGAGACTCGAAACGTTGTAACATTTGATAATCAAGTGCATCTTCTAAATGTGCAGAGAAGTTTTCTTCAGCCTGTAAACAGTTCATAATAACTCCATAAATGGTTTTAGTTTGTCTTTAAGCATTAATCGCGCTCTATTTATACGCGATTTTGTTGTTCCGCTTCGCAGTTCAAGTATTTTGCTGATTTCATCATAACTTAACCCTTGGACGTCGCGCAGGATGAGCGGAAATCTATATTGTTCTGGCAACTCTGCGATTGCTTTTTGGATAGCGTTGCGGAGTTCTTTTCGTTCAAGTGCCACTTCCGGTTGGAAAGCGGCATCCGCAGGGGCGGTTGCGATGAGGTCAATCTGTTCATCGTTTGCACTATAGGCTTTATCATTTGTAGCGATATTGTCAACCCGGAAACGGTCTCTGCGACCTCTGTTTCGGACTTCATTCATACACAACCTTTTGGCAATTAAATACATCCATGTTTTAAACTGAGCACGACCGGGTTTGTAACGATTTGCCGCTTTATACATGCGGATAAACGTCTCCTGTGCCAAATCTTCAGCGTTATCTTTATCACCGGTAAATCTGGCGATAAAATTGATCAACGGCTTTTGATGTCGACGTGTTAATAGGTTAAACGCGTCCTCATCACCTTTCTGAAATCGCTGCATTAATTCATCATCTAATTCAAGCATCAGGTGCCTCCGGAGGTGCTTACATACTCATACACACCTAACAATAGATTCGGTTGCAAATTTTTATTTTCAACAGATGTTAGAATTAAGCTCCTACGCCAAAGACTTGACCGTAATAAGGTTTTCGTGTATGATTATCTCAGTTTTATCAGAATTGATACACTGAAACTATGGTAATTCAAGCAAAGTTTGCAACTTCCTGCTACTAAACGATATAAAAATGTTACCATATTAGTTCCTACGATGTCAAATTCAAGTGAGACGACTTGTTTCTTATGGAGGGTTATATGTTTGATCAGGTTTTAAAAGAGGTTGAGGCACAGTGTAGAGAAGAGAGAATTCCGATGTTGGGACCGGAAAAAGCGCAATTTCTCGCTGACTGGGTAAAAAAAGCGAAACCATCGTTGATTGTTGAATGTGGAACCGCTATAGGTTATTCCGGGCTGTGGATGTTAAGGGAATTAAAAGCTGCAGGGACAGGGCGTTTGATCACAATTGAGATAGATGCTAATAGAGTGGATCAGGCGCGTGCCAATTTTGAACGTGCTGGCGTGGCTGATCTTGTTGATTCACGGATTGGTGATGCACAGGAGGTTCTCAAAAGTATTCAAGAACCTGTAGATTTTTTGCTTCTTGACAACAACTTCGATAATTATTTCCCATGTTTTCAGGCGATTGAACCGCAATTGACCAACCCCGCTACCGTATTAGCAGATAACGTTGGAATCGGTGCGGATTCTATGGCAGATTATCTTGAACATGTTCGTAACCATTATGAAAGTGAAACACATTGGTTTGAGATTAATCTACCGTGGGTGAAAAAAGACGCTATTGAAGTAAGTATTTTTCGTCGTTAACGTTAGTTGTTAGGAGGTCCTATGACATACAATTTTACAAGTGTTGCGCGGTTACCTGCCCCAAATGATAATGTTGCCATTGCGACTCAGAGATTAGATAAAGGGACTCAGATTCAGCATAATAGTAAACAATTTACCTTATCCTACACAGTGTTAGAAGGACACCGTTTCGCCATCCAATCAATTGTAGAGGGAGCGCCACTTTTGTCATGGGGTCTACCTTTCGGTTATGCTTCACGTCCCATTGCTCCTGGCAATTATGTATGTAATCAGAAGATGATCGATTCGTTGTCGATTAGAAATCTAAATTTTGAATTGCCATCAAGTCCCAACTTTTCCGATGTAATAGTGCCTTATGTATTAGATGAGGCAGCGTTTCGTCCAGGGAAACAGGTGGAAAGGTCCCCAGAAAAACGCACGTTCCTTGGTTATCGGCGTCCGGGAAGTCGCGGGGTTGGAACGCGGAATTACATCGTTGTGATGGGAACAACGTCACGTACCTCTGGCTTCGTAAAAAAACTTGTGGATAGATGTTCGGATAGGGCGCAAACCTATTCCAACATAGATGGAATCGTTTCGGTAACACATACTGAAGGTGGTGAAGAAAAAACACCAAATAATATAGACCTTCTACTCCGGACGCTTGCTGGTTTTACAGTACATCCCAATATAGGCGCTATCTTGCTTGTTGACTACGGTTCTGAAGCAGTCACTAACGATATGCTGAAGGAATATATGCAGCGCGAAGACTATGAACTGGACAGTGTCACACACAATTTCTTTAGCATTGAAGGAAATTTTGATACAAATATAGTTAGAGGGGTTGAGATAATAGATGGCTGGTTAGATGCAGTTAATAGGACCCCACGGACTGAGCAATCTCTGGAGAATCTCAAAATAGCGTTGCAATGCGGCGGTTCGGATGCTTTTTCAGGTGTGTCTGGTAATCCACTCGCTGCTTATGTCGCCAAGGAGACAATCCGTTATGGCGGGTGCGCGAATCTTGCAGAGACGGATGAACTCATCGGTGCCGAGGCGTATCTTTTGCAAAACGTTCGCGACCTACCGACAGCACAGAAATTTCTCAACACCGTTGAAGTCTTTAAGGAACGCGTTGGGTGGCATGGACATTCTGCAGAAGGGAATCCATCTGGTGGAAACAACTTTAGAGGCCTGTATAACATCGCTATAAAATCAATCGGTGCAGCGATGAAACGGAACCCTGATGTTCGCCTTGACTACGTCATCAATTATAGCGAATTAATGGAGAAACCTGGATACTATTTCATGGATAGCCCTGGCAACGATTTAGAGAGCATCGCTGGGCAGGTTGCATCTGGATCAAATATGATTTTCTTTGTAACAGGCAATGGATCGATTACCAATTTTCCTTTTGTGCCAACAATTAAGATTGTCACGACCACGGGTCGTTTCGAAATGCTTGAGAAGGATATGGATGTGAACGCGGGGGCTTATCTTGATGGGACACCGATGGAGCAACTTGGTGAAGAGATGCTTGATTTGACGGTGAATGTTGCATCGGGTGAACGGTCGGTGGGAGAAAAAGCAGGGCATTCTCAAGTTTCACTATGGCGTGATTGGAAACAGACAGGGCCTACAGATCTATCACCTGTTCTTGATGCATCTGAGGTTAAGTCTGGTGAACCATTACCAATTCCATCTGAAGTTACAGGGAACATTCCTGTTGATACATATACGTATCGCGCTTTCCAAACAGCAGGCGGGTGTCGTAGTGATCAGCTCGCGTTAATTTTGCCAACAAGCCTCTGTTCCGGACAGATTGCACAGATGATTGCGCACCGATGCAACGAACACAAGATAGGAAGAGGGCAAGGCATATCGCGTTTTGTGGCACTCGCACATACCGAGGGATGCGGGGTATCGAGTGGACGTTCCGAAGAAATCTACACCCGTACTATGATCGGACACCTGACACATCCATCAGTGGCACTCGGTTTGCTTCTGGAGCACGGTTGTGAAAAGACCCATAATGACCATGTTCGGCATAAAATTCAGCAATTGGGTATTTCCCCTGAAAACTATGGATGGGCAAGTGTGCAATTGGATGGCGGAATTGATGCAGTGGTTGATAAGGTGCAAAATTGGTTTGCAGATGAACTTGCTGATAAGCCATCTGTTCCGATTGTTGATGCTGGATTGGAGCATCTCTGTATAGCGGTAACCTCTATTAGCGAGGCGACTGAGCCTGTTTCACAAGCACTTATGCAATTGATAACGACAATTAGCACCTCGGGTGGGACGGTTGTTGTTCCTGCAAATGCCACATTTTTACCAGAGTCATTATTCGCCTCGCCAACGTTGGCTTATGGACAACGTGTTGAAAAGAGCGGTTTTCACATCATGGAATCACCCACCGATCAACCCACGGAGACATTGACCGGATTGGGAGCGACAGGTGTAGAGATGGCACTTGCACACATAGTCGGCGCCCCCTTACAATCGCATGTGATGGTGCCGCTGATTCAGGTGTCAACAGATTCTAAGACGCAATCAGTTTATGGTACAGACTTAGATTTGGCATCTATTGATATTGATAAAATATTGGCGTTGATGGTGGAGGTGGCTTCGCGTCGGTATACACCGAAGTTACACGGTAAGGGAAATATAGATTTCCAGTTGACACGTGGGTTGTTAGGGGTTTCGATGTAATATCTATAGGCGTCAATTTTAGAAAATGTCTGGGTTATTGTGAACATCTCTAAATACGCATGATTATTGAGATTGTCCCATATTTAGTCCCATCCGGACGATATGTTTATAGAAAACGCTGTCACCATCCCTCTTGAATTCCGTCCGAACGATATGTAGATGCCAATAACATGTTCATAAACATTGCGTCCCCGACAAATACCATACGCGTATTTGGCGTTGATTCACGGGACTGAAGAGGGACTCAAAATCAAAAATCCTTAAGTTGACACCTATGCTTAAAATAAAAAAGCACCCAATGCAAGCGTGATACTGAACGCATGCATTGAGTGCTAAACTTTAAAAATAGATTATTCCGTGAGGGTTATGACACCACAACTGACTTGCGTGCCATCTGCTAAATCACCATCTCCAACCTGTTCGTGGATAACCAATACTTTACCGAGTATATCCGTTGCTGAATTGGTGTCAATAGTGAGTTCAATGATATAACTAAGTTCTCCCATTCCATCTTCATCAGCTGTAAAAGAATGGGAATCAAAACCTTCAACATCCCAGATACTACCGGGTGCATCACAACTACTGCCAGAATAGATATATGCAGCGTATTTACGACCAGAAACAGCATTCTGAATTTCGACATCAAAGTTCCGAATTGTCGTTGATCCTACTTGTTCCGTGTCTGCATCTACATATTCCATAAAAATCGCTGTGCCGGTGATCCCACTTCCATCCTTTTCATTGAGGGTTACCGTAACTGTTCGATTTAACTCAAGTAGTGGGTCGCTCAATGCGTCAAGAAGCTTTGTGGTAGTCCGGCCTTCGCAGCCTATAATGAAACAAGCTGCGAGGATAAGAATAGTTAACATGTATAACGTCTTATTTTTTAACGTAAAGACGTTTTGTTTGCTAATATAGGAAACTAAATTTTTGTACATTTTGAATCTTTCCTTCTTTCGCCAGAATTTGGCGGTTTTGGTTAATTTGTTCTCCGTTTTGGAGACTTAGTTCGTTCAATAGAAGAGACATGCCCTTGCCTCGGGTCCTCCAAATAAAATAATATCTGGCTAAACTTCAGGTGCCCTATGAGTTTGTGAACTGAAAACATTGGGCATATCTCGCATCTCATATCCTCGGACAACGAGGATGTTCTGTAAGTTATACTTAACTTCTTATACGGTGGATTCTTTCTCTACACGCGTCCACCTGTCGCGAGGCTTTTAAGTTTTTACTAAAAGTATGTCTGCAACTCACTTGTAAACGCTAAATCCTGTAAGCGCGTTTGCGTATTAATTTGATGCTTTGGTCAGAGGCGTCCGTGAAGAGTCTTCAAGCCCAATAACCTGCAAACCACTGTTCTCGGTGCCGACATAAAGGACACCATTTGCGACAGCGATAGAAGTAGCATCGTCCGGAATTTCCGGCGCTATTCGTTCCCAAGTGGCATTTGTACTTGTCAATCGATAGACTCCACCCTGATCATTTTTTAAAGAACTCACTGCGTATAAAATCGTTCTATCTATAGTAAAACGGTCTATCATCAGTTGTTGACCATCCGAATCGGTGATGACATCCCATTCAGTGCCATCGCTTGAGTACAAAGCACCATTGTCAGTTGCCACGTAAACAGTTTTGTCGGTAATGAGAATTTGTTTGAAAGTTTCAACAGCAATTGGTAGGTGGACGGTTTTCCAATTGCGCCCCCTATCAACAGAGTGAAGTAGGCCACCATCGGACTTGCCGACATAGACAGTATCCCCAGAAACGCCTAACTTGAAAAACTTGAAACCATCCAAAGAACTAAGGTTCGAGAGGTCAATTTCGCGAGTGTTTTCGATTTTGGTATCGAACCGACTTGCATCGTTGTTTACTTGGGATTCAGAGCGCCAGATTAGAAGTTTCCCTCTGTGCTCAACATAGAAAGTATTATCACTGACAGCGAATCCTCCAAAGATATCTGCCCCTATGCTAAAGAAAGCTTCTAAAAAATTAGCGGCATTTTCCCCCTCCTCCTCCTTCCCATTATCCTCTATAGATCCTTGTGCTGCCTTCATAACTGTTAGGAGGGGATCCGTTTGACCGAAGGCAGGAACACCTTGGATTGGGCGAAGCGTTCTGTTTTCTTCGTCTAAATAGGAAAAAAACAATCTAACCGTTGCGTATCCTTTTGCGTAAAGGATTCCATCTGCTGCTGTTATCTGTCGTATATTTGCATTGGTCAGTGGTATTTTTTTGTTCATAAGAGTGATATGCATATCACTTGATGCCACAGGAATTGCTTTCCAGGATTGCCCACCGTCGGTTGATGTAATAAGTTGCTCATCCGCTACTGCGTAGAGTTTATTATTAAAGGCAGTTAGATTTTGTATGTTGCCACCCAATCCGGTGTTAAATCGTTTCCACGAATCACCATCATCAGTTGAACGGCGAATTCCGTTTTGATCCCCTACGTAAAATTGATCTTGATTAGCGGACTCGCTATGACTTTTTGCTTTCAAAGCAGCCATAACACCTTGCCCTGTGAATTTTCCAAAAGGGACCTTTATCCAAGTTTTTCCCTCATCCGTTGAACGTAAAGTGTCGGGCTCTATTAATAACATAACCGTTTTTTCTGAAGCAACAATCCTGATATTCGCCACTATTTTATTTTTTTTAGAAACTTTTGTCGGCGTTATATCTGTCCATGAATCACCTTGATCTGTTGACCGAAAAACTGCCCATATAGGCTCTTTACTTAGGACCGCCTTTGCTATAGCCCCAATATCCAAAGAATCCTTATCCGCAGAAATCTTGAGATCTCCTGCCACAACATACAGCCGGTGTTCTGAAACTGCAAATGCGTGAATAGATTTAGATTCTGCTACCGGTAATTTTTTCCACACACCTGATCTATCAAAACCATCTTCCGTACCCGGTTCTGGATTGAAGCGGAAGAGCCCTCTATCGGTCCCAGCAAATAGTGCGTTTTCAACGGATGTTAATGCATAAATTTTTCTTCTTGCTAAACCTTTGTTTAGAGGGGTCCAAGAGACTCCTACATCATCAGAGAAGAATATCCCTTGTAGTAGGGCAAGATAGAACTCAATAGCACCTTGTGCATTACTCTTTACGATCAAGTCAATAGCACGTCCTTTCGGACGGGGACCGAGAGATTTCCACGTTTCACCTTTATCTTTTGAAGCGAGTACTGCATCATCTGTTACAATATAGAGGGTCCCATCTTGCTCAGCTATCGGCATCTTGTAGGTCGGAATAGGGAGTTTACTGTTGATTAAGTGCCACCGTTTGTTATCAGTTGTCTTCCGATAAAGTCCTACTGGAGTCGCCGCATAAAGGTCGTTTGTTTTAGTGGCAAATAGCGTAAATATTCGGACCGGACCAGGACTGTCAAGTTGAGTCCACCGTTCTGTTGAGAGTGGCGCCTCCGTTTCAAGTGTTGGGATAATATTGGTGAAGTTTACGTTTTGAGATGTATCCACTTTTTCGCCAGCGCCTTGACTTTTACTGGAAATATCAGTCGTTCCGAGTTGATTACGCGAATCAGGTTTTATTTTTCGGACAATACTAACAGGCGTGTCAACGATTTCAACTGTTAACATCGATTCAGAATCGAGATCGTACGGTTGGAAAGAGAGCAAAAGGTGTTGGACTCCAATTCCCATGAATAATAGGATTAAAATAGCAGAGGCAGCAGAAACTACCCACGGCATAAAAGGTTTGCTGCTTGAAGGAGCGATGGGATTAACGCGTGCAATTTCCTTCATAATGTCCTGTGTCAATTGCGTTGGGAGTTGGAAGCTACTGAGATTTTCCCGAATTATCGCTTCTTCCTTCTTTAGACGGTTGCGCGCACGACTGAGTCGACTTTTAATCGTATTCGGAGACACACCGAGCATCTTGCTAATTGCTTCACATGTCATTTCGCCGAGATAGTGCAGTGCCATGACTGTGCGTTCGCTCTCAGGCAATTTTTGGAGCAGCTTCTGGACAACTTCACGCCGGGCTTCAGCCGCTTCGGTGTCTCGTTGTTCTGCTATATATTGTGAATGTGACACTTGATCAATCTCCGCAACGTCAGTAGTTTCTAAGGATTGGATCGGAGGCTTCTTCTTTCGGTGCCATTCAGTGCATAGGTGAGACGCAATCACATATACCCATCCCGGGAACAAGCTGGGGTCTTTCAAAGTTCTGAGTCTTTGATAAGCTCTGAGAAAAGCATCCTGTGTAATTTCTTGCGCGATATGAAAGTCCCCGATTTTGCGCCAGGCAAGTGCGTGAATTCCCTTTTGGTATTTTTCAACAAGCTCGGTAAATGCCGTTTGATCACCGTCCAATGTACGCTGAATCAGTTCAGAATCGTTATTTTGCATAAAAAGTACTCCAGAGTGGTACCACTACTTAATTTAAGTGACGAGTTTTAAATTGCAAAAGGTTGCATTATTTTTGGATTTTATAGCAAATCCAAAAATTTAACCACCAAGAGCGTAACAGGTGGTTTGTGAGATGGACTTTTATAGTCCAATTAAAAATATGTGAACACCCCCGGTAGGCGCGGTTTCCTAACACCCCCGGTAGGCGCGGTTTCCTAACCTCGCACTATCAGTCCTAACTAAATGACACCCTTGTTCGTAACCGCGCAATTCATTGCCCTCTTTCTTCAGTACTAGACTAGAGGGGTTTCCCAAGCCCGATTGTGCAACTCTTACATTGTTGGAGCGGTTTTCAACCGCGATTGTGCGCTATTACATTATCCACGCCTTCCGCGATTCTAAAACAAATCCGCGCCTATTGTTTCTTCTTCTCTTCACGCATTATGTCGTGTGCATTCATCGTATATACTTCCTTTCAAATTAACATTTTTTCTATTTTTTTGGTATTGTTTCAGGTGATACGTTATACTTTAAACTGATGAAAAGCGACGGCATACAAACCGAATTTAAGACAAAACTGAAAGAGGGTAAAGGATGGCAAAAACATATTCACTAACAGAAGTATCAGACTATTTAGAACAACAACAAGAAATAGTTTACATACTTGATAAATATACACAACCGATACTGTCAACTTTTGATAACCAAAATCATGATAACATTCCAAATTACTTTGCCGATTTTGTTATGCACCATATTTTTACAAATATCAGAAACATCTATCAGGACAGTATCTTTATATCTCAAGGATTATTAACAGCCGAACCTTATTACAACTCTACATCATTATCGTACACATTACGAGAGGCTGATGAATTCCTAATAGATCTTGCATACATTGTGAACGATAAAGCAAGCAAACAAGGTGATGAATATCTCCGCTACTTTATCTTCACCCTTCATCAAGAAATAGAAGTATTAGAGCAAATGGGATTTCACACTAATGTCCAAACAACTAAAGAGATATACGACAATTTATTATCGGTTTATCCTCACCTAAAACCTACAAATAGTGGTAAATGGTCAAATACTACTCGTAAAGACAAAATTAATCAAGGCTTAGGATTATACATAACAACACCCAACTTAACGGACCATATATACAATATTCGTCAATTATTAAGTTCGGAGGCACATGGAAATACGCATACTTTTTATTCATTCACAAGTAAACCTGAAGATAATATACGTAAATTAAAATCACATTTATCGTATTCTGTTTCTTCATTTCAGGCAGTAATATATACAACTATAAAATACTATTTTGATTTCTACTTAAATAAACCCACTATCTATTCGGACTTGGCTAAGTTTATACGCGATATTGACGTAAAAATGAACGATTGACAAGTCCATTTTTATTTATTGCGAAATTACATTAGACATTATAAAGATATCGTTCCTACGGAACTCAAGAGAGGTTGTGACAGCACTTTGCTATAAATATTGCGTCCGGGACGGGACTAAAGAGGGGTCTTATGACGTTTTTCTATAAACGATGAAATCGCGGGTTGGAAACCCCGCCTACAGCAGAGAACGTTCTCCGAATGGCAATGTAGGCAGGTTACCCTCAAAATAATCCTGAATCTCATATATCTGCAAGGCTGGGGCTTCCATATTCAAAAACGGATGCCGATAGATACCAGCACGACTCGCCTCCGTCCGCATACCACTGGACGGCGGAGATGTGACGACAAACACACCCAAATCCGCACCGTCGTTCTGCATAGCAGTACGGAAATCACGGATATGTCCCAGCGTGTAGCTGCCCCCTTTCACTTGCGCCACCACACGACCATATTCTTGCTTCCCTTTCACCTTCCCAATAGGAAATCGGAACGTGCCGTCAATCCCACCATCCGCAACCTTCTTCGCGTTGGATTTAAAGTGAAGCACATGCGTGATACACCACTCCTCAAAACCTTGATGATCGGTTTGGGCGAGTGCAAGTGCCTGTGCTGCGTTCTCCGGTGTGCCAGCGATAGTGACGCTGTCGCGATGTTGAGGGAACATGCGATCAAACTGTTGGTTCACAGCACCGATAGCGAGGTAGGTCAAGTCAATCCCGATCCAGTGTCGGTTGAGAGATTCAGCTGCCATCAACGTTGTGCCGCACCCGCAGAACGGGTCAAGCACGAGATCGCCTTCGTTGGATGATGCAGCGATGATGCGTTTGTAGAGTTCTACCGGTTTCTGTGTGGGATAGCCTGTCTTTTCCTTTGCTTGAGGGTTGAGTTGTTGATATTGCTTTTCTTGCACATAAGTCCATACATCATCACAAGTTTGTCCTTCATCTAAATAGTAACGCTTCCCTACACCGTTTACATCATATTTACGACCATCTTCGTCTGTAAACTTATATCTTGCCGGATTCACAACTGGTTTGGATTGACGAGTAAATTTAGATTTATCTGATTTGTTGTAGAAGAATATCGTGTCATGCTTTCTGCCAAATGCTGTCTTAGGTGCTGTTCCCATTTGATAATGCCAGATAATCTCGTTTCTAAAATGTTTAGTTCCAAAAACAGCATCCAGCATGATTTTGAGATAATGACTCGCAGTTGGATCGCAGTGCAGATAGAGGCTGCCCGTATCTTTCAATATCCTGTGCATCTCCACAATCCGTATCCCCATCATCACCAGATACGCCATCATCGGCGTTTCTTTGAGAAACTTGCGTAGTCCCTCCATCGTATCCCCCACCTGCCCACCGACCTCCATGAGAAGTGCATCATAAGCCTCCGCCGCAGCATCACCCCACGTCCACGTATCCGTGAATGCTTTGACGAGCGTATCGGGTTCGCGTCCCTGGTCATCTCGGAATGGCACAAAGTAATCGCGTTTAGAGTTAAAAGGCGGGTCAGTAGCAATCAGGTCAACGGATGCGTCTGACAGGTGTTGCATCTCGATATAGTTATCCCCTCGGATGAGCGTGCGGTTTCGGTGCATGGCATGTTCCTTTTGTTGTCTTGCTATTTTCTGAATGTGTGTGTATTATATCGTAATATGTGTCCATTGTCAATTCTCTTGTTCGAGGGGTTTCCTAACCGCCTCGGACATTCAGCCCCAGCGGGGCGACACTCCAATTGTCTGAATCGCGGAATGCACGGAACACGCGGAAAAGACCTCTCATCTAACACCACTTATCAAAACATCAAACTTGCGCGAACACCTCTTCTGCGCGTCTTCCGTGCATTCCGTGTTTTCCGAGATTCAGACAACAAAAAACCCTGAATGGACAATATAACCCTCACACCAAAACACAAACCGATGTAAAGGCTTTCCCTTGAAAATGAGGTTGATGATCTGAATCTATAAATTGTATAATTTAACATCAAAGGGAATCCACATTGTAAAAAATAGGAGAACATAATGGATGATTTAACTAACGCCCTATTTCAGGGATTAAAAGAGGAAGCGACTGAATCTATAGTAGAAATGGAGACAGCATGTGCCCAATTGATGACAGATTTCCATACAAAGTGTCCAGAGGTAATAAAATCTGCTAAGGTTGAAAGAATTAATAGTGTAAAATTCACAGCGTCTTTTTGTGGGAATTCTGAAGGATCCCAAAGTTGGGAAAAATTTCACAATCAAGTAGAAGATCGCCTGCTTAAGCAGATAACTTCTGATATAGAGAAATTTCTTAATAAGCCTGTTCAGTACAACGACTTAAAAGAACTCCTTTGGATAGAACGTGAAGACGAAGATAACCAATTGCAAGGAATCGCGCATTGTCCCAAGCAAGAAATCGATAAGGTGCGTCAAGAGTGTGATGATTTTCGAGTTCAAAGTGTAACAATGTACCGAGACATGATTAGGCAAACTACGATTGAGAACGCCCGTAATATTAACCAGATTGTTTTACCAAGTATTTGTATGACGCTAAGTTTCCCTACCTCTAAGACGCTAAATTTTTTAAGGTATCGTGAGAAAGCAGGTGAAGTAAAGGAACAGTTTATCTATAGTCTACCCTCAGTGACGTTAGACACTGACGTGTTTCTTAAAATGAAAAGGGGAGAATCTATGGGAATGATGGAATTTCGAAAGAAATTTTTGGTGGATTTAGCGGTTACACAGCGAATCCGTGAAGATATTCCACTACGTCCAGACGAAGAACAGCTTCTTTTTGATGCCTACATCAGAAAAATTCCTTCTATTATGCGGTACAGTTTTGACAGCAGAGCGCAACGATTTCTTATAAATCCAAAGTTCAATAAACCAGGGTGTACTGAGTTTCTAAAATTTACTGAGTCAATTGTTAACGATTACTTTAAACCAAGAGGTGAAACGCCTCCAGAATATCTGGACTGGGATCATCTCCATGCTCATTACTTGTCTGGGCGAGATATTTTTCTGACTGATGATAAAAAAATTCTTAGTATTGACGCTCAGTTAAAAGAATTCGGTATTACCGTAATGAGCTTTGATAAATTCTTAGATTTGTATGAAAGTAATGATGATCTAATCAGGACTTATTGGAAAATTAACTCCATAGATGGTGTAAGTGATATCATTTATGATTGGGATTAAGTAGGTAGAGAATTTTGAATTTTCTGCTTATATGTGGAGGGCTGTCTGAATCTCGGAAATAAGAGGTATTTTGGTCGTGGCAGTATATTTTGTGAAAGTGATTTTGGGATGTGCAATAGCCTCCTCTGTGTTTTCTGTGTTCTCCGCGCTTTCCGCGATTCAGACAATATAGCAATCAGCAGTCAAAATCCCAAAAAACAACGCATTACCTCAAAACATTCCTGAAACGTATTGGATATATATTGTTCCAAATTTCACAAAACCTTCCAACCGCCCTAAACACATGTTATAATAATACCACTCTGAAAACTAAAACACAAAAACCGAAAAAAAACAACTAAAACCTTCTTTTATTCTTAACACATGTTCGAAAATACATGGCAAAATCTTTACACACCCGCATAAAACAGTAGCTTTGTACCCATACTGAAAGTTAAAGCGTTAAAATTACAGGTGAAGTTATATCTAAAAATACTCACAAATAAAAATGGAGTTAAAAATGAGAATTAAAACACTCGTTATAGTCAGTTTTGTAGTGTTTATGTTAGGAAATATAATGGTTACAGAGGGCTCTTCTGGCATAGACCATCGCGATATTTTTGTAGGCGCAAGTGCGCGAGCAGTCGGTATGGGCAGTGCTTTCACAGCGGGGCCCTCAGCAAATAACGGATTTTTGTGGAATCCCTCTTCGCTGGGATTTATGAATGGATTAGAGGTGAACATGGGGGGGATTCCGTTTTCAGGTCCAGATCAGGCGTTTTCGTTAGCAGCAAATCCTAACACGCTTGGGCTAACAGATAAGAATATAGGAAATCTGTCTATAGCATCTTGGTTCAATGGATGGAACAATAATAACAGTGAATCTACTAAGATTGTGCTTTTTGGATACGGTTTAGCATTAGGTGAACAAGCATCAGCCGGCGCGAATTTGCGCTACTATCGGAACAACACGCTAATTAGGACGAATTACCTGTGGAGTGTGGATATCGGGGCGCAGTTCACCTATCCGTTGGAAGAGTTGGGCGATTCGGTGACGGTAGGTATGAATCTGTCCGAGCTAAGCAATGGAATTCGGGAAGATGGAACGCTTATTGAAAGTTTACCTTTAGCTGCACGTTTCGGGACAACATATCGCCCAGACATTGCGACTTTGTTATCAGCAGATATTGTTATTCGCGGACAGAATGATGTGAGTTGGGGCGAACGACTTCGGCTGCACCTTGGTGCAGAACGTTGGTTCTTGAACAACCATTTTGGCGTGCGTGTAGGGTATACAGCACTAACCGCATCTGACAAATTCGGTGCCGGTGAATGGACTCAAGGGATAAGTTTTCGGAATTCAGCAGGACAGTTGGATTATGCTCACGTTAGGGGCGGTGAATTAGCCCAAAGTCTGCATTGGATTTCAGCAACATTGCGGTGGGGTGGAAAAGGAAGAAATTTCGTTAATACTTCCGAACCTACAACACCTGACACGATGGCAAAACGTAAAGATATTCCTAAAACAGACACAACACCACCGATTTTGATGCCGAAAACGCTTCAGCCTGATGTGGGAGGGGAAGTGTCTTCAGATGAATTACAACTCTCTGAATCCGCAATTTCACCGAACAGTGACGGCATCGGAGATACTATCACATTCCGTTTTAAGGTTAGAGCGACTGACAAATGGAAATTGACACTCCGTGATGCGTATACCGAACAGGTTTGGGAAAAATCTGGGACCGGGTCTCCTGTAAACGGAGTTGTCTGGAACGGAATGGGAAACAATGGCAAACTGGTGCCTGATGGGGATTACGTGGCGCAACTGTATATCATTGATGGAACAAGCACACCACATCTCATAAACAGCAAAAAGGTAACGGTTGATCTGATTCCAGCAAAGTTAGAAATCTCTAAGGAAACACCGGGAACCGTCGGTGTAAAAGTGTGGGATATCAACGCTATTGCTAATTGGAAACTTGAGATTTTTGATACAAGTAATAAGTTAGTTGAAAAAAGCGAAGGTGAAGGTTCACCCCCAAAAACAGTAGTTTTGACAAAAATTCCACAGTTAGCATCAACAACGTACAAATTTACATTGAGCGTTAAAGATATTGCTGGTAATCAAAGTGTGCAGCAGGCACAGTTGCAATTCGGCAATGGAACAGGTATCGGAACTCAGGAAGTACCTACTACTCCTAATCTAACCCTGATGGTTGGATCTTTTGCTGAGCGGCGCAATGCCGATGTGTTAGCTGAGAATCTACGACGTTTATACCCGAATGAGAAGATAAAGATATACACAGCGGCGGTTAATGGAACGACAGTACATCGGGTGACAGTTGGAGAATTTGTGGTACGATCAGATGCATCAGGACTCAAACAGCAAATTCAGGAGTCACAAGGCGTTGAACCTGTGCTGATTACACCGCAATAGTGAAATCTAAAATATGTGAACACTCCCCTGGTAGATGCGGTTTCCTAACCGCATCTATGAGACTAAATCAACACGGTTCGGTTAGGAAACCGAACCTACCTTGGTTTTACTATAAGGAAAGTCCTTATATTTTATAGAATTCTAAAGCGTTCTGGTAGAAAAATAGCTCTTTCTCTGCATCGGACGCATCGTCAATAGCAGAGAGAAGTGCTTCTAACCACTCATGATATTTAGCAGCTAAGGTGCAGACGGGCCAATCGCTACCAAACATGAGTCGGTCAAAACCAAAAACTTCTACAAGATGTCGGATGTAAGGTTTGAGTTCTTCAGCTTTCCAGTTTTCGCTGGCAGTTGTTACAATACCTGATACTTTACAGTAGACATTTTCAAAGGCGGCGAGTTCGCGCATGTGGGTTGCCCACGGTTCGAACTCTTCGTCTTTTATATTTGGTCCACCGCAATGGTTGACTGCATGCGTGATGTTTGGTGTAGCTTGAACCAATTTTATGGCAGCAGGGAGTTGGTCATGTTTAGCGCAGAGTTCAAAAGAGAGGTTATAGTTCGCTAACAATTGGACACCGTGAATCAATTCAGGAGTCGCATAGAATTGGTTGTCTGGATGGTGCCATGCCATCCGACGGATACCTACAACAAGGTCATACGTTGCAAGTTGTTCAAGGGTAGCTTCGGCGTCTGGTTTTTCCAGTGGTGCAGCAGCGGCAATAGCGCCTATCATTCCATCTGTTTCTGCAATGTGCGTTAGCCATTCCACCTCTTGGACAACGTGCGTTTCAGCAGGGTCACCTTCCACGTGAACCGATTTGACAACGTTTATATCTCCGATGGCATCACGATAATCCTGCGGTGTATATTGCTGCCGCAGAAGATCAAATCCATCTAACCACGGATATTCTAAATTGGAGGTATCCCAGAGGTGCTGGTGGGTATCAATAATTTTGAGCATAGGTTTCCTTCCAAGTTTCCTATAATGCTTTTTCTGTTGGTTATTATACCATACAAAATCGGATTGTCAAAGATAATCTCCAGAACAGAACAAGCCAATGTTCCTAAACAAAAGATTGTAAAATCGATAATTTTATGTTAATATGGTACATAGAACATTAAACCAATTGAAAGACTATAAATGACTGTCAATTCTAATTCATTTCCTGCCTATTTTGCACTATTTAAACTGACACTTCGCCAGTTGTTCTGGAGTCGACGCGGACTTTTAATCCTAATTGGAGGCGTGCTGCCGCTTGTCATCGCGCTTGTGTTTCGGTTCAAGGTGCGAGGCACAACAAGTGTAAACACTTTTATTCCGTACATTACGTTTATCTTATATGGATTTTTGACGAATTTGTGCGCGATATTTTACGGTTCGGCAATCGTCTCAGATGAGATTGATGGCAGAGGCTTGACATATCTTCAAATGCGACCACTCCGTAAACCGTTGATTCTGCTTAGCAAATTTGCGGCATACATGATAGGCACTGTTGTCCTCATCGGCATATCCCATTTACTGTTAACAGGTATTATGGAGACACATCCAAAACTAAAAGATCGTTTGCTGATGGTAGGGATGAGTTTCTATTATACAGGCGCACTATCGTTAGGATTGTTAGCCTACGGAGCGTTCGCGGTACTTCTGTCTGTGAGGTTTAAGCATCCAGTTCTATGGGGATTACTCTTCGTGTTCGGTTGGGAACGGATTACGATTTTTCCTCCGATGCCAATAGGAATTAAGCGGATTTCATTAACGCATTACCTTATGACGCTGTTTCCAGGTTTCAAATTACAACGGAACATGCTTGATGATTTGTTAGGAGATACGCCGCCAGCAGCGTGGGTAGCAGCGTTAGTAATCTGCTTGCTAACGGCAGGAGCAATGTGGCTTGCTATCCGAATTTTTCGAGAACGAGAGTATTTGATGTAGAAATAGGGAAATGTAAAAATTTAAGCAGAAAGCACCCTTGCGGTTTCACGTGAAACGATAAGTTCTTCATTCGTAGAAACAACGAGTATTTTCGTGCGGCTGTTATCCGCTGAGAGGTCAGTCTCGCCAGTTGATTTCTCATTTTTTTCTGCGTCTAAGTGGATACCACACCATTCAAGCCCCTTGCAGATTTGCGCACGTGTCGTAGCACTTTTTTCACCGATACCACCCGCAAAAGCGATAACGTCAACTCCACCGAGCGCAGCAATATACGCACCGATATACTTTTTCACACCATAAACGTATGTTTCTAATGCTAAGCGCGCCTTGTCATTACCGGCTTTTATCGCTTCCTCTACGTCGCGCATGTCGCCGCTGGTGCCAGAGATACCTTTTACGCCTGATTCCTCTATCAACTGACGGCGGATTTCATCAGTAGAAAAGCCTTCTTTGTCCATTAGATAGAGGACAGCAAAGGCGTCTAAGTCTCCACAGCGAGTGGATTGGACCATGCCGTATTGTGTTGATGCTCCCATTGAGGTATCAATAGATTTTCCGTCTTTGATGGCACAAATGGAGGAACTACCACCGAGGTGGCAGGAGATAATCCGAAGTCCTTCCGCGCTTTCACGACCAAGCATTTGCGGCACGCGTTCGGAGATGTAGCGGTGTGATGCACCGTGAAAACCGTATTTGCGGATGTCGTGTTTTTCTACCCAGAAACGCGGTACGCCAAATTCGTAGGCATAATCTGGGATAGTTTGGTGAAACCATGTCTCAAAAACAGCAGCAAGTGGTGTGTCCGGAAGGAGTTCCTGAAAGGCACGGATGGAAGCAATATAGGCAGGATTGTGCATCGGTGCAAGCGGTGTAGATGCTTCAAGTGCTGCAATAACGTCCGCTGTAATCCGTGCTGAGCGCCAGTATCCTTTAGCAAGGATAGTTTTGAATCCTACACCGTCTAATTGGTTGAGGTCTGCAAGACAACCGACTTCTGCATCGGTGATGAGTCGCATTGCATGCGCGATTGCATCAATGTGTGATGGTGCATCAATTTCGCCTTCGCGGGACGGTTTGCCCGGTACGGCATGCGTGAACGCAGATGGTGAATTGCCGATACGTTCTACACCCCCCTTGACAAGAGAGGTCGTTGTTTCCATATCTATAATTTGGTATTTGAACGAGGTGCTTCCTACGTTTGCACAGAGTATACGCATGGTGGTTTTTTGTCTGTTTGAAGTGAATAGAATAGGCGAGTGAACGGAGGTGTTATATGCTAATCCCATTATAAGCAAGAGGTAAATCATCCCAAGTTTTACCTTCTAAAACTCTATCACCTTTCTTTTTCTTTCGTCCCCCCCACTGTTTAAAAAAGAAAAGTACTGAAGCTTGTTCACATTGGTCGCGAATATCAATTACCCACTCCTTTTGCATTGGTCGCGCACCGGGACCGGATTCACCTCCAACAATAACCCAATCTATATGTGCTAAATTAAGATTTGGAAGTGCCCCTATAAGTGGTTCAAGGGATAAAAATTTGATGTGTGCATCTGTTTGTTGCAGATCGTCAATGCGGCATGTATAGTCTTGATTTTCAACACTGACTCCCATTGACACATTTTTGGACCACGGCAACTCGGAATTGAGTTCAAGTAAGCGTTTTGACCGCTTTGTAAGGACTTGGAAATGATGCTGAGTTGCTTCGTTCATTGTTTTGAAAACTTTTAAAATAAAATCTAATGGAACGTCTTCATGAAACAGATCGCTCATAGAATTAACAAAAATCAATTGAGGTTTTTTCCACTTAAATGGCAAATCAAGTAATTCTTCAACAAGCCGAACCTCATTTGACCACCTTGGACCTGCTTTTGTCATTTTCGCAAGTCCCTCATAAGCGAGACCTTTGCCCGAAAACCGAGCCGCGATTCGTTCGGCATAACAAAATCGACATCCTTCAGAAACACGAGTACATCCTCTTATAGGATTCCAAGTTGATTGTGTCCATTCAATTGCGGATTTAGTTGCCATTTTGAGATCCCTCCTTAGGTAGGAACATTACTCGTCTTTGGGTGGAAAAGTGACTTTGACCGTATCGGCAAAAGTATTTTTTCGACGTTTATTAGCGGGCGGATCTGTTTGGATCTTTCCCTGAGCCTCGAGTTTGGCAAGAATCTCTTTATAGTTCCTTGAAATATACGGTGTGCCAACGTTGTGAACATCAAAAACCTGCTTCATCGCCATTGTCCTACCTGCGTAATTTGTTAATAACATTTCAGCTAAATCGTCAAGAGGGCGTGAATAGCCAAATAATAGAAGTTGTTTCTCGGTAGCAGGAGTATATTCAAACGAAGGAACACCTTGCTCTGAGTCCGTACTTTCTTTAGCCATGATATCCTTCATAATCTGATAACCTCTTTTATGCTTAGAAACGAAGATTAAATGATGACTTGGACGCTCACCATCTCCTTTTTTGAAACAAAATGGCAGAACATACTCACCACCTTCTGATTTTAAAGATTGACTTATTGCTTCAACTATAGTTAACTCTCGTTCCAATGGATGCATAGTCTGAAGGCTATGTCGAAGTTCTTCCGCTCGTTCACTACCGAAAAGCGCATTCATATGTTCCTCAACTTTTTCATTATTAATACCCATATTGATACGATTATAATTAAAGAAAAAAATACAGTCACAACCCCAGTTTTTTACGGCAGAACTAATGAGTTGAAGGGAAAGTCCTTTATAACCCCACGGGTCCACAAAAAATAGAGTTGGTACCGTTTTCACGCTTTCTAAAATTTGAGCTACTTCTTTACCAACTTCCTTGTTAATTACAATAGGTTTGTTTTTGAGATTATCTATGCCTGGAATTGAGTTGATGACATCTTCAAGATTTTGGACAAACTCTAGTTTAATATCGTTAAAGATACTAACAAGCATATCCGATATATCTTTTTCTCGAATTGCTTTCTCAAGCACAAGAATTGGCGTAGATTTAGATCCATCATCGTATCTTCCGGGACCAGCAAAGAGATCTACATAGCCAATATTGCTTTTCCTTTCCTTGGCGTGAGGTATTATGACTTTTGCCCAAGCCCAGAAATATTTCTCAACAATTCTTGTTTTTACCTGTGACGATTCTTTAGATTCCTCAAAAAAATTATTATTCATATTCTCCCCTTATAGTAAATGAGTAAATATATGATACATACCAATAACAAAGATTTTGTTATTGAGCATCCATAGTCGATTGTGACTATATGTCTATAGAGATAACGGTTATGCCTCCCAGAGTCTAGTTGAGTAATGAGAAGATTTCAACTGTGTCCACAGCGTTTCATATTGAGACTTTAATATAAATTATATCACATGTAGACTATTTTTGTCAAACTTTAATTACTGATCTGTTGAATTTTATCTTTTTAGGGATTATTTAAAACTTTCGGAGCATTTTCAACTTCAGTTGTCAATTCTTCTACAGTCTGCTCAGCAAAAGGTGAAATTCCGACAGCAAACATCAACTCTGAGAGATCCCATCGCGATATATTAAGAAATTTTGCAGCTTTGCCCGCACTGATGTTACCTTGCCGAAGGAGTTCAAGCACAAAAGCCTCTTTTGCCTTGTCCTCTGCATCAGTTTTATGGTGCAGCAGTGTTTCATCAATTGGGAGTGTGAATTGAACTTCAACTTGTGTTTTTGCCATGCTTATTGTCTCCACATCCGCTGATGAGAAATATTGGTAAGGAAAAGATTAATGCTCGAGGTAGCTTTTAGCATACGCGCTTGCATCTAACCAGAAGAAATTCACTCGCTTCGTTTCTCCCGTTCTTCTATGATAGCACGACTACCAATGTTATCTTCTGGGTTTATCCCTTCCTTTAAAAGAAGCTGCTGAAGTTCCTCAGCGGTAAGGGTTTCAGCGTTGGAATCAGATTTGCCAAGTGCCTTTTCAATTAAAGGTCGCAGCCTCTGATTCTGTGCGCGTGTTCGAGCGGAATACGCCGCCAGGCGCTCTTCTGGTGTCAGTGACTTCATGGCCGGTGCTTGAAGTTTTTCCAACTCTTTTTTTAATTCTGCTAAATCCCACTCAAGTTGATCAATTTTTATGAGTAGTTTTGTGATAGGGGGAATCATAAGTTTTCTCCTTTCTATATCAGCATTTCAACGCATAAGAAAGTGGATGTCAAATCGTTTGTCAATATAGTTTCTGAATAGGATTGTTTGAACCAAGATTTATTAGATTATAGAATTTTCAAGATTGTAGAGTTTCCTATAAAATTCAAGCAGATTACTTCTTTGGAGATTTCTAACGTTTTTTATGTAAAATTTTGTGATAAAACACCCAGGTATTGTGGAAACCCCTTCGTCTGTTACGGTTTGCTCCTCTGAATATAACAACATTAATACCAATTTCTTTACAAACCTTACATTTACATTTTTTCCAAGGACGTTCATCTAATAACTCCTTATGTCTTTCGGAAAAATGGTTATATGTTTTTTTCGTTGAAGCAGCTCACTATATTCATTGATTTTGGTATAATCTTATAAGGTAAAGTCCATCAGATGTGATGTGAAAAGTCCCACCACATCTAAATATAAATGATAGACACTAACTTATTTCGGACAATTGAATGCCTCTGTCTCTTCGCTTGTAGTTTGTTTCCGCAGCCATAGTAAGAATTGCAGCTACGGAAACAAAATTTGGAGATCGGTGCTACCGAAAGGATTTTAACTGCCCCCAAACAACGCTAATTTTACCAGTTGGGTCAACTGATTGTGGCTCTGCAAACCGATTTGAAATAAGTTCGGCATACTCAGTTGCGATTTGTTCGTTTTCTGGTATCACAGTGCCGCAGCAAGAGGTATGGAAATTAATGAACCATCCCTTCATGTCTTCTGTTCGGTAAGCAATCGGATCAGCATTTGTGCCATCATCGGCATAACTTTCAAACTCAAAATCGTTTTGATTCAAGACATTGAGACCTACAGGTCGATTTGATGTCCATTTTTTTAGAGAAGGTATGTACTTCTTACCGAGATCCGTCGGAGAAACGGCTGCAGTACTAGCATTTGTGACTGTAACTCCAAACACTTTTTGCTGCCCTGCCCCTGTTGCGGTAACTCGTGCATTTGCACCGAAATCCCAATAATAGTAGAATGGGTAATCACCTATGAAACCGCCGATACCCCCATCTCTCAACCATGAATAAATGGGATCTTCTTTGCCTTTATTCTGAAAAATTGTTTCAGGTGTGTTTCCTTGAGTAAGAATATAAATTCCATTCTGGTTGGCTTCCATATACTCTAATAAGCCATCACTATCAACGATTTCGGCCTCAAGTTTTTTATCTTCAAGTTTTTCAACTATAAGCTCAGCTAAACCCTTTGCACCTGCCTGACCGCCTGCTATTCCTAAACCACCACCATTCTCCATCTTAATATCATAGACAACTGCTACATCCTGACCGAAACTATAACTCGCAAAAATTAGCGCAATAATTGATACAAAACAAAATAACCTTTTCATAGTCTTTTCCTCCTAATAGGGAACTCAAAATAGTTTTTATGTCATCAAATCTTTGTCGGAAAATTGAGAATAAAGATTCGCAATTAGTAGATTTGGACTTTTTAGATGTTGGGTGAGATCAAAAATTCTTGATTTGACTTGTATGATGGAAATAACGTATTATTGACATACGCGTTAGACAAACATATAGGAGTTACATCAGTGACGTAGTCTAACGGATGCGTTGCTTAAGTGAGGGTATACATACTCCTCACTTTTCCAGTATAATACACATTAAAAATTAAGTCAAATTAATTTTTTACGACTTGTACCAGTTAACTGATTATTTTCAGGATTTTCGGGTTTCGCGAGCCCAACCCTTATGCGTCAATTTTTAGTTCAAAACTTCCATTGCAACAACGTTACACGATTATGCCAAACAAGCACTCCCATAGCAGTACCTATCGCCGCACCAGTTAACACATCCGACGTATAGTGCCTACCAAGATAGATACGCGAAAAGCCTACCAATCCCGCGCCGATGTATAGCGGAATTCGCCACTTCGGATACTGATACCCAAGAATCGTTGCCGCACTAAATGCAATAGATGCATGTCCCGATGGCATGGATGGATTCCCAAGCATATCATCAAGTGGTCTTTTTCTTCGAACTAACTGCTTTATCCCATAAGTTATAATCCCTGTGCTTAAGTATGCAGAGGACAACAAGCGTCCAGTGTTTTGATGATCTTCATCTCCGTACGCCATAAGTAAAATAGATAGACCCATGACTGATCGGTAGTGTCCAAACTCTGAGATACCTTCCATCACTGTCCACATCGGTTCACTACGCGGAGGTGCATCGTAAACACGATCAAAAAGCTGCTGGTCCCATTGTGCGAAAATATTATCGGCATTTGCATCTAAACCTATTGCAAACCAGCAGAAAAATAACACATAGATTAGCGATACCTGTTTTAATCGCAGCCGAATGAATTGTGTTATTGCAAACCTTGATAAAAGATTATCTAATTTCAATTTTATATTTCTCCTTTTTAGATTACATCCGCTATGTTCTATGACTACCAAGGCGCTTGACGTTCAGGAAGCGGGTCCACTGTCCATGCCATTCGATGAATAAGCCTCTCTTGCACTTCCAATCTGACATCTACATAATCAGAATTATCCCAAAGATTATGTGTCTCTTTCGGATCTTCTGCTAAATCGTAAAGTTCACCGCCACCTATGCCGTGAGCCACGACTAACTTATACCTTTCGCTCCGCACCATTGTAGCGTTCGCAGCTGGTTCACGATGCCAACCCATCGCGTTATAATACTCACAATAAACATCGTTCCGATGCGAATCCAAACTTTTTTCGCCTGTTAGTATTGGCAGTAGACTCTGCCCCTGCATGCCGGGGTAACGCTCCAAATTGCCCGCTTCCAAAAGTGTCGGTGCAATATCCACCAATTCCACAAGCGCATCAGAACGCGCACCGTTGTTTCGCATGCCCGGTCCAGAGATAATCAGCGGCACACGGATAGCGGGTTCATAGAAATAAGGGCCTTTCAAATAGATACCGTGGT
This sequence comes from Candidatus Poribacteria bacterium, assembly GCA_022825825.1. Lineage (GTDB taxonomy): Bacteria > Poribacteria > WGA-4E > WGA-4E > WGA-3G > MSPOR6. The sequence continues at coordinate 32,208 of JAJDWA010000047.1, forward strand.
CGCCAAGCATCTCCCCGTGGTCAGAGGTGAAGATAACAATCGTGTTTTCTCGCTGTCCCGTCTCTTCTAAAAAGTCAAGCAATCTTCCGACTTGTGTGTCTATTACGTCAATCATTGCCCAATACGCAGCAGTCACCCAACGGTGGTCTGATTCGCTCATTTCTTTATAAGGATACCCCGACTTTCCGCCATACGCACCGCTGTGGTCAATCTGTTGCCAAATCGGTTTATTCTCAAGTTCCCCTTCAACATAGTTTGGTAATGGGATATCGTCTAACATATCGCGGTATCGCTCTAACGCTGCTACTGGTGGGTCAAACGCATGGTGTGGGTCAAACATATTTACGGAGAAAAGCCACGGTTGCTTAAATCGTGACGCACTGCTGATAAACGACATCGCCCGCTCAACACTCCATGTCGTTTGACTGTGTTCCTCTGATGGAATCACTCGGACGTATTTTGAATCAGCAAAAGGTGCACTGGCTCGGCTCAGCCCTTTATCTGTCAACCACTGAATATAATCATGTGTGGGCCAAGCGTCAGCCGGATCGTGTGACCAGAAGAATTGGTCATAGCCATCATCAATCCGTTGTTCTGTTCCTTTACAGACACGCGGATTGCACGGTGCAAGGTGAAGTTTGCCTGCCAACCCACAAACATAGCCAGCATCTTGAAGTAATTTTGTTACAAGCACTTCATCCGGTGGGATCGCCTGTCCGTTTTGCCGACATCGTGTCGTGCGTGGGTATCGCCCAGTAAGGAAACTTGCTCTGCTCGGTGTGCAAACAGGACTTTGTGAGAAAGCGTATTCAAAAAGCACGCCTTCTTGCGCAAGTTTATCCAAATTCGGTGTGTGTACATAAGCGTTTCCGTAGCAGCCGAGGGTATCAAATCGTTGTTGGTCGCTACATATCCAGAGTATGTTAGGTGGGTTTTCACGCATCTGCTTCTGTCTCTGTTTGCTTTAACTTGCGGTATCGGTAGAATGTCCATATACCAGAGGCAATTATGATAACCAACAGACAGACTATGCCGATATTAATAATATTGCGCCAAGGATTGAGTTGCCACAGACGCTGCCCAGCTAATTTGGCAGCGTGAGTCCCCTTTTCCGCTTTTAGTTTTACCAGTTTCCAATACTTTTTGACGAGTTCCGGTTGTTGATATGCTTCTGCTAACTTTGCTGTGGCAACAAAATAATTTATGTCCTGAACCTCTAAACGATCAACAGCATCGGCAAAATTCGTAAACAGTAAAACCGTTAAATCTTCCGACATTGACGGGAAATCTGTCGTCAACTTAATTCCATTTTCGAAGGCTGTTACTGCCTTTTGGAGATCATTTCGACTAAATTCAAGTTCCGCAATCTCAAACCATGTCTTTTTGACCAACCGAATCGGCTGCTCTATTGCAGTGTAGCCATCGAACGTGAAAGTTGCTGAACCGTGGTAGAAGTCGCCTTGCTTTGCGTAAAGCGTGTAATCCGTTCCAGGTGTTAACAAATTTGAGGCTTCCCAATTCTGAAATGTATAAGTGCCATCTTCCCCTACGACTGCAACATATTCAGTTCCATCAATTGAAATTTGTGTATCAACAACGGACACATCGGAGGGACCGGAAACAGTACCGAAAACCGAAATTGGTTTGAGTGCCCAAGCGAAATTTACGACTTCACCTTGTCTTAGTTTCAATTCACCTGTTTTAGACGGTGGACTGTTATACCCCGCTTTTCTCACAGAGACAGTATATGTTCCTTGCTGCAAGTTGTCCGTGAAAAGTTGAGGCGTTAATCCACTTTCTTTCTCATTTAACAGAATCTGTGCTCCTTCTGGAAACGTAGCAACCTTTATGGCAGGACTGAGTTTCATAACCGTTTCTTCAACGTCCCCCGTGGGTGCAAAAATTGCGCGTTCAAAAGCCGCATCCGTCTGTAAATGCTGATATATTTCAATAATACTAATGTGTCTGTTATCATCTGTGTCTAATTCTTCTTCAGATAAGGCATCAATCAGAGCTTTAAGAAAGGCATTCTTACCTACCGTTTTAGAAGGTTGGATAACGTTAAGTGCCGCGGTACCGAGTGTTTCTCTATTGGCATAGTAGATAGTGAGACTCTCTTCGTTTGCGTAACCATCAACGATTACAAGCAAACGATCCGCGCCTGTCCCTTGTAGCCATCGATTTAAAACGGAATCTTGGAGCGTTTCTTCAGACTGTGTCGAAAAGTGCATCGCGTTTCCACTAAGTGGTTTGGAAACTTCTCCGTGATAGAGAAAGATAAAGGTCTCTATTTTTTCGCGAGCGTGCCTAATGTCAGCCAGAGAAATCTGGATCTCATCTTTAGTCGCTTGGTCCCTTGCAAGGGTATGGATATGCTCCTGAGACACCTTCCCCTTTTCTGTTAACAGTTTGCCTAACGTATTAAACAGCGCGTGTGCATCAGCATCAGGTGTAGCATCTACCATAAACCAATATGTTCCTAAATCGATAGGTTCAGCAGAAATTGCGCCTATAATCAAAAAAGGAACAAAAAGTATGATTGCAGTAATTCTTTGTGCGGGCATTTACGAATACCTATGTTTTAAAGATTCAATATCAAAATTGCACGATTGCTTCCGTTTATTTTACCGAAAATAGTAGAAATTTACAAGGATAATCGGTGTTGTCTATTGCATAATTACTAAACTTTATGTGTGAATATGCGTCAAAATTAGCAAATAACTTTCATCTTAAAATTTTGTATTGAACTTTTGAAACTCATCATTGTCAAAATAAAAAAGAATTGTAAAATTACAATCTGCTGTAGTATAAGTTTTAAGTTAAGGAGATGCTAATGCTTCAATGGAGAATTGGGTTTGTGTTTATCCTGATTAGTCTTCAGTTTATGGTAATTCTTTGTGTGATTGCACAAGAACCCACTGAAATTGACTTGTCTCAACCACTAACGCTTGAACAGTGTATCCAAATGGGATTAGAGAAAGCAACGAGTATGCGAAATGCACGGTTGAGTCTTGCTATTCAAGAGTTACGTGTAAAAAATGCGCGTGCTGGCTATTTTCCAACGATTTCTTCGTCTGGTCGCTATGATTTCTCTGATCGGTTAGATTTCGGTTTTGAAAGAGAAAATTACGATTTAGGATTGACAGGACGCTATACGCTTTGGGACAATGGGCAACGTGAAGTAAATCACGCACAAGCAAAAGAAGGTTTAATAATTACAACCAACCGGAACGAAGGGATTAAACAAAATTTAATTCTTCAGGTTACACAAGGATACTACGATGTCCTTAAAGATACAGCACTCGTTAAGGTGAGTGAAGAGGTGTTGGAGCGCTCTAAAACAAATACAGCACAAATCGTTGCTTTAGAAGAAGCTGGCGTACTTATCCCTGCTGATGTTGCAACTGCAAGAGTCCGTGAAGCAAACGATGAATTGGGGTTGTTAAATAATCAAAATTCTCTCCAGATTTCACAAGCAACTTTGCCACGACTTATGGGGTTAGACCCCGGGCTGCTGATTACCGTAGCGGTTGATGAATCCTTTCAGTTATATCTGGAACGCGGTACTATTGAAAAAATAGATATTACTGTTGAAGAAGCGATACAAATAGCCCTTGAAAATCGCCCAGAATTTAAGGAAACGGAAGCACAAATTAAACAGCAAGAATGGAGTTTGACACTTTCAAAATTACGGCGTTGGCCGCAGTTGAGCGCAAACGTAAACTATAACGTAAACCTTGATGATTACCTCCACGAACGGCAAAACTTTTCAGATTTTCGGAGTTGGAGCGTTGGGGCATCACTCAACTTTACGCTTTTTGATGGAAGTATCTTGGGGAATCGCGTTAAGGAGCTTAATATGCAGTTAGAACAAGCACGCGAAAATGCAAGTGACTTGGAACGTTCTATTGCTCTCAATGTCAGACAAAGCTATCTGAACCTTAAGCGCAGCGAAGCCGCCGTAGAAATTTCTAATACACAAGTATTTAACGCCAAGCTGAGTTTAGATGTTGTTCAAGGACGTCTTAAAGTAGGAAAAGCGATTCCGCTTGAGGCACTTGAGGCACAAACAAGTTACGCGCAAGCATTGACAAATCGGGTGAATACGTTTTACGATTACAAAATCGCGCGAACACGATTACAGGATGCGATGGGGGTCCTCCAGTAATTATTATGAAATTCGGTAAAAAATGGATTATTCTTGGTACAGTTGCTATCATTGCCATTGCTATAGTGGTAATAGGCGCAACCAGAATGAACTTTGGAAAAAAGAAAGATGGTGAAGAGGACAAGCGAGAAGTTGTTCGACGTGGGGAATTCCTTGTAAAAGTTCAAGAATCTGGCAGCCTACGCTCCTTCATTGAAGTAGATGTCCGGTCAAATGTAGAGGGAGAAATAACGAGAATTTTCGTTGAAGAAAGTAACACTGTTCAAGAAGGCGATCCACTTCTCGAAATTGATGCTAAGCAAATTTTAGAAGATATGAAGCAGGCAGAGGCTAACCGTGATGCACGAAAAGCTGAACTTGAGCAAGCAGACCTCCGAATAAAGATTGCTGAGCAACGCGAAAAAAGTGACCTGTTACAGTCACAAAATTCAGTCGCTAAAGCGGAAGCTAACCTCCAATCCTTTGCCGCAAATAGACAACAACGGATTACTGAAGCGGAAACCCTCGTTGCGACAACACAGAACTTGCTGGACCGAGACCAAATCTCACTGAAGCGGGCGGAAATCTCTCTCACACAGGCAAACTTGACTCTTGATCGGGCACAGGCAAGTGCCACATCCGCAAAAATTACCTTTGAGACAACCCAGACCGAACACAAACGCAATGAAGAATTATTTGAAAAGGAATTAATTTCAAAGCAAACATTAGAGCAATCCCAAAAACAACTCGCTTCGACTAAATCCCAATATGAAACTGCACAGAAAGCAGTTGAATCCCAAAATGAAACAATTAAATCCGAAGAAGAAAACATCAAGCGGGAGAAAGTGGCAATTCAGAGTAGAGAAGCAACACTTGCCCTTAATAAAAAGAACGTTGAAACAGTCAAAGAATCTCAAGATGCACAAGAAAAGCAATTAAAAGCAGATTTAGAAAACGCACGCACCCGACTCAAGCAAACAGAAGAAACAACGGAAGAAGAAAAAGCACTTACAAAACATGCGAAAGTGAGTGCGCAAGCGAATCTGCTTCAAGCAGAGAGCCGCCTCAAATCTCAGCAGGAACGCTACGAATGGACGACTGTCAAAGCACCGATGTCCGGTACAATTACACGTATTTCTGTAGAAGAGGGTGAGATTATCACTTCAGGGCGGTCAGCGTTTTCACGAGGTGAAGCAATCATGCGGATTGCCGACCTTTCCCAGATGATTGTCAAAACCCAAATTAATCAGGTTGAAATCGGCAGGATAAAAGAGGAGCAACGCGTAGAAATACGTGTTGATAGTTTTCGCAATAAAATTTTTAATGGCAGAGTCAGCGAAATTTCACCCAGCTCCACACCGCGCGGTCAAGGTGGCGGAGGTGTGATTACCTTTGAGGTTGACATAGCGGTTGATATACCAGATCGAGAAGAATTTGAACTACTGCCTGGCATGTCTGCGGATGTAGATATTATTGTCTTTGAAAAACCGGATATTCTTCAGATTCCGATTGCAGCCGTGTTAAGTCCAGAGGTGTTTACTGTCCAAGCCACAGTCAATTCAAACGATCTTGGGCAGTTTAAGCAAGGACAAAAATTAAAAGTCCAAAACTTGATCGGTAAACAGTTTGGTGGGCAAGTTACAAAAATTTCCCCATCGGAAACACGCGGCAATCTCGAAATTTTGTTTGATGAACCGCCGAAGAGCATGCGTCCTGGTCCGACAGAAATTGTCATTGTAATCTCTGAAAACAAGCGGTTATCCGACATAGAAGCAGAAATTAGGAGTCAACGTCAACACTTTGTAAAACTTGACACAGGTGAACCTCAGACAAATAAAGAAGGTGAAAAAGGTGTCAAAACACATATTAAAGTCGGCAGACGCAACAATACGCACTTTGAAATTCTTAGCGGTTTAAAAGAAGGCGATCGCGTCTTTGTCCCCTCTATGATGGAATTGACAAAAGGAGAAGAAAATAAGAATAACAGATAACGCAATAAGTCGTTTCGGACTTGGAAAAATTTGTTAAAAATCGCCATGAACCCTTAATTTTATTGATTTTTCGCTTGATTTAAAACCTATAAAAGATGTAGGGAGAAGTCTGTACAATAAAAAAAGATCCATTAATTATGAATATACCGACAAAAATATTTCTTGCTTATTCACATCAAGACAGACGTGACAAAGATATTCTAATAGAAAAACTTGCTGTGATGATACAAAACCATGAGATAACAGTATGGCACGATGATGCAATTATACCGGGAGAAATGGCATCGCAAGATTTTATTCTTGAGGAACTTACTGATTGTGATATACTTCTGTTTCTCCTTTCTTCAGCAAGTCTTGCCTCTAACGGTTGCAAGTTAGAATTAGAAAGTGCAGTTAATCACAACATACCGATTATCTCTGTTTTATTAGAATCTTGTGATTGGGAGAATCATAAAATTATTAGTAGACCTCGTATTCTTCCATTAGACGCTAAACCGATTAAGTCATGGAATATAGAAAGTGAGGCTTGGCAAAACGTGATAAACGGTATCCGAACAGCTGTCAATCACCATCAAGAGAGGATGACTTCAGCCAATAACAGTGAAAACAATATACCTGTTGAAACATTGTTGGCACAAGGTTCCCTTTTTATATCGTCTAATCTTTTCGATATGGCAACAGCAGTTTATACATCTATTCTCGAATTATACCCAAACTATGCTGAAGCCTATAACCAACGCGGATGTGCCTTTCAAATGAAAAAAGAGTATGACCTTGCTATAGCAGATTATAGTAAAGCCATTGAAATAGACCCTAATTGTCCTGTATTTTACAATAACCGTGGCACTGCTTACAGTGCCCAAAAAGAGTATGACCTTGCTATAGCAGATCATAATAAAGCCATTGAGATAGACCCTAATCGTGCTAAAGCCTATAACAATCTTTCTTATGTTTACATTGCCCAAAAAGAGTATGACCGTGCTATAGCCGTTTGTAATACAGCAATCAGAATTTCTCCTGATTATGCCGATCCTTATATTAATCGTGGAATTGCTTATGGCGATAAAGGTGAGTATGACCGTGCTATAGCAGATTATAATACAGCAATTGAAAAAGCTATTGAAATAGACCCTAATCGTGCTAAAGCCTATGCTAATAGAGGTAATGTTTACAATAAAAAAAATGAGTATGACCGTGCTATAGCAGATTGTAATACAGCAATTGAAATAGACCCTCATGATGCTTTTTCGTACAATAATCGCGGATTTGCTTATGGCGAAAAAGGAATGTATGACCTTGCTATAGCAGATTGTAGTAAGGCGATTAAAATAGACCCTAATTATAGCAGTGCCTATAATACACGAGGTGTTGCTTATAGTGAAAAAGGTGAGTATGACCTTGCTATAGCAGATTTTGATAAATGTATTAGTCTAAATCCTTCCGATATGATTGCACATAAAAATCGTAAAGTTGCTATACTATTGAAAGAACATGAAGAATAGCCAACATAAACCAAAATTTAAACGCAAGAAGTGGTTAAAACAAATTTTACCAAGCCCAAATCTACTCATTGCGAAAAAATAAAAGGGATTTTTAATAAGGTGATAACTTCCCCAGAGAATCATAGGGAGACATATTATGGCGGGAAATAGGTCTCTACACGCTGCGAATAGAGCAAAGCAGGATGAATTTTACACACAACTCCCGGACATCGAGAAAGAGCTAAAGCATTACAGGAAGCATTTTCGCGGCAAGACTGTTTACTGCAATTGTGACGATCCCACCATCAGCAATTTCTTTCGCTACTTCCATCTGAATTTCACGAAACTTGGACTCAAAAGACTGATCACAACCTGCTACAAAAATCAGCAGCCAGCCCTATTCAGTAAACACGACATGGAAACCGCTGTCGGAGTTAAGTATGTTGGCAATGGAACAGAGCCCGCCGTATTTCAACTCAAGGAAGATGGCGATTTCAGAAGTCAAGAATGTATTGAGCTGCTTGAACAAGCAGACATTGTGGTTACAAATCCGCCGTTTTCATTGTTCAGGGAGTATATCGCGCAACTGGTTGAATACGACAAGAAATTCCTCGTCATT
>JAJDWA010000024.1 GCA_022825825.1 Candidatus Poribacteria bacterium
ATAGTTTTTTTATTAGGATGGCTTCTCATGCACTAAAAGTCAAGAAAAATCTGCGCAGCAAAAACGCATTTTCATGGTGTTATACCTTGTTTTTGTTGATTATTATTAGTTCGAGACCATTATGAGAAATATCAGTTAAATTTATATTTTCAACAATATTATATCGGTTTTATTCTTTTTATAGTATAATGTACGTGCTTTTCTGAAGAGAATTTTCATACTAAGAAACACAAGCCCCGATCTTTGACAGACCAGGGCTGTTATGAGCGATTTATGTTGAACCTTGTTCTAAAGTTAATTGTATTATAACGATCTAAACACAAATTCCGCTATGACTACGGCAGCAACAGAATTATACCTTAATTTCGTCCCTGTTTAGTGATAGCACCCTCCAGATCGGATTCACGGTAGATCGCTTCAGATAAATCTACCTCGTAAAGGTAAGCACCTTTGAAATTGGCACCAAGTAAAACGATACCTTCTAATTTAATTTCACCGAAAATCGCTTCTTCCAGGTTGGCATTTTCAAAGGTCGTAAGGTTGCCGAAGGGAGCAGTGGGAACGCATTGAGGACATCCAAGTGTTGCTCGACGTAGATCGGCACCGCGAAAATTAGTACCAGACAGGAGACTTCCACTCAAAAACGCGCCAAATAGGTTAGCGTTCTCCAACGTGGTATCTGTTAGGTTTGCTCCTACTAAATAGGTTCGTAGTAGAATTGCACCGGATAGGTCTGCTCCTGTTAGGTTAGCGTCATTTAGGTTAGCGTCTGTCAAGTCAGCATTTTTAAGGTTTGCACCGCTTAAATTTGCTGTTGAAAAGTCTCCACCGACAAGTGATTGGTTTGCTAAGTCTACATTGGACAAGTCTTCGTTAGCGAAAGATTCGCCTGCTAATAAACGTTGAACTACATCTTTTTGTGGTTTTTCATGCATAAATTGCCTCCATTTATTCGGTTTTTTATAAGTTTCTTAGATAATTGACACCATCGTAAATTTTTGTAATAAAAAATAACGTTAGACGTTACTTAACGTAAATTTAATTTTAATATACAATTGCAGATTGAACGACGAAATGCTTGGAACCTATATGGTTAATGAGTGTATATGCAAAGTAGACAAACTCTGCATTGACATAAGGAAATACTAAAATGAAAAACTTTTACCCGACAGATTCAGTTGATCTTGAACTGTTTCCCATTGAGGAGAAAAAAGAGGAGAATACTCCTGTAAAGGATGAAACCTTCGCTTATCTCCAGACGATCGCTAAAACCCCATTGTTGGAGGCGCAACAGGAAAAAGCACTCTTTGAAACTTACCAAGAGGGCGTACAAACTTTTGCGTCAAACTTTAAAAGACTTCCCAAATGGGTACTAAATATATTAGACATTCCAACAAAAAATCGTAGCGTCTCTGAACACAATCTAAAACCAGCTCAAAAAGATCATAAACTAATTATAGATCAAATTTCGACATACATTCTACCAATAGTAGATATACTACAGAAACTGGAAAGGAAACAAAAAAAGTTAGAAAATGTAAAGTCGAAAATTCTTATAGGTAATTTACACCTCCTTAAAAAATATGTAAATGATCCAGAACACGCTGCAGCAGTGTCTCCAGAATTAACACAGGCAGGATGCCTTGCTCTTATTAAAGCAATAGAAAGTTGGATACCTGAATGTGGGCAAAAGTTCCGAGCATACGCAAGAGGTTTAATCCGATCCAGCATTGAAACAGCACACAAAAATTCTGAAAAAATTGGGTTGTCAACTACAGAACAAGAGCAAAACCCGCTTTCTCATAGTCCGGAACACAATTCCCTTATTGAAGCTGTGCCGCTTGATAAGGAAGAAGAGATACGTTTGCTTGAAATTTTTTCGGTGACACAGTATGAAATAGCACAACTTCTGAATAAACTGCCCCCAGATATGTTAGATGAAATTGCTTATGCAAAGATTAGGCAAACCTTAGAAGTCCAGTGGACCACAAGTACACTAAACCCACTTTTGGAAACGCTTCAAACTGAATTAGAACATCTCAAAACATTGTTGGTCGAACTTACAGAAGCGGACAAACTTGCTCACAGCACAAAAATGAAGATTGTTGAGGCAAACCTACGATTAGTCGCAAGTATTGCGAAACAACATCATTTTAACAAGACAGCTTTAACCTTCCTTGATCTTATGCAGGAAGGAAGCATTGGACTCATGAAGGCGGTTGAAAAATTTGACCACACTCTCCGGTACCGTTTCAGCACCTATGCTACTTGGTGGGTGATGCAATCTATTAAACGTGCATTAGACCAGCAAGGACAGATTATTCGTGTGCCATGCTACATCGGGGAAACACGTAGACTAATCAAGCAGGTGCAGTCTAATCTCACTGTTCAACTTGGGCGTGAACCAACCATTAAAGAGGTCGCCCAAGAGGTTAAACTCTCTGAGAAAAAGGTTGATGAAATCCTGCAAGCAACGAAAGACCCTATTTCGTTAGATGCCCCGATTAGTGAAACATCGCCAGAAGTGCCAATTCGGGATATAATCCCGGATAATTCGCAAATCACACCTGAAACAGAATTAGTTAACTTCTCTAAAATTGAAGCATTAGAAGAAGTGCTTAACAGAGCACTCAACCCACGTGAAACCCACGTCATTGTCCTTCGCTACGGATTGATTGATGGTACCGAATATACACTTGCGGATATCGGTACAAAACTTGAAATCAGTCGTGAACGGGTTAGACAGATTGAAGTTGAGGCTCTCAATAAGCTCAGACGGAACGAACCGAAAGAGTTATTGAAGGAACTGTTCCAAAAATATTAGTATTCACCTCACTTATATCCGAAAGATAAACGGACAATTACCGATTACGTGTATGTTGCAGGACTTTAGCCAGTTCTGCAACAACTAATAGACACATCACCTTAATTCCAACCGTTCAACTAAAGGAACCCCCGGTTGAAAATCGTATATTTTGACTGCTTCTCTGGTATTAGTGGCGATATGGTTCTCGGTGCTGTCGTTGACGCCGGAGTTGACCCAGAGGTACTGACAACTGAACTTGCAAAACTAAATTTAGATGCTGAATTCAGTCTCCATTTCCAGAAAGCGACAAAACAAGGTATCACTGGAACACAGGCAGTAGTTGAAACCTCCGAGAATCCACAAGAAGAACACCTCCATAAGCACGCCCACGGTCCCAGTAGACACCTCTCTGAGATATTTGATCTACTTGATGCAAGTGACCTCAAAACGAGCATTCGTGATGCTGCTAAACAGATATTTGACAGACTCGCTGAAGCTGAAGCGAAAGTACATAACACTGACAAGACCAAGGTACACCTCCATGAAGTTAGCGGGATTGACTCTATCGTGGACATTGTTGGTGCTGTCATCGGTTTAGCTAAACTTGGCGTTGAAGAGGTTTACGCTTCGCCTCTCTCACTTGGTCGTGGTTTCGTTAAATGTGCACACGGTATGATGCCTGTGCCTGTGCCTGGTACGATGGAACTTTTACACGGAGTCCCTGTCCGTCAAACTGACATCCCCAAAGAATTAGTTACACCTACAGGTGCAGCTATCATCACTACACTCGCCAAAGGTTTCGGCGTTATGCCCAATATGACCATTAACCAAATCGGTTACGGTGCAGGTACAAGGGACCTTGATATGCAGCCAAATCTCCTGCGTATCTGTATCGGAGAAAAATCTTCTTTGAACAACATTAAACATGGACATGACTATTCAGTCCCTTCGACTAAAGACTCATCATCAAACTCACACGATTCTGTTCTCGGATTCAGTGACTGTATAGAAATCATTGAAACGAATGTAGATGACATGTCCCCTGAAATTTCCAGCTACGTGATGGAAAAACTCTTTGAAAATGGGGCATTGGATGTATTTTTCGTTCCTATTCTTATGAAGAAAGGCAGACCCGCAATACAAATAAACGTACTCTGTCCATCAAACATACGCGACCTATTGATAAAAGTCGTGCTAACAGAAACAACAACCTTTGGTGTTCGATTTTATGCTGCCGACCGTGTAATCCTTAATCGCGATTATGTTGAAATCAATACAGAATGGGGTCCCGTCCGAGCCAAACGCGGTTACTTAAACGGCGATCTAATCAAGACAGTGCCAGAGTATGAGGATTGTAAATCCCTTGCCGAACAAAATGGTGTTTCTCTTCAATCCGTTTTTCAAGATGCACTTCGTAAAATTTAAACCTATCCAAGCTATCGCAATAATTCATTGGTAGTTAACGTGAGCTGGTAATAAGCAATTTGGGAAACGGTAGGAGTGGTTTCCTAACCGCTCCGCGTCAAAAGGTTACATCACAGCATTTGTCAAGCAGTTATCGCATGTGTTACACCGATAATCTTCTGGGACCTCCTCCCCAAAATAATCACGAATAAATTTTATCCTACACCCATCAGTCGCAGCATAACGGACCATTTTGTCAATCCTACTACGTTTGTATTTTACATAGTCCCCAAGTCCCATCTGTTCTTCAGAAAGAGATGACAGGAGTTCACTATCCTTTAGCAATTCAATCAGCATTAGGTCATCCTTGCCCCAATACTGAAGGTGTCCTTCACTTTGAAGTTCAGCGAGTTGTTCCATAACCCGCCGTGGGCTCAGTTCAAGGTCTCGGCAAAAACTCAAAATATCTGTCATTCGCCGCTGACGCAGATGTGTATAAAGTTCAGACTGGACTGATGTCCCGTCTGTAGGTTGCGTTCTCAACCGAACGGAGACTTGAGATGGAACGTTGTGCCATCTTTTTAAAAAACCGAGTTTTTCCAGATAGGCAAGTCCAACCTGTATTTTTGCTATCTTATAGCCAACTTCCAACTCTAATTCATCCATCGCCGCCAATCTATATTGTCCTGTCCCTTTCAAATTTTCCAATGTTCGTAACAGTTTAAGGAGTGAAGGTTTGTCAGGAGCACTCTCTTTGATGAACCATTCATGTAATTCGCGGTCTTCATGAAAATAGAATAAAAGACAATCTGAATCTTTTTCATCTCTACCAGCGCGTCCAACCTCTTGACAGTATTCCTCCAGGGTGCCGGTCATTGTCCAATGAATGATATACCGAATATTCGCTTTATCAATACCCATCCCAAAAGCATTTGTAGCAACAACTATATCTAAGCCATTTCCGCTGTCATCAAAAAATGCTTCCTGTATCTGTTTACGTTCGTGCAGCTCACGTCCCGCATGGTAATAATCTGCACGGTATCCTTGCTTTTGAAGAAAATCGGCAATTTCTTCTGTTTCACTTCTACGTCCGGCATAGATAATACCATTTCCTTTGAGCGAACTTATACTTTTCTCAAGCAGTGTATATTTCTGTTCTTCGTCTTCGCTTTTGTGAACAGCAAGCCTCAGGTTAGGTCGTTCAATCCCCTGCACAATTACTCGCGGTTCTTGGATTTTCAGAATTTTCAGAATATCTTCCCGGATGTCTGGCGGTGCAGTTGCAGTGAAAAGAGCGATTGCACGCGGATAAAGTGTGTCAATAGCATCACAGATTGAAAGATACGCTGGACGAAAATCGTGTCCCCACTGCGAAATGCAGTGTGCCTCGTCAATGACAAATAGAGAGATAAGCACAGAATTTAGTATATCTAAAAACCTACGGCTGCGTAAACGTTCAGGAGAAATATAGAGTAGTTTGATCTTATTCTGTTTTAATCTATTCAATTCAAGGCGATATTCTTCCCAACTGAGTGTACTATTTATAAGCGATACAGGCTCTATTCCCCGTGCCTTTAGTGCATCTACCTGGTCTTTCATTAGTGATATAAGCGGTGAAACAACAACTGTTGTTCCGGGTAACATTAATGCAGGTAACTGGTAACATAAAGATTTTCCGTGTCCAGTTGGGAATACTGCAAAAACATTCTCCTCATTCAATATCGCTTCAATAATATCCCGTTGCCCATGCCGAAAAGTATCGTATTGAAAATACTGCTGTAATGCTTTTAAAAGTTCATCCTGTTTTTCTAATTGTGCCAAAGAAGATTGTGTTCGCAAATCACCGGACGAATTTAGAATATCGTCAACCTCTTTCAGTAAATTCTGCAAATTTCCCATAGACTTTCAACCTTCAGCACAGTCTGTTAATTGATGCTCCTTGTTGGTGGAATTAAGAGAAAAAACGGAACCTGAGAATATGAAAAATCGCTGCAACACCGTCTTTCCAACTTATAGTTTTTCCTTCATCGTAGTCTCTGCCGCGATAACTTATCGGGACATCAACGATATTGCACTTACGTTTTGCTAATTTCGCAGTAATCTCTGGCTCAAAACCGAATCTATCTGAACAGAGCGAAATATCCTTCAGAATATCAGTTTTAATAACCTTATAACAGGTTTCCATGTCTGTTAATTTCGTGCCGTTTACAAGGTTTGACAGGGATGTTAGAAAACGGTTCGCAAGGTAACTCCTTAACAAGCCTTCTTGTCGTCCCGCCATAAATCGTGATCCGTACACGACATCGGCTTTATTTGTCAAAATAGGTTCAAGTAGCTTCGGGTAATCTTGCGGATCGTATTCTAAATCCGCATCCTGTATGAGGGTAATTTCTCCTGTAATATGTTGAAAACCTGTTCGCAAGGTCGCACCTTTGCCGCGATTTATTTCGTGGTAAAAAATTTTAGCAGTATTTTCAGCAGTATTTTGAAGTTTTTCTAAAATCTCGCGCGTCCCATCCGTTGAACAATCATCGACCAGAATAAGTTCTTTTTCCATGTCGATTTCGACCGCATTTATTTGTCGTAAAATTTCCTCTAAATGCTCAGCCTCATTGTAAATCGGAATCACAATGGATAGTTTCTGCGCCATCCAGATTCCTCCAGTCTATCAAGGTTCTGATAAATCCTCTTGTCTTTTAGAGAATGTGGCAAGTCACAACCGATTTTAAAAAGGATACCTTATTATGGAATTTTATGCAAGTATTTTTAGATGTACTACAGAACCACTCAATTCTCCGATAGTTCACTGTTTATCCAAAATTTCTTACTGTTAGGGTGATTACCTGATCGCTATTCTCTAAAACGTAAATAAAACTCGAAAACTGAACGACTGTGACTATGAAGAAAGAAATTGATTTTTTTTGGAAATAGCGTTAATATCTTATAGAGCGTAAATCGTATCTATCTTTCGAAAAAATCTTAACGATAATATTAAACAAAAATTGTGTAATCAAATGCGAAATCTTTTGAAAATCTTAGTCGTCCTTTATCTATGCTTGCCACTGTCTGCACTCACCGCAGAAAAAAACGATCATGCCAAATACGTACAGCATGTAGAGCAAGGATTTGTTTACCTATTCCAAGGAAACAATAAGGAGGCTATAGCCGCATTCGAATCAGCACTTGCCGTTGAACCGAAACACTACGAAATTCTGCACTATTTAGGCGTAGCGTATGCACAAGAAAAATTTTGGAACAAAGCAGTTGAGGTTTACCAACGGTCTTTGGATCTAAAGCCAGATAATATTGAGGGGCTACATTCATTAAGTCTTGTCTATTTTAAACTCAATCAGTGGGCGGATGCAGTTGAACCTTTACAAAAGGTGATAACGTTATCTCCGCAACATGCACGCGGGCATGAACTTCTCGGAAAGGTTTACCTCAAACTACGTCGTTTTTCGGAGGCTGTTAATGTTTTAACACGAGCTATTGCGCTAAAACCCGACGCTGCAGGAAGCTATAACGATCTCGGAACAGTCTATCTCAATCTAAAGGATTATCCGAAAGCGATAGAAAACTTTACGCAAGCAATAAAGTTTGGACCGCCTCGCTACGCAGAACCCCATCACGGACTCGGGACAGCGTATCTCCGTATAGGTGAAAGAGAAAAAAGCATAAAAGAGATGCAAATATATCAGCAGTTACAACAAGAATATGCTGAATATGAACGTTTCACTCGCCTAACGCGTACTGAGCCGAATAACCTTCAAGCATGGAGAGGTTTAGCAAATGTGTTAATGCAACAAAAAAGATATAATGATGTGGTACCTGTCTTCCAGAAATGTATTGAGATTGCCACAAAGCAAAAAATGTCTGCAAATGTTATAGCAAGTTTTTATCATGGACTCAGCCAAGCGTTTATCAACCTGAATTATCCGAAGCATGCACAAGAATCAGTTCGTAAGGCAATTCAATTAGCCCCCAATATAGCAGTTTTGTATAATACCCTCGGCAGTGCTTATGCAATGTTGGGAGATGTTCGAAATGCAATCCCAGCATTCCGCAAAGCGATTGAATTAGATGGAGAACAGCCCCACTATCACCTCAACCTTTCAAAGCTTTATCAAAGTATCGGAAACCATCAACTTGCCAAGGAACATTATCAAGCATATCAATATTTCTTGTCAAAACAGAATGAAAATAAATAATCGTATTATACTAAAAACATGGGACAGGGACATTGAATATTAGTCTATTTTCTACAACTGCCGTAATTCTTCTGTTAAATGTTGTTTTTTGTGTAGACGTGTCTGCCGAGAAAAAAGAAAATAAGATGATATTGGTTTCTGCTGGCACTTTTACAATGGGAAGCAAAAAACGCGCACCAGATGAAAGACCAGTACATAAGGTATATCTTGATGCTTACTATATCAGTAAATATGAGGTTACCAACGCGGAGTATTATGAATTTTGGCGTAGTTTACAAAACGAAAACCCTGAAGCAACTCAACACACACCTGAAAACTTCACCCATCTTTCACATGTTGGCGATTGGCCCGAACGTGCCACAAAATTCCCCGATCATCCAGTTGTGGGTGTATCTTGGGACGATGCAAAAGCTTATGCTGAATGGAAAGGTATGCGACTCCCGACAGAAGCAGAATGGGAAAAAGCTGCCCGCGGTTATACAGACAGAACGTGGCCCTGGGGCAATGCGATAGGACCTTACGCTAATACCTCCGATAAAAATGATGGATACGAAAACCGTATCGCGCCTGTTGGTAGTTTTCCAAAGGGAAAGAGTTATTACGGCGTTATGGATATGGCTGGGAACGTTTGGGAATGGACAGCAGACTGGTACAGCGATGTCTACTATTTTCATAGTCCGAAAAAGAATCCAACAGGCCCAACTGTTGGTAGTTGGCGTGTTATTCGAGGCGGTTCATGGATTGATACGCTTCCACGATGCAGTACAACTTTTCGATATTATTTTTACCCTACGCTGAAAACATCTTCTGTCGGTTTTCGAGTGGCAAAAACCGCAGAAAAACTTCAAAAATAGGCCTCCCGCCTTCAACGAGTTCCTTAATGATAAAATCTATTTTAATCCCTTTGTCTGTTTCCATTATATTTGTAATTTGTAGTTCTGCCGAACAACTACCTGTCTTTGTGGATGTTACCAAAGAAGCTGGTATAGATTTCAAACATAACAACGGTAAAACTGAACATAAGCACATCATTGAGACAATGGGTTCAGGTGCTGTCTTCTTTGATTATGACGCAGATGGAGATGCCGACCTATATCTTGTAAATAGTGGACCGGTTCCAGATAAAGACATTCCTAAGAGCGAATTCCACGCTGCCAGAAACGCACTCTATCGTAACGATGGAAACGGGCGTTTTACAGATGTTACCGATGTTTCTGGCACCGGGGATACAGGCTACGGCATGGCTGCATCTGCCGGAGATATTGATAATGATGGTGACCTCGATCTCTATGTCTGTAACTTTGGTCAGGATACCCTCTACCGAAACAGTGGTGATGGCACTTTTACGAATATAACAAAGATTGCTGGAATTGATAACTCGCTATGGAGTATTGCAGCGGTTTATCTCGATTATGATTTAGACGGTGATTTAGATATTTTTGTTGTCAATTATCTCATTTATCAATTGTCAATGCCTGTAACGAAATATAAGGGAATAATCGGTTATGGACACCCGCGAAGTTATGAGGGAACAGCTGATGTTCTCTATAGGAACAACGGTGATGGCACTTTTACAAACGTTGCTGACACAGCCGGTTTGGTAAATCCGAGTGAAGGGCGAGGTATGGCGGCAGTTGTTTGTGATTACGATAATGATCGGTTTCCAGACATCTACGTTGCCAATGATACAGGACGAAATTTTTTATATCATAACAATGGTGATGGCACTTTTACTGATGAAAGCCTGTTTCTCGGTGTAGGATACGATGAAAATGGGGTTGCAGAAGGTTCTATGGGAGTAGACGTTGGGGATTATAATCGGGACGGTTGGTTTGACATTATCGTTGCCAATTCCGAGAAAGCAACACTCTATAAACTACAAAATCTTGGTGATGACAATTTCTTTTTTGAGGAGGCTACTGTAGAAAGTTTATTACAAAAACCAACTTTGCCGTATGTTGGCTTTAGCCCACTTTTTATTGATTATGATAACGATGGACACTTGGATATATTCTGTGCAAACGGTCATCCACAAGAGGTAATTGAACAGCTAACGGACTATGAAACTTTCGCACAACGAGACCAACTGTTTCATAATAACGGAGACGGCACTTATACAGAGGTATCACAAACTTCGGGTACTTACTTCTCGGAAGCACTTGTCGGCAGGGCAGCTGCTTCAGCAGACTACGACAATGATGGGGATATTGATATAGTCATAATGAATTCAAATCAACGTACCGTGCTACTCAAAAACGAAGGCGGAAACCGGAAAAACTGGCTCGGTGTCAAACTTGTCGGCACGCAAAGCAATCGTGATGGTATAGGTGCAAAGGTAAAACTCCTGTCAGGTAACATTACACAGATAGCGGAAGTAAAAAGCGGTTCAAGTTATGCTTCGGGAAGCGATTTGCGGTTGCTGTTTGGTTTAAATAACGCTGAAGAAGTGGATAGCATTGTAATTGAGTGGCCAAGTGGGATAGGACAAAAAGTGGAGAATGTTCCTATCAATCAAATATTAACGATTTCAGAGACGGAATAAACAATCTATTATTAAGGTGAGTTTGATCATTAGATTGAATATAGATGTCCGTTGGGTAGAGCGAAGCGAACCCCTATAACTGTCAGCTTAAGGAAATATCCTCTTATTGGAGGGAAACCTTGTCCGCCCAATTTTCCTCTGTCCGAGCGAGCTTTGCTCGCGACCGTTCGTTGGATGTCGCGAGCAAAGCTCGCTCCTACAAGAAAAAATCTTACATTTTTTCTTATAGTCCAACCTAAAAATATGTGAACACTCTCCTGGTAGGTGCGGTTAGGAAACCTCGCCTACCGTGGGAGGGCGAAAGTGTGTATTTATTTCTAAGCTTTACTATAAACAAAAAACCCGCATCCATCAAGAATGCGGGTTTTTTGTTTATAAAATTTACCGATTATTTCCGCTTGAGATCTGCCCAAGTTGTTGTCACTTTGCCTCTTGGTTCAACAGGTGTCAGAACATTAAGGAATTGACCATCCAGCGTCGGTGCAATCTTGAGATCATCGTCAGATTCATCAAAACGAAGATTGACGTAATCTCCACCACCGCCTTCACCGCACTTGAAGTGCAGGAAGTTTTCACCTTTAATGAGGTCAATTTCTGTGGGTTGGGACGCTACTTGAGCACCACCAGTCCAGTCCGGGTTGTTATAAACCTTTTCTCCGTTGAGCCAAATTTCCGCATGATCATCGTGAGCGGGGTACATAGTCGTTGTTCTGTCATCCGGAGACAAGATAAGAATGATACCGTGCCATGTGATAAAATTTAAATCATTAATGCCACGACTCGTTGACATATTGTTTTGGCTTTCAACGTCAATTGTCACTACTCCCCATGAAAGGACGCCACCGTTTTCAGGGGGCAGGTGTACAGCACGTCTGCCAGTCAGTCCAGCGCCTTCGCGTAATGAAGCAGTTATATTTGTGATCTCACCATTGGTACCATCAGCGAGATAGTCGCGTTCAGCAGATGGTCCAAAGCCTCCGGTATTAAGAACTAAGTCAAGAGCCCACCATTTTTCAATCCATTGGTCACCAGCCGGTTGCCAATTTTGGGCAAATGCTGCTGGTACGATGGCGATACACGCAAAAGCAATTGTGAGTAAAATTGCCAATTTTTTCATAGCTATGAAATCTCCTTATTCAGTATGCCCAAATTTGTATGTTTTTGAGTAAGAAGCGCGCTTCCCAAACCACAAATTGAGCAACATAAACTGTTTTTATTATTTCGGCTTGCTAGCTATACCGAAATGAAACTTTCTTATGGTGATAGCAAATACATGCAAATCACACAATTAATAATTAATTAAAAATTATAGCATTTTTGAATTCAAAATGCAAGAAAAATCTATAATTTTATACAATTGTGACACTTTCAATATTCATAATAACGCAAATAGGTTGCCACAATTATCAAATTTATTGTGCCAACTCGATCACGCCGCATCCAATTCGTGCCCCCGCATTTCCTGAAGGCTGAGATACAAAATCGTCAGCATCTGCATGGACAATGATGCCTTTTCCTACAACATCTCGAATAGAACCGGTACCAATTTCCCACAGTTCTGTAGACAATTCAATAGTTCCTGTACCATCATCGCCAACAGTTATATTGCCGATGTCCCCGAGGTGGAATTCACCTTCACCCCACTTTCCGTGGGCAACATTAGTAGGATTCCAATGTCCGCCGGCAGATTTTCCATCTGGCGCACTGCAATCACCGTTTTCATGGATATGAACTCCATGAACACCAGGAGACGTATTTTTAATTTCAATACTTAGCATGACTGTCTCACCAGTGAGTGTAAAAACTGCCATGCCGGTTACTGTACTTCCACTTGTAGGATTAATGATTGCAATCGCCTGCTTTGATGAAGTCGAAATAGTTAATGTCTTTTGGACATTTTCACAACCGACTAAAGCAATTAATCCACAAATTAGAAGAAAAGTTGTGATATGAAATGTAACGAAACTCTTTTTCACAATTAAACTCCTTTATCTGAAAATTTACGCAATAAGTAGTATTGGACTTGCAATAAACATGTCAAAACACACTGAGCAATTTTCTAATTAGCTAAGTGTGTTTTTTGCGATTAATTAGATTTACTATCTGAAAAGGTGTCCTATTTCCCTTTCTGAACAGGTTTCACAGGGTTAATTTTAGAAGGCATTTTATCAGGATCCTTCCCGTTAGCTGCCCATTCAATCCATTCAGCATCCCTTTCAGCTTTGCCTTCGGCACGCAGTTGTTCTTTAAATTCTCTTTCTTGGCGTAAACGCTTTTGTCGCTTAATCGCTGCCCATTCCATGATTCTTACCTTTCCATCGATTATTATAGTTGAGATAAGTATAAATAGTGGTATTGACGCGCCTGCATTTATTATACATTTATCTATAGAATTCTTACAACAAAAGAGTGTGATGTATACAACCGTTATTGCAAACGTGAGAAAAGTAATCTCTGTTGCTGACTTAATAAATGCTTGTATTATATCACGTATTTCGTCAAGCGTACTTTCCTCTTTATCATTTTCCATTCCTACAGTATACCTTAAAAGTTATAATTTATCAAATTAACTTGACAAACGACAACAATTCCACAACAAAACAGTATGAAGTGCCATAAACAAAGACTACACCCCTATTTACAGCACTGTTGAGATAACTGTTGCAAATCATACTACTGCGAAAATTTATTGGATTTGACGTAAATAGTTTTACTACGTCGTAACTTCTTCATTCGCACGTTTGACAAGCGCGTTCATATACGCAATGGTATACGCTGTGCCGACACGATGATCACCTGCCATGCTTGGGATGTGGTCTGGAATTAGCACACCGTTGAAATCTACTTCGCGGAGCACTTTTGCGACTTGATACA
Organism: Candidatus Poribacteria bacterium; assembly: GCA_022825825.1. Classification (GTDB taxonomy): domain Bacteria; phylum Poribacteria; class WGA-4E; order WGA-4E; family WGA-3G; genus MSPOR6. Next base: position 13,835 of record JAJDWA010000024.1, read on the forward strand.
TATCTTGATAACCATTATCTACAAAAGTTTCAACGAAATGCGGTAGCGGTTGATCTACATTGCGGAAATGAACTTTGAAAATCTTACCGCGTTCTCCAAAGTAGCGGATGGACTCAAGAACGTCTTTCCCCATTAAATCTCCACCTTCAAGCCAACACCCAACACAGAAACACATACCAACATTCGGACTGTCAGCAATTTCAAGCGCCCGTTTATAGCCCTCAAAACTACTGAAAATGCATCGTGGAATTCCCGCAAGATTAAGTGCAGGCGGGTCATCAGGATGGATACCGATCATTACGCCAGCTTCCTCAGCAACCGGTGCTGCCTGTTTGATGAAGTAGGTATAGTTATCCCAAATTTCCTCCTCGCTATATTCGCGTTCGTGCGAAAGCGGCATCCCAAATTTTTGACCGCCCCAATGTCCCTCCTCTGCAGTCTTTAAATTAAATGCGCGTGCGCTGGCACCACCGCGGGTTGTCTCACGTTCGGTACTCCAGATGCCATTCCCCATGTGAGCATAGGTAGTATATGGAATTCCTGCTCTGCCAAGATCGCGGATGTACTTTTTATACTGTTCAATCTTGGCATCGCGATTTTCTAAGTTTAGCACAATCCCATCCTGATTATGGACATCACTGTTGCCAAACCCGTAAATCTTCAAGCCAGCGTTTTCAAAAATCTCACGGCGGCTCATAAAATAGTCGTAATTGGCATTTGCACCGTTTGTCCAAAGAACAACATACTCAACATCCATCTGTTTCGCGAACTGTAAATCAGCTTCGCTCGGTTCAGGGGACATCTGTGCCGTAACTTTCATGCCGGGTTCAATATTTTTCAATGGATTTCCATTTGTCATTTTATGCCTCCTTTGTTCACTCTTGGTAGATACAAGAGGACAATTGCCTACTCGTCGTCCATCGCCTTTTCTTTGAGGCGATATAATTCCGCTGTTAATTCCTTAACAACGTCAGCATACGCGGGATCGTCGTAGACACTGCACATTTCATTCGGGTCTTTTTCAAGATCAAAGAGTTCCCATTCCGGTTCTGTTGACTGGTTAACGGAACCGGATGTGCCGAGTGGTTCTCCATAATAATAGATGAGTTTATACCGATGTGTCCGAATACCGTAATGGGCAGGAACATGGTGATGTGAAAGGTGCATCCAGTAGCGATAATACATCGATTCCCGCCAATCGTCCGGCGTTTCACCTTCAAATATCGGACGTAGACTTCTACCTTGCATATCGTCAGGAATTGAGACTCCAGCATAATCAAGCCATGTCTCAGCAAAATCAATATTCAGTGCCATCGCGTGTGTAGAACTACCCGCACCAATAGCACGTGGATAACGCACAATATACGGCATACGTAACGATTCTTCATACATGAACCGTTTGTCATACCAACCGTGATCACCTAAGAAAAATCCTTGATCAGATGTATAAATAATCATTGTGTCCTCAGCGATACCATCTGCATCAAGATAGTCCAGTAATCTTCCGACATTGTCATCAATTGACGCTACGCATCGCAGATATTCTTTGATGTAACGTTGATACTGCCAGTTTGCCAACTCTTCATCAGATAAGCCTTCGGGCGGTGGACCCAGTTTTTCAATTTTCAGGTCTCTATCGTTCATGTGGCCAAAGACCCGCATCTTCGCTTCTTTTGCAGCGTTTGAACGATTTGCATAATCGTCAAAGAAGTTATCGGGCATTGGAACATCGCCATCCTCAAACATGTGCGCATGTTTTTCGTCTGAATCCCACGGACGGTGCGGTGCTTTGTGATGACACATCAAGAAAAACGGTTTATTTTTATCCCGATTCTGCAGCCATTCCAACGAAAAATCGGTGATGATGTCGGTGGCATACCCTTCATGCTGTTTTCTACCATCCTCTTCTATCATTACTGGGTCGTAATAGCTGCCTTGTCCGGGGAGGACGTTCCAATAGTCAAATCCAGTTGGATCAGCATTGCCACCGTGCCCAAGATGCCATTTCCCGACCATAGCAGTTTGATAACCACTTGCCTGAAGCATCTTCGCTACATTCGGTTTTCTACCATCAAGTGGGTCGCCTAATGTTTTGACACCGTTGAGATGACTATGCAAGCCAGTCAAGATGTTCGCCCGACTCGGCGTACAGATTGAGTTTACACAGAAACAGTTTTGGAAAATCATACCGCCATCTGCGATACGGTCAAGATGAGGGGTTTGGTTAATTCGACTCCCGTAGCAACTCATTGCATGCGATGCATGGTCGTCTGACATTATAAAAAGTATATTTGGTCTACTCAAATGTGCCTCCTTTAAATTTACAACGAATTAGTCGTGATGTCTTTCACAACGAGGACATTGTAACATTGATGAATCAGGTGCTTCAAATTCAATTCCATGTTTTTTGATTTCTTCTTTATGTCGTTTGTACCAATTTCTCCACCTTTTCCGCTCCTTGGCGGTGCCGTCTAAAATACCTTCTACTTTGCCTTTAGCATTTGCGTAACACAATATCAAAATAATCCCGATAGAAATAGGCAAAACCACAACGAAATCGCTTGATAGAGCGGCTATACCTTGCCAACCACCTATGATGATATCTGATAGTATAATACCTAATATAGCACCAATAATATAGATCGTAGCATTCTTCGCAGAAGCGTTACGAACCATAAATTGCAATGTTTTTATCATGAGTTATCTCCTTGAGTTTCAAGTTCTAACGTCCATATCATACTGATTTTTGCTTTAGAAGTCAATCTTTTTTAGTTTTTAATTTATAGTAGAATCGGCAATTAAGTTTATACTTTCTAATGTGGTGCGGTTAGGAAATCGCACCTTATGCGTCAATTTAGGGATAAATCCCGTCACACATTGTAGGGTGGGGTCCCCGGGGAATGCCTAAATGGCATTCATACCGTTGATTTGGTGCCCCGCCATATCTGATGTATTCAAACAATGGGTGGGCACCAAATCAACGGTATGAATCATGGCGAATCATGTAGAATACCACACGCGTATTCTACCACGCGCATTCGTCTTTAGACATTCCCCGCCTACCGAGGGCAAAAGTGTGTATCTATTTTCATAATTCACTATAAAACAAAACGCACCAGAAAATAATCTGATGCGTAGACAACAAAAGTGTTATTTATTCTTATATCTATTGTCGGGAGGTGTTAAAAAACCTCTAACAGTGGTGGTGACTCAACAAGTTTGATCTCTTCTTCTGAAGCTTGCTGTTGACGGCTATACCAATCCACCCAGACTTGTCGCTGTGAAGTAGTTCCATTCAAATTACCTTTTATCTCTTGGTAGCATGTGATAAAAGCAAGTATCATGACAAGCAGAATCTGTGCAAAATCAGGCAAACCTTCCATAACAAACAGGTCTGTGATTCCATATACTAATACAATACCAGATATCCAACAAATTAAGTGCAGTAAAAATTGGTGTGGTTTGCGCAGCATGGATCGTAATGTTTTTTCAGCAGTGAAAAAATATATATCAGGCTGCCTGTTTGCAAATGAAGAAGATTCTTCAAAAGGCTTATCCTGTGGAGCTGCTTGTTGCTGCATATACCACCTATCCCACTTCTGCTGTTCAGACGTAATGCCTTTTAAATTGCCTTTCGCTTCTCGGTAACTAATGATCACAGCGAAAATTGTAAGAGGGATACAAAATTCGGCATAAATTCCCACTACTTCTGGCAATGATTGAATAGTCCAATTTTGATAAAAATTAAAACTGATCGCGAAAAAAATGAACAGCGTAGGCACGGCAAAGACCCAAGACAAAAAATGTATAAAAAAAGATTTTGGGTGTCGCAGTATGAATATTACTGTTTCTGCTAATGTTTTAGAATTTGATCCAACCTTCACTTTTTGGGATGGTGGCTCCTCAAAATCAGCACCATGATTCATAACAACCTTTTGACGTTTATACCACCCAAACCACATCTGACTTTCAGCAGCAATCCCTTTCAAAAACCCTCTTGTCTCAAAGTAACATGAGATGGGCGCAAGTATTGCCGCAAGTATAACCAATTCATGAAAGTCCTTTATAATATATTGTACAGTCTTTACAATTCCATCGTTAATAACCAGAATGATCGCTACGAAAAGCAGAAAAGCAATCCAGTATCCAAAATGGACAAATAGACGTTTCGGGGAACGAAGCCGATATAGGACTACCTTATGGGCTTTGATAAAATAGGATTCATCCTGTTCGTTATGAGGTAAGGGTGGCACTTTATAACTGACTTCTAATTCCTTTGCTTCTTGTTGTCGAGTGTACCAATCCATCCATTCCTTTCTCTCGTTAGCAGTACCGTTTACGTTTCCCTTTGCTTCTATGTAAACCATGATTAGAGCGGGAACGAAGGCGATCCAACTCCTTTCAATGGGTGACAAATCACTCGCAATTTCCTCAATGATAAGGGAAAGGACAGTAAGTAGTTTCCATAGCGACCAGGGTAAGTGGTTTGTGGAATTCTTTACCTCCTCACCTACGTCAGGTAAGGTCCCATATATAAAAGGGTCGTCTGTCAAGGTGTGTAAAGCAGAAAAGGAAATCCAGCATATCAAATAACATAGAAAAAAGGTTGTCGGGTTTTGAACCATGAATTTTAATGTTTTTCGGAATTTCATGACACTTCTTCCTCCCTAATGTGTCTCTAACTTTTATGATATTTCCTGGTATTCAGCAATAGATTTCGTTTGTGAATTGAAGAAAAGTTGGGATGTGTAGGTTCTAAGTTATAGTTGCATATTGAATGGGTTTTCTTCAATTTTTCAAAGCAATTATTATGGTAGATTTAGAATTACTTGGACACTTTGTGCCATTGAGGTTGGAAAACCTCACCTATCGGGATTGGAGAAAAAACACCATTTCTAAGTGACACTAAACATCATCAGTAATAACGGTAGACATAAACCAACACCGCTTCCCATCAGTTTTCAAAGTAATCGCACCCAGCTGATCCGTTCGTAGCTGCACACAATTACGTTCTCGGTACCTTGCAACAACTTTAGCATGCGGAAATTGAAACCGATTCCCTTTGCCCAGTGAAAAGATAGCATAACGCGGTTGAACAGCCTCTAAAAACTGCATAGTGCTTGAAGTTTGACTTCCGTGATGCGGTACCTTTATTATTTCTGACCTTAAATCTTGCCGAGATGCAATTAATCGAGTTTCAGCTTTAGATTCAATATCACCAGTGAATAAGAAGTCTACTTCGCCATAACTGAGTTTCAGCACAAGCGAATCATCGTTCTTATCCGTGTCCATAAGATTCGTGGATGCGGTATCAATCGGATGTAGTAGGTTAAGCGTAGCAGTTGGAGTGAGTTTTATTTCTTTTGCGTACGGAAAGGAATAGGAAATGCCTTGCGTTCTGGCAATGTTCCGTAATCTTTGATGGGTTTGCGAATCAAGTTTCATGTCCGGTATTCCGAGGATCCTTTTCACTTTAAAGTTTTGCAGAATATAGGCAAGTCCTCCTCCATGATCAATGTCTGGATGCGTAAGCACTACCAAATCAAGTTTCCGAATGCCGTGTGCATCAAGATACGGTTCAATAATTCGTTTACCTACGTCATATTCAACCTCTCTCTGCCGCTTTTCATCGCGGTATGAACGTTGGATGCCGCCATCAATCAACATTGTTCGCTTATCAGGAAATTTGACAATAGCGGCGTCTCCTTGCCCAACATCAAGCGTAACCACTTCTAACAAACGCCCTTTTTCATGAAAAGCACTGTCCCAAATCCAGATTGCCGCGACCAATAGCCCGATGAGACTTGCCACTTTCCATTGCTTATACACGTATCGCCAATGTGTAATGCCTATACATACTGCTATGTAGACAACAACGAGTCCTAACGTTGGCGGTGCTATCTTCATGATACCCCATTCCTGCCCAAAAATCCCGATAAGTTTTAGAAAAATGAAGATGAGCGTGTGATTAACCAATGCCAACAGTTTAGCAAGAGGGATCCAGATAAACCCGACACACACTGATGCCATACCCGTCCCTACAATTAGCGATACCAACCCAACCGCAAAAGGGCCCACGATTATGCCGAGTGGGTATGCCCTATAAAAGTGAAAAGCGATAAGAGGTCCAGTTCCGAGTTGTGCAGCGAATGTCACAAGGTAGGATAGTACCAACCATTTTATGGCAGTATTCTTAAATTTGGGCAGCATATTTCCATCATCAGATTTATCAGAACTCCACAGTCGCTGTAAAGGTTTCTCCATTTTTGGAACAAAATAGACAATGGAAGTGACCGCAACAAATGATAACTGAAAACCTACATCCCATAACTGCATTGGGTTTAGAAGGAGTAATACCAAGGCAGCGACTCCGAGCATATTGTAGATGTCTGCATCACGATCAATTATCGTGGCAAATAGGTATAAAATTGCCATCAGTGAAGCACGAAAGACGGAAGGGCGAAATCCGACTAAACAGGCATAGATAAGAATCACTACAATCGTCAAGAGAGAAACTACTTTTTTAGGAATCCGGCGAAATACCGATAAACCGAGATAACAAAACATCGCAACAAGCCCAACGTGTAAACCTGACACCGCCAGCACATGAAAAGTGCCACTATTGCGAAAAGTATCCAAAGTCTCTGATGGTACATCTCCGCGTTTCCCAAGTAGGATCCCTTTTAGTAACTGCGCATGCAACGAGTCTTCATTTGTAGAAAAGGTTTGTAAACCCGAATAAATATCATCAATAATCCGTTCGGTACGAAGGCGGAGTGCTTCTATCCAGCGTAAGGGTGGAAATCCTGATTGTTCACCTATGTGAAGCAGTCCCTGGTGATAAATGATTCCAGAAACATCTTGCCGCGCAAGATAGGCTCGATAATCGAAACCGCCAGGATTTCGCTGCGTATCGGGTTGACGTAGCACACCTGTTAAAGTCAAATGTTTACCGTAGCGTAACGGTATCAATTCCTGGAACCGTATCAAGAACTTTGCCGATACTGTTTGTGATGGTTCGGATAAAAGTTGAACCTGTCCAACAGCATAACATGCTTCCCAAGTTTCGCCACGTTCTGGTTGATAGACAGTTTTGCCTATGAAACTAATCGGTTGGTCATAAAAGTGGGAAGGGATTGATGGGACAGTTGCAATTTCCAATCTCACCATCCCACTTGCAAATACCGCAATATGGAGCAGCACGTAACAGAGGTATTTTTTTGTCCTAATCCGCGCCAGAATGCTGCCAATAAGACATATCAACACACATAACCATAGCCAAAGCATCGGAATTGATGTATAACTACTGATTAATATTCCGAGCAAAAATGGAATGAGGAAATAGAGTGCGGGACGTGGTTTAAGTGTCATTTCAGTTTGTGTAAATTTGCCGTGGATATGTTTCAATTATATTAAGTGGAATGGAAATTTTCAAGATTTTTGTTCCGTAGAAATTTCGCTTTGATAGAACTACTGTTCATGATAACATATAAAGATAAAACGAAAATACATCAAAGTGACAGTAGTCGGTTAGTTGCTAATCTAAAAAGATAAATGAGGACTTGGTTATGAAAACATTTTTGACCGTACTTATCCTTTTAACCGTTTTCACCGTAAATGCCTTCGCAAGCGTACATTTTCGTGCTACTACATTTGAGGGACATACAAGTAAGGTTGATAGTGTAGCGTTCAGTTCCAATGGTAAAATACTCGCCAGTGGAAGTTGGGATAACACCGTTCGTTTATGGGATGTAGAAACTCGCAAAGAGATTGTCACACTCACAGGACATACAGGACCGGTTTATTCCATAGCATTCAGCCCCGATGGCAAAATGCTCGCCAGTGGAAGTTATGACCGGACTATTCGTCTATGGGACGTAGAGACACATACAAACATTGCTACACTCCCTGGGTATAAGGATGCAGTTTCCTCCTTAGCGTTTAGTCCCGATGGCAAAATGCTCGCCAGTGGAAGTTACGACCGGACTATTCGTCTATGGGATGTAGAGACAGAGACCAACATCAAAACTCTCACTGAGCATAAGGGCAGGGTCACATCTGTAGCGTTCAGTCCGCACGGTAAAATACTTGTGAGTGGGAGTTGGGACAACACCATTCGTCTATGGGATGTAGAGACATACACTAACACCAAAACCCTCACTGAAACAACAGGTGATGTCATGAACGTGGTTTTTAGTCCCGATGGCAAGACGTTTGCAACTGGGAGCGAAAAAGGCGCCATCCGCCTTTGGGATTTAGAAACTACTGAAAACATCAAGACATTTGGAGAGCATGCTCATAGTTATCTGTGGAACATGTGCTTAGCGTTCAGTCCAGATGGAAAAACAATCGCAGCTGGGATTTATCGTGGCAGCATCCGTGTATGGGATATTGCTACTGAAAGGATGATCGGTGTTATTGCTGACAGAGACAAAAAGATGGGGGCGGTTGATAGCTTAGCGTTCAGTCCAGATGGAAAAACAATCGCAACTGGTAGTTGGGACCCCACCGTCCGTCTGTGGAATATCACCAAGAGTTTTAAAATTGAGCCTTATCCCATAGTATCTCCCGCTATCGGCGAACAGTTTACTATCAATATTGAAGCTGATACGGGACCAAATGCATACTTTGACTACTTTATCTTAAGTTTTAATGAAAGTGCTGTTCGTTATGTCAAAGTCACCAAAGGAGATTTAGTATTTCCTTCAGCTACTATTGAGTGGGAATTTTACGGAACGAGGAATCAAGATCAAGTAAGGTTTAAATCACGTTTTGTTGGGGGCAAAGGTATATTGGCGAAAGTCACTTTCGAAGTGGTTGATGTCAAAGAATCTTTTATCAAGTTTTATGACTTAGATTTCACGTATTCACCTTTCTTTATCTATGATGGAAAAGTTGTACCGCCCCAGTCCTCCTCTTCTGCGGTTGTCCGTCTTACACCCTCCAAAGTCCTGTCTCCATCAGTAGGTGAACATCTTGTTTTTAACGTTGACATTACTGATGGTCAAAATGTTGCAAGGCATGAGTTAACACTGGACTTCGATCAGTCCGCACTTAAACATATTTCAAGTGGTGAAGGCAACTATTTCTCTGAAGGTGTAGGCAACGGTAACGGTACGCTTGAGACGGTAACATTTGAGGTGCTTGATGTTAAAGATTCAATTGTAGGAATCTCCGGTTATTTGGTGGCCCCAAATGGTTTTCGTTATATTCCAACTTTTAAAAGTGCAGAGATAATTGAACCACTCTTGGGAGATGTAAACAGAGATGGGGTCGTAAGCATCTTGGATTTGGTAGAAGTTGTCTCAAGTTTAGGAAAGCCCGTGTTATCAGGTGGAAACCCCGCGGATGTTAATGAAGACAGTGTTGTTGATATCATAGATATGGTTACAGTTGCTGGCGCAATAAGTGAGGAAGCGGCAGCGCCTGCGGTGTGGAGGCGCGATCTACAGATCGTTTTTACACGCGATCAAGTGCAAAAATGGTTATCGCAAGCACAGCACTTAGGCGTAGCAGATGCTGTATCGAAAAGGGGCATCCACTTTTTAGAGAACCTATTGGCAGCATTTACACCGAAAGAGACAGCACTCCTTGCTAATTATCCCAACCCGTTCAATCCAGAAACATGGATACCTTATCAATTAGCAGAATCTGCAGATGTAAGCATTTCCATCTATACAGCGGATGGTGCTGTTGTGCGAAACTTAGCGTTAGGACATCAACTTGTAGGCATCTATCATGACAAAACTCGCGCAGCGTATTGGAATGGGAAAAATAAAGTTGGAGAGGCTGTTCCGAGTGGTGTTTATTTTTACACCTTAACAGCAGGCAAGTTCAAATCCACCCGGAAGATGCTAATTCTGAAATAAGTGGGTGGTATATAATACAGTCAAACAAATGTAATAACACTATAGGTAGTTGCAAACTTCATATATTTAGAGTGAAATAGAAAATATATGCACCCTTTTGGTACAGGGGACCTAAACCGAATACTTGAATATTTTATATTCCCAATTTGCATCATGTGTTATACTACCTATGGATTTTAGCGATTTAAGGAGAAAACTCAATGAATGAATCTGAAAGAAAGTGGGATGGAACAATTACACGGTATCCTGACCCTGCAATTGAAGTAATTGACTCCCGGTTTGCAAGGTACAAAATTGGCAATTCTGTTGTTGAACGGTTATGGACAGGCGCGCGCTGGTCTGAGGGCCCCGTTTGGTTTGGAGATGGTGGATACCTCCTCTGGAGCGATATTCCGAATAACCGCATCTTGAAATGGGAAGAGGCAACGGGCAAAGTAAGCGTATATCGTAAACCGTCTAACTATAGTAACGGACATACCAGAGATAGACAAGGTAGACTTATCAGTTGTGAACACGGTACACGGCGTGTAACACGAACTGAGTATGACGGAACAGTTACTGTGTTAATGGATAAGTTTGAGGGAAAACGACTCAACGCACCAAACGATGTGGCTGTTCATACTGATGGACATATTTGGTTTACCGATCCGGGATATGGGATTATGCTCAATTACGAAGGGCATATCGCAGAATTTGAATTGCCCACTTCAGTTTATCGCCTTGACCCGGATACTGGAGAAACCACAGTTGTGACAGATGAACTCGAAAAACCGAATGGTATCTGCTTTTCGCCTGATTATAACAAATTGTATGTAGTAGATACAGGGGTTACGCACAAAGAAGGGACACCGAGACACATTTATGTCTTTGATGTCGTCCACGGTGAATATTTAGACAACAAACGGGTTTTCTGCGATATGGCACCCGGGATTGCTGATGGTATCCGATGCGATATTGATGGTAACCTATGGGCAAGTGCTGGATGGATTGGCGATGGTTACGATGGAGTCCATGTATTTGCACCAGATGGCACGCTTATCGGGAAGATTCACCTCCCAGAAATTTGTGCAAATCTCTGTTTTGGCGGTGTGAAACGAAATAGGCTCTTTATGACAGGTAGTCAATCACTTTACTCAGTGTATGTTGAAGCACAAGGGCTGCCGTTATTCTAAATCAGTAAATTATTATAGATGAGCATTACACTTGTGGCGCCTGATAAGAGAAAGTTTGGATTACATCATTCATCAGAAGTCGTTGTGTAATGGACTCAATTGTTTCTGCATTCAAAGTGCCGCTGATCCAGAACTTTTGTCCCGTTCGAACAGTGTTTACGCCCTCAAACCCAAGGTCTTTGATACCTTTGACTGTACTATCCCCAACTGCGTCAGTAACGCCAGGTTTGAATTGGACTTCAACTGTCCAATCGTTCTTATTTTTCTTATCAGCGTCAAAGGTAAAAACTTGTGTAATTGGATCAGCAAGGAGTTCTGTTCCGATCCGTTCAATAGTTTGTGAGTCAAGACTACCTTCAATCCAATAAACAGTGGCCGTCCGGACAGATTCTACCCCACTGATACCGAGGTCAGCAATATCTTCAAGAATATCTTGTCCAATGGTGTCAGGGACTTCAGGTTTGTAGAATACTTCTATTTTCCAATTTTTCATAGATTTTAGTTCCGCGTAAAAAGATGGTAACTTACAAACACCTAACAAAAAATCAACATTTTACGGATATCCTATAATGGACACAAAACAGATTCGTGTATTAGTTTTCGGAGCACATCCCGATGATTGTGATATTAAAGCAGGTGGCGTTGCTGCACTATATGTCCAACAAGGGCACTATGTCAAATTTGTTTCCGTTACCAACGGTGACGCTGGACATCATGAAATGGGCGGTGGCCCTTTAGCACAACGGCGCAATGCTGAAGCACAAGCTGCCGCCGAAATTATCGGCATTGAATATGAACTACTTGACAATCACGATGGCGAACTGATGCCAACGTTAGAAAATCGGTATCAGATTATTCGTACCATACGGGAATTCCGTCCAGACCTGATTATGACGCATCGTCCCAACGATTACCATCCTGACCATCGCTATACGTCAATACTCGTGCAAGATGCAGCCTATATGGTAACCGTCCCCAATGTATGTGCGCTTACGCCACATTTAGAGAAAAACCCTGTTATCGCCTATCTGAGCGATGGGTTCATGAAACCTTATCCGTTTACACCAGCTGTTGTTGTCGGCATCGACGCCGTAGTGGAACAGAAAATTGATATGCTCCATTGCCACACATCACAGTTTTATGAATGGCTACCTTACAATAGCGGCACCCTAAATACTGTTCCCGACAGTGTTGAAGATCGGCGCGAATGGCTTGCGAAACGTTTAAGAAATCGTTTTAGTAGTATAGCGGATAAGCACCGTGATCTGTTAATAGAACTTTATGGGAAAAAAGTTGGTGCTAACATTCAATATGCTGAAGCGTTTGAATCTTGTGAATACGGTTCAGCACTGACATCTGAGATTTTGCCAACCCTTTTCCCATTCTTTGAATAGTCCGCCACTAAGCGGATGTTCTCATTTTCTGTTGCAGAACAGGCAATTATAAGGTATCCTATTAGTTGAGTTAAAAATCACTACGAATTTGGAGTTTACCTATTCTTAAATGCCAACCGAACAAGCTAATCCAAAAGTGTTATTTTATATTGTCTTCGTTATTGGTTTCATTTTTGCCATTGTGATGGTAATTCTTTTTTTTAACGCAGCACCCGCGCGTTCAAACATTGAAGTGCATCAGGAATCATCTGAAGATGCTGCATGTCTAAAATGTCATTTGAAAGGTGATGAAAAATCACCGACTATGCCACATCTCAATCTTGGCAGATGCAATCTCTGTCACGGATTAGCCAAGGAACCTCGCTGATTTTCAGGATGGCCTTGCAAGCTGCGCCCTAAGTGCTGTCCACATCACTTCCGCTTCTGCTTCGCGTGTCACATCAACGCATTGCAGTCCATTTTCTATCAATACTTCCTGCACCTGTTCCAGTTCTGATTCCAAAATCCCAGAGAAAATGATATATCCTTTCGGGTAAATTCGCGATGGGCAATATGGAATTATCGGAAGAATTGCCTTTGTTAGGATATTCCCAACAATTAGATGATATCTGTCTTGGACTACCTTGATTCCATCACCTTGATACAAACTGATTTGTTCTGTAACACCGTTTATCGCAAAATTTGTTTCTGCCACAGGGATTGCTGTCGGATCAAGTTCAATCGCATCAACATGTTTTGCCCCTAATTTTATAGCCGCAATTGCGAGTATTCCTGAGCCTGTTCCGATATCTGCGACGTTTTGATCCGGCTTAATCGTTTGCTCCAACATTTTCAGTGATAAACGCGTGGTCGGATGGTAACCGGTACCGAATGCCATGCCAGGATCCAGTCGAATTAGAATATCTGTTTCATCAGAGGGAATATTATGCCATGTCGGGGCAATAAGTAGGCGTTCTCCTATCTGTTGAGGTGGAAAAGATGACTTCCACGCTTCTGTCCACTCTTCAGATTCAATTCGTTTTAGATCAATTTTGGCAGGATAGGCTTGGATACCCCATGTTGGCAGTTTAGAAAGAAAATCTCGTAGTTTTTTAACTCTTGTGTTGACACGGTCATCCAGCGGGTAGTATGCAATTAAAGAAGTTATCGAGTCGGCAGTGTCTTTTAGTTCAACGCCGAATGCGTCCATTTCAAATAGATAGTTTGCAACGGCTTCAGATGCATCATCAGAAGTAGTTACGGTAATTCTCGCCCAATTCATAAGGGTGATGTTTTTCCACTTGCAGACATCAAGATTCTTACTTTTTGTCGTCATCGTCGTGGTGAAATAGTTTATCCCAAAACCCCTTCTGTCCAGATTCCACTGATTCATCTTGCAGCTCAGCAAAGTGTTCTAAAAGTTTACGCTGCTGTTCATTGAGATTTTTTGGTGTTTCAATTCCGATCTGCACAACGAGGTCCCCATAGCTTGAGCTCCTATACTTCGGCATGCCTTTACCGTGTATACGCACATGATCCCCATACTGCGTACCGGCAGGGATATTCAATTTTTGAGGACCATCCAGACTATCAATTTCGATGGTGCTTCCAAGTGCTGCTTGAACGAAGGAAATTTTAGCTGCGGTAATTAGATCATTTCCGTCCCGACTAAATCGCTCATGAGGGCTAATCTGAATAACAACGAGGAGATCACCAGAGGGACCGTCTTGTGCGCCTGTGTCCCCTTGACCGCGTAATCGGTACTCAAAACCGTTATGAACGCCTTTGTCAATTTTCAGTTTTAACTCCCGTTTTGCCCTAATTCGTCCTTGCCCACTACAATTTCGGCACGGATTTTGGATAATTTCACCCTCACCCCGGCAGCGTGGACAAGGACGGGACATGGTGAAAAAACCTTGGGATTGTGTTACCTGTCCCCGTCCATAGCACTGTGGGCAAGTTTCAACAGTTGTGCCTCTTTCCGCTCCACTTCCATTACATTCTGGGCAGGATTCAATACGGGGCACTTCAATTGTTACTTCTTTACCGTTGAAAGCATCTTCAAGTGAGATTTCAAGGTTATATTGTAGGCTGCGTCCTTGCTTAGGTCTACGTTGTGTTCTACCAAACCCACCAAAAATGTCTCCGAAGACTTCATTGAAAATCTCATCAAGGTTAACACCAAAATCAAATCCACTTGAAGTGCCTTCAAGCCCAGCATGCCCAAATTGGTCGTAACGCTGCCGCTTTTCAGGTGTCCGCAACACATCATAAGCCTCAGTTGCTTCTTTAAACTTCTCTTCAGCTTCTTTATCATCTGGATTTTTATCTGGATGATATTTGATCGCTAATTTTCGGTAAGCCTTCTTTATTTCGTCTTCATCAGCATCACGGCTGACATCAAGAATTTCATAATAATCCCGTTTTTGCACCATGTTTTTTCCCACCTACACTGCAGTTATAATTTTACTTATTCTTCTATTGTGTCTTCAGTTTCTTGTTCCTCGCTATCCTCAGAAGATGGCTGCTTTTCAGGTTTCCCTTTAGAAACCACAACTTGTGCGGCACGAAGAACCTGATCATGTAATTGGTAACCGCATCTGAATTCTTCTATTACATTTCCATCTGGCACTTCATCGGATTCCGTAGCAAAGACGGCTTCGTGCTGATTCGGATCGAACGGTTCACCAGCCGCAGCTGCAATTAGTGTAAGTCCGTGGACTTTCAGAACATCTAAGAGCTGCTTATGCACCAATTGTACCCCTTCGCTGAAATTTGAGAGGTCTGATGAAGTCTCACTTGATTCAACCTTTCCATCAACGCTTTTAATCGCTGCATCAAAACTATCCAAAACCGGAATCAACCCATCCATAATGTTTTTATTAGCGAACTTAAGCTGTTTCTGTGCTTCGGTTTCCGCCCGTCTTTTTGAATTTTCAGCTTCGGCAGCAGTGCGCAGCAAACGTTCACGTTCTGCCTCATATTGTTCTCGTTCAGCTTCGGCAACTGCTTCAAGTTGTTTTTTTAAGTCTTCTTTGAGTGTTTCAAGTTCTGCTTCAACGGTTTCTATTGTACGTTCCTCTGTCTCCGCCTCCATTTCATTAGGCGTATCCGTTTCTTCTTCAGATTCATCAATGAGAAAATCTGGTTTTTTATTCTCCTCTTTTTCTGTCTCTATTTCTATCACTACCTCATTATTTTCAGGCATTTCAGAATTACCTCCTTTTCTAAGTGAAATCCTTGTTAATAATCATGTGTATAGGAAAATTTTATTATGTTTATCCGTGAACAGCCTCTGCAAACGCCTTCATCAACGCAAAGGAGCCGTCGCTCTTTTCAAGTACATTACCTGTAACTATAAAATCAGCGCCGGCATTAACTTTCTCAGCCGCGATTGCCGGTGTTCGGATACCGCCCCCAACAATCAATGGAATTTCAATTTGAGCTTTTACAGCCGAAATCATCTCATTTGGCACGGGAAGTTCAGCACCGCTTCCTGCTTCTAAATAGACCATTTGCATACCAAGATATTGTGCAGCCAAAGCGTGTGGTCCTGCTATGTCATGTTTTTCTCGGGGAATAGGCGCTGTGCCGCTCATAAATTCAACGGCAGTTCGGTTGCCTCCTTCAATGAGCATATAGCCAGTAGGAATGGGTTCAAGGGCATACCGTTGGATCCACGGTGCTGCTTTGACCTGTTCACCAATTAGGTAGTTTGGATTTCGTCCGCTGATTAAACTCGTATAGAGAATGGCATCCGCATGTGGTGTAAGATGCATTGAATCGCCAGGAAAAAGAATTATAGGGAGTGCGGTTTCTTCTTTCACGGTTGCCGCAATCGGATGCAGATCAGTCGTCAAGAAACTGCCGCCAAGCAAAATTGCATCTGCCCCTGCTCGCTCAATTTCGCGAGAAAGTTTAGCGCATTTATCAACCTCACACCCTTCGGGATCAATCAGAACCAGATAACCAGCATTCTGTTTTTTGAGGACTTCGTGTAAATATTTTAGAATACAACTTGATGCCAAATGCAACGTTCCTTAGATATCTATAGTCTATAAAAATCTTTTTACTTGTTATGTCTCTCTAAAAACTAAACAATTTTACCACTTTCTAATCAATTTGTCAAATTGAAGTCATGATTATCCCGTTTTCTGCCGACTTAATTCATAAAGCAAAACGCCTGCTGCTACACCAACATTTAGGGAGGACTGTCCAGATGCCATAGGAATACGGACTAATTCTGTGCAGGATTCGCGTGTTTCGGCTAACAAACCGCTGTTTTCGTTACCGACAACAATTGCAGTCGGAGAAGTGAATTCCGTCGTATATAGATTGTTTTCTGCACTCGCTGTAGCACCGATAACTTTCCAGTCTGATGCTTTGAGTTGTTCGATCGCTGAATTAGTGTTGGGGACATGAAACATCGGTAGGCGGCCAATAGCACCGCGCGAGGCACGAATACAGTTTTTATGAAAAGGACTTGCACCATCACCACTGAGTAAAACAGCGGATATACTCGCTGCGTCAGCTGTGCGCAATGTCATGCCCAGATTATCAGGGTTACCAACGTTTTCAGCAATAAGCAAAGTGCAATTTTTGCTAAAGTGAAAATTGAGGTGTCCAAACTCAGACAAAAAGGGTGGGTAGTTGAGATGCACTGCAGCGACTATTGAAGGGACAGGACGTGTCGTAGTGATTGACCCCATAACACCGTCGTTAACCAGATAGCAAGATAGATTCTCCTGACTTGCCTGATTTAAAAAGTTTTTCCCATCGGATGTTGAAACAGAGTTTGCAGTATAGAGAATTGTTTCAATCGGTAATCCATCTGCAACAGCGCGTTGGACCATCATTTCCCCTTCAACAACAAACTGTGAATATTCAAGTTTTCCTTTTAAGGATGCTAATTTGCGAGTATGGGCTGCGATTACGTCTTTTCTTTTAGAGACAGTCCGTTGTTCTGCTTTTGCATGACTTCCTCGTTTGATACCGCGATAATACCTCCCCAAATCAGTTTGAACAAAGTCTCCTTCAAATATATCTATAATTCTTTCTTCTATCCATTTTTCTGCAATGCGAAATATTCCTACATTTCGCCTCGGAAAGGCAAGCAGCAGCTCTCTTAAACTCCGTTCGGTCGTAGCAGTTAGAAAAACGCTATAGTCGGCATCTAAAGTACGCTCTGGTGTCATAAGCATGGCACCATCTATATTTTGCCACCCAGAGGTAAAGACTTGATAGGCAGGATTCCATTCACCCATCTTGGAATAGAAATGGTATGCCTGTTTAAAACGAAGTACCTCCTCAGCTTTCGGGTCTACTTTTTCCAAGAATGCAATCAACTCATCGTAGTTTTCCAATGTCTTTATTTAAGCGGATTCTCATCACCGCCCCTCCGTTACCTTTGCAGAAGCGTTCCAAGATAGATTGCACCTAATCCCACGAATATGTCCCATTTCATCCAACGTTGGATAAAGGCGCAGCTTGTTTTAGAGAAATCTTTGCTGAGTTTAATGCTAAAACCAATTAGCACAAGGTCGACTCCTATTACAATAGCAACCAAATAGTGCCAACTATACCATCCAAATAGATAGGGCATCGGGCTGAATATGATAACCGATACCATGAAACTCAAAGCAATTGCCACTGCAAGCCGTGGATTGAGAATCGCAAGTGTCTTGACACTGTTTTTTAAATCACCTTCTGTATCCTCAAGGTCTTTGACGATTTCTCTCGCGGTTGTGAACAGGAAAGCAAAAACCGCAGGGATAAGAGTGCCCCGGACTGAACCGATTGCGATGCCGCCAGAAATAAAAGTTAGGCTGGTCAAGCTGCTGACGACCAAATTTCCAACGAATGGGGTGCGTTTTAGCCAAATAGCATAACTCACAAGCAGTGCAGAGACAAGAACCGCAACGCATACAGCGGACACATTGATTAATGTGCCAAGTCCTATGCCGATTGCTATTAGAATTATTGAGAAAATTAATGCGTTTTGTCGTTGAATACGTCCAGAAGGAAGCGGACGCTGAGGTTTGTTGACCTTGTCAATATTATAGTCACAATAGTCATTTATAGCGTTTCCTGCAGAAAGTAAAAGGAGGGCAGCTACAGAAACATATATCAGTTTTACATCAGTGAAAAAGTCCAATGATTTACCGCTCGCGAACATACCACCCAACCACGCTGATATAAAAGCAATGATCCCATTAAGTGGACGGGAAAGTTCGACATACGCTAACAACGTTTTCATTGTCAATCCGACATTTTTTACGGTATAAAACGGAGTAAGAAAATTCGTAAGTTTTTTGTATAATGGAACGGAAAAATTTATTTTGAAAGGCAAATTGTAACGTTTTGTTAATCAGCCCGATTCCTACACAAGGTATCATAAGATCAAACTTGACGAATTATTACGTGAAGTCTGATTTAGTGGGATCCGTAAATCCATATGGTTATACTAAGATAAATCTTTTGTTTTCATCAAACGCAGGGATTGCTTTAGCATCTAATCCAAATTTAGCGTACACGTCTGCCACCAAATTGTAAGCTACATGGTCAGGGATAAAATCGTTGGAAATTTGTTGAACAGAATGAATGGGGGATGCTCCTTTGTACACACCTCTCTCATCAATGAAGGCACCAAAGGTAGGATAGGTAGGTGGTCCCTCTGGCAAAGCATATCCTGTGATATTATGGTAGTACTGTTCTATGGTTACGCCTGAGTTACTATCTGACTCATCGTATATATCCTTGAGTAATCGCATGAATGAGACAGGAAACTCAATCACTACATACGGGTACAACCATTTTACAGAATTAGGAATTGCGAATTGTGGGGAACCCCATCCTCTTTGAAACTGAATATTAATTGGACATATTACTTCAAAATATCCATCTTTTAGCAAGGTGATTTTTCCTCCGGTTACATTACTCCCTTCTATGCCCTCTTCCCATTGATGTTCGTCCCGTTCCAATAGTCCTGTAACACCGAAACCTGCCCAACGTTTGTTCGGGGGATTATGCAAAATATCGCGTATACGTTGATCTTCGGTAGATACAACTTTCCTATTGGATTTGTTTGGTAACGCGAAGATGTGGTAATAGGGTTGGTCGGATATAACCTTAACAGAAGAATAATCTCTTGACAAAAGTGAATTCATTCGTTCTCTCCAATTTTCTTTAAAATATCTGTTGTTTGATGTTCAATTCTATCCAACTGTCCCCGAATATCATCCTCTAACAATTTCCTAATATCATCAATAGACGACAAATGATGCCGTGCTATAAGATCAGGAATGAATTCCTCCATATCAAACGCTTTTGTAATGTCTGCATACCGTTTTACAAAGTTAAGCGTACCTCTTAAATTAAAACCATGAGGGCGATTTTCACTAAATGGAATATGAATGACTATAAGGTTGACCTCTCTGTTTGGCAATCTCAATTTACGTGGTTTCACCTCTAATTTTGTGATTGGTGGATTTATATGTTGGTGGCAAGTTTTATAGATGCTATCAGCTTCACTTTCTGCATCAGGGACATCGAAAAATCCTTGTGCAATCTTATCTTTTTCTTGAACACCAATAAGGATATATCCACCTTCAGCGTTTGCCATTGCAGTAACATCTTTGCATATCTCATGCGTACGCTTATTGGACTTTTTGGGGTCTTTTTTTATTTTGTCTCTATGGTACTGCTTCTGCTTGAAATCAATCCATAAATTTTCTTCTTGGTTCCCGATTAGATCGGTCAAATCTTCGTCCGTAATTTCGGATATAGATTTATTTTCAAATACCATTTATTAATCCCGATCAATCGTATGTTTTACAAAAGGCAATTATTAGTCTTCCAGTTCTTGCAGCTTCGCTTCTAATTCCTCAACCCGTTTTTGGAGTTGGGTAAACTCTTGGAGTAGGGCAGGTAATTTTCGGGTGGAAGCTTGAAGCCGCAATTCCTGTTTATGAGGGCGCGCAGGAAATCCTGAGAGTTGGCTGCCAGGAGGGACATCTTTGGTTACTGCGGATTTAGCGTAAAGCACAGTGTTTTCGCCAAGTGTGAGATGTCCAACCACACCCGATTGTCCAGCAATGTTTACCCGATCACCTAAAGTGGTGCTCCCCGCAATACCAGATTGTGCAGCCAAACAACAATCTTGTCCGATAACCACATTGTGCGCGATTTGAACAAGGTTATCAAGTTTGGTGCCACTTTTGATAAGCGTTTCAGAGAGCGTTGCTCTATCAATTGTAGTATTGGCACCAATTTCAACATCGTCTTCAACAACGACTGTACCGATTTGTGGTATTTTGTATGGGCTATGGTTGGTAGGATCGGGCGTAAAGCCGAAGCCATCGCTCCCTATAACAGCACCGCAGTGAATAATTACACGATCTCCAATAGTTATGTTTTCCCGGATACTAACGTGGGAGTAGATAAGCCCATCGTTTCCAATTTTGCTACCAGACCCGATATATACAAGCGGCATAATAACGGTATCGTTACCTATTTCAACATTATCTCCGATTACACAGTGTGCTTGAATTGTGACTTGTTCTCCGATCTTTACGTTCTCACCAATAATAGCTGTTTCATGGATGCCCGATTGTGTTTGTTGTCCCGTATCCCAAGCGAATAATTCTAAAACTTTAACGAATCCCCAATAAGGGTTTTCTACACAAATAGTCGGTTTTCCGTTTCCGGAAACACCGCGCCCAATGATAATTGCAGATGCCTGTGTTGTGGCTATAGCTCCAAGATATTTCGAATTGGCAACAAAGGTGATCTGACTTGGTACCGCCTCTTTAATACCAGAAACGCCTGTAATTTCTATCTCACCATCACCGGTAAGTTCACCACCTAAGTGCTCACAAATATCCTTGAGTTTTATACTCATATATTCCACCTCATAAAGGTGAGTTACATCGTAACTTAATCCACAAACTGATTTTAATCTACAACCTCAACACTTTGTCCGTATGAATTACGTTTATTTTGCATCTTTGGTCTGTGGTTTTTCGGTGTCCTCTTTTTCAGGTTCCGCCTTCTGGGCATCAGCGTTAATCAATTTAATTAGTTTTTCGGTTAAATCATATTTCTCATTAAAATACAGAGCAGCTTGCTTGTCAATAATAAGATCGTAATTTTCTTCTTTGCCAACTTTAATGATAAGTACTTCGAGTTCCTTGTAAATTGGCGTCATCAATTCTTGGTTCTTTTCCATGAGTGCTTGTCTGCCCTCATTTAACTCTCGCTGATATTCGATCTGTTTTTGTTGAATTTTATTCTCTGATTCATTAATCTGTTCTTCAGACTCAAAAAGTTCAGCTTTCTCTTTTCTCTCTTGCAGCGTTCTGATTTCTTCGCCGACGACATCAAGTTTTTCTTCTAATCTTTTTTGAGCCTTTTTAAGAATCTTGTCAGCTTCAATCGCTTTTTGATAATTCAGCAAAACGCGGTTGGGATCAACAATACCAAATTTGAACGTTTCTGTACCGATACTGCCGGCCATTAAGCTAAACAACGTGATCGAGAATATAACTAAAACAAATTTTTTCATAATTAATCCTTTTTGAGCAGAACAAAATAATATCTGATTCATGCTGCCCAGCCATTAAAATAATCAGATCATTTGTATAAAAAACAATTTTTGATTACTACTATTAAAAACCGGGGCCGATTGTAAAATAGAACTTACCTTGCGAGTCTCTATTTTGACGATTAAAGCCGTATCCCCAACCAAAGCGAGCCAACATACCCAACATTTGCAGACGCGCTTCTATGCCCGCCCCACGTTTCAAATTAATTTGATTGAATACATTCGGAACGCTTTCATCCCATACCTGTCCTATATCAAAAAAGACAGCGGTTGTGAGTTGTGGTGAAACAGGTATACGATATTCCAAATTGGTGAAAAATACTTTGTTGCCACCAAAGGGGTTGTAGTTACCTGAATCATCAGGATCAGGATAAATTTCCCAATCTTCATAACCCCGGATTGTATCAACACCGCCCAGGTAAAACCGCTCGTAGAAGAGATCTCTGTTATCACTGCTTTTGCTTAGCATATAACCTGCACGTGCATGAATAGCAAAAACGTGATTCCACCATGGATTAAAAAACCAACTGGTGTCGACAGTATACTTCTGGAACTCGTTGTCTGCTCCTAAAAATCCACCGGAGTATTCATACGAGATGATATGTGAACTACCGCCCATCGGGTCGTAAAGAGATGTACGGTAATCCCGCGTATCGCGTCCTATAGCAAAAAGAATACTTCTTGTTGAACGATTAGAATATTCTTTAGCTGTATTCTTATCAAGGGTTTTGCTCTGAAGTTGTTCCTTAATAGACTCCTTATCTCTATCTGTGAACCTTGACTCATCTACCAGCGTTAACGCTCCTTTTTCGCCAACTACTTCAACCCCATTTACTACACTTACAACATCATTTAACGGCCTGTCTTTGTCTGCTAACGAAATAAGCCAGTCTTGTTGAGTTACGTTATTGTTGCTGTCGTTTCGAAACCTGACAGATGCGTCAATATCAAAAGCAATCGGACGACCAATGGACACAGATCCACCACGAGTATCCCAAACATACCGGTCCCGCAAATAGTCTTGATAGTCTTGATTTTGAATTGAACTCACCGTATAGTAACGACGAAACCGACGATTGTTGTATATACGAGCATTAAGTCGAGTTGGTGTTCCCAATATCCACGGTGTGCCAAAACGGAATTCGGCTGTATGGTGGTCGCGTGTACCTAACTCACCTTTTAGGTGTATACGGTAAGCCTTGCCAAATAGATTGTGTTGTCCGACTTCTGCAGTGCCAAAAATGCCACCTTCGCTACCGTATCCGCCGCCTACACTGAGTGTTCCGGTCGTTGGTGATTCCGCTATGTTTACGACAAGATTCTTTCGGCTATCGTTTTCGGTATCACTGGGAACAAAATCAACAGCACGAATAAATGGCCCCATCTGGAAGAGGCGTTGCCGTGCTTTACGGAGAACTTTTACATCAAGCAATTCGTCTGATTTGATATTTAACCAATCCAGTTCGCGCCTAATTATTGTCTCCTTCGTTTTTGCTAACCCTCTGATTGGTACATCGTCAATAATTATAACATCACCTTGGTTGACTTTCAAGGTCATGTTGACGAGAGCATTTACTTCATCAAATACTGGAACTGGATTTACTTCGGCAAGAAGATAACCTTTGTCATAATAAATTTG
The DNA here is from genome assembly GCA_022825825.1 of Candidatus Poribacteria bacterium. Lineage (GTDB taxonomy): Bacteria > Poribacteria > WGA-4E > WGA-4E > WGA-3G > MSPOR6. The sequence continues at coordinate 37,489 of JAJDWA010000024.1, forward strand.
CTGTAGCTCCGCAATTGATTCTTCAAAAGTTGCGCGGTTAAAAATTTCACCTTCAGCAGGGTCTAACATCTCTCGGATTTTTTCTTTTGAATAGACAATTTTTTCACCCGCCTTAAGCTCAATGTTATATGTGCCTACAGCAAATTTAGTCCCCTCATCAACTTCAATATCAAGCATCAGCCCCGTTTTATCCTCAGAAAAACGCTTAGTGTGTCCTTTAATCTTAACTTGTGCAAAACCCATGTCTTGATAATAATTACGGAGATTCAGGGCTATATCTTCTTCTTCAAACAAAGTTTCATCAAAATGTTTACCGACACGTGTCTTCATCTTTTTACGTAGTTTTTTCGCATCAACCTGTTCATTTCCGATAAAGTTGATTTCCGTGATTCGGACGCGAGGCCCCTCATTTATCTCAAAAGTTATTTGATTGGTGTTTTCTTCTTCATTCCTATCATCATGTACCTGTATGCTAACAAGATAATAACCTTTTTCGTGATATAACTTTCGTACCGCGCGTTCGCTTTCCCAACGAAGCCGATCACTGAAAATTTCTGAACGCCGTAAAGTGACCTTGTCCATGAGTTTGCCAGTGTCTAACTCCTCATTTCCAATGATGGTAATCCCTTCTACTTTAGGGCTTTCCTTAAGCAGATAGGTAACCTCAAAACCACCGCCTTCACTATTTTCAACATCTACTGCAATATCATAGAAAAACCCAGTATCTTTATAAAGGCTTTCAATATCTTTTGTTAGGAGTTCATCTGAAATTTCCTGACCAACTTGTGTTTGAATAAGGGTCTGTAGCATCTCTTTACGAAGTGTTTGTACACCTTTGAACTCAATTTTTTTAACCATAAAAGTTTCATCAACCGATGAAGATTCTTGTTCTTTTGTTGCGGATTCAACTGGTTGTGTTTCATCAGCAGGTTTGGGACCGAAGGTTGAATCTGTTGATTGACCCGCCCAAACAGCGAAACTCAATATGAAAGATAAGATTGAAATGCTAACTAAACTAAAAATAAAAATCGGGGTATAATTTTTAATGCCGTTCATGGTCAAGTTCCTCCTTAATCGTTATGTAGCACTGATTGTTTGTTATTTTATGCCGCTATCGTGTTTCAAGCATCCTTAGTATAAATAGGAGTTCCAAAATTGTTTGCGAGATGTTGAAAAGCTGCAATAAGTTTTTGCGTAACTTTTCCTGGTTTTCCATCTCCAATAACACGTTGGTCAAGTTTAACTACTGGAATCACTTCTGCTGCAGTGCCTGTTAGGAAACATTCATCTGCAATATAGAGGTCATGTCGCGTAAAAACACGTTCTTCAACCTGGAATCCAGCCTCGCGTGCAAGCGCGATTACACTGTTCCGTGTAACACCTTCTAAAATACCGATATGAGGCGGTGGCGTGACAATTATCTCATTTTTAATCCAAAATATATTATCTCCGCTGCACTCCACAACATAGCCATCGTTATTGAGCATTAGGGCTTCCACAGCACCTGATTGTTTCGCTTCAATTTTGGCGAGAATATTGTTTAGGTAATTGAGTGATTTAATCCGAGGGTTAATTGCTTCGGGATAATTCCTTCGAACAGAAACGGTAACGATTTCTAACCCATTTTCGTAAAAATGTTGTGGGTACAATGTAATTTTGTCTGCAATAATAATTACTGATGGTTGCGGGCATTTATCCGGGTCGAGTCCTAAGTCGCCTATGCCGCGTGTTATAATCAATCGAATATATCCCTCGCGGAGTTGGTTTCGCCGGAGCGTTTCCAGCACGTTTTGCTTCATCTCATCAATCGGAGTCGGGATGTGTAGCATAATCGACTTGGCAGAATCGTAAAGTCTTTCTAAATGTTCGTCCAGTTTAAAGACATATCCGTTATAGCAACGGATGCCTTCAAAAACGCCATCACCATAGAGCACCCCATGGTCGAACACGGAAATTTTTGCCTCCTCACGCGCTAAAAATTCTCCATCGATATAAATCAACATTACCTATACCTTCCTATGTACAAATGTCGTATATTTTTATTAGTCCGCGATCTTCCCATCAACAAGGTGAACTGTTCGGTTAGCGCGCTCGGACAACCGCGAATCGTGTGTCACAATAATAAATGTTTGTTTCAGACGCTCATTTATATCTTGTAAAACATCAAGTACTGCTTCACTTGTTTTGTCGTCAATATTGCCTGTCGGTTCATCTGCTAACACAACTTTAGGTTGATTGACCAAAGCTCTGGCTATCGCTACGCGCTGTCGTTCTCCGCCGGAAAGTTGGCTCGGAAAATGTCCAAGACGCTCAGAGAGTCCGACACTTTCAAGAAGGATTTCTGCTTTTTCATAAGCATCGCTGCTGTAGCGGTTTCCATTTTTGTTCTCTACTTTTCTGGTGTTTCTAATTAATCCACTCATAGCAACGTTTTCCAACGCGGTAAATTCTGGCAGTAGTTGGTGAAACTGAAACACAAAACCGATCGCATCATTCCTAAATCGTGTGAGTTCGCGTTCAGAAAAAGCCGTAATGTCTTCGTCCTCGTAAAAAATGTTCCCTTCTGTCGGACGGTCCAGGGTCCCAATGATGTGTAATAAAGTGCTTTTTCCTACGCCTGAGGCTCCCATTATCGCGAGGACCTCTGCTTGATGAATATCAAGGTTTACACCTTTAAGCACTTTTAGTTCTGTGTCACCATCATAAAAGGATTTATGTAAATTGTCAATTCTTATTAGTTTATCCATTAGAAGTACACGTATTAGTGTTAGCTTAGTTGGGCTTATTCATACTGCAACGCTTCAATCGGTTTCAAATTTGATGCTTGCCACGCTGGATATATTGTCGCAAGCCAACAGATAGCGAATGATAACGCGTTTATAAAACCGACAAAAAACCAATTTACTTTTATTGGAAGTTGATTCATTTGGTAAATTGCACTCAAGCCCAATTCCTCCAATGAAATGGGTTTGACATAACAGAAAAGTATGAAACCAATTGCCAAGAGGCCGAGTGCAAAAAACGTCGGTTTCCATATCGACGATAACTTCTGCCACGATTTTATCAACACAATAATCCAGAAGATTACCAACGCGATTACTCCTAAGATTATCAAAACAGTTCTCATCGTTGATGATAGAACCAAAAACGGTGTTATAAACATATTTATGCTGAATATTGTTGCAAAGATGATGAACGTAACACTGACAGTACCAATACGCCGGTACGCAATTCCGATCACAGAGCAACTTAATATCCCAATACAAGCATTCGCAATCCAAGGGGAAGGCCGCATTACATTGGTACTCAGAAGCCAACATATATAAAGCCCCAATGTAGTTCCCGCTAATGTTCCCAACATGCCAATGACACTACCCTTAATCATGAAGATGCCCATAATGTGCCCTCGTGACGCGCCGAGTGTACGTAGCATTCCGACGTCTCGTGTCTTTTCCATAACCGTCATTATCAGTGTGCTTGCGATATTAAAGGCAGCAACCAGAATAATGAGTGCTTCAATGATAACGGTCGCAATCTTTTCCAATTCCAATGCGGAGAATAGTGGTGCATATTTTTCCATCCACGTTCTTGTTGTCGGCATGTCAAGCACAGAGAACTGTGCGGCTTCTTCTATTTCCTCACTCATTTTCGGTGCAAACTCGGCATTTTCAAGTCGAATAAAAATAGAATTTACTCTACCAACTTCGTTATATATTTTTTGTGCAGCTTTTAAATCTATATAAGCAATATGATCGTCATAAACAGTTAATTCGGATTCGTAAAACCCAATTACTACAAAATTCCTGATTAGCGGAATATACGCGCCGGGATTGAGTTGATCCTCTGTCATATTTACCACGAGTTTTAGGACATCCCCTTTGGCAACTGTAAGACGTTGTGCTAATCGTGATCCGAGAACAATTCCACCTGTAATCGTTTCATCATTTAAAAATCTTGCTTGCTTTATTAAATCATCATTTTGAAAATCGTAAGAGCCATTGACAAACTTTGTGAAACTTGTAACTTTATCTTCAACTTCAGGCACAATTCCTTTGATCAAAATTACATCTTCGATCTGTTTGCTACCTTCTCGAAAAACTGCAAGTTGTGAATAGACAACAGGTGATGCGGCGACTACACCCTCAACATCTTCAATTGCTTCGATTTTGTTTTCATAATCGCTATAGAACCCGTTATCTATCAACCTCAGAACTATATGTGCCTCATTCGCAAGAAATCGTTCTTTGAGTCCATGTTCTACACCGTCTAAAACAGCGATTACTAAAATCACAGTAGCAACACCGAGGCCAACCCCTACAATTGAGATTATGCTAATAATAGAAATAAAAGACTGTTTTCTGCGTGAAAGCAGATATCGCGAGGCTACGAACCATTCAAATTTCATATATTTAAAAATACAATTTAGAGATAATTAATCAAAGGCATCTGTAGCCTACTGAAACAGTTGCGTTTTACCCTATTAAGAATTATGTGTTTCATTTTGTATGCTGTATTTGACCATGTCCTCAAGTACGCCCCACTTTTCCACTGCTTTAGGGAAGGACTCTTCAAATTGCATCCCGATCTTTTCTAAGACACGTCCCGATGCAGGATTTCTTTTAAGATAGAAAGCATGAATACTTGCTAACTGTAGGACATCAAAACCGTAAGTTACGACAGCTTTTGCAGCTTCGGTACAATATCCACTATTCCAATAAGGCTTACCGACCCAATAACCGAGTTCGGCAATCTTTTCGGTCTGGTCAATGCCTATACCGATTGCGCCGATCAGAATTGTCTCTTCTGTTTTTGCAGTATCTTTAAGCGTTATCGCTAAGCTGACTCCTGTTCCCTTCTCAAAAGCTGGTTGATGGGTGCTAATCCACTCCTCTGCCATTCCATCTTCGTAAGGGTGTGGAATTGCAGATGTAGTTGATGCCACATCACGATCACCCGCGAAGCGTTGCACATCTGGCGCGTCATCAAGCGTAAATGGACGTAGTATCAGTCTTTCTGTGTGTAGTGTTGGGGCTGTTATCATTTTACTTCAACTTCACTCTTTTCAATAATGTATAGGAGCGTATCCTCAGAAGAATCGTCTTCTGGGTCTTTAGGAAAAAAATCTTTGTAGTGCATCCCTATTTTTTGCATTACCCTGCCAGAGGCGGGATTTCGTTTGAAGTGCTGGGCAAAAATCAATTCAATGTCATATTCACGAAACCCATAAGCGACAACAACTTTTGCCGCCTCAGTACAATATCCACAATTCCAGTACGATTTCCCTATCCAATATTCCAGTGATGCATCTTTGTAAGGAAGATGAGTCCGGAATTTCAACCCAACTGCACCAATCAAAGTTCTATCTGTTCTAAACGTAATGGCAAAATATATACCTTCTCCCTTTTCATATAATTGGTTATACCACTGAATCAACTCTTCTGCCATCCCATCTTTGTATGGATGTTCAATTTCATAAGTTGTTGATGCCATATCAGGATCGTCTGTAAGTCTTTTCACATCTGCAGCGTCTTCAAGTGTAAAAGGACGAAGTATTAACCTTTCTGTGTGTAGCGTTGGAGCGGTTTTCATACTAATTCTCTGGACGCATCTGCGGAAATAGGATGACATCCCGTATAGAGTATTGATCTGTCAACAACATGGTCAACCTATCTATCCCTATTCCGAGTCCGCCAGTGGGCGGCATGCCGTATTCCAATGCACGCAGATAATCTTCGTCTACCATGAAGGCTTCCTCATCACCTTTTGCTAAATTGCTTGCTTGTTCCATAAAGCGCTGCCGTTGGTCAATCGGATCATTCAATTCGCTAAATGCGTTGCCAACTTCCATGCCGCTGATAAAAAATTCAAACCGTTCCACGAGTTCAGGATTCTCAGGTTTCTTTTTGGCAAATGGGGACACTTCAATGGGATAGTCGTAGATAAATGTCGGTTGAATCAGTTTCGACTCTACATAAACGTCAAATAATTCAGCAATTATTTCGCCCTTTGACTCATCTCCTGCTAATTCAATACCTGCGTTTACTGCCTTTGTATATAATTCATGAGCAGAAAGTGCATCGGGATCAAAATCGCTATATTCCTGAATAGACTCTATCATAGTGATTCTTCGCCACGGCGGGGTAAAATCTATTTCTTCTTCCTGATAGGCTATTTTTGTTGTGCCATGAATTTTTTCAACAGTTTCAGCAATCAGATTTTCTGTTAGTTCCATCACCTCAAGGTAATCTGCATAAGCCAGATAGAGTTCAAGCATCGTAAATTCTGGGTTGTGATCGCGATCCATGCCTTCGTTGCGGAAGTCTCTCGAAAATTCATATACCCGATCAAACCCGCCTACTATGAGTCGCTTTAGGTAAAGTTCATTTGCAATGCGAAGATATAACGGCTGATCTAATGTGTTATGATAGGTTGTGAAGGGACGTGCACTCGCGCCACCGTAGATTGGCTGCAGGACAGGTGTTTCCACTTCAATAAAATTTTGTTCATTGAGCATGTCTCGAATAGCTTGGACAATTTTTGTCCTCTTTACAAAGACTTCCTTCACTTCAGGATTCATGATGAGATCTGCATATCGTTGTCTATAGCGAGTCTGTTTATCTTGTAAGCCGTGCCATTTTTCGGGGAGAGGTCGGATAGATTTGGAGAGTAGTTCCACTGTATCGGCGAGGATTGTTAATTCCCCTGTGCGTGTCCGGAAAACAACACCACTGGCACCGATAATATCACCAACATCAAATCGGCGATAAATTCGATAAGAGTCTGCTCCGACATCATCTCGACGCACATAAATCTGGACTTGCCCCGTACTATCTTGCAAATGTGCAAAACTACTTTTGCCATGATCGCGTTTAGTCATAATCCTACCAGCGATAGTAACTCGGTTGGTTTCGTCAGGGGTTTTATCTGCATCTTCAAATTCTTTGTGAATTTCTGATGTTGTATGTGTTGGGGCGTATTGATGCGGAAAAGGGTCAATACCTGCTTCTCGGATTTCATTTAATTTTTCTTTGCGTTGTCGCATTAACTCATTTGTTTCTTCCATACGGCTACCCTCCTTTTCTATCTTATGACCATTTTAATTATACCCTTATTTTCTGTCTGATGCAACATGAAAACTGGAAGATCATCTATGCTTGAGTTCTGCCCATTTTACCAAGCGTTTGCCGATTGCGGTTACGCTGAGTGCTTTTCTGATAGACGATGATTGCGCACCCATTGCGGCAGCAGGACTATTCTCTTTTAGCCTATAATCCCCTCTATCCGCATCAACGAAAAGCGGATCCGCATCAATATTGTTTACATAAGTAAACCAGTTTCCATCAGGTTCATGACCGATTCCTTCAAGGCCGCCCTGGATATCACATGACTTTATGGTTATGTTCCTACCTACTCCTGCAAATTCAGCATGATCACCCTTTGTGTTATTGCCCCAAACAATAGAATTGGACAAATTAAAAGATGAAAAATCTATAAAAGCATATACACCGCCACCTTCTGCGTTTGCAGTATTACGCGTAATTGTACAATGCGTAATTTCTGCGTGTCCCCACTTTGAATGGATATAAATTCCACCGCCAGACTTTGTTGCGATGTTTTGCGCGATAATACAGTCAGAAACATCAATAATAGACGACCCATCACAGTAAATTCCACCACCGAATTCAGCCTTGTTTCGTGTAATAATAGAATCAGTAATATTCATATAGGAGTAGAATCGGCATTCAATACCGCTGCCCCTGTTTTGTGTAATAAGACAATCGGTTATAGGATTATTACCTCGTGTGAAACGGTTATAGGCTATGCCTCTGCCATTATTCTCAGACACCGTGCAATTCTTTATAACCGGGTTCACATTGTCGTAGCAGAAAATGCCATCACCGTCATTCTTTGAAATTGTGCAATTGATTAGACTCGGTTGACTTTTGTTTTGTGTCGTACTTCCTGTAAAGAGAACACCGCCGCCGTGCCCCGAATTTGCACTATTGTCTATAATTTTGCACGCAATTATGATAGCATCAGAATTAAAGCAGTAAATTCCACCGCCGCCTCGACCTTCTAAATCCGGTGCAACTGATCGGTTCTTGGTAATCACGCAGTTTTTAATTGTCGGTGAAGCGTTGTTGCAGTAGATGCCACCACCTAACACATGCACACCATTTCTGATTGTAAATCCATCCAATATTGAGTCATTGGTCTCTTTGTTGTGGAAAGTAAAACCTCTTGTTTCAGCCTCTTCTTCACAATCAATGATTGTTGCCTTTGCACCACTCAGCGACTTAACGGTTATCTGTTTTCCCTTAAAATCTATATTTACATTTCCTTCGCCTCTGTAAATTCCATCTGCTACTAAAACCGTATCACCATCTTTTGCTGCGTCAATGCCGGATTGGATTGTGGGGCGATCTGCGGGAACATCTATGATTAAAGCAAATATAGGTGTATTCACGCAAATCAAACTTAGAATGATTATTATATATACAAGACACCGATTTCTATTCATGTTTTACTCCGATTGTAGGTTAATCATTGTTTTCTTTTTAGACCAGCCCACATAACCACTTTGTTACCAACTGGGGTAACACTTACCAATCCATCAAGTATAGAATGTGCACCGATTGCATAAGCGGGACTGTTTGGTTTAACTCGATAATTACCGCCTGCAGCATCAATAAAAAGCGGGTCTTCATGGATGTTGCCTTCTATTAATGTCCGATCCCATTCAGAGATACGAACTATATCTTCAATTTTACCATTAATGTTGTTACCCTTGATAGTGATCTGTCCAAATATGTATTGAGAAATAAATGCTTCACTATGACTGATATCAGCATCGTTTCCCCAAATAATTGAATTACTCAATAAAAAGGACGTGCCAGGAGAAACATAAATCCCTCCGCCCTTCACATGTGCTCTATTCTGCGTAATTGTACAGAATTCTATTATTGCAGATCCTTTGGTAGAACGCACTTCAATTCCTCCCCCAGTATATGTTGCTACATTTTCTGCAATTACACAATAAGAAACATCAACAGAACCCGTAATACCACAGTAAATACCTGCCCCCCTTCTTGCTGTGTTGCCTCTGATGATAGATTTTTCAATGAACATAGTGCAATATTCTGTAATCGAAACCCCACCAGCTGAATTGTGTTCAATAACACAGTTGAAAATAGGTTTAGTTGCCCATACCAAATAGGCATAAACGATACCTATGCCCTTATTATGAGAGACTGTGCAATCCCTGATATCAGGTCTTGTTCTAGTACAAAAAATGCCGCTACCCATATTATGTGAAATAACACAGTTGATCAGACTTATATCATGACAAGGTTCCTCTGCCAGATCATCATCCTTCGACAAACATCCCTCAAAGAGCACACCAGCTCCATGTCTTGCTATATTATTTCTAATAGTGCATCCCGATATTACTGCAGCAGAATCCAGACAGTAGATGCCGCCGCCACCTTCACCGTAGTATTTGTTTGCTGTCGCTTGATTCCTATCAACTACACAATTTTTAATAGTAGGTGACGCATTATCACAAAAAATGCCACCACCCATTTCGTAAATTCCGTTTATTATTGTAATACCGTCTAACACAGAATCATTCGTCTCATTGTTTTGAAATATAAAACCACGGGTGTCTGGTTTTCTTTCGCAATCAACGGTTGTCGATTCTGCACCATTTTGGGACTTAACAGTAATCTCTTTGCCTTTAAAATCTATATTGACATTTCCTTCACCTCTGTAGATTCCATCTGCTACTAAAACCGTATCACCATCTTTTGCAGCATCAATACCTGATTGGATTGTGGGGCGATCTGCGGGAACATCAATGATTAAGGCAAATATAGGTGTATTCACACAAAGTAAACTTAGAATAATGGTTAGATGTGCATAACGACCAATTTTATTCATGTTCCTCCCATCATAGATGACTACTTATTTCGTTTCAGTTCTCCCCACATGACCAACCGTTTTCCGACTGAAGCTACGCTGACTACGCTTTCGCCGGACGAATAGGCACCCATTGCCGCAGCAGGGCTATTCTCCTTAAGCCTATAGTCTCCTCTATCCGCATCAACGAAAAGTGGATCCGCATCAATGTTGTCTTCATAGATAAACAAAACTCCATCTGGTTCATGACCGATACCATCAAGTCCGTCTCTAATATCGTTTGATTTAATAACTATCCATCTACCTGAAACAAAAATTTCAGCGTGTGTTTTATCTGAATTATTGCCCCAAACAATTGAATCGGTTAGCGTGAAAGAGGTAAGACTAAAAATATAAATACCTCCACCTCTTTCGCTTGCAGTATTGCGCGTAATTGTACAATTGGTAATTTTTGCCTGCCCCCACTTTGACTCAGCAACATTAATTCCACCTCCCGACCGTGTTGCGATATTCTGTGCAATAATACAGTTAGAGACTTCAATAATTGCTGATGGGCTACAGTAAATCCCACCGCCATATTTGGCAGTATTTTGCCTGATGATAGAATCGGTGATCTTCAGGATTGAATACTCGCTGGCTTCTACACCGCCGCCTGTGTTTTGGGCAATTTCACAGTTTGTAATAAGGGTGCCGCCGCGAGAAAAAAATGTACATATAACCCCACGCCAACTATTATGCATTATCTTGGAGTCTTTAATTATAGGGTATGTATCAGATTGGATATGAACCCCACTGCCAGTATTGTCTGAAATAGTGCAATTGAGAAGTGAGGGTTGGGATGGGGTTTCTCTCAAGACAACAACACCGTCTACCTCTATTATCGTGTCCCCATCAAAATAGACACCGCCGCCATAAGCAGATTCGGCGATATTGTGCGAGATTGTAGAATCAATTATTTTCGCATTAGAATTAAAACAGTAAATTCCACCACCGCGACCGGTACCTCGGTCATTCTTAGCTGCTTTGTTCCATTCTATCACACAATTTTTAATGGTCGGTGAAGCGTTATTGCAGTAGATGCCACCCCCAAACTCATGAACACCATTTTTAATTGTAAATCCATCTAATACCGCATCATTCGTTTCTTGATTTTGAAAAATGAAGCCGCGGATGTCTGGTTTTCTTTCGCAATTAACGGTTGTCGATTCTGCACCGTTTTGCGACTTAACAGTAATCTGTTTTCCTTTAAAATCTATGTTAACATTTCCTTCGCCTCTGTAGATTCCATCTGCCACCAAAACCGTGTCCCCATTTTCGGCAGCATCAATACCTGATTGAATTGTTGGTTGATCAGCAGGAACATGAATCACCCCGGCGAACGTTTGGGCATTGACACATATTAAGCTGAGAACAATAGAAAAATATGCGAAACATCTAAAAGTTTTCATGTTTTCCTCCTATCAAAGGTAATCACTTATTTTTAGTAGGTTTCATTTTCAAAAAACTCTCAATAAACATGTCTATATTACCATTCAAGACAGCGTCAACGTTACCTGTCTCGACGTTTGTTCTCGTATCTTTAACACGTTGATATGGATGTAGTACATAAGATCGGATTTGGCTTCCGAAGTCAATGCCTCTCCGTTCTGGTTGTAGTTTGGCAAGCTCTTCGTCACGTTGCGCTCTAAAATGGATATACAATCGAGAACGCAATTCCTTCATAGCGATTTCTCGGTTTTTGTGCTGGGAACGTTCATTCTGGCACTGCACCATTATCCCTGTTGGAATATGGGTAATTCGGACTGCTGAATCCGTTACATTAACATGTTGTCCACCAGCACCGCTCGCTCTATACGTATCAATCCGAAGGTCTTCGGTATTGATCTCTACTTCAACACTATCATCAATTTCTGGCGTAACGTGCACTGCAGCAAATGAGGTATGCCGTTTGTTGTTATAATCAAACGGGGAAAGACGAACAAGACGATGCACACCGGATTCTGCTTGTAGGTAACCATAAGCAGATGCCCCTTTTACGAATATTGTTGCCCCTTTAATACCAGCTTCATCTCCAGGCGTAATATCCGCGATTTCAGTCGTGTAGTTGCGTTGGTCGCACCAACGAAGATACATTCGCATCAGCATGCCTGCCCAGTCTTGCGCATCAACACCGCCTGCCCCCGGATTAATGCTAAGAATCGCGTTGTTCGCGTCAAACTCCCCATTTAACATTAACCGCAGTTCCATTTTCTCTAACTGTGCAGTAACTGATGTGATGCCATGCTGAACCTCTGAATCCAAGCTGGTATCATTTTCTTCTATGCCAAGTTCAATCAAAACCTGTAAATCATCAACAGCACTCTTAATTTTTTCATATTCACCAATTTCTTCTTTGAGGGCGGCAATACGTTGATTTACTGTTTGAACACGCTGCGAATTCCCCCAAAAGTCGGGTGCCATTGCCGCTTTTTCAAGTTCCTCTAATTCTTTTTGTTTAGCAGGAAGGTCAAAGGTACCCCCTGAGTTCATCAAGTTGATTTGTCACTGTATCTACTTCTATTTTTAAGTCTGTAAGCATTTATATCCTTTCAGTTATCTATGGTTTTTGGTTTGTATGCCGCATTACAATTCCGGAAGCAATACATGTGAGACTAATCATTAAACAAAAAATAGGCAACCAATCACCATAACGTGTATACAACGTGTTCTGCTCTCTTGATAGTGGCACATCTGCTATTAAGTACTCTTCAGCAGTTTGGGGTGTTACAAACGGTGTTATAATCTGTCCGAAACTGTCAACAATACATGTGTATCCGCCATTCGCGCAACGGAAAACGGTAATGCGGTTCTCTACTGCACGTAAAGGAGCCATTGCCAGATGTAATTCAGGGAAAGCGGTTCCAGTAAACCATGCATCATTTGTGAGAATCCCCATTGCATCCGCGCCTTTTTTCACAAGCTGCCGAAAATGGTTTGGAAAGGCGGATTCAAAGCAGATTGATGTCCCGACTTCTATTTGATCTTTGTTAGTTTGTATTGCTTCAACGTTTGTTATTGGCAAAAGGTTTACTGTTTTTCCATGTTCATACGGATGAAATTGGACAAAATTGGGGAGAAAATCCGCTAAAGGCACATATTCTCCAAACGGCACAAGGTGCATCTTGGTGTACTTTCCAAGTCTTTTTCCCTCTGATGAAACTGAAATGACGCGGTTATAAATGTTACCAAACGCATCAAGATCAGTAGCACCGATAAGCATTGGAATGCCACCAATTTCTCCGAATGTCTGCTTAAATAAATTATGAAATCTCCTCGAATGATTAGATGACGCTTGTACTATCCACTCTCCAGATAATACTTTTCCTCTAACTGCCGTCTCGGGCCAAACAATTACGTCAGGGTTTTCAACTGCGACTTTCCGTGTCAAATCGAGGTATTTTTTAATGATCTTTTCAATATTTTCTGATTCCCATTTCTCTATTTGCGCAATATTTCCTGGGATAAGTGCCACCTTCATATTTTGTTGCGGCGTATTTTCACTTCTTGCTATTGTAGCATATCCATAAATTAGGCAGATCGCTGCTAACAAGCAGGGAATGATTGCCGCTATCAATTCTTTCCGCCACTCTTGCCTGCGACGAATTAATGTAGCAATCCCCGCATTGAAAAGGACAATCACAAAGCTAATACCGTAAACACCTGTTAGCGATGCGATTTGAATTCCGGGTAGATAATTCCACTGCGAGTAACCGATGTTCCCCCATGGAAAGCCTGTTAGCAACCAACTACGCACCCACTCTAAGCTAACCCAGATAGCGGCAACCCCTAACGGAAATAGCCCCCCCGATTGCCACGGCAATTTATGTACCAGCACCGAAAAGACCGCGAAATAGAGCGCCGTATATCCTACCAAAAGTAGATAACCGAGTAGTGTAACAAATATATTCGCATAAGGATATAAGAGGACGATTGCTAAAAGTAAACCAGCAAAAAACAGAAATCCTGCCACATAGCCTACACAAAATGCCGATTTCCAATTCTCAACTGGTTCAAGTGCTACCAATAACGGGACTAACGCAATCCATGCAAGTGGGAAGAAATTGACACTGGGAAAACTACAGAACAAGACTATGCCTGAACAAGCAGCAAGCAAATAACGATAACGTTTCACAAAATTCAAAATGTATCCAAAAGATGGCTAAAGTTTTGATACATATTAACATATCAAGTTGAAAGTGTCAATGAAATTACAGTTCAGATATTTCATATTTTTAGACAATCAAAGTAAACCTGAAAAAGCGATTTACGTTAAAATATATGTTATAATAATATACTATAGTTTGGACAATTTTTCATACGTGAGTTCAATATAAGAAATTGTTGGACTTCATCTGTTACGAAATCCTAACGCAACACACAAAACGGAACCCTCTTTGCTCCAGCGGAGCAATATGTTTATAGCCACAGTCCGAA
>JAJDWA010000026.1 GCA_022825825.1 Candidatus Poribacteria bacterium
ACAAGTGTCGAGAAACTTTCTCTGGCATTTTTCACCTCAAAGGTAGAGTTTTAAGGTGAAGTATAGCAGATATAGCGTGAAAAATCACGCTATATCTGCATATCCAAAAATATTAACGATTGTGATAAAAAACAATCAAAACACCTAAAACTAAATAACCCTGGAACTCGGTGGTATCTATTGAGAATTGCATTCAAATGTGCTATACTAAGATAAGTTGTAAACTCAACCCTTATTCTCTACGTACCGACATGCACATAGAATATCTCAACTACCCTTTAGTTCATATTCCTGCCGGCCCATTTACGATGGGAACTTATCCAACGGGAATGCGGAAGACCGATCCCGAAGAACCGCAACGCAGTGTCACACTGGATTCCTACGCCATTGGCATCTATCACGTTACGAATGTACAGTACGCGCAATTTGTTGAGGCAATAGGATATAGACAACCTATGTATTGGGGAGATGAACGTTTCAATGCTGAAGATTTTCCGGTTGTCGGTGTGAGTTGGTCCGATGCAACTAATTTTTTAGAGTGGATCAGCAGTGTAACAGGCGAGACGTATCGTTTGCCGACAGAGGCAGAATGGGAAAAAGCAGCACGTGGCACCGATGGCAGGGAGTATCCTTGGGGAAATGTATGGGATGCAAGTCGGGCAAACACATCGGAATCTCAACTGAAAAAGTTAACCCCAGTTGGTAGTTATCCAAAGGGTATCAGTCCTTTCGGGTGCTACGATATGGCAGGAAATGCTTACGATTGGTGCAGCGATTGGTTTCATGCCGAAACATACAAATACTCACCTACGGATAATCCGATGGGTGCAGTTGAGGGGAGGCGAAAGGTTATTCGGGGTGGTTCGTGGTTACCACGTGGTGAGTATGCTGCGCGATGTGCGAATCGTGCTGCGTACGAACCGATCCGTGCAGTTCATAATGTTGGGTTTCGGATTGCGATTGACGTATAATTTTTTTAATGGTGAATTAAAAATAGATAGGCCTTTTTGCCCACCGGTAGGCGAGATTTCCTAACCTCGTCTATGCAGAGTGTTCAAATAATTCTAAAACCTACAATATCGTAAGTTGTTAAATGAGTTGTAAGAAATTACTGTAATGAAGAAAGAACAAATTTCAGACTCCCCGCAAGAATTCCGTAATGCGTTACTGACATGGTTCAAAAAATATCAGCGGAAGATGCCGTGGCGTGGCATTGATGATCCCTATCGGATTTGGGTTTCGGAAGTGATGCTGCAGCAGACACAGGTCAAAAAGGTTGTGGCGTATTATGAAAGATTTGTAGAGCGATTTCCAGATGTCCAGCAACTTGCAGCTGCGTCTCTTCAAGATGTACTGAAGGTGTGGGAGGGATTAGGTTACTACGCACGAGCGAGAAATCTGCATAAAGCGGCACAGTTTATCATGAAGGAGTTAGACGGAGAGATACCGAGTGACTATGCTACTTTTAGGAAATTGTCAGGGGTAGGGGATTACAGTGCCGCAGCGGTGCAAAGTATTGCTTTTAATACACCGTACGCTGCCGTTGATGGGAACATAAAACGTGTGTTAGCGCGGCTCTTCATGATAGAGTCGCCTATCAACGAGTCTCCGTCAACAAAATGCTTTCAACAAAAAGCGGACGATCTTTTAGATCAGAAAGAACCCGGACTATTCAATCAAGCGATGATGGAATTGGGGGCAACTGTCTGTCGTCCCCAATCTCCAACATGTCTTATCTGTCCTGTGAACCAATTTTGTGAGGCATTCCACGCAGCCCGCCAAGATGAATTTCCACGCAGGCGTCCGACAGCGGCAGTGCCTGAACATCAGATCGCTGCGGGCGTAATCTACAAAGGATCAGAAGTTTTAATCGTACAGCGCCCACTTGACGGGTTGCTCGGTGGACTCTGGGAATTCCCCAATGGACAACTCACAGAAGACGAAACTGCAGAAGATGCCTGCATTCGTCACATCTCTGATGTTGTCAATCTCGCTGTTACTAATATAAAATACCTCACCCGTGTCAAGCACGCATTCACCCATTTCAAAATAGTCGTGGATGTTTTTCAATGCGATTATCAGTCAGGTGAGGTTATTTTGAACGGACCAATAGATGCGAAATGGGTTAAACTCACTGCGCTGCAGGATTATCCGCTTCCCCGGGCAACTCATAAAATCCTGGATAAATTAATTCTGTGAACCGAACTTTGCTTCGTATTTTTCCCACACTTCATCCGGTAACGGTGTACTGGCAGCGATGACATTTGCCTCTAATTGCTCAACATTAAGGCTGCCAATGTTATTGCCTTGAATCCGCTCCTCTTTCAGACAGAACTGAAGCGCAAGCTGAAGCAGACTTATTCCCTCTTCAACACACCATTCCCAAATTGGGTATGCTGCTGCAACATCACCTTCCTTTTTCCAACGTCCACGTTCAATTTCAGCATCAATATCAACGCCTGTAAGGATACCGCGGAGGATAGACCATCCGTTCATCACACCGACATCTGCTTCCGCAGCGGCGGGTAGAATTGTATCCTGTACAGTTTGTCGGACAAGGTTGTAATCGTTGAAGCATAAGAGAAGGTCAACATCACCTGTTGCAATCGCTTTGAGGTGGAAATCGTGTTGTCGCATACCGTAGCCGACGAAACGAACGAGTCCACGTTCTTTACATTTTAGCAAACCTTCAAGTGTGCCGCCCTTTTCAAGTGTCGGATCGATTTCATGTGGATCGTGAATCAGCATACCGTCCAGATAGTCAACGTTGAGCAGTTCAAGCTGGTCCTCCAAATCGGCAATTGCGCGATCGGCAGAATAGTTGGGTCTGCCCTGTCCGTAGCCGCCCCAGTCTGCTGCAGAGTGACAGCAAAGTCTTGCAGTTATGATAACGTCTTCGCGTGGAATTTCCTTCATTGCCAAACCGAGTTTCCGCTGCGAATCACCGTAACAGCGCGCACAATCAAAGTGATTGACACCGATAGAGATTGAGTGTTTTATCAACGCAACAGCATCCTCATCTGAGACAAAACCGAAATTGTTGCCAAAACCTTGTGTGCCGTACGGAACGACAGGTATACTTAATTCTGTTCTCCCTAAACGGCGTCGAGGAATAGTTGGTAAAGGTTGATTTGCCATAAAATTTCTCCTGATAGTAGTGTAGGTAGGTTCAAGAAGTGAAGATATATAATAAGAGCGCAATGAATTGGGTTTTACGAACTACAACACATTGCGCAATGGAGTATATGCAAAAGTGTTAGTATTGATCCGATCCTTCAAGCGGCAACGGTACTACCCAGATGTTTCGATACTGAACTAAATTGCCGTGATCTTGTAAACGTAACGGCCCCGGTTTAGCTACCTCTGAATCAGCACCACCAGCTGTAGTACCTGGCAACTGAACGTTATTCAGGATCACCAATCCATTCTGTAGTGCCGTCACTCTGACGTTTTCAGTCATTTCACCAGCATCATTGAACCGAGGGGCCCGAAAGATAACGTCGTAAGTTTGCCAATGAAGTGGGGGCTTACAAGCGTTAACAAGCGGTGCGAATTGGTTGTAAATTGCACCACAATCGCCCTTGCCGGGCACCTCAATACCGTAGGAATCCAAGACCTGAATTTCATATCTGCCTTGGAAGAAAACGCCACTATTCCCTTTTGCCTGTCCACTTGCTTCAGGCATATCAGGACACATGAATTCAAGGTGTAGGAAATGATCCATGAAAGTTTCCTTGCTTGATATGTCACCCGTGCGTGGCTCAACTATCATAGCGTCACCTTCAACTTTCCATTTCGGTTCGCCGCCGTCACGGCCTACCCAATTACTTAGGTCTTTTCCATCAAAGAGAATCACAGCAGATTCTGGAGGTGTTTGAAACATAATATTTCCTTTCTAATGGTATACATTTTAATTTGCCTCTGTATTAGGCTTAAGGATTTCCCGCAATTTTAACGGGATTCCTCTTTTTTGTCAACGGTTAACGATTAAGGAATACAAGCACAGAAGTTACTGCTTGCATTATTTTTACACTCAAACTTTCTCAGACACCTTCTCAGCCAACCTAATAAGTGCAGGGGACATGTCAGATTTTTCAAGTTCTGCTTCAATCATGACAAATTGTTGCGTTTCTGCAAGTGCAGCTTTCATAGCACTGTCAAATTCACCTTCGGTACGGGCAGCAAACGCGTGCCCTGCTCCTAACATTTTGGGGAGGTGAGTATAATGCCAATTTATTATATCATTAAAAGGCCCTTCAACAAGGGGACGCATAGTCCCGTAACCGTGATTGTTGAGAACAAGAATAATTGGGTTAAGCCCATAGCGGATAGCTGTTGAGAGCTCAGTGCCTGTCATTTGGAAGGCACCATCTCCGACAATAACAAGTGGTCTGGAACCAGGTTTGCCCAGTTGAGCGCCAACAGCAGCGGGAATTGCAAACCCCATTGAGGTATAGTATGCCTGAGAAATAAATTCCGTGTATTCCGGAAGTCGTAAATCCGCAGCCCCCCAAAGACAGTCACCCACATCGGGAATGACCGTCAGATCATCATTCAGAAATTGATTGAGATGTTGAAATAGGCGTTTCACTGTTAGAGTTTGGTCGGGGACCATAACAAAGGGTTCAGCAACTTCCAACACCCATTCCAAGTTCACTTCGGGGCGTTTATGGAGTTGCGGAGAACACAAACCATCCAGAAAATCCTCAAACGTAACATCTTCATACGTGGAGTAACAGACAGTGATTTTATCTGAGGTAGCATAGACACTACGACTTCGCGCAAGGTTTGCCGTGTAAATCCCAAGGTTGACATCGGTCATAAATGCGCCGAGAATAATCAGGCAATCAGAGGTTTCAACAAGCGTTGTGATCTCTGTTCTGCCCATTGCACCGCCATAAATACCTAAGTAAAATGGATGTGCCTCTGGCATCACCGATTTCCCCAACAACGTTGTCACCACTGGAATGTGTTTTTCTTCGGCAAGTCGAAGTAATTTGTCTTGAAATCCGAATCTATGGAGTTCAACACCCGCTAAAATAACAGGATTTTCGGATTGATTTATGAACGCAATCGCATGAGATAAAGCAGCATCTAACGTTTCGGGGTCACTGTGAAGTCCACCCGTTGAAGGGCGTTGGTGCACTGATCCTTCTATGCCTACCATATCGCGTGGCAGTTCAATGTAGCCCGGACGCTTATGCCAATAGACTGCATCCAACACTCTATCTATCTCGTTAAAGGCGGAAAAAGGTTCATCAAGCAGCGTTGATGCAACGGTTATTTCTTCATAGATATGTTGTTGTGTGTAAAAATCTCTACCTGTATGGTGCAAAAGTGCGCCTTCAGTGCGCTCTTTTATACCTGGGCCACCGCTAATAACAACAAGTGGTGATTTTTCTGCGTAGGCAGCCGTGAAAGCGTTAATCATAGATAAACCACCGACACCGTACGTCACACACGCAGCCCCCATGCCGTTTGTCCGGGCATAAGCATCTGCAGCGAATCCCGCTGTTTCTTCTCGCGTTGTGCCGATCTGTTGAATAGGACTCTGCTCAATCATATCAAAGAACTGCACTACATAATCACCAGGTATGCCAAAAATATGATTGATTTCGTAGCTCTTCAGTTTTTTTAGAAGGTACTCACCAATTGTTAGTTGTTTATTTGGCATATAAAGTGCCTCAACTACGCGTGACCGTAGATTATAAAAGAATGGTATTGCTTGCTTATTAATATGGTCAGTTCATTTGTTAGGCAACATCGTCTGCTAATCAGGCTGTTATTCATTGATGTAATCTGAACGTAATATGAATGTATGCGATGACCAGCTGCTTGTGCGCACATCAAGCACAGCTTCAATTGCCTTAATATCTTCCAATTCCCCATAAGTAGTGGAATCTTCGGAATTAGCAAACTCAAACTCAACCAGCCGGTGAGGAGTTTCGCCATAGTAGTTATCGTAAGAGGCTATTGTCTTCAACTGAGCCGGCCCGACTGTCGTAGGTGAAACGGATTCAACCCAATCCAGATATGCCTGTTTTCCACCAAGAGGATAATTAATCAACAAAACGCCTTTAACTGGCCAGTTCCCTTCTTCGCTTTTTGCGTAGTCGGAACGTTGGATAAATGTGTACAAGCTTACATCGCTTGCATGGTTTGGGAGATCGCTCATAATATCAGCTATCTCAGGGCGATTCAGATATGCTGCCATATCAAGAAAACTATCAAATTCATACTCAACAAGCCGATTTGGACTCATAGTTGGGTCTGCATTATCGTAAGAACGTATTCGGCGGACCTCTTCAAAGGCTTGCAGCGTTGGCGCAACGGATCTAACCCATTCAATGTAGGCATCCTTTCCACCTTCCGGGTAGTCAATTAGCAAAACAATTTTCATAGGAATCGCTTCCACCATACTATCTTCCGGTGGAATAGAATCCATGACCACGTCTTGTACTCTTTGACAGCCTGTAAGCGAAAATAGCACAACAATGAAAATTAGTAAAAACAAACTACCTAATTTTTGTGTCATCATCTTTTCCTTTGCAATAGTAAAATTTGGTATTTTTTTAACAGTATTCTTTTGGAATGCAAAAGAATATTTAAAACTATTTTATGCAATATGAATATAAAAATCAAGTTTTAAAATTAGAAACGAGCAATTGAATCAGTTCGTTGTATTTTGCTCTTCTAATTGTGTTTGGATTTTGATATCCTCGTCTTCCACGATAACGGGGTACGTTCTAATCCGCAAACGCGTATCCGTTTGGCATTCACCTGTTTCTGTGTTGTAAGCGTATCCGTGAACAGGACAAACAACAATCCCGTTCCGTATACGTCCCCGACCAAGTGAACCCATTGCATGCGGACAAGTATTGTCCACAGCACAGAACTTACCGTTTTCATTCAAAATAGCGATCCGTCTTCCGTTGACCGTAAAAGATTTTCCGCGCCCTTCTTTAATTGCAGATGTTTTCGTGACCGTTGTCCATTCAGACATAGTGTTTACTCCTTAACGCTTCCAAGTGTTATACCCTGCACAAATTCGCGTTGCATTGCTAAAAAGAGAATGACAATTGGCAACAGCGACAGCAGTGTTCCTGCCATTAACATGCCGTAATCTTGCCGATAGATACCGATGAGATTTGCTAAACCGATAGGTAACGTATATTTTGCCTCATCGCGCAAAACGATAAGAGGCCAAAGATACCCGTTCCACGAACTCAAAAAAGAATAGATTGTCAACGCACCAAGTGCTGGCTTGATGATGGGCAGCACAATGCGATAATATATACCAAATTCTGAACAGCCATCAATACGTGCGGCATCAAGCAGTTCCGAAGGGATGGTAACAATAAATTGCCGCATCAAAAATACGCCAAACGCTCCTACAGAAAATGGGATAATAATCGCTTTGTAACTATTGAGCCAACCGATATCATACATTAATCCAAACAACGGAACAAGCAGGACCTGAAACGGCACCATCATGGAAGCAAGCAGGATACCAAACAGGATTGTCTTACCCCGGAACTGATATTTCGCAAACGCATATCCGCCAAGAGAACAGAAAAACAAGGTGAGAAGCGTTGAGGCAGTCGCAATGAAAACGCTGTTGATAAAATACCTATTATACGGTACTGTTTTCCATAAATTGCGATAGTTAGAGGTGAGTTTATTCCATACAATTGATAAGTAAGACGGTCGGTGAATTGTTAATTGTAGTAACAACTTGTTTTCAGTATCTGGTAGGGTTGTTTCACTTTTCAACAGTTCCTGCTTTGAAACGAATTGTCGCATCGGGATGTGCGATGATTCTAACTCACCGGGAATACCATGCAATCGCCATACGGTATCCTCCTGTAGCGCAGTATCTAAAACATAAGGATATGTAGGTTGATAGGTAGTGCCGTTCACCGTAACAGTTAAAGATAAGTGATGATATGATGCATCACCTTGGACAGGAAGTATAATACGGCGAATCCGGTCAATTGGTACAAGAGCCGAAATCGTAGTTGTCAAGCGGACATTGCTTTCGTTTTGGAAGTCATAGGATAATGCGGTAATTGGTTCTTGAACATCAGACTCTTGAATCTGTTTTAATGTATCTGAATCGGCTTCCCATTTTATAGATTCTATCTCTATTCGGTTGAATTCTATATCTTCTATTTCAATAGTGCCTAAGTTAACCTGACGGTAAACCGAGTTCCAAATCGTGTCAATCGTTTCAGGGATAATAGAATCCTCTACTTGATTAATAATAGACTCTGTTGTACCATTCCACACCTCAGTCGGTAGTGTCGCAACATGCTGCTGCCAAACACCTTCTGTCATCTCGGTTTGTAAATCTTCAGAAAAATTAGAAGGTGCAAGTCGTGGATTTGTCCTAACGTGTTCATGGACATTTTTCCAAATTACTGATTCTAATTTAGGTTTTAACGTTTTCCATGTGTCAGGATCAACTGTAGTAGGTCTTTTGATTTTTGGATAAACATCAGTGAGGATATAGGGTGACGATGTGATGCGGGGTGGCAGTTTGGGAAACCATCGAATCGGCACAGCAAAGACTTCATCAGCTGTCTTGAAAGAGGAACTTAATAACCACAGAAGTGGCACCATTGTGCAAAAAGCGGCAACAACGAGAAGCGGATATCCTATACCGATGAAGACTTTTCTCTGAACACGTCGGTGTTTATTACTTCGATTCATCTGTTTGCTTATCTAATTCGCTTAGATCCACTACGCTGGCACGTTGGATATCATCTTGGTATTTGAAGACACAACCTAACGTCTCAGTAACAACATCCGCGTCCAGTTGTGATTTACCGAGTGCTAAAATCGCTAACCCCCAATCCAATGTTTCAGCAATTCCAGGTTTTTTATAGTAATCCCCTTCACGCCACAGTTGCATCATCTGACACAACTGCTGTGCAAGGTGTTCATTGATTTGTGGCAGCTTCGTCTGAACAATCGCCAACTCCTTCTCCACCGTCGGATAATCTATCCATTGATAGAGGCACCGTCGTTTAAGCGCTTCATGCACCTCGCGTGTCCGATTTGAGGTTAGCACAACATAGGGAATCTGTTTTGCCCGGATCGTGCCGATTTCAGGTATTGTGATTTGGAAGTCGGACAAAATTTCAAGTAGAAACGCCTCAAATTCACTATCACTCCGATCAACCTCATCAATAAGCAGGACAGGTGGGACATCTCCGTTGCCTTGGATCGCTTCAAGTAGCGGTCGTTTCAGCAGAAATTTTTCGGAAAATAGATCTGTGCCGATCTCCTTTTTGTCACGTCCTTGTGCCTCATCTATACGGAGTTGCAAAATCTGTCGAGTATAATTCCATTCATATAGCGCGCTGTTTGCGTCCAGCCCTTCATAACACTGCAACCGAATCAGGTTTGCCCCTGTGGCATCTGCAAGCACTTTTGCTACCTCGGTTTTGCCAACACCCGGTTCACCCTCTAAAAAAATCGGTTTTTTGAGATGATGGGCGAGATATAGCGTTGTTGCTAAACCCTTATCTGCAATGTATGCCTGTTTTTCACATAAAACCTGGACGTTTTCAATTGATTCAAACATAGTTTAGAGTTGTATAGTTATTTATAATTCACTATAAATCCAAATATCCTTTGGGTTATCTGTTTTCGCGTAAGGCACGTTCATAATCTTCACGATAATCAATATCTCGCAGCACATCATCAGTGTCCACGGGGACGTAGTGGATATCTTCCTTGTGCGATTTAAAAAGAGATCGGACTCCACCACTCTCTTCACCTAATGCTAAAATTTCATTAGCATACTGATGATGAAAAATGACAGGATGCCCGCGCTTATAATTGTAACTCGGCAAAGCAATGCCTTTATCAGTTTGTGCGTAGGCATCAATCACCTTGTCAATTAATTCAGAGGCAATAAAGGGTTGGTCAACCAACATAAGTGAGAATGCATCTCTTGTATTCGCGAAGTTAAGCGAACGGATACCCGCTTGTGCAGAGGTTAACATGCCTTCACGATAATCGGGGTTAAAAACGATTTTAACCGGACGTTCCATCAATAGATCTTGAATTTGTTCAGCGCAGTGTCCAACGACAACGATAACCTCACTAAACTTAGCCTCAAGCATATTGTCAAGCACAGTCTCAACAATTGTGCTTTTGCCAAAAGGAAGCAACTGTTTCGGTTGTTCCATCCTTGTAGATAGCCCCGCGGCAAGCAGTATTCCTGAAATAAAAGGTATTTCCGCCATAACTCAATATTTAATGTCAAAAGACTTATAATCGCCTGTGAAGGCGCGCTCCTCAATCTTTACGTCGTCTACTCGTGAAGCGGGTGGGCCTAGCCGTAGTTTTTCCACCAATGCATCTAACTGCATTTTATCGCCTTCCGCGACGACCTCTACCTTGCCATTCCTTAAATTCTTAGCATAACCATTAATTCCGAGTTGCTGGGCGTTCCTTCGCGTGAAATTACGGAAGTTGACCCCTTGCACCTTGCCACTTATTAACACATATAGTTGCATTTTCCGGTTTACCTCAATAATCAGTTTGACAGGAGTTCCAAGTTCTGGCAATAAGTCGTCATTCTTTTTATACAGATTCTCCTCTTCCGATTCAGGTAACGGGTTAATAAACAGTGTAGTCGGGTCTACATGATTAAGGGCGGCCATATCGTTGGTGGAATATGCCAACGGAATCATTGCGTCTTCATCTTCGCCATCAAGATCGTACACCATTCGTGAACCTGTGTACATCCAAGCGACACGTTTCATCGGTTTCTTGGTTTTTACATTATACAATAGGTCTTCACCGCGTACTTTTTTTGTTTCTTTGTCAACCGTCCATTCAACATTGATGATAACAGATGGGCCTTTAGCAGGAATCTTTTCCTCCGTTTCCATGTCTTGGTCAACAGGATTTCCGGGTTTCACCCCAAGTTTGTCCATCGCTTCGTATATTTCTTTCGCTGTCGCATCAACAACTATGATACTTTCATACTCTTTACCGTTAGGACCGCAAAAAAGATATTCAACAGCACCTTTTAGGTGTGAGTCGTATTCACCGAGTGCTTTGGATATTTGCCCTTTTAAAACAATTTTTTTCTCTTTCTCCATAATCTGAAGATGACCGTCTGTCCAAGCGACGTTAGATGTAATCAAAACGCACAAACCTAAGCAAACAATTACCGCAGTTGTATAACACAAAAATTTCATGAGAGAACTCCTTTGATGTATTAACACATTGTTTTTAGAAAGTATAACTTAACCCGTTAAAAATTTCCAGATCATGTTTTCTAATGCCAGTAGGCGGTTCGTTATCATATCGGAAATTTATACGAAGCGGAAGTGCCAACTTTGTTGTTAGGCGGAACAAAATGCTACCCTCAAACAGAATGCGATAATCAGCTACACGCCTCACATGCACCTGATAATATCCTGTCGCGCTCGTAGAAATACGTTCATCCAGCTGCGCTGTCCAATTGATATAATTGGTAGAACGGATAATACGAGTAGTAATATCGCTTGTTGCCTTGTCCTTAATACGTTCGTGTTCCCACATAGCCCCAGTCCCTAAATAGAGGTTAAATCGTGATTTAGGT
The DNA here is from genome assembly GCA_022825825.1 of Candidatus Poribacteria bacterium. Lineage (GTDB taxonomy): Bacteria > Poribacteria > WGA-4E > WGA-4E > WGA-3G > MSPOR6. The sequence continues at coordinate 11,606 of JAJDWA010000026.1, forward strand.
AAACGTGCAGCGAAGCGAACACCGCCTCCTACTAAATTTCTGTCGTTTAGCAGAATTGATTCATTGAATTGTTTTTGGACGAAAGATTCAATCAAGATGTGATTTGTTAGGTTTCTAATAATGCGTCCGTGTGCCATGCCTTTGTTGGTAAAAAATGCACTGTTTTTTCTACCTTGCTGAAGACTTCCGAAAATAAAACCGTGATATGTTTTGGACAAGTAATCGGAACGGAATCGTGTTCTCAAGGTAAGTAGTTCAGTATTCCCGCTGCGATACGCTAAATCAAGGTTGATGTTGTTATACCATCCCGGTTTTAACTGCATCTTCTTCATCGTTTCGCCTGTAAAAATGTTAACTTGCGCTGCGACAGGGAGGCAAATGAAAAGAAAGAAAACAAGAAACATCAAGGCGGTGTGAAAAATAAAACAGGAAATTGGACAAATACGTTTTTTAGATGTAAAATAGAGAAAACTTTTTAGCATATCAAAAGATGGAATTTAAACAATGGATCGAATCCTGATAGATACAGACCCTGGTGTAGATGACGCTTTAGCAATCCTCCTTGCGATGAAATCTCCTGAATTACGAGTGGAGGCAATAACTACCGTCAGTGGAAACGTGCACGTTGAACAAGCAACACAAAACCTATTGACGATTTTAGGTTTACTCGAATTATCTGCATATCCTATTATCGCGAAAGGAGAAGCGCACCCACTTGTAAAACCACTTGTGAAGGCAGAACACGTACACGGTGAAGATGGATTAGGCAATATTAGTAAGCTGCGCAATTTTGATGGAAGTCTACGGTATCCATTAGCACACTGTGAAATTTCAACACTCTCCGGTTTTGACTTAATCCTTGAGATGGTAGATCGTTATCCTGATGAGTTGGTTGTTGTTGCTTTGGGGCCCTTAACAAACATTTCGAAGGCAATCCGAAAAGATGCGAAACGGATGCAGAGACTTCAAAGCATCGTCTTGATGGGTGGTGTGTTTAGAGAATACGGTAACGTTACAACTACTGCAGAGTTTAATGTCTTTGTTGATCCGCATGCTGCACATGATGTATTCAATTCCGGTATCCCTGTTCACATTGCCCCGTTAGATGTAACACATCAAGTGGTTTTAACAGGTGAACGGCTGAATGCAGAAATCGAAGGGCGAAGTGATAAAATATCCTGCTTTCTTAAGGAATCCACCCAGGCCTGCATGGAATTTTACCGTGAGCACATAGGTTTTTACGGATTGCATATCCACGATGCATTACCTATCGGCATGTTGACACATCCAGACTTTTTTGAGAGTGTTGATGCTTATGTACAAGTTGAAACCGAAGGCAATTTGACAAGTGGCATGACTGTTGCTGACCTGCGGCGCGAACGGCAAAGGCCAATTCCGAACGCAAGTGTTTGTGTCAAAGTAGATTCAGACGCGTTTTTAAACCATTTTTTCCAGCGGGTACTCTCATAGTCAATCTAAATTCTCCAAATGTCTCCTATAGATTTGTAGTTTTGTAGTAGCGTAATTCGTTGCACCTCTTTTGGAATTTGTTGAGTTTTATTCCCGTTATCCCTTTATGTGTCAAATTAGCGGTCCATACCCTGGTAGGCGCGTTTCCAAAACGCGCCTACCAGGGGGTACTAAATCGAGATCAGAAGATTTCCCTCCAACAAGAGAGTCTCCCCTTAAGTTGACATAAGGGTAGCAAAGCAAAACTCAACGACGAACTCACAATTAAAACGTTATAATGTCTATTTTTGGTGCTCTTCTCTGTTCCGTCCTGCCCAACCTACAGCTTCGCTCTTCCCGACCTACGAAAAAACCCAGGAACTGGAGAGGCGGAAGGTCCGCAACCTAATCCACATTATCAACCGTGAGATCCCACAACAACACAATGCCGCCTCTGCTGCTACTTGCGATTGTTTTTCCATCCGGGCTAAACGACACGCAAAAGACCCAATTCGTATGTCCCGATAGTGTGTGAAGGTGTTCACCTGTGTGTGCGTGCCACAGACGAATAGTGTTGTCTCTGCTGCCACTTGCGATCGTGGTGCCATCCGGGCTAAACGATACGCTACCGATCCCCTCCGTATGTCCCGATAGTGTGAGGAGATGTGTGCCAGTGTGTGTATGCCACAGACGGACGTCATAGTCATAACTGCTACTTGCGATTATGTGTCCATCCGGGCTGAACGCGACGCTATTGATCCGGACCCTATCCGTATGTCCCGATAGTGTGCGAATATGTGAGCCGGTGTCCACGTCCCATAGGCGGATGGTTCCGTCCCCACTACCACTTACGATAGTTTTTCCATCCGGGCTAAACGACACGCTTTCGACATAATCCGTATGTCCCGATAGCGTCTCGATATGTTCGCCTGTGTCCACCTCCCACAGATAGAGGGTATTGTCTACACTGCCACTTACGATTGTTTTTCCATCCGGACTAAATGAGACACAGGTAACCGAATCCGTATGTCCCGATAGTGTGTGAATATGTTCACCTATATCCACGTTCCATAGACGAATGGTGTCGTCAAGACTCGCACTTGCGATAGTTTTTCCATCCGGGCTAAACGATACGTTATAGACCCAATCCGTATGTCCCGATAGTGTGCGGAGGTGTGCACCGGTGTTGGCGTCCCACAGACGGAGGCTATCCCAACCGCCAGTTGCGATTGTTTTTCCATCCGGACTAAACGATACGCTATTGATCCCACGTATATGCTCCGATAGCGTGCGGAGATGTGCACCGGTGTTGGCGTCCCACAGACGGATAGTGCTGTCATCACTGCTACTTGTGATAGTTTTTCCATCCGGGCTAAACGACACGCTTTCGACCCAATCCGTATGCCCCGATAGCGTGCGGAGATGTTCACCTGTGTCCATATTCCACAGACGAATAGTGCTGTCAAGACTACCAGTTGCGATAGTTTTTCCATCCGGGCTAAATGACACACTTCTGACCCCTTCTTTATGTCCCGATAGTGTGCGAATATGCTCGCCGGTGTCCACATCCCACAGTCGGATGGTATTGTCATCACTTGCACTTGCGATGATATTTCCATCCAGGCTAAACGACACGCTACTAACCCCATCCGTATGCCCCGATAGTGTGCGAATATGCTCGCCGGTGTTGGCGTCCCATAGACGGAGGATATTGTTGTCCCAACCACCACTTGCGATGATATTTCCATCCGGGCTAAACGCAGCGCTATAGACCCAATCCTTATGCCCTGATAGTGTGCGAATATGCTCGCCGGTGTTGGCGTCCCACAGGCGGATGGTTCTATCATCACTTGCGCTTACGATTGTGGTCCCATCCGGGCTAAACGCAGCGCTATAGACCCAATCCTTATGCCCTGATAATGTGCGAATATGTTCGCCGGTGTGTGCACTCCACAGACGAATAGTGTTATCCCCACTTGCGCTTACGATAGTTTTTCCATCCGGGCTAAACGACACGCCGAGCACCTCACCTGTATGCCCCGTGTATAGGTCAAGTTCTTCACCTGTCTGTGTCCTGTATATCCAAATACCAATTGCACTGGCAACCGCAAGCTTCGTGCCATCGGGAGAATAGGCTATTTTGTTTATTCCACCTTTACCGAGTCGCATTTTTACACCTTCAGGTAAACCCCATTGAATATAATCTTGGGCAAAGGTGCTTGGTGTGATTGTAAGTGCTATGAACAGTTTCATCAGAATTGAACACAACATATTTTTCATGATTTTCTTATATCTTCTGTTGGGCAGAAAATGGAGTTGACAGTTATAAGTTTCGCTGCACTCTACCCAACTTACGAATTTACTATTGCACACCGATCAGATGCCTTGGAATACGGCGTAGATCAGCATGCGGGTCACGCCGTAACGAACGTGGTATCTCTAATTCGGGCATTTTTAGTGTATTAAAAGCAACTCGTTGTTCATCGGTAAGTTCTGCGTAAATTTCTCGGAGGAGTTTTTCGATTTCTTTTTGGAATGTGCTTCTTTGTGAAAGAAATTTCCTGACTTTAGTGCGAATCTGGTTAAGATTACGTCGCCTTTGTGCTGTGCTTAGACCTCCATCGTAGCGATAAAATTGTCTATCGCTCTCAATGGCGCGATATTCCCGCAAATCTCCCTCTAACTGCTGTTTCTCAAAATTGTAATCATCAACAATATCGCGAATAAGTTTCAGTTTAGGTTGAATTATCTTCTTCTGTTCATCGGTAAGTTGAAGCTCAGAACTGCTTTTCGGAATATCTATTAGTTTGGTCGCACCACATCCTGCAAGAAAGCAGCACAGGAACGAAGAAAACAAAATCTTACGAAATACCATAGCAGTTGCTCGTTTTTAGTTTAGTGTGTACAATTCACCATATTTTGTCCGAAGATAGTTGATATAAGGCTCAATCGTCATCGGTTCACCCGTTGCACGTTCAATAATTTCAGGTGCGGTGTACTTCGATCCATGTTGGTAAATATTGTTTTTCAACCAATTGTGCAGTGTGCCGAATTCACCCTTTTCAATTTCAGTAGATATTTCAGGGTGTGCTTCAAGCGCAGCCGAGAAGAATTGTGCGCCTAATATATTACCCAATGTATATCCTTGGAACGAACCACCGATGAGTCCAAAATACCAATGAACGTCTTGCATAACACCGTTTTTGTCATCTGGCGGTACAATACCAAAATCATCTTCAAATCGTTCGCGCCAAGCGTTAGGTAGGTCTTTGATCTCCATTTCGCCTTCCAATAGTGATAACTCAAAATCAAAACGCAACATCACGTGTAGATTATAGGTGACCTCGTCTGCTTCAGTGCGGATGAGCGAACGTTCAACCTTATTAATTGCACGGTGAAATGTATCAAGAGGCACAGAATTGAGTTGGTCAGGAAAGATATTTTGTAGCTGCGGATAAAAGCATCTCCAAAATCCTTTGCTTCTCCCAACAATGTTTTCCCAGAGACGCGATTGGCTTTCATGCACACCTGCTGAAGTGCCGCGCGCAAGCGGTGTGCCTTCAAAGTCCGGACAAATCCCTTGTTCATAGAGTGCATGGCCGGTTTCGTGCATTGTGCAAAAAAGTGCCTCACCCAAACTATCCTCTTTCGAACGGGTTGTGATTCTAACATCTCCCAATGAAAACTTTGTCATAAACGGATGATGTGTTTTATCTTGTCGTCCGCGATTGAGGTCATAACCAAACTTTTTGGCAACTTCCATACCGAATTCCAACTGTTTCGCTTCTGGATAATGTTTATGTAGGCATGAATCATCTGCAGGAGTTTGCGAAGTGATAGCAGAAGCAATAGGTACAAGTTCTTTGCGCAGCTCACCAAAGACACGGCTGACATCTGCTGCCTTCATACCGTAATCCCTCGGTTCAATCAACGGATCAGCGATGTGATCATATCCAGGAAAGAAATTGGCGGATTGACGGCTATACGCAAGCGTTTTTTCAAGGTAAGGACGCACTCTCTCAAAATCATTTGCAGGACGTGCTTCTGTCCAAACCTGATACGATTCTGATGTGTGGGTTGCGACCTCTGCCATGAATTTTGCGGGAATTTTTATGGCACGTTCATATTTTCTGCGGGTGACGCGAAGCAAACTTGCTTCGTCAGAGTCGTAACCGAGGCTCTCTCCATAAGGTGTTAGGGTATCAAGTAGTTTTCCGATTGCAGGGTCAGTGAATTTTTCGTGTGCTATACGGCTAAGTGTTGCAGTTTGTCGGGCGCGCGCGGCAGCACCACCGGGCGGCATGTAAGTAGATTGATCCCAGTGCAAAAGTCCTGATGCGGATTGGATATCATTTACCTCAATCAAGCGTATTTTGAGTTCTTGAAATTTGGATTGCAAGGTAATTCTCCTTAAAATAGGGTGTAGGATGGAATGCTGTAACCTACATTCTATCATAATCGGATGAGGTATTCAACGAAATTTGGAATTGAAGGGTGTGCAAAGTTTTTTGCATGTGTGCTGTCTGAATCTTGGATTATCTCGGATTTATCGGGTTTCTCGGGTTTGCTCTCTCTCATAAAACTCAAGCCACTTGTCCGGGGCAGGACGTCCAAGTAGGCGCTCATAGTTTTCTGGCGTAACTTTGATTCCATCAAACGAGACCACTCTCTCCAAATCGCGTTGCCGTTCGTCAACAAGGGGTGGCGGCTCATAGATGACGTTGTTATCGTCATCAAGGTAGACAATCTCTATGTCCTTGGGTTCAATGCCGTTGTATAGGAGATTTTTCCTCTGTTCTTCTGTCAATAGAACCCCAAACGTACTCATGCGTTCGCGGCCTTCACCTATGTTAACATAGGTAATTCTCCCCACTCTGGGGAAATATTTATCAGGGTCGTTGGGATCGAAGAAAACCGTTGATGATTTACCAGGGTTTTCTGCGCGCACCTTTTGAACGATGCTGTATTCCCAGACTTTTCTGTTGATGAAACCGTCCGCATATTCTTCAAAGTTGGTAGTGATCGGAATGTCGTGTTGTCCAGAAATCCACTCTTCAGGTTTCTCTTTTTGCCGGAGAAGAGATTTCCGCACGCTAAGATAAAAACGATAATCGTTATAATTGTTAAAGTGCGCGCCTTTCTCAAGGAGCGTCTTGAGCCATGCTTCTTTCGGATAGTGTTCATCTAAGTATGCTTCTTTCGGATGCTTGTCTCTAAGAACAGCATCAAACTCAGCGAGCAGAGAGGCAGGAGTTTGCGGCTGAGGTCCCTGATAGACACCCAATTCCGCGATGCTTTGCAAGCCACCTGGATATTCCGGGGGCGGTTTCAGCCACCATTGAAGACGTTTTCTATACCGTGCGAGCGATTCCCGGAGCCAAGCACGTTTTTCTGCTACCTCCTCAGAGCTGTCTTCTATCCAATGCATAGTGAGATAGGGCGTTTTGACTTTCCCGTTCAGGATCACCTCGGCAAGTAGGACTTCTACAGTTGCGTCCAGCCATTCTTCCCATGTTTCGACAGGTTGTTGCTTCGCTTCAGCGAGTTTAGACTCGGAAGCCAACGGGTGCAAGTGGGTACGCGGGCCACGCGGCACCGGCCATCCTTCTTTTACTGGCGGGGAACGGAAGAAGACAAACAAACTAACGACCAACAAACCTAAAAGTGGAATCGCAATAAAAAGAGTTTTACGTAACATTAATATTTCTCCTGATCGTATTACCCGAAGACAAGCATGTAAGAGTTTAAGTAATCGTCAAATTCTTAAAACGCATTGTAAATCTCTTTATTATCGGTGGACTGTTAAGTATTTTCCCACAGTCCATTTTTCGTTATAAAATGCAGTGTCTTTTGACACTTTTGATGAGAAAATTATAATAGGAGACATGACATAACAATACCATGTTTTCGTGTTATTTTCAAACAAAAAACTTGTATCTATCACCGCTTCCAACCGGAACGGTGATAGATACAACAACAATAGCCCGCGACGAGATACGCCGTGCGAGCACAAAAATATCGCAGTATACAAACTCTGCGATAAGACCTTGTAATGTAAATTACCGAATGTGAAGTGGGGGGTGATTAACCGATAGTTAACACGAATCCACAAGCACTACACTTGGGCAAATTCCTGCTCACGTGACAGATAAATTGACGGTCAGTTTGTTATAATCACCATAATCCACGATTCTGAAAAATAAAGTGGTATAATTTACAGAATTCGTATAAAATCATGGTATACACATAAGAAAGGAAACGAAAATGAAACATATTTTAATATGCATTGGACTATTTTTAATCACAACCGTGTCCTTTGCACAAACATTAACTTTCACATCAATAGATTACCGCGAAGACATGCTTTTAGCCAAAGAACCTATCATAACGGGATTTGAAGGTTCATCAGCGGTTGTAGAATTTGAGACGTTAATTGATGCCCCTGCAGCTGTAGCATATTACGGTGTTCCACATACAGAAGGCGACTTGACAACGCCCCGTTACCGTAAGGTCGCAAAGGGAACACATATTGAAGACAACAAAACACGGCATCAAATCAAAATGGATATATCTAAACTTGAGGATGTACATTACGATACGGGGTTGATCGCTAACAATGGTGGCGTGATAGTCTATCGCATAGAGGTTTTCGATTCACGCGTCCAGACAACACGTGCTTATGACCGTCGTTTGCGCTACAAACGGGATGGTGAACCTAAGACAGGCACTTATACGTCGCTTGTTACTTTGACAGAAGGACCATTTATTGATCTCGTCACACACGATTCCGCTGTCATCTCTTGGGAAACTGATGTTCCTACGAAAGGAACTGTGTTGTCGGATAACAGGGAATTTTTGTCCTTGGATCCTTCAGTCCGACATGAAGTCCGTCTTACAAAACTCAAACCAAATACCGTCTATTCCTATCAGGTAAATTATGGTGTCTACACACCACCGTATGCTTTCAAAACGGCACCTGCACAGGGAACAAGAACCTCTTTTAAGTTTGGATTTATGTCTGATTCTCGTGCTGGCGTCGGTGGAGGAGAGCGCGCCCAGAATGGAGTCAACGCAAAAGACCTTGGGCGTTTTGCAATAGAACTCTATAACAAAAAAGCGGATTTTGTCTGTTTCGGTGGCGACCTCATCAACGGTTATACATCTGATGTGAAGGATTTTGAATCACAACTTGAAACATGGAAACGAACAATTCAGCCTGTCGGCGCGAATATCCCCTTTTATGAATCCATCGGGAATCATGAGCAAGTTGGGAAGTATTTCAAAGTTGAAGCACCACACCTCAAACAGGACGAATACTATATTCAATTTACCGGCACAGTCGGTGCAGAGAGTGCTGAGACAATTTTCGCAAAAGAATTTGTTAATCCTCGCGGGAGCCGCTACGGATTGGGTGTGCCAAAGCCTGAAACAAAAGGCAGGCGTGATATGGGTGGTGAGGATGTTGGCCCGTCTTATGATGAAAACGTCTACTCATTTACTTATGGCAGGACTCATTTTATATCTCTGAACTCAAATTATTGGTCAACAGGTTACAGAAATTTAAGCGCGTTCGGTCAAAAATCGCAGGATAAAACAGCGATAAATCTTGCTCTTAAGCATCTCGGCGGCAATAGGGAAGGATACGTTATGCCAAACCAGATGGAATGGCTGGAGAAAGAATTAGATGCTGCACAAAAAGACCTAAATGTGGATTGGGTGTTCATTATCCTTCATGAACCGCCATTTCCGAACGGTGGACATGTTAAGGATGCGATGTATTGGGGAACGCCGGGAAATGGTGAGCTCGGTGGTTACAATGATAAAAATGTACCGATGGGTGATGTTCTTGATATGCGAAACAGGTTTTGGAAAATTGTTTCAAGTAAGTCCAAAGTGTTAGGCGTGCTTTGTGGAGATGAACATAATTACAGTCGTACTTTGATAGATTCAACAATTAACCCAGAATTTCAGTTTCCCGTATGGCAGATTATCAGCGGCGGTTGCGGTGCCCCATATTACGTTCAAGATAAATCGGTGCCATGGGTGGAAAAGGTCAAAGCGTTCGCCATTGATAAACATTTTTGCTTGTTTTCAGTTGAGGGCAAAAAAATCGGATTGGAAGTTTACAATGACAGCAGTCAGTTATTGGATAGTATTGACAACTTAACAACGATTCGATAGGTGTGATTCAATCTATCTTAATATATGACAAAATCTATTCCCAAATTTGTCTAATTTTCGTAACATTTTATCGTTATAATATTGGGGAATGCTATCAAAAAAAGGAGCAATCTGGTGACGGTTGACAAGTGGATACGAGAAGGTTATGTATTAGTCTTATATATTGTGATGCTTAGCTGCTGCCTTTGTTTCAATAGTTGTTCATCTAATTCTGGGACAGCAAACGGGTCTTCAAATGCAAAACGTGCCATCATCAAGAATAAAGGATCCGATACGATGGTTAATTTGGCACAGGCTTGGGCGGAAGTATATTATGGTGTTTCTGATACTGTGTCTGTTGAGGTATCCGGTGGCGGATCAGGAACAGGTGTTGCCGCGTTGATCAAAGGCACTGTGGATATTGCAAACTGTAGCCGACAGGTAAAGGACAAGGAAAAACAGCAAGCCATGGAAAACACAGGTAAAGAACCTATTGAGTTTATCGTTGGATATGATGCACTCGCTGTTTATGTCCATAAAGAAAACCCTTTGGACAAAATTACTATTCCGCAACTTGCAGAAATATATGGTGAGGAAGGGAACATAACCAAATGGGATCAACTTGGCATAGCAAATTCTGGATGCCGAAGTGACAAAATTATCCGAATCAGTCGTCAATCCAACTCTGGCACTTACTTTTATTTCAGAGAAGCACTGCTTGGTAAAGAACGGGACTTTGAACTTGGCTCCTTAGATTTACATGGATCAAAAGACGTGGTAGAAGTCATTGGGCGGACCCACTGTGCCATCGGTTATAGTGGCATGGGATATGCAACTGATCATGTGAAGATGTTAGAAGTTGCAATAACTTCAGATGAACCGTATTACGCACCGAATCTTGAAAATGTCATTGCCAAAACATACCCAATTGCGCGTCCTTTGTATATGTATTCCCTTGGCGAACCTACCGGAGAAGCGAAAGCATATCTGGATTGGATTTTTTCTGCAGAGGGACAAAAGATCGTTGAGGAACTCGGTTTTGTGCCGTTGGAAAGCAATTGAAGGATATTACAACTGCAGTAAACTTTGAAATCATTGGGACACTTCTGTGCCGCAAACTGTTTGAAGATTAAGAAAATATTTCGGTAATTTGGCAGCGAAGTCCAGCGCGTTTACAAAACGCGCCTACCAGGGTTTGATGAAAATTAATAGTGTCCCATTAATTGTCCGTTTTACTATAGTTTCGCGGTTTTCAATCCGCTACAAGTGATTTATACTGTCAGAACAAAAAATTTCTAACCGAAATACTTAGTTAATTTATGAATAACCAAAAAAACAAAACTGGGAAAAAAGCACCTTTTTTAGAGACACTTATTGAATCGTTTATCCGATTATGCGGGATTAGTTCAATTATTTTCGTTTTCGGTATCTTCTTCTTTGTGTTTAAAGAGGGGGCAGGTTTCCTTTTTGGTGGTTTGGATATATGGGAATTTTTGACAAGTGAAGAGTGGTATCCAACATCTCTCAACAACAAAAGATATGGGACCTTCGCTTTAATTCTCGGAACATTTAGTGTTACAGCGTTAGCAATGTTAATTGCTGTCCCGTTTGGTCTGGGTGCTGCGATCTTTGTGTCGGAATTCTGTAGTCCAAAGTTGAGAGAAACATTTAAGATCGTTATCGAATTGCTCGCTGCAATCCCATCAGTCGTGTGGGGATTCATCGGATTAACGGTGATGAATCAGTTAATTATCGCGGTTTTTAATGCCCCAATCGGTTTAACAATGTTAAACGGCGGTATTATGCTGGCACTTATGAGTGTTCCGATAATAGTCTCTATAGCGGAGGACGCGCTGAAGGCGGTTCCCGATTCCTATCGTGAAGCGGCGGAGGCACTTGGGGCAACTCGGTGGCAAGTAATCTACCGTGTCCTTTTACCTGCGGCAAAAAATGGGTTATTAGCGGCGGTTTTACTCGGCGCTGCTCGTTCTATTGGTGAAACAATGGCGGTTTTGATGGCAACAGGACATTCAGTCAATATCCCGTCTGGCCCGCTCTCTTGGATTCGCACACTCACAGCAACTATTGCAGCGGAATTAGGTGAAGTCGCACAAGGTGATGAACACTATCAAGTGTTATTTATAATCGGTATCCTACTTTTTACTATCACGTTCGTAGTGAACCTTATTGCTGATTTGGTTATCAAGGGCATTCGACAAAGTTAACATCAGTCTAAAAAGGAATATATGAATAGCAATACAAACATATCACCAGAAACAATGTTTACTGAAACAGACATCGGACGGCGGAACCGATTTGTTGAAAATATTTTCAAAGCATTCTTTTTTTTAATGACCTGCCTGATGATTCTACCGTTGCTTCTAATTATCGGATACCTTTTCTATAAAGCACTACCGGTGCTGTCTTTAGACTTCCTGTTTACAAATCCGAAGGATAACATGCGTGCTGGCGGGGTGTGGGCACCGTTCCTTGGTACAATTTATCTGGTCGTGGTTTCGCTATTAGTTGCAGCACCGATTGGCGTATTCGCAGCAGTATACCTTAGCGAGTATGCGCGTGATAATTGGTTCACACGGATTGTGAACTTAGCAGTCGTGAATCTGGCTGGTGTGCCGAGTATTGTGCACGCGTTGTTCGGTGTGGGCGCATTTGTACTGTTCGCTCGTCTGGGAGAGTCAATTTTGGCAGCTTCACTCACATTAGCAATTATGACGCTTCCCGTTATTATCGCAAGCACCACGGAGGCACTCAAAGCCGTTCCGATGTCTTTCCGAGAGGCGTGTTGGAATATGGGTGCTACACGTTGGCAAACAATCCGTAGAATTGTGCTACCCAATTCAATCAGCGGTATTCTAACAGGCGTTATTTTACAGGTATCTCGCGCAGCGGGCGAAACAGCACCGATTATGTTTACTGGGGCAGTATTCTTTAAACCTATTGTAGAAGGAAACCCTTTTGCATATAATATAACAGAACAGTGTATGGCACTTTCTTTACACCTCTATACGATTTCAACACAGGTACCGGATGTGATAGAAGGCATTCCTTACGGTACAGCAATCGTGTTGGTCGGTAGCGTTCTGCTTGTAAACGCTGCGGCAATTGTCTTACGGATATATCTTAGGACGCGAAAGAAGTGGTAACCTTCTGATATGGAAATATGAGGTGCCGCTAATTGGTATCCTCAATTCCTAACCGAGGATTGCTATCTCGCCGAGAAGGCGTAAAATAGGATGTTACCTATGTTGAACGATGTTAACGGAGGACAATCTGACATACGAAAAAAATTAGAAAATATTGTTGAAGGGGCTGTTTTTAGCGGAATTATTCAATTTTTAATCCTTGCATCAGCAGTTGCCTTTGTGTTGGAAACCGAAGAATCTTTTGATAAGTATGAAACGCATTTTCATATTATAGATTGGGGCTTTTTCGTACTGTTTACAGCAGAATACATTCTGCGTATCTATACCGCACCGGTCAAAAAAGATTTCATATTTAGTTTCTTTGGAATTGTTGATCTACTTGCAATTTTACCGTCTCTCGTGTTGATTCCCGGGTTTCGGGTGCTACGTGTTCTCAGATTCTTACGCGTTTTCAGAATCTTTAAAGCCACCCGATTCATCTTGGCAGTGGATAGAATGATTGATGCATTAGGTGAAGTCAAAAGGGAGCTTCTGGCGCTTGTAATTCTATCCGCACTGTTTGTTTATTTAGCTGCATGTGGCATCTACTTTTTTGAAAGAGGGACACAAGAGGAGGCATTTGGTTCTATCCCTGATGCAATGTGGTGGGCAATTGTAACGTTAACTACCATTGGTTATGGTGATGTGTATCCAATGACCACAGGCGGCAAAATATTCACTGCTTTTGTTGCTTTAGTTGGTGTCGGGCTTATCGCTATTCCATCGGGATTGTTAGCCTCTGTTCTTACTAAAGCACGGGTTGAAGAGGAACTATCGGAAGAAGATGAAAAATAAATACGGAATTATTCAGAAGATTTTTGCGGTTGTTGTTCTATTGTTGATTCTAAATTTCTTTTTCGCATGCGGAATTTACTATTTTGAAAGAGAGGCGCAACCTGAAGGATTCGGATCAGTTCGCGCTGCTATGTGGTATGTTTTTATCACATTAACGACAATCGGTTATGGAGAAATTTATCCTATAACATTCGGTGGGAGACTCTTTAGCGGACTGACTATGATAACTGGCTCCTTGATTGGTTTAATATGCTTCATCTGGATAATTTGGGGTATATTAAAAGTATTTTTAAAAAAGTCCGGATGGGAATTACGAAAAATAGAGAGGCAAGAGAACCGTGAAAACCAAAATTCAGGTTTCTGACCTAAAGGTTCATTATGGTAATATACAAGCACTAAACGGGATTTCCTTTGATGTCTACGAAAATGAAATCCTCGGCATCATCGGTCCTGCACAGTCAGGTAAAACGACTCTATTAAAAGTCATCAATAGAACCTTGGAATTTGCCCAAGGGACAACCGTAGAAGGTTCAGTGCAGCTTGACGGAGTTGACATCTATTCAATTCGTGATGTGCACGGGTTGCGTAGACGTATCGGGATGGTGTTGCCATTGCCAGTGGGGTTACCGTTGTCTATCTACGACAACGTTGCCTTTGCTCCGAGAACCGCAGGAATGCGTAAAAAAGCAGAATTAGATGAGATCGTTGAGCGATGCCTTCAACAAGCAGCACTATGGGATGAAGTGAAGGATCGATTGGATAGCCTCGGTACTAAACTATCAGGTGGGCAGCAGCAACGATTGACAATTGCGAGGGCACTTTCTCATCAACCGGAAATTTTGTGTCTTGATGAATTCTCTATCGCAGTTGATCCAATAACTACGATGCGTATTGAAGATGTTCTCAAAACACTGAAAGATGAGATGACAATTCTACTCGTCACAAATTTGGTTCAGCAAGCAAAACGGTTGGCAAACCGCACAGCATTTATGCTGAACGGAGACCTTATAGAAATTGACGACACAGACGTGATCTTTTCCGATAATCCTGCAAGTCAATCCACTTTTGACTACATCACTGGTAACTTCGGATAGTGCACAGAGGAGTATCTCACTTGGAAACAAATAACCGTAGCATTGAAACCCAAAATCTTAGTCTTTGGTACGGCGATTTTCAAGCACTTATAGATGTGAGTGTGAATGTCCCTGCTGGTAAAATCACATCCCTTATTGGTCCTTCTGGATGTGGAAAAACGACACTCCTGCGTTGTTTTAACCGTGTAAATGAACGTTACGGGAACGTTACAACAAAAGGTGAAATTAAAATTTTAGGAAAAAATATATACGATCCAGATGTCTCTCTGCTTGAATTACGAAAAACAGTGGGTATGGTATTCCAACGTCCGAATCCGTTACCGATTTCAGTTTACGATAATATTCTTTTCGGTTTGCGTATTCATTCTCCGTTTGGCAGTTTAACACGCGCAAAATCCGATGAAATAGTTGAAGAAGCACTCACCTCTGTATTTCTATGGGACGATTTGAAAGATAAACTGAAGACACGAGCAACATCATTGCAACTTGAACAGCAACAAAAACTCTGTATCGCACGCTTGTTGCCCCTCAAACCGCAGATTATTTTAATGGATGAACCGTGTTCGGCGCTTGATGCGAAAGGCACTCTCGCTGTTGAAGAACTAATGTCGGTTCTTGCTGGAACATACACGTTTTTAATCGTGACACATAATATGGCACAGGCACGCAGAGTCAGCAGTGAGTGTATTTATATGTTCCTCGGAGAACTTATTGAACACAGGGAAACACAAGCTCTGTTCGAAACCCCTGAACATCCAAAAACAGCAGATTATGTGCAGATGCGATACGGATAGGTTAGAATGTGTAAGTGTCCTAAAATTTGGAATATATAAAAGGTTTAAACCAGAACCTGTTCGGAGAAAGGCATTCAGTTTTCATTGGAATGCTAATATCATGAAGAGGTCAGAACTGATATTTCAGAGCATCGCCTTAATTACATTGGCAGTTGCATTCATACTTTTTTGGAATTTCAGCAAGGGTGTGTCATTTGTAGAAAATGGTACGCTATTCGATGCAACTGTTACAGACTCATATTCTGTCCTACAAGAAAATCTCAATCGTATGATTCCCATTCTATTGGGGGCAATATTATTTAGTGTTGCAATTGCATTTTACTTAGAAGAATATTTGGCACGAACAAGTTGGAAATATCAAATTATTGCACGCCAAATTGCGATTTTGGCAAGCATTCCGTCTCTTTTATATGGCATTTTAGGTACTTACTTTTTTGTTTTTAAGACAGAATTTGGTTCGTTTTTCACCCACGCGTTAACTTTTGTTTTACTTGTTTTGCCGATTACTATTCAGTCAACGCAAAGGGCTATTAGAGGTGTTGACATATCAGTTCGTGAAGCGGCTTATGCATTAGGTGCAAAAAGAAGGCACGTGATAGTTCACCATGTTTTTCCACACGCTTTTTCTACAATTATGGCTGGAATTTTTATCGCGATTTCCCGTACTCTTGCCATTTCTGCGCTAATCATTGTAGTTTATGTATGGACAGAACATACACCGCAATCAGGAGATCCTTTTCATATTCCAGGTAGTGTAATTGTTCTTCTGTTATTGTCACTGCTATCCAGTGTTCTTTCAAGTTTTCTTGAAGCGAAAACGAATTGGTCCTAAATATCCTTGATTTTACGGCAGCTTTAACATAAGGATCTAACGAAAGCATGCAATCACACAAAACAGAGCCCATCATGCATATACACGATTTAAATGTTTGGTACGGCAAAAGCCAGATACTCAAGAACCTAACATTTGATGTACTGCCGAGGCAAGTAACTGCCTTTATCGGTCCTTCAAATAGCGGTAAAACGACCTTAGTGCGTTGCTTAAATCGACTAAATGATTTAAATGTGAACTTTAGACATACCGGTAAGATTCTCCTGAAAGGGAATGATCTTTATGCCCCAAAACTAAAAGCCTCAAAAATTGCCCAGCAGATAGGCATGGTTTTCCAAAAGCCGATACCGTTCCGCAAATCTATCTATGAAAATGTTGCATATAGTGCCCGGCTTCGCGGAATAAAACAGTCCGATCAGCTTGGTCCTATTGTTGAAGAAAGTCTCAGAAAGGCACAACTCTGGAATGAAGTATATAAACACCTTCGCACTTCTCCCGATGTCCTGTCTAACGGTCAAAAACAGCGGCTGTGCATTGCCCGCGCATTGGCAGGAGCTCCAGAAATTCTAATTTTTGATGAACCTTGCGAACAGTTAGATGCAGCTGAAACACCTAAATTGGAAGCAATTGTTCAGAATCTCAAAAGTCATTATACCCTCATCTTTGTTACCAATAAAAGACGGCAAGCCGCGCGAGTGTCGGATGTCGCAGGATTCTTATATAGTGGGGAATTAGTTGAATTTGGACAAACTGAACAAATCTTTACAAATCCGAAAGACAAACGAACAGAAAATTATGTGACTGGTAGGTTAGGTTAATCTAAACTTACGAGAAGATAGCAATGCAACATTATCTTGAGTCGGAACTCAAAGCACTTCAGCACCAACTTCTTAAAATGGGTGGTATTGCAGAGAACATGTTGCGCAATGCTGTTGAATCAGTCCTAAACCGTGATGAGGGTTTGGCACAACGCGTTATTACAGCTGACGATACAGTAGACAAACTCGAAAATGAAATTGAAGCGAGATGTATTCAACTAATTGCCCGTCATCAACCTGTAGCTTTTGAATTACGTTATTTAACTATGACACTCAAGGTAAACAGGAATATCGAAAGGTTAGCCGACAAATGTGTTTCTATTGCCAGACGTAGCCTTGAACTTTTGGGGTATCCCCCAATGCAGCCTTTTGTTGATCTTCCTTCTGTAACCCGTATAATTCAAGGGATGGTCCAAGATGCGCTTGATGCGCTTGTCCACCGTGACGCTGAACTCGCAAAAGAACTCCGCGAACGCGATAAAAAAGTTAATACTGCCTATGAACAGATGGTGCGTGACCTTTGTGTTATTTTAGCCGACCAACCACAACTCATTCAGTCTGGCATTAGTGTCCTACTGCTTTTTCGGCATCTGGAGCGGGTTGGAGACCTTGCAGCAAATATTGGCGAGGAGGTATATTATCTTGTCAAAGGAGAGGTTATTCGGCATGCTGACATCGCCATAGAAACATCTGTGGAATAATCACAGTGACCGCTGCCCGCTTTTTTACTTCCTACCGTTCTTCTGAGTAAAAATGGACATCTCGTTGAGGGAAGGGGATAGTGATGTTGTATTCCTTAAACTTTTCCCAAATCATAAAATGAAGGTCGCTTGCAACATCGAAACGCATAAAAGAATCCGGAATCCACGCTAACAATTCAAAATCTAAGGACGACTCACCAAAATTAGTAAATCGAACAAACGGAGCAGTAACGTTTTCCATTTCAGGTGTTGGCTCTTTAATTACCTCTGGGTGTGCATGCGCTGCCTCAATCAATGCCTTTTTGACAATCTGGACATCAGAACCATACGACACGCCTACCAGAACATGAATCCTAAAACGCTGGTTATAGTGTGTAAGATTATGAACAGGTTCTGTAATTAATTGTGAATTGGGAACAATAATCTCCTTTTCATCAAGTGCCATAATCACGGTTGAACGAAGGTTGATGCTCGTTACCCTACCAAAGATGTTCACGTCCATGATTTCTACTAAATCCCCGATTTTGATGGGACGTTCAAAGATTAATATTAATCCTGATATCAGATTTGAGACCACATTTTGCAACCCGAACCCAATACCGATACTCAAGCCCCCAAAAATAATAGCTAAACTTGTGAAACTTACACCTATAGTTCTTAGGCTGATAAGAACGCCAAATATAATAATAGTGAAGTGAAAAAAACGGAGGATGATAAATCGTGTATGTCTTTGAATTTGAAAAGCTTGTAATACTTGCCGCTGAAGTATCCACTGCGCGTACTTTGAGAGGACATACATTCCGAAGATAATAGCGAATCCATAAAAGAGACTCGCTAAGGTTAATCTGCGGGCACCGTCATCAACTACTGCAGGCTTTCTGCCAAGAAGTGTTTGGAAAAAAGAAGAAATCCCTGTTGGACTCTCAGTCGGTTTTTGGGAGGGTTGAAATAGATCCGCGAGCGGATAAGTAAAAACTCTACCAAAAAGCCCAGTCCTAATGTCAGCGACATTGAATCCTACGCCTATACCAATAATTATGACAATCAGAAACAGGATGGCAAGCAACCGATTTTGAATGTTTTCTTGCATTCTCAACCGATTAAAAAGGCGTCGGAACCAACGGCGTAAGAATCCTGCGATGAAAAAGGAAACAGCCACAACTCCGATCAACAATAATATTTGACCGACTGTTACAGGCTTCTCCAAAGTGATAGCAGTTTTTCCAAGGAATTCTTCAACTTGTTGTCTTAATTCGCCCATTTTATGCTATCCAATGCCAATTGCACACAACACACTTTTAATCAATTGCGATCGGTTTAATTGAGTGGACAAACAACACGTCATTTACCCCTTGGTATCGTTGCAACACGTAATCTAAGTCTCCGGAACTTATATCATCTACAGTTAATCCTGTGATAACTAAATCTGCCTGAGCGGATCTGAGTGCTACTTCTTGTTCCAATGCTTCTTCACTTTCATAAGACACGGATGTTACATTTTGCATTGAAATAGGCAGTCTTCCTTCTTTGATGACCGTTGAGAGTTGATCCGCATCAAGTTCAGTGTCCCAAGAAGTGGAACATGCAAAGAGACGGATTTTTGCCCGTTTCCATTCTGGATGTCCCACCAGAATATAGGCAAGCAACAACATCATTGGTACATTAGCTATATTGTCATCTGTTACCCAGATGTGAATTGACGATCGGTATCCAAAGCGGTGTTTGGTCGACCGTAGAATCAGAACGTTAAATAGCGATTCCACAGCAAGACTGGCACCTTGCTGGACCTCAGGGATTTCTTCTGGGTGGTTTTCATCAAATTCAAGTAGGATGGTATTATTTGGCAAGCCAGAGATTCCAGGCATCTGCAGCACCTGTGCCAAAGCAAGTTGGAATGTCGGACAAATCAAGGAGTCAACATAAATACCCGCACCACTTGCCTCCGATTGTTGGATTAGCGCTTCAACATGTATGCGTGCAGAGAGTTCTTCAGGGAACGAATAATCTCCGGGGAAAAATTGAATAAATTGTCCGAATCCCTGTCGATGACAAATCCAACGCAGTAGATCAAAATGTCCAAGCCGCCGTTCACCGAATTGGGTGATGCCGACAATTGAAGGTTGCCAACCGCTCTCGGGGAAATTCGCCCTATTTTTCTGTAAGGTAGTCTGTAGCCATCGGGTTAACTGAAACATTGTGCCTTGAAAGATTCCTATCATATCGCGTTGTTCACTGCGTCCCTGGCGGAGTCCAATGTAAATTGCGACTATGAGAAAAATTGAGAGGAATGCGTAAGACACACTTATCTGAAACATCATCAAGCCACACATAACAGCACCTAATAAGGAGACAAACCAGCGAGAATGGAAGGTCGGGCGATAGGATGGATTGCCAGCAAAATGTTCAAGGAACGATACAACACAGAGCGCACCGTAAGTTACTAAAAAGAACATGGTTAGAATCTGGGCAATGAAGTTAAGCTCACCGATAGCGACAAACACAATGGCGATAGCACCTGAAACAAAGGTCGCTGGTATCGGTTCCTGTGACTTTCCAACACCTGTTCGCATGAGACGGTTCAGGCCTGGAATCGGTAAAACGTTGTCACGCGCGAGTGCTTGTAACGTTCTTGGTGCTACCATGATTGAACCGAGCGCGGATGAAAACGATGCTGCGCCCAATCCAATGAAAATAGCTGGGTGCCATGCAGATATATCTGCCATAATAATTCTGTCTGTATCAGCAAGTTGCGCTGGTGTGGCACATTGCCATAGTTTAATTGCAACAAGAACATATACGATCATACCTGCCAACGTTGCGGTGATAGTGCCAAGAGGGATACTGCGTTGAGGGTTTTTCAGATCACCAGATAATCCTAAACCAGCAATCATTCCTGTGAATGCAGGAAAACAGATAGCGAAAACCTTGCCGAAGGGATCGCCATCTGGAATACTTGCTGTGATGCTCACTCTGCTCGAACGGGGTTCCTCAGGTTCCTGTTTTACAATATCGGGGCCCTTATCCTGAACTTCGGACGCCCCATTTACAATCTCAGGGACAGTATCTGTACCCTCTGTTACTACTCCACCCATAAAAAAAGCGATAAGTGATACTGCCAGAATTGCACAGATGCACCACAAAATTGAAACCCCCATATTAGCACCTTTAGACAGCATAATTACGATAAGTATGATAGTGCAAGGAATGCTGATCCAACGTGCGTTGATCGGATCGAGCGGGTTATCAATATCTCGATAGTGTGTCGATATGTAGTCCGCTATCGAACTAAGAACAGGATCAAAAGCTTCTGCAAACGCTACCATATAGAACGCTATTGAAATGGCTTGCGAAATATATAAGGCGAAACCAATAGTACCACCGATACTTGTCCCGAATGATCGGCTCACAATGTAGTACGCACCACCCCCAGCAACTCGCCGGTTCGTTGCGATCTCAGATACAGCCAGAACAGTCGGAATGGTCACAAGATGTCCAAGCACAACGATGGCAAGCGTTCTTAAGAGACCTACATTTCCGACAGCATAACCAAAACGTAAGAAAAGAATTGCTCCAAGAATTGTACTGATTGAGGCAAGGAAGACAGGAGCAGTACCAAAACCGTGTCCGTGTTGTTGATCAGTTGGATTATTACTACCAAATCTGGATCGATATTGTTGTCCCAATTTTGAGAACATTATAAAATTTCCTTCATTTTAGAAATGTATTCATTAAAATAGATGTGTTTCGAAATATCGCATATCCTAAAAAAATCTAACACTAACCTAATACCATTATCTGTTTACAAAGAATGCCCAAGCATGATGTGATGATTGATGATTATAGTGTGACTCGCAAAATTGATAGATATTTATAGTGTAAGTTCTCTGTTAATGGTGCACTATTGTAAGTTAAAGATCCACTTAAACGCAATCCCAGTCGAGTTGTAAGGTTAAAAGTAAGAGCAGGCTCTGCCGAAAATCTATAATTCTTAAAGCCTACTTCCAGTGTAAATTTCAGGACCGTATTAAGTTTTTTCCAACCTATAGAAGAAAACGCTAACCATCTAAACGAAGTAGGATCGAATTTCCTTATTGTAAGATTTTTGTAAGGTTGAATATTCTCAATGAAATAACCAATACCCCCAGAAATGCGAAGCGTGCCATTTTCATATATCCCTGGTCGAACATAACTCCCAAGCTGCGAAGTCAAAGCACTGCCTTTATTAATGTTACGTTCTAAATTTGTGAATGCTTCTATTCCAAATTTGTTAATACGCATCCCACCTTGTAGATGTACCTTGATAATTTCTGAATCCACTCCGTCTTCGTCAGATGCTTGCGAACCGAAGACACCTCCCCAACCGTTTATGTTTTTTAATGGTAGGACCGCAGTTAAAGAAAACGTTTGCGATCCACTATCGCCAGAGATCCCAAAGTCTACTGTTTTTGCATCGGTTGGCAAGTCAGCAAACTGAGAGGACGCAGGCATAACATAACAAATTGAGAAAATTAATGCAAATGTAATTTTACGCACGCCACTGAATTTTACACGTCTGTTTTTCAGAACTTGTTTATCTGTTACGTTTTTCATGTTTTCACTGCGGTGTCGTGCCGTATTTTTCAGGGACACTCAGCTAATTTTGACCTCAATTAATATACCAGTTAATTAAAAGACCTATTAAACACGCGTCTGTTAAACCCCCAACGATACAACCGCCTAACGCCCAATTATATCGTTGTTTTTTCATTTGAATCTTGTATTCATCAATATAAAAGGCAACATATTGAGGTGACTTGCCGAGGGTCCGCGCAGCTGGAATAGACTTAAGATTTCTTTGTGATAAAATAGGACCAGCGATAGGTAAGAAACAACCAGTTGTAAACCACAAAGTTTTATTAATGTGTGCTTTCACATCTCGTTTTGCATCTGCAATCGCTTGTTCGACATCTGATTTAGGTAGATTATCAGTCTTTTTTATTCCCCCTGGCACAATTATTTCAACTTCCCCTGAAGGTAATTGTTGAACATCATATTGCTCAGCTGTACGTTCTTGTGCGTAGGTAGACGTTAGTAAATAAACACTAAACGTTAGAGTGATAATGACAAAAACCAATAAATCAAAATAGGAACTGATCTTCATTTGTTCTCCTTTTATATTTTCATTATGAATTATCCGCTTTCTTTTCATAAACATGTGTTGTGGAAGTAGCATCCGAATAAATTACGAGGAGTTTACCATCCCACGTATATGTGCTAACAGATAGTTGTGGGATTCCATCTGAAAACCAATTGATTGTCCCTTTTTTATCATTAAACGGTTCAACTAACTGATATGAACCAGAGAAAAATTGAGCATCTTCTTCAAATTGTCTTGTAAAAGTTGTAGTTGTTAGACGCATTATTCCACCTAACGATTCCACGGTTTCTCCATTTATTTGAGTGCGAACAAGTTCATAGAATCCTTTAAGCGCGTTAGCAACTTCATACGTTTTAGAATAGACTATAATCGTTGTTGATTCTGATGCCTGTTCTTCTCCACCATCTCGCACGGACACATGAACCGTAACCGTTTGTGCTGGAATAACCTCTTCAGGTTGCGTTGGGGCAATCCATTCCACTTCTGCTTCAGTGTCATTTTTTAATATCCCTCCTGAAACGTTCCATGAATATGTCAATTCATCATCTTCTGGGTCAAAAACACCGACCTTAAATTTGACGCTCTCACCGTACTGAACCTGTTCTGGTACGTTGAAACTATTGATTTTCGGCGGATCGTTTCTTAAACTCTCAATTTGTTCACACCCACTCAACGATATGACTAATATGATAAACAAGATAATTGTCCGACAATATTCAGATTTGAATTTAATACTTTTCATCAAAATCCCCTTTTAACAATCTATAATGGAATAATTGAAACAAGAAGAATCAGGTTTTGTGTGTTTACTACTTGCTGTATAATTTAAAGTCGTTTCTTTATTTTATAGTGAATCACAAAAATAATTAGACACTTCATCCCGCGGTAGGCGAGGTTTCCTAACCTCGCTGATGCAAGTGTGGTATTAATTCTAAGATTCGCCATAAATAGATTCGAGAGTAGGTTTCTCAATTGATTAGGCCCTCCCGTAATCAGATTAATTGATAGAAATATGATGCCTTACATTATACTTTAGTCATGAATTGTTTGTCAAATGAAATACGAGTTGAAGGTGTGTAAACTGAGTTCCAAACAACGGGCGGGCACAGGGACCCGCCCGGACAATAAGCGGAGAGATGATTTTGCCAAAAACTTACATACCTACATAAAAAACGTTCTACTTGACTTATACTCCTTGTTATGTTAGGATAGACGCAAAAACCGCAGGAGAAATGATCCATGACACTGATATCTATGTTTGAACAGTCAGTTCAGAACTACGGCAACAAATCCGCATTAGCACATAAACCGAAAGGTGGTACTTATCAGGATATCTCTTACGCAGAATTCGGCGAATCGGTAGATGCTTTTAGTAAGGGTTTAAGAGCGTTAGGGATACAAAAAGGGGACAGGGTCGCAATCTTATCCGAAAATCGTCCAGAATGGGCTATCTCCGACTTTGGTATTCTCAAAGCCGGGGCAGTTAACGTGCCGATGTTTTCAACATTGACAGCAGCACAAGTTGGCTATATTCTCAAAGATTCTGGGTCAAAAATAATCTGTGTCTCGACTACGGAGCAACTGGAAAAGGTGATTGCAATTCGGAATGAAGTAGAGACACTTGAACAAATAATGGTCTATGATTCGATTGAAAGTAAACCTCCTGAAGGCGTTTTAGAATTTGATCGGATATGTCATCGTGGTAAAGAAACAGATGCACTTGAAGAAATTGGCGTGAATGAAGACGACATTGCAACAATTATCTATACCTCTGGCACGACCGGTGATCCGAAGGGTGTTATGCT
Source organism: Candidatus Poribacteria bacterium (assembly GCA_022825825.1). Lineage (GTDB taxonomy): Bacteria > Poribacteria > WGA-4E > WGA-4E > WGA-3G > MSPOR6. The sequence goes on from JAJDWA010000026.1 coordinate 36,394, forward strand.
AACGCATGCGAATTTTCTCTCAAACTTTAAGGCGTGCAAAACGCTTATTGATGTTGATGAAACAGATGTATTGTTATCCTTCCTTCCGTTATCGCATGTGTTTGAGCGGCTTGGCGGGCACTATGTCCCGCTGTTTTCTGGCGCGAAGATAGCTTATGCAGAAAGCACTTTTACAGTTGCCCAGAATATGCAGGAGGTTTCGCCGACGGTAATGCTTAGCGTACCGCGCTTGTATGAAACAATGCATGATAGGGTTTTACGTGCTGTCCAAGCAGGTTCATCGCTCAAACAGAAGATTTTCCACTGGGGGGTTTCAGTCGGTTCAACGGTGAGTTCAAAAATTCAACAAGGAGAAAAACCATCTGCGCTTTTGCAGCTGCAACAAAATATCGCGGATAAACTTGTTTTCGCGAAATTGAAGGCAGCAACAGGTGGACAACTACGATTTTTCGTGTCCGGTGGTGCTGCATTACCACAATCAATTGCCGAGTTTTTTCACGCAGCAGGCATTCTGATTTTGGAAGGATACGGCTTAACAGAAACTTCCCCTGTTATTAGCATGAACTATCCGAAGAAATGGAGGTTCGGAACGGTCGGAGAACCTATTCCCGGTATTGAAGTGCAGATTGCTGAAGACGGTGAGATTTTAACCCGTGGACCACATGTGATGAAGGGTTATTTCAACAATGAAGACGCAACTGCAGAGGTTATTGATGGTGAGGGATGGTTTCATACTGGTGACATCGGCATTATTGACGATGACGGGTTCATCAAGATTACTGACCGGAAGAAGAACATCATTGTGTTATCCAACGGTAAAAATGTGGCACCGCAACCGATAGAGAGCCAACTGGTGCAAAGTCCTTTTATTGACCAGATTATGTTGGTGGGTAATGAACGAAAAAATATTGCTGCGTTGATTGTTCCGAATTTTGATGCGCTCAAATCGTGGGCATCAGAGAATAGCGTTGATTCGTCTGACATTCCTGAGATGTTAAAAATCCGTGAGGTACAACAACTTATTCAAAGTGAGATACGGGAACGTTTGAGAGATTTTGCTGACTTTGAACAGGTTAGACGGTTTACGCTGCTTGAAAAGGAATTCTCACAAGAAGAGGATGAAATGACTCCTACGCTGAAGTTGAAGCGAAACGTTATTATTGAAAAGTATACTGATGTGATAGAGGGGATGTACCCGGAGGAATCGTAAGCATCAAGTTTACAAAGCCCTCCGACAAGGACATTGAACGGCGTTAAATCGATAAATGTTGGGGTTCGCTTATTTTTCCCGAATATTGACATCAAATGGGTTAACTCCTTGATTTCGGCTAACATTCTGTCCTGTCCAGCATCTTTTTTCGAGTGCAAGGGAAATTGCAATTTTCCTTGCATTCCAACAGCATATCCTCTAAACTAACACATCAAATCAAATACATTTCTCATAAGGAGAAAACGGTATGGCAATCCGCGTGGGTATTGTGGGTACGGGTGGTATTTCGCGTGCGCACCACAGAGCTTACACCAAAGTAGGTGGATTTGAGATCGTTGCGGTATGCGACATTATTGCTGAAAAAGCGCGACAAGCTGCGGAAAACTGGGGTGTTCCAAAAAAGAACGTATTCACAAGTTACAACAAGATGCTCGAAATGGATGAGATTGACACGGTGAGCGTTTGTACATATAACCAAGCACATCGACGACCCACCGTCGCTGCGTTGAATGCGGGTAAACACGTCTTCTGTGAAAAACCGATGGCAGCGACGCTCGCGGATGCAACCGCGATGGTGCGTGCGGCAAAAACGTCGGGCAAAATACTGCAGATTGGCCTAAAAAGCGCGTTTACACCACAACTTCAATTTGCCAAAAAAGTAATTGATAAAGGCATCCTCGGTGATATTTATTATTCCGAATCAGCAAGATGTCGGCGGCGCGGGAATCCTGGACGGACGTTTATCTACAAAAAGACAGCGGGGGCTGGCGCAATCGTTGACATCGGTGTCTACAACTTGCACAACTCGCTTTATGCGATGGGGTATCCGAAACCGGTGCGTGTTTCAGCCATTACCGAAGACTACATCTCAATGCAAAATCCGAGGTTCCGGGATAGAATGGATGTAGAAGAGTTCGGCGCGGCGTGGGTTCGGTTTGAAAACGGCGGTGTGATGGTATTTAAGATTTCGTGGGCAGTGCATGCAAACTCGCTCGGTGGCATCTTCTGTCTCGGTAAGAATGCTGGAATATCTTTAGACGGACCGATCGTTTTTGCAGATTCCTATAGCAAAGAACTGCAGAAACTGGTGAAGTCCGAGGGGCTGACCGCTAAAGCCGATCCGCCAGAGGGAATGACGACTATTACCTTCAAGGGATTTCCGGAGGTTGACGTTTGGGAAGCACAAATGACTGCCTTCCGTGAAGCAGTCAAAACTGATGCCGTGTCACCGCTGCCCCCCGAAGGTGTTCTACTTACGAATGTGATAATGGATGGTATCTTCCGCTCACATGAAAATAGGAAAGAGGTGGCGGTGAAGGTTCCTGATATTTAGTAATATTATTGACGAGTGTCACACCCACTGTTCACTCTAAGGTTTGAATAAGAATTTGACATTTTTTCGGAATTCTGTTATTTTAATCTTATTCAGTTTGCATTGAAAAACAGGAGGAAATTGAGATGGCGAAGATTGTAGAATTTAAAGATATTCCCTTGAATGACCTTGTAATTGGGACAAGCCAGGTTCGCGTAAGCGATGTGAAAAAGGATATTGATGAACTAGCAGAAAGTATCCGCAAAGTAGGACTTTTGGAGCCTATACTCGTTGCCCCATTAGAAGATAGTGAAAAGTATGAAATTATACTTGGCCAAAGACGTTTTTTAGCCCATCAGAGGCTTAGCGAAAAAACAATCACGGCTGGGATACTTGACGAACGTTTGGATGAAATTGACGCAAAGGTCTTGTCGGTAACTGAAAATCTTGTTCGTAGTGACCTAAATCGGAAAGATCTTATTGACGTTTGCACATACCTCTATAAGCATTATGCGTCAGTTGGAGCAGTGGCAGAGGAAACAGGTCTTTCCCCTGAAAAAGTGGGTGAATATGTTAAATATGATAGGTTAATCCCTGAACTTAAAAAAGTAGTTGACAGTGGAGAAGCGAACTTGAAGGCTGCTCTCCGTGCTCAGGATGCTCTCGCTACAGACAGTCCATCAGATCCACAAAAAGCCGTAAAACTTGCAAAAGAAATGACTGGCATGATCGGGGCACAACAAGATAAGATCAAAAAGGAACTAATAGACGATCCTGCGGCATCTGTAGATAAAGCTATAGAAGATGCAAAAAGTGGTGAAAAAGTAACCCAAATTGCTGTTACTCTCGGACATCAAGTTCATAGATCATTAAGACGTTTTGCCAAAGATGAAGAAATCCCCATAGATGAAGCAGCTGCAATGTTAATTGAAAAAAGTGGATTAGCACATTAGAAAACAGTTACTGAATAAAAAGACAAATGTTATCAAAACCGTCGTGGGATATAGAACATATTCGCTTACGATTTAGCATAATGTATAAATTATATTATAAGGAAAATGTTTTCCAATACTCTACAAAAATATCTCCAAAAGTTTAAAAAGTTGCGTGTAGACAAAGCACACGGAGAAGCTCCTCACAAACCTCTCCTTCTGTTAGCAGTTATTGAACTAATTGAGCAAGGGCAAATTCAGGAAAATAAGATTTTCCTGTCTCCAGATTTGGCAGAATCCTTCATGAAATATTGGGCAAAAGTAGTGACGGATCGGAGACCTAATATCGCTTTGCCATTTTTCCACTTAAAAGGCGACGGATTTTGGCACCTACATGCAAACACTGGGTACGAAAATGCATTAAGTGTTGCTAGTCGAATTAGATCGATTTCTCGCCTTCGTGAAGTGATTGCGTATGCAAGTTTGGATGATAATCTTTTTGCTTTGCTCGTCGCTCCCAATGATCGAGAGGTAATTCGTCAAACTCTTATCCGTACCTATTTCCCCGATTTCGAGCATGAGATTGAAAGTCTCATTGCAGAAGAACATCAGATTGGCGAGTACAGACAGTTACTGCTTCGACAAGTAGAATACGCATTTTCACATCAGCAACCGATAGTCCCAATCCAAACAGATACTCCAATTCGTACTGCGGGTTTTCGCAAAGCAATCATGCGAATGTATGATTACACTTGTGCTGTATGTCGTTTGCGTATCGTTACAATGGATGGAGAAAGTGCGGCTGACGCTGCCCATATCATGCCGTTTCATATTTCGCAGAATGACGATGTGCGGAATGGAATATCGTTATGCAAATTGCACCATTGGGCATTTGACAAAGGTTTGCTTTCTTTAAGCAAAAACTATAAAGTGATTGTTTCAGAACTTATGTCCGATAGGAGACCGACGGAGTGGATGCTTACCGAACTTCGCGATAAGTCTATTCTATTGCCTGAACATGAGCTACTATACCCTGCTCAGGAAGTTTTGGCATGGCATCGTGAGGAAGTACTTAGAAAATAACTCAACGCGGTGCTAATGTTGTCCAGGGAGGAATTCAGGAAACTTGAACGTATCTTAAAGACAAAAAAATGAAATATAATTATGAATCTTGGTCGTTTGATTGTGAAGCAGTAGTCTGATTTCGCCTTAGTTCTTTAGGTAAAAATACATCAATTTCCTCATCTGAAAATGTCATATCCTCATTGTACTTCAGTGCTTGTTGTGCTTTCTTATAAGCTTTAGAAGTGGTACTTGGTGCACTGGAATAAACCAAATGGAGCTCATCCATCAAGGTATCTCTTTCCTGCTGTATAATCTCTGACGATTTTTCTCCAATTGCTATATCTGTGATTAACGACAGATATTTTTCTCGAATAAGCCAAATATTATTCGCTGCTTGTTTATGCTTTTGGGCAAGCTCAGCTAAATTATAGTCCTTCGTATATAGGGTCAAACCAAGAAGAACTGCTGAAATTGAACTGGCAATGACTGCACCTACTCTTGCTAAAACGATAAGTTGAGAAATACAACCAACCGTCGTTATTGCAGATAGAAAAATTACCCAGAATTTCATTCTTGACAGGCGTTTTAGTAGAATATCAGCACATTTTTCATGAGTTTTGTGCGAATAAACAACTCTACCAAAACACTCACGTAACTGTCCTTCAAGTATCTGGCGCGATTCAAGCAAGTCATTAATTGGGGAATGACGTTCCAAAGATTTCCCTCCATTTTCGCTTAGCAGAATATTCACGTTTTGGTTTAGCTTGTTCATGTTTAATTGCTTCAAGCGAAATATTGTAACACCTTTTAGCCTTCCATTGGAAAAGACCTTTGCTGTAAACATACTGATTACTGCCTGGAGCGCGCCAGTATACCTTATCTCCTTTTTGGTTAGCCAGAAAAAGAAAAAAGTCTTTACACATATAATCGTAATAGAAAAAAGATTTATCCTTGTATTTCCAATCGTAGATGAATTGGTAAGCAAGTGTGTCAATTAAAAGACCGCCCATCGGCACATTCCAATTTGACTTCCATGCTCGCATCATCCTGCATAATGGAACTAAGTTGTTGTTGCTGGTGTTGTCCCTAATTCTGATAGCCTCAATTTCTGGTTTAGGGTTTGTTAAACCCCAACTCCCACCGCTATTTGTGTTAGGATATTTATAACTACCATATGAGTTTAAAAAGGCAGGAACGACTTCAAACGTGATACCATCAGCAAAGGAAATTTCAATTACTTGTCCATCTGCACCTATAACTGTAGATGAGTACGTCTCTGTAACGGATTTTTTTACCGTTTGAAGCAGAGCTGATTGACCATTACCCTGATATTGATCGTACCGCCTGTACATTGAATTGGGGAGTTGAAAAATCATATCAAGATCACTAAATCCTTGAATCGCAGTATTGCGGCCATACGAACCCACATATAGACTATGTGAGGTATCAGATGTTGTGTTCCAGAAATCTGTATTTAACCGACGGGTTATCGCCTTGTAGCGAGTAGAAATAGTCCCTCCATCCTGAACCTGAATGTTTGTGCAAAACGTGCTGAACCAATTTGCTAATCCCATTTGATCCCTCTATGAATTCAATTCTCAGAATAGTTTAGAAGTAACTTTCTTCAATTGTAGTGTGTCCGTCTGATTTATGATACTCTAAATGGAACGTATGTGAGATATAAGGTTCCATCAATGAATGAAAGAATTCATCAACTTCAGTATCGGTTGAAAGCAAGATCATTTGATGGCTTGCATGCGGAAAATAACGTTCAACAAGAAGTTTTCGATGGCTACTATCCAAACGACCAAGCGGGGTATCAAGAATCATCGGAAGCGGTTTACCTGATGTTTTTGCCAATCCCCACAACAGAGCAGTTGTATAAATCTGCTTTTCACCTGCCGATAATTCTTCTTTTGAAAGCTCGCATCTGTTTGAATCATATAAGGTCACTGCAAACGTATCTGGGTTAATTTCAACCCGGCTAATTCGATCTGGTTTGTGTGAAAGTTGGTTAAAACTTTCTACAATTGAATTTCCAAGTGTCACAATTTTTGCTTGTGTGAGCAGGGATGTATACGAAGATAGAACAGACTTGACCTGGCTTACCTGTTGTTGTCGTTTAATATGTGCTTCACCAAGTTGTTGTGTGTGACGTAGTTTCTCAAGTTTTCTTTCTGCTTCCACCAATTGGCTGTTCAAGGATCGGATCGTTAAGTCTTGATCTTTTTCCTGCTTGCAAAGTTGGCCAAGGTTCTGATTTAATTTGGAAAGTTTCTCTATCAAAGGCTTCAATACCTCTTCGTCAGGTGCTTTCTGAAGATATTGTTCTACCTTTTGCAATTCTAATTCCGCATTTTTTAAAGCGTCATTCAATTTTCGAAATTTTTGAGGAATGTCGTTGAGACAAGTTTTAATCCATTCAAAGAGTTGATCGTATTCAGAGGATGAACGTTCACGTGTTTTCTCAAAGCTCTCTAATTCCTTTGGAAGTTCAAGTTGTGTCTTCAGTTCTGGAGCAATCTTTGAGTAAACAAATTCTATTTCAGACTCCGAAAAGGAATTATCCCAAAAAGAAGCGGATGTAAGGTCATTAATAAGCTTAGTGTTTTCTGTTTTCAATACACGATTTTTCTCTTCCCATTGATCGTATTCAATCTCTTTACGAAGTCGCTTTTCTAATCGCATTAGTAAATCTGGTACAAGTGCGAACGGGAACAAATTCCCACATAGGTCACGAATTTCATTTTCTAATTTTTCAATTTCAGTAGAGAGTTGCTCCTGTTGAAGTTTCAAACTCTCTCGTTTTTCTGCGTAACCGCCGCCTTCAGCTGCAATTTGAGATTCTTGTCGGGAAATCTGGGTCTCTAATCTTTCAATTTTAGTTTGTGTAGATTCTAAGTGTTCAGTTACGTCATTGAGGGATGAGCTAAGATCCGCAATTTCGGATTCTGCAGCCTCAATCTCTTGTTGCAAGGGTTCGGGACTGTTCTGTTTTGCTAAACGGTTTGCATAGATGCTAAGATCTGATTTCAACCGATCTACAAGGTTTAACCCGAGCAGAGATTTAATTGATTCGGCAAGGAACTGATCATGGCTGGAGTCGTCAGTTAATTTCTGTATATCTTCACCATCAAAAAAGAAAAATTGTGATACACCTATTGGAATTAGTTCATTAATATAATCTTGCCAATATGCTGCATCAAAATCTGCGTTTAACTGGTTGTCTTCGGACACGAAAAAACTTTCTTTTACTGAACGGTGAGTTTTGCCTCGCTGTTGCCAAGCACGCTCAACTCGATAATGTTTTTTTTTACCGCCTCGTGCATATTCAAACTCAAGTGAGACGGAAGCGCTATCTAACGGTAACGACGAAGTCGGATTACGGTGAATCATTGTGGAAAGGTACTCGTAATACTCATTGCGGCTAACCCTTGCACCTAAGGAACGTTTGCCGTAGAGACAAAGGCGAACTGCATCAAGCAGTGTTGTTTTACCGGCACCATTCATCCCACCAATTAAGATGACAGGGCCTGTACCGTTCGGTGTCATCTGAATATTATGTGATTCGCGAAATAAGCCGAAATTGTTGAGGGAGAGTTTGTGGAGAATCATTGTTGCCCACTATCACGTTTAGGTTTCTATTCCAAATTGGTGCGATTAAAAATTTATGGAGAATCATTGTTGCCCACTATCAGGCAGACTGTCGCGTACTTCTTTTTCTGAACGCCAATCCTCCTGGAAAATGGCATCAATTCGGGATTGGATTCCAGCGCGCCGACTCATTCCATCCATTTGACGCTCGGTATCTAACAATTTTGCTACAAGCGTAACAGGGACTCCATTTTCACTACAGATTTTAGATAATAGTTCCTTGTCTGATGCCGTAAAAGCAGTTGTATCGTCAACAACCCATTCGCGCTCACCAACAACATCACTATAAATCTGCGGTACCGCATCTTCCCAATCTTGTCGTTCTGTTCTCCAAATTTTGCGAATTTCTTCAAGTTCGTCGTCAGTGATAAGTTTAATTTCGGGGTCAGGCCCTTCTTTGCGAACCTGTTCTTGTGTTTCAAGAAGTTTTTCTAACAGTTCTTGGCAGAATTTCAGCGTATAGGGCCCGTGAATAAGTTTATTATTTAAGATAGTAACTTGACCGTTACTTCGCCTATGTTCACGGATTTTAGGTTTCTCTTCAGGGTTTTGAGTGTCAGCAAGGAAGTCACGGAACTCAAGTAGAGGCAACATCCAATCTTCTCCACTATCAATAAGCCCTTCCATTGCTTTATCTTTTGTAACCACGGTACAGGTCCAACACCCAAAGCGACTGTTTCCACAAGACGGAGTCGTTTCATCAACAACAAGTGGACATTCACCTTGAGCATTTGAGTTTCGATAGAGGGTGACAAGTTCCTTATTATCGTTGTTCCATGGTGAAGGAACATTCAATAAATAGAACCAAACATCGTTTAAACTGAAATCAACAATAGGTGCGTAGACAAAAGCATTCGGTAAAGTGTTATGTCGTAAAAGCAATGAATTCTGTATACTGTGCATGCTTAAGACTTGGTCTCGGGTAGTACTTTCCCCCTTACGGACCCCAAGTACCATAATAACTTCACCATGTTCAGCAACTCTGTCCAAGATAAACCGATTGGCAGGTTTGATCTTCATGCGATCAGTACACCATCTAAATTTGCTGTAAGGTGCGGGGTAACCTTTACCAATAAGATTAACCCAAAACGTATCTTCTATTTTCGGGCGGACAATATCTGTCTGAAATGGCATTTTTTCTTTGCGTGCAACTCTTTCGAGACGTTCAAGGGTACTTGTAATATAACCAACGATCACTGGTGTTTCTACGAGGGTATCGGATGAAATTACATAGACAGGATACTTCCGATCTTCTGGTGGCAACTCAGCGAGGGCATACCAAACCAGTTGTAATGCAGCGGTAGAATCTTTTCCTCCACTATATCCAATTACCCAAGGTCGCGCATTCTTGAGATAAACTTCTTGAATCTCGCGGTGGATATCATTAGGTGTGCGTGAATCAAAGATGCTGTATGCGGTTTCTGCCATAATACATGCTCCGTCCAGTCCAACAAATGTTGGAATAACATATAACGCTTCCATTTTATTGTAAGTACATAAAGTATAACATATATATACAATTTTTTTACATGTTTTTTTTAAGTTTTATTTTGGCATGTTTCCTAACCACCAGGATGGTGAATTTCTGTATAAAATGAATACCAAATGGCCTCTACATTTTTTCCTTGCATTTCCAACTGAATATCGTCTAAACTAATACATCAATACAATTGCATTTCTCATAAGGAGACAACAACATGGCAGTACGAGTAGGTATTATTGGTACAGGTGGCATTTCACGTGCCCACCGGGGTACCTATGAAAAAGTAGGCGGTTTTGAGATTGTCGCTGTCTGCGACATTATCAAAAGTAAGGCAAACCAAGCTGCTGAAGAGTGGGGTGTCCCAAAAAAGAACGCCTTTTCAAGTTACAACAAGATGCTTGAGATGGATGATCTTGATGCTGTGAGCGTCTGTACTTACAATCAGGGACATCGGAGGCCAACGGTTGCGGCATTGAACGCCGGTAAACACGTCCTCTGTGAAAAACCGATGGCAGCAACGCTTTCAGATGCAACTGCGATGGTACAGGCAGCAAAGGAATCAGGTAAAATCTTACAAATCGGTCTCAATCCCACGTTTGATCCGAGGCTCCAATTCGCGAGGAAACTGATTGACGAAGGATTTCTTGGTGATATCTATTATTCTGAATCTGCCGGGTGCAGACGGCGCGGGAATCCGGGACATACGTTCATCTACAAAAAGACAGCGGGGGCGGGGGCAACCGTTGATATAGGTGTCTACAATATGCACAGATCGCTATTTGCGATGGGGTATCCGAAACCGGTGCGTGTCTCTGCTATTACTGAAGACTACATATCAATGCAGGATCCGAGGTTCCAAGGTAAAATGGATGTGGAAGAGTTCGGCGCGGCGTGGGTTCGGTTTGAAAATGGCGGTGTGATGGTATTTAAGATTTCGTGGGCAGTGCATGCAAACTCGCTCGGTGGCAATTTTCATCTCGGTCAAAAAGCAGGGATTTCTTTGGATGGACCGGTTATTTTCGCAGATGCATACACAGGCGATCTCAAGAAGTTTGTCGAATCAGAGGGACTAACAGCGGAACCTGATCCACCGGAAGGTATGACGACTATCCAGCTATCAGGATTCCCAGCATCTGATAACTGGGCGAAACAGATGATCGCTTTCCGTGAAGCCGTCAAAGCAGACGCACCGTCACCGATACCACCGGAAGGTGTACTCCTCACGAATGTGATAATGGATGGTATCTTCCGCTCACATGAAAGTAAGAAAGAGGTGGCGGTAAGAGTTCCTGAGATTTAGAGATTAACAGAAAACTTTAGGCGAGGTCTGTCCTTCGCTTCCCCAATCATTGTAGGGCGAGGTCTTTGTGCCTCGCCACTTAAGTATTACGGATAACAAAAATCTTTCCGCGTTTCCCACCAACATCTACGCTAACCCGTTGCATCGTTTTCAACGATTTTTGCTGTTTGAGTATCTTGTCCAAAAGTGTGGACTGCAATGTTAACAACACCATTTTTCCATTCGGCTTAAGCACAGTTTCATATTGATGAAGACATTTTCTGTAAAGGTTCGCAAGTTGAGAGGATTTTTCATTTTTTTCGACTGCCGGTAAGTTGCAGACAATTTTGTCTACAGAATTTGGTTTTAGAGGTGGGGATTGTGCGTCCCAATGGAAAAACTGACGTGGTTGATGCTGTCTCCCAAAATTTCTTTGCGTAGCATTTAACGCGTCTTTTGAAATATCTCCACCGATAAGATAACGGTACCGCTGTGCAAAAGCACGCTCCAATAGTATTGTTCCCGCCCCGCACATCGGATCTAAAAAAATGTCGTTTGCGTGCGGTTGCGAAAGCCACACCATGCCATAAGCCAAAGTCGGTTTGATAGATTGCGGCACGTGTGTCTGTTTATATGAACGTTGTGCCATCTCAGGTTTTGAAAGTCGTATACTGATATAAGCATCCTGACCATGCACCTCTGCCCAAACGTCTAACCCTGAACTTGATTGTGTCAATTGCCAACCTCGGTCAATCAACACCCTTTCAACGATCTGTTGAAAGTCCCTTTTCTGAAAATTGCGAAACCCTGACATCCGACTGATAACACGAAACGGAACCCGTTTTCGTATACTGAGACCTACTTGTCGGCAACATGTCAGTGTTTCTCCGAAGTTGAATCGAGTGAGTGATTGTCTTATCGCAGTTAAAGAACTACGTGAACGCGTCATATTCGGAATATGTTTTATCACCACAAAAAGATGTTCCGCTGTCCGCAGCGATAATAAATCCTTCGGATTGCCTGAGTATTGGAAAACAATTCGTTGCGGTTTCCGCATAAGGATTTTGAATTTTTCGGTAGTACCAAAACGCGCAATTATCTCTTGGCGAGCGGTATTTTCCAATCCTGCAGTGACGAAAATTGAATAGATCATCTGTCTCCTTTTATGGCTGTGGCCAGTTTAGGTGTCGGTGCAGGAATTGAAATGTTTTATCGGAATTAATCTGATGTCCGCCATCAAAGAATTCGATTTCGGTCTTGTCCGCTATACCGAGCCGAACGTAAAGGCGGCGCACCGTAGCGAATTCATGTGCTACCCACTCATCGGGTGCTACGCCATCATCATGACCACGTTCCACCATAAACGGGCGCGGCGCGATTAACCCCGCCATCTCGGAGTAGTTGAACGTGTTTCCTAAATCAAACTCAGGCATTTCATATTCACCAGTGAACATGTAGCTATACCGAGAGTCAAAGGTTGCATTTTTCACAATCCACTCATTGAAATCGGCTGAACAGATAGAACACGCGTATCGTTCAAGCACTGCTGGCACACGCATTGCTGTTTTTCCACCGTAAGAGAGTCCATAAAACCCAATTCGGTTTTCATCAACGAACGGAAGTTCTGCTAACCAGTCAAGTGTGCGTTCATGTTGGCGGATAATCAACGAAAATAGCGACCATTTAATTGGATTCGCTTTGCGTTGAATAACACGGAAAGCATCCTGACCAATATATGGGTTCTGCGGTGCGTAGGTGATAAATCCTCTATCTGCCAACTGTGCTGCGTAAGAGTGATACACCGATTGAATTTTGGGATCAGCAGTATCCTGCGGTCTGCCCTCTAATCCATGCTGACAAACAACAACAGGTCGTTGTTCCCCCGGTTCAAGGTCGTTCGGAAGGAGTAAAATGCCGTAAGCGAAGACATCTTTCCATACATCAAGCACAACTTCATACCCCTTCCATTTAGGTTCGTCATAAATCAGGCGAGTTCTCGGATTAGCAGGAACGTCGGGCGGAGGACACCGACCAATAACTTCATCCCAGAAATAGATTTTGGCATCAACGCATGTCTCTTCCCACTTTGCCAATGAAGATGTATCCGTTTTATTCCAGAAAAATTCTTGGCGTCGCGTTGCTGCCTCCCGTAAAAAACGTTGTGTCAGATTGACAAGTTGCATAAACTGACGTTGTTGGCGTGCATCGTAGTCAAATGGTTTTGTAGTGTCTGATGTTAGAGATTGGTTTTTATCAAAATGAGGATTTCCAACGCCAAGACTCGTAAGTAAAGCGGTCAACGTCTCTGTGGAGCCAGGTAATCTATTTTCAGGACAAATTAAGTGTATGTTATCCTCACACGCAAGTTTTTGATAAAAGGTACTTGCACGATTGAACTCTGCCTCTACCGATTCCAGTGGTGGTGACACAAGTTGACCGGGCGCTGCTCCTCCACGTCCATCTCGTCGTGTTGGTGGTCCAGCTACTTCAGGACCTCCACTCGCTTCAACAATTAACGGACGTGGTGCAATAAGACTCGAAATTTCAGCATCACCAAATTCGTGAAGCAATCCCCATACATTGCGATAAATCGGTTCGCGCCAAACGTCCTCGCGCGATTGAAAATATCCAGTAACAACTGTTGCCTGAATTCGTGTATCTGCGGCAGCACTATAGAAAGCAATCAATCCACCTTCACCATAACCGATTACCCCAATAGGTTCATCAAAAGAGGACATCCAGTCTACAAGCGATAAAACTTTCTGAACCTCATATCCGATGATATGTCTTCCCAATTGGTATGCCATTCGGTAAATGAATTCACGATGCGGTTGATTGGTAAACGCACCAATTTTCGGATTGCCAGAGTAGGTATCCTCACGATTAATTAGAAGTGGGATAACGACACGACACCCCGCACTTGCTAAATGCCTTGCAAACTGAGTGTCAAGCGGGAGTTCATCGGTAACACCTGCAATCATCTCAGGGGTCCAGTCGGCATCCGGCAATGCGATTACTTGAGCGACAACCGGTGTCCTATCATTTGGTTCTAACAGCAACCCCTCACCTTCTACCTCATCAAAAACTTGCCACCGGACGCGCGACACGGTGAAATTCTCACCTTCTGCAATATGCGCGGCGGCATTTGTCGTACCAAGATATGAAAGCGAATTGATAGGCAAACGTTCATCGTAACACCCAATCTGTTTTCTAAAACGTTGCCTGTTCGGTTCAACAGATTCGGTGTATGCTGTGTGGGAACTATAATCCCGATGCCACAACGTTTCACGTTTCTCTGCTGCAGCTTCTATAGCACGAGTAACATAATTATCAAGGTCTTCAACCATTTGTGCGGCAAGGTCACCTTCGAATGTTAATGGTACCGTCCCTTGTAATTCTGACGCGTGATTTTTTGACATGATTTTCCTCGCTTATTCGGACTCAGACACGCAATTAATTAATGGCGCGACTACAAATTTACTACATGAAGATTAATTTATTAATTCGGTCCTTTTGGAGAAAACTCTGGCAGAATATGCGTCCGGTATTCTGCATTGGTCGGGAAACCGCATCTACCGGGTTTGGGAAGAATTAGAATTACCGAAATATTTACTTAATCTTCGGACAGATTGTGCTACTATGTGGCAACTTATGTTATTTAGAATTCTATCATAGATTATGCTACTGCGTCAATTTCTTATTTCTCCCAGGCAGGGTTATTTATAGTGAACTTTAGAATTAACAGGACATTTTGAGTTGTCCGAGGGAATTCCGATTCCCGACTATCAGTGAGTTTCGTCGCGATTCGGAGATCGCTCCTACAAAAAATGTGCTTCTGTAATTCTTAAAACTAAATAACCCTGACTAAATAAAAAAATGTTGACAAAAGATATGAAATGTTGTATAATACTTTTTGTAAAGTTATGTATACTTTACAAAAGGTGTAATAGATGCACAAGATGCATGTGTTGCCCCTGGGCACGCTTCACCCCTCCCCCGCGAGGGGGCGCGCCGACAGTGGTGTTAGCATTTATCCACTCTCAGCGCGTAGCCATGCCATTGTAAGGAATGACAAGGCTGGTTTTCATTTTAACACAAGTCCTACGCTTGTTGCTATAGAAATATGAAAACCAGCGAGCCCGAAGGAAACAGTTGACAGCAACTTTCCATTTTCCTGCCAACTTCTCCTTTAGGGTCTGTCATAATTAGAAAGACCGCTGGACGCAAATGACGTTCAACGGGATAAATATAACGATATGCTCGGAAGAGTATATCCACTTCTATTAAGGAGAAGAAAATAATGAGATTTAAAACAATCGGCATCGCCGTGGCGATGCTTTGTTACCTGTTGCTAATCGGAATGGTGCTAACGTCTTCAGCTTTCGCGCAGTTAGCTATAGAGGATCATGATCCCAAAAACATAGATGTTTGGGCCAGCGTGTATTTAGATCAGCTTGAGTATGATCCAACGGGAGGGGGCGTGGTCTATCTCGATGGCAGCTTTGGTCTTTACAACATGGACGCACATAGAGGATGCGTCTATACTTTTGAAGTACGTCTCGAAATCTTTAAAAAGAATAAGGCCAATGGCAAATATGATACGCTTACCCCTGACGCTAGAACAAACCCACTGATAACTGGCACTTTAGATGAGGCAGCTGAGCCTTGGGAGAACTTCGATGCGGATGGTTCTGACAGCAAAAGCTTACATATCTCCTGTTTAGGCGGCACTCATGTAAAAGGTGACGATTTCAAAGCGGAAGCCACAATAACGCTGAATGTGACGCAGCGTGGGTGGACAGAGTCATGGCAGATAAGACAGCACATTTTATATTTTACACACGATCCCGAGACGGATGAAGAAGAGATCCACGGTATCGGGCCGACAACGGATGGCGACGAGTTTTCTGACGATTGCCAAGTCGATTCGCGGAGCAAAGACCCTGAGAAGGATGAGGGACAGAACTGGCAGTCACTGGTGATCACAGAGATCCCGTATGATGTAATTTATTGGTATGTCAAAGCCCCCGGAGATACCAGCTATTACGGGACAAACAAAGTAACGGCTTGGGGTGACGGCGCCGCAAGGCGTTCAACCTTTACCTACGATTTTCCATTGGGGGACGGTAATGACAATACGACAGGGGCTTATTACCAAATTGGAGCCCTTGTTCACAGGTCGGATAATGAAATCAAATGGTACTCCTATGAAGTCTGGGTCAATGACGCACCCGGACACGATTAGTTTGAATGTGCAAATAACAACGGTGGGTGCGGTTTCCTAACCGCACCTTGCCCATAAACATTTGATTTGTGCATCCGTCTAATGGAGGTGAACAATGATCGGGCATCGTATACCCCTTTACTGCTTGTTCCTTTTATTATTCTTACCAACGCTGACACACGCAAAAATCGTTTTCAAATCATATCGAGATGGAAGTAAAAGTCTGTATGTGATGGACGATGACGGTAGTAATGTTCAAAGGTTGACAGCATCACCTGGATGGTGGCCTGAGTGGTCTCCGGACGGAAAACAGATCGCTTTTACAGCAAAACCTCCGGGGGTACCGAATTGGCCGCAAATTCGCGCTATATATATCATCAATAGTGATGGCACAGATGAATATCGACTCACCGACGAAGATACTCGTGAGCGGGGCCCGACCTGGTCTCCCGATGGTAAATACATCGCCTTCGAGAGTAATCGACTGGCCGAACCTGGAGTGGGACAGATTGACATCTGGCGGATAACTCTGGAAACAAAAGCACTACGAAGACTGACACGCGCACGCGAAGACGAATGGTATTCTATTCCTTCCTGGTCTCCTGATGGCAAATATATCGCTTACCAGGACGGTGGTGGCATTTATCTGATACTTGCTGATGGACGCAGACCTCAAAGGCTTGGGCGAGGTGAACGTCCTGACTGGTCTCCTGATAGTCAATCTATTGTGTCTCATGAGGATATACACGACGCGAATGGGGAGTTTATTACAAGTAAAGTTGTCATTCACAATATTAACACGGGCAAACGTCAGATTTTAGACACCCCTGACAAGTGGTTAATCCATAGTACGTGCTTTATGGGGCCTAAACAGGTGTTAATTGCTGCAAGACATTGGGATAAAAACAATCCGAATCGTGATAAATTTGACATCCACAGCTATCACCTTATGACAAGAGAGATCGTCAACCTGACAAACACACCAGGGGATGATGATTTCGCAATGGATTGGATTAGTGATGATGTGCTCTCTGTCTCTCCAAAGGGAGACCCCAAAAAAGTCACGGTAACGTGGGGCGAGATGAAAAAGTAAAACCTTAAATGAGAAGTGTACATAATTATTTATACTGATATTTATCAGAATTGCTGAGAATCCATTAAATATCAATACAAAGCGGTCTTAAGCCATGAAAATGCGTTTATTTTGAAGATTTGACTTGATTTAAAATGCATGAATTGTCATCCTAATTAAAAACAGGACTTACGCAAATTCAGGTAACCCTGTTTAGAATTTTGTCCTTTTCAAGGCTTTACCCCCTTTATCCCACGCAAGCGAAGGGAATGTGTAAGTCCTAAAATTTCTACATTTGATTATACTTAACCCAAGTTGCTACCTATAAGATTCCAGACATCTAAACACCGTTTTAATCAAAAAAGTGCATTATTTGCGAAAGTTTTGTAGCGTCCACTGTCAGTTTGCGCACTAATAGGCACAATCTAACAGATTATGCTACAAAGGTGGCAAACTTTAAGATTATTAAATCTGTGAAGTTTTTCAACTTTAAATGATCCTTTCTCTTTTTAACGCTTCTACCTCTTCATAAGACATTTTCAATACATCTGTCAATATCTCTACAGTGTGTTCTCCAAGACTTGGTGCGGGAGTATCTACATCACCAGGTGTCTCGGAAAGTTTTATCGGCACACCCGGTACTGCCACAGCACCCGTAACCTGATGCATCACTTGCGTAATCATCTCCCGCGCTTGAATCTGTGGATGATTAACAACTTTGTCAATTGTGTTGATAGGACCGCACGGAACACCGATTTTTTCAAGAGCCGTAATCCATTCATCAGTTGTGCGTTGCCGCATAATTTCAGAGAGAATAGGATATAACTCGCTATGGTTTGCAGTCCGTTCTGCGTTAGTGTTAAAACGTGGGTCAGAGATCAGGTTTTTCTGATCTACATGCTCACAGAATTTTGCCCACAACGTATCGTTACCGATAGCAATAATAATGTGTCCATCTGCGGATTCGAACGCTTCAAAAGGTGTTATTGCAGGGTGCCGACTTCCTAAAGGTTGAGGAATTTCGTCTGTCGCAAAATAGCGCACAATTGCATTCTCTAATACTGCTACAAGACTATCTAACATTGCAACATCTACTAACTGACCCTTTCCACTGTTGTTGCGATGATGGAGTGCGGACAGGATACCGATTGTTGTGAAGAGCGCAGCGGTAATATCGCTAATAGATGTTCCCACACGCACAGGAGGCCCATCTGGTTCACCTGTAATACTGATTATACCACCCATCCCTTGGATAATCATATCATAGGCACCCTGTTTTGCTAAAGGGCCGGTCTGTCCAAAACCGGAACAGGCAGCGTAAATGAGCGATGGATGCTCTGATGCAAGCGTCCCATAATCCAAACCTAAACTTTCCATAGTCCCCGGACGGAAATTTTCTACTAAAATGTCGCTCTGTTTAACGAGTTGTTTGAATATGGCTTTTCCACGTTCGGTTTTGAGATCGAGTGTTATACTTCGTTTGCCACGATTTACACTCATGAAGTAGAGGCTAAATTCGTTTTTAAATGGTCCGAAATTGCGCGATTCATCTCCAATCCCTGGTTGTTCAATTTTAATCACATCAGCCCCAAGGTCGCTGAGGATCATTGTCGCATAAGGTCCTGCAAGCACTCTCGTTAAATCTAATACCTTTATGCCGTCCAATGGACCTGCCATATATTTGTTCCTTTGTCTGCGAAAAAGTTGCTTTTCAAATGCACACGTGCTAAAATGAAGTCAACCTATATTAGCAGCAAATAGCGTCTATGTCCATAAGTTTTTGAAAAGGACGATGTCGCTTGAAGGAGAATATCAATGGATAAACTAAAAATCGCGCATATAGGAACAGGTAACCGAGGATCTAATACATACCTTCCACTGATAGCAAAATTGAAAGATGACTTAGAACTCGTTGCAGTATGTGACACACACGAAGGGAGAGTCAAAGCGCAGGGTGAGCAGTACCAAGTGGCTGCCTATACAGATACTGAGCAGATGTTGGAGACAGAAAAACCAGACGTCTGTTCTATTGTTATCACACCGAGTAACAATCACATTCCTGGTCTTCTCTGTTCGCAACATGGCGTAAGTTATTGCACAGAAACGCCGATTAATACCGATCTCAAACGTGCAGATATGATGATTGAAGCAGCCAAAGAGCATGGCACGAAGTTAGAGGTCAACGAAAACTATTACCGCCGCCCTTCTGAACGTATCAAACGCGCGATGATTCTGGAAGGTATATTCGGCAAGGTGAACGTTGCACATAACGATTTCCGCGGACACGGCTATCACGGTATTGGTCTTATACGGAGTTATATCGGTTTTGAAAATGAACCTGTTCAGGTTTACGGTTTTAATAAATCGTTTAGTGTGCAGGATCACGTGTGGCGAAAAGGACAACCCAGGCGTAAGAAAGAGGATTGGCAACATGCAGTCATTGAATTCGCTAATGGTGCAGTAGGGATTTTCAATTTCAGTAGCCTCTCTTACGGTTCACCACTCCGTGGATTTAATGGAACAAAATTCTACGCAGAGCGCGGGATGTGTTTCCGAGACGATGCTGTCATCTTGAACGATGATGCAGACGAGCAACGTCCGGTTTCTATTACACGTAAAACGAATACTGTTGACGGTTATGAAACGCTTGCTGCCCTTGTTGCCGACACTACTCCCGAAGTTGTGTGGGAAAACCCATTGCAGAATTATCCGCTCAGTGACGGTGAAATTACTGTCGCATCGGAATTAATGAGTATTGCAAATGCTGTACGAAATGATACTGAACCGGAATATGGTGCATACAATGGGCGTAAAGATAGGGAAATTGATGTTGCTATGGGGCGTTCATGTGCAAATAACGGGGCCCCTGTTACTTTTCCATTTGAGTACTAAACAAAGAAAATGTTCCGTCCTGTAGCGTTGATTTGAGAGATTTTCCCTTGTTATTATCATCATATTTGGGTATACTTTAGAGATAGCTTAGTATTATTGGAGGATCAAAAGGCGATGAAATATTTTCGACCAATTTTTGTTTTGCTACTTATATTTAGTTTAGGTGTCTCCCTACTCGCTAACGAATGGGCAGACTTCTACTTCCCAGACAAACTTGGCAGTTCCTGGGTTTATGAAGATCAAGACGGAAATGAACTAACGCGTTATGCTGTTGAGGCAGAAGAAGTTGATGGGAAAACATTTCGTGCGTTTGAGTATGAACCTGAGATAGATGATTGGGAAAAATATTTGTATGCTGTACATCCTTTTCTCTATCAAGTCGGTGAAGAATGGATTGCATTTTATGTTGGGGATAACATAGAAATCGCTACTAAGTCAATCTTAAGTAAACAACTTGATGAAACGCTTGCGACCATCCGGCAATTGACCGCGGGACAACTTCCAGAAGGAGTTACGATGGATTTCAATTACACCATTGAACCGAAAGCCCAAGATTATTTTTATCTTTTTCCAACGCCTGTGGCATATAATGAAGAGTGGATTGCTATGGAGTTAGACGTGAAAGTTGAAATGACTATGGACATTCAGGGGGCACCCGTTGAAATTCCGGAAGAACTTAAAACTATCTCTTCTACGACTAATGTTGTTGAAACAGGTAACGTTATCGAAAAAGAAACTGTTGAAACAGAAGCAGGGACGTTTAAAGACTGCTTAAAAATTGAGTATCGTACTAAAACAACTGTAGACACAGAACTCCCTCCCGAATACAAGCAGCTCCTTCCTGAACAACAAACTAATGAATCTGTTTCAACCTTGTGGTTAGCCCCAAATGTTGGAATTGTCAAATTCGAGAGTCAACAAGAGAATTCGGATGAAGTGAAAACACTTGAATTAAAAAGCTACGAAATCCAATCTGATGGATCCGAAAACGGGGATACAAAATAATCTGCAAAACGTGCTTGTACTGCTATCATCAAATTAACGATCCTTTTATAAGGTGAACACTTCACATGTTGAAAAAACTGTGTCTTTTCTTGATATTTTTCCTAACTTTTTACTTCAGTACGACTCTAATAGGAAACGAATCCACGCAAAAGTCCTTTCCAAGTACGCTTGATAGTTTTTGGGTTTATGAAGACCAAGACGGTAACGAGTTGACACGTCGTGCGATTGAAGGAGAAGAAATTGCGGGGAAGATATATAACGGTTTTAGTTTCGAACCTGCGTTAGAAGATTGGGCAGATTTTAACCGTTACATGCATCTTTCTCTGTTTAATATTGGAGAGGAATGGATAACATTTCTTGTTGAAGATGAAATCGAAAAGGCAGTAAAAGCGCGTCTTACCAAGGAGATGGAAATTTTCTCTAAAATGGTGAAGAACTCTTTAGAAAACAACTCGCCACCCGAACTCGATCTTACCGTTGAGCTTAACTATAGTGTAGCGGTGGAAGCAAAAGACGATTTCAATTTACTCCCAATCCAAACAACTCCCGATAAAGAATGGGATGCAACGCAAATTAATGCCAAAATCACCATGAAGTTTGACATACAAGGATTGCCAGACTTCCAGGGTGCCGCAGAAATGTCTGAAATCACGCTTGATTTCACTATCCTTGAAACGGGAAAAATCGTTGGCACAGAAACCGTTGAAGTAACCGCTGGGACGTTTGAAGATTGTTTGAAAATCGAGTATCGAACGAAAACAGAAATGACAGCATCCCAACCAACAGCAACGGAAGACTTACCAGGTGAATCGATTACGACTTTATGGTTTGCGCCCAATGTTGGCATTGTCAAATTTCACCAACAATCTGATAAGATTTTTCTCAATATGATGTCAGAAAGAGATGTCGTTGATGCGACAATGTCTGATGAAGAAGCTGCTGAGATTACAGCTGCTTCTGTCAAAACTTATGAATTAAAGAGATACAAAATAGTACCAGGTGCATTGCAGGACAATAGTAAGAATTAATAGGTTCTAATTGTACCTGGAAATAACTAAACGATAACAAAATATGGAGGAATCCTCATGTTAAAAAAAGTTTCTGTATCATTGATATTTTTATTACTCTTGAGTTTTAGTGTTACTTTGTTAGGGAACGAGTCAGTGCATAAATATTTTCCCGGCACATTAGATAGTTTTTGGGTTTATGAAGACCAGGATAAAAATGAGTTGACACGTTATTCAATTGAAGGCGAAGAGATTGCTGGTGAAACGTATCGTGCCTTTAGTTATGACCCTGAGTTAGAAGATTGGGCAAATTATAGTTATTTTATTCATCCGGGGCTATATAATGTGAATGATGAAGGAATCATACTTGTTGTTGACGAAGAGGTAGAGAATGCCGCCGAAGCGCGTCTTATAAAGGAAATGAATATTTTTGTCGAAGCATTAAAAGGACAGGCTCCGCCAGGGGTAGAGGTGCCTGACTTTAATATAGGCGTTGAGGTTGAGGCACAAGGACAAGAAAATTTATTGCTGCTACCTGAAAATGTTGTGGTGGATGAAGAATGGGACGTAAACCAAGTAGAAGTCAATGCTAAGATGATCATTGAAGGGGCGGGCGTTCCAGAGAATGAACAATTGGGGATGGATTTCACGATTATAGAAACAGGAATTGTGCTTGGCACTGAAACTGTTGAAACAACTGCTGGCACGTTTGAAGACTGTTTGAGAGTTGAATATCGCACAGAAACAACAGCAGTATTGACCCCAACGCCTCCACCTGATGAAGTAGCGCCTCCAGGAGAAACTGTAACGACAGTCTGGTTTGCTCCGAACGTGGGAATTGTGAAACTTCATCAAATATCAGGACATCTTTTCTTAGACATGATACCGAAAGATGCAGGTTTTCCTGTAGCTCTACCTCCTCCTACTGAGAGAACGCTGGAATTAAAAAGATATGAAATCAAAACGATTGAATCGGAAAGTGGTACTGAAAATTAATATAACTCAAGTTGCTACTTATAAGATTTTAGACATGTAAACACTGTTTTTAATCGTGAATGGTTTATTATTCACCAGGATTTTGTCCCACAAACTGGAAAGTTTGCGGGACAAGGTAGCAACTTGGGTCAATATACAAGAATTCAGACATCATTTACCACTCAATTGGAGGAAATTCCGTGTTAAAAAGACTGAACATCATTTTAATACTTTTATTTATCTTTGGCTTTGGTGGGACATTGCTGGGAGATGAATCTGCAAATAAATATTTTCCATCAACGCTGGGAAGTTATTGGGTTTATGAAGACCAAGATGGAAATGAATTAACGCGCCGCGCTGTTGAAGGTGAAGAGATTGCCGGTAAGACTTTTCCAGCCTTCAGTTATGAACCAGAGTTAGAGGATTGGGCGGACTACAGTTATTTTATTCATCCTTCCCTATATCAAGCGGGTGAGACAGGAATTAAGTTGGTTGTTAGCGATGAAGTTGAAAAGGCAGTTAAGGCACGTCTTTCTAAAGAGATGGAGACCTTTATCGAAATAATGGGAAACGATGACCCAACTGCGAATATCTCCTACACTATTGATGTAGAAGCAGAAGACCATTTCTATCTGCTGCCGACATCCATAACCCCCGACGAGGAATGGGACGTAAACCAGATAAAAACTAACCTTAAATTAATTGATGAAGATACTGAAGAGTTTTCTATAGATTTCACAATTATAGAAACAGGAATTGTCCTTGGCACGGAAACTATTGAAACAGCTGCTGGAACGTTTGAAGACTGTTTGAAAGTTAAGTATCACACTGAAACTACGGCGGTATTTACGCCACCCGTTCCACCTGAAGAAGTAGATTCTCCGGGAGAAACTGTAACGACTGTATGGTTTGCACCGAATGTTGGAATTGTTAAATTTCATCAGAAAACGGAACACACTTTTTTAGAGTTGATCCCGGACGACGAAGGTTTACCTTTACCGCCTGCTCCTGTCCCGAAAACTCTTGAATTAAAGAAATATAAAATCAAATCGGATAAATCGGAGGTTGAATGAGCATATTTCCAATTTATCGGCCCAGACGTCTACGTGCAAATGAAAACCTGCGGCGACTTGTTCGGGAAACGCATCTGTCGGTAGATGACCTTATTTATCCAATGTTTGTCGTCCACGGAAAAGACACGGCAAATGAAATATCTTCTATGCCAGGATGTTACCAATACTCAGTGGATAGACTCGTAACCGCTGCAAAAGAGCTTGCATCCCTCGGTATTCCTGGAACTATCTTATTTGGAATTCCAGAAATGAAGGATCCGCTTGGATCTGAAGCTTATGCAGAAGATGGTATCATTCAGCAGGCGGTGCGTGCTATTAAGGACGCGGTGCCAGACTTACTTGTGATTACAGATGTTTGTCTGTGTGAATATACCGATCACGGTCATTGTGGTATCATTGAAGGCGGAGAGGTGCAGAACGATCCAACGCTTGATCTGCTTGTTAAAGAGAGTGTGTCGCACGCACAGGCGGGTGCTGATGTCATCGCGCCATCAGATATGATGGATGGTCGTGTCGGTGCAATTCGCGACGCATTAGACGAAGAAGGCTATGAAAATATACCTATAATGGCGTATTCAGCAAAATATGCCTCTGCTTTTTATGGACCCTTTCGTGAAGCGGCAGAATCCGCGCCACAATTCGGGGACCGCCGTTCATATCAGATGGACCCAGCAAATTCTGAAGAAGCACTAAGAGAAGTAGCGTTGGATATAGAGGAAGGAGCGGACATTGTGATGGTAAAACCTGCACTCTCATATCTTGACGTTATCCATCAAGTGAAAACAGAATATCAGATGCCTGTTGCAGCCTATAACGTCAGTGGCGAATATGCAATGATAAAGGCAGCAGCACAGAATGAATGGATTGACGAGAAACGCGTAGCACTGGAGGTCTTAACAAGTATTAAAAGGGCTGGAGCAGATATGATTTTGACCTACTTTGCAAAGTCGGTCGTTGAATGGCTTGAAAATTGAGGTTAGGAATGTGAATAGGTAATGTGCGGTTAGGAAACCGAACCTACCGTGATGGATCAATAATGTTTGGTTTTACTATAACAACTATAAAACTGGAATTGGAGGAACGAATTGGAGAGCAGCAAATCCTTATCAGCGTGGCAGAAATCACAACAATTTATCCCTGGCGGTGTTAACAGTCCTGTCCGTAATTTTAGCAAGGTTGGCGGACATCCTCGCTTTATTGATCGAGGTGAAGGGGCCAAGATTTACGACATAGATGGAAACGAGTATATTGATTATGTCGCATCATGGGGACCATTAGTTTTGGGGCATGCACATCCTGATGTGGTGGAAGCCGTCAGTACCGCAGCATCGCGAGGCACAAGTTTCGGGGCTCCGACAACATTAGAGACCGAACTCGCAGAAACTATCGTCAACGCAGTGCCTTCCATTGAACAAGTCCGACTTGTCAATTCAGGCACAGAAGCGACAATGAGCGCAATCCGTGTCGCACGCGGTTATACTGGTCGCAATAAAATCATCAAGATAGATGGATGCTATCACGGACATGTAGACTATCTATTGGCAAAAGCAGGTTCAGGCGTTGCAACTTTCGGTCTTTCGGATAGTGGTGGTGTCCCCGAAGATTTTGCACGAAATACACTCACTATCCCTTTTAACGATCCTGAAGCATTGAAAACAACAATTGAGGCTAATGCGGATGAGATCGCTTGTCTCATTCTTGAGCCAATTATGGGCAACATGGGTATTATCCCACCGCGTGAGGGTTACCTCAATGAACTGCGTGAGATTACTGAACAGCATCGTATCGTGCTTATCTTTGATGAAGTAATTACCGGCTTTAGGGTTGCTTATGGCGGCGCGCAGTCATATTATAACGTTACACCAGATATGACATGTTTAGGGAAGATAATCGGTGGTGGTTTGCCTGTCGGTGCGTACGGCGGAAAACGGGAGATTATGCAGTGCGTTGCCCCAGAAGGTGATGTGTATCAGGCAGGCACATTATCTGGTAATCCGTTGGCTGTCACTGCAGGTATAACAACTTTGAGAAAGCTGGCAGAACGAGGTGTTTATGAAAAACTGGAAAGTCGCGCTGCTACCCTTGCAGATGGATTGGCAGAAGCAACCCAAAAACATGGAATTGATGCATGGCATAGCCGCATCGGTTCAATGCTGATGCTATATTTCACAGCAGAGACTGTTACTGATGCAGATGGAGCACGAACTGCGGATATAGAACGTTATCGTCAGTACTTTTGGGGTCTCCTTGAACGTGGCGTGTACATTGCCCCTTCCCAATTTGAAGCAGGATTTGTATCGTTAGCGCATTCCGAAGAAGACATTAACACAACCGTTCAAGCCGCAACTGAGGTAATCGCTAATCTCTAAACAGTAGTAAAGGAATTGAATGTCAAGTTTTGATCAGATTGTAAATTTAATTGCCGATGATCTTAGTGCTGTAGAGGCGAAACTCACTGAAAATACAGCGAGCGAATATAGTTTTGTAGATATGGCGGTTCAACATGTTGTAGAAGGTGGCGGTAAACGTCTACGTCCTATCCTTGTGGTGCTTTCTGCAAAAGCGTGTGAATACGAAGGTGCTGATGCACACACACTCGCAGCAGTTGTTGAACTTATCCATGTTGCATCCCTTGTGCATGATGATGTTCTTGATGAAGCTGCGATCCGACGTGGGCGTGAAACATTGCATACAAAATGGGGCAATAAGGTTGCCGTACTTGTTGGAGATTATTTGCATGCGCGTGTACTTGCCATGCTCGTTTCCCGCCGCGCAGACGATCCTGCAATGGCAATTCTCGCTGATACTACTCAGGCAATGTGTGAAGGGGAAGTGATACATGCCTACAAAAGCGGAGATTTCGATATATCAGAAAAGGAATACCTCAAGATAATTAGTTTTAAAACCGGTAAGTTAATTGCTGCTTCTTGCACACTCGGCGCGATCCTCGGGCCTCAGGACACCCAACAAATTGAGGCATTCACTGCCTACGGCAAACAAATTGGCACTGCATTCCAAATTGTAGATGATCTGCTCGATTTCGTGGAAGCTCCAGAAAAATTAGGAAAAAATGCCTTTGGTGACCTTCGTGAAGGGAAACTTACCTTTCCTATTATACATACCCGAAAAGTATGTAATGATGATGAGAAACAAACACTTGAAAAAGTGCTCAGTCCTGACACCGATGAAACCGAAGCTATCACCTTTGTTGAATCTTTATTCCAAAAATATGGCGTAGAAACCCACTGTTTGGCAGTTGCGCAAGGCTATGCTGATCGTGCAAAAGCGGCATTAGTAAAGGTGCCGCAATCAGATGCGAGGTTTGCCTTAGAAAACCTCGCTGATTATGTCGTCTCACGGGATTCATAGGTAAGATGTTTTATCCAGCACACATAAATCTGCAAAACAGAAAATGCCTTGTTGTAGGCGGTGGCACTGTTGCTGAACGGAAAGTTGTCTCCATGCTCATCAGTGGTGGAGATGTAACTGTGATTAGTCCAGATGCAACCGAATTAGTGATATTCCTTGCTGAGATTGGCACAATTCAATGGCACAAACGGCAGTTTAAGACAGGAGATACAAGTGGATATTTTCTTGTCTGTGCTGCAACCGATTTTACAGATATAAACACCGCGGTGTATATTGAAGCATACGAAAAAAACAATATTCGTTTGGTCAACGTCGTGGACGTTATTCCACAATGTACATTTGCCGCTGCGTCTGTGGTAACAGATGGAGAACTGATGATTAGTATCTCCACGAGTGGCAAAAGTCCAGCTACAAGCCGCCGCATCCGAGAACATTTTGAAGAGACGTTAAAGACGTCATCTCTATATACGCTTGGATACGAAAATGGAAAACCTACGCCTATTGAAAATCAAGGACTACCCTATCCGGTTTATCTTCTATTGGAAGATCGTAAGTGTGTGATCCTATGTGAGCAGGAAACATCGGAAATTAGACGTCGTGTCTCGTTATTACAACAATGCGGTGCTACAGTAGTGCATAATCCCACGGACTTTGATGATGCATTCCTTGTGATTTCTGATGCATCTATAAGTTATGCTTCTGATGGTTTCTTACAGGAGGCCCTTGACAGACCAAACTCTACAGACTTCTGGACACCGAATTTGATTATAGATGGTAACCTTATCATAAGCATATCCGATAAGAATGGTACAGATGTTAGTAAGGCAAAACATTTATATGAGAGACTCACGCATCAGTTTGGAAACAAGGGCTACGGTGCTTTTATTGATTTACTTGGCGCGCGGCGAGCGGAAGTTCTTAAAACTTTTCCTACGTCTAAAATGCGCGGTGACTTTTTTGAGAAACTCATCGGACACGTCGCAGACAGTCCACAAACATGTTGTCTAAGTCTTACAAACCCTGCGTGTTCTGCCGAATGCCTTTTCAACTGGGTGCGTCAAGGCAAAATTGAACATGCAAACAACTTTATTTCGCAGTTTTTAAACACACAGCGCGGAAACTTATAACTATAGTGGATTTAAGAATTAATCAGATACTCCGTACCAGCGACGTTAGGAACCTCCAAATCAACGGTATGAATCATGGAGCATGCCACACGCGCATGCTTCTTTAGGCATTCCCCGCCTACCGCGGGATGAAGTTTCAATTTATTCTTTTATTTCATTATAATGTCAACAGAACCATGCATTTTCTATTTCTTGTAACGGTATTAGTCTATTTAGCAGCCGGAATTTTTCAGTTACTTTACCTTACGATAGGTGAACGGTCTGAAACGCCGACTCTGCGCCCAAGGATTGCCCTAATTGCTTTCTGGGGAACGTGCCTTGGATTTGCCCTCCTAACACTTTTTATCGTCCTATGGTGGTCGCGTCAAGGACATTTCCCGATGAAGCACTGGACAGACTCAACAGCCTTTTTTGCGTGGGCAATCACCTTAATCTACCTGATTGTTGTGCGAGTAACGCAGCTGCGTGCTATCGGTAGTTTAGTTATACCGGGGGCATTCATTACAATCCTGATTTCATATAGTTTCTCCAGAAACACATCCGCATTACCAGAAAATTTAGAAACCTATTGGTTAGTTCCTCACATTACACTCATTTTTCTTGCCTATGCTGCGTTTTTTACTGCATTTGGGTTTGGATTGCTTTACCTGATGGCAGAGAAAAAGATCCGCCAAAAGACAAATACGATCTTTCATAATCTTTTTCCATCTCTTGGAGCATCAGATGAACTCGGCTATAGATGTACAATACTCGGTGTAATTCTGTTGACAATCGGTATAATCGTTGGTGCACTGTTGACGCAGTATATCAAGGACCTAACTTGGAGATGGCTTGACTCGCAGATTTTTTTCACCTTTGTGACATGGGTTATCTATGTTGTCCAAATTAGTGTCCGTCAACTGTGGGGTTGGCGTGGGAGAAAGGCAGCATATTCTGAAATTGTCGGTTTCGTAGCAGTCCTCTGTACATATATCGGAGTCAATCTATTTTTAGACAGCACGCACACATTTCGCTAACTACAATTATATCACGGAAATCCGTGTGATTTAAACTTATCTAATTTTGACATAGATATTAAATTGTGATATAATTTTCTAATTAACGTTTGTTCATGCAGTTTTTATAGTGAAATTTAAAATACCTAATAGATCTTAGTAGGTGCTGTTTGATCGCGTCTACTGAAAATTATAGATTTTACTGTCGCTCCCGTTGAGTAAGAACATGAATCAGATTGTATCTATCGGAACAAGCCATCATGTCGCTCCTGTTGAATTTAGAGAAAAACTGGCTTTTTCCGAAGAACAACTCATAGAATCCCTCCATCACCTGCGTGAATCGCATAAGGTTGACGAAGCAGTAATTCTCTCTACCTGTAACCGCGTAGAGGTTTATGGGGTCGCTAATTCCCAGCGAACAGCCGAATCACCTATCAAAATTCTGCTGGACTTTTTATCTGACTACCATCGGATTAGTGTGGATACACTCAAAAAGTGGAGTTATCGCCACCATAACCTTGACACCATTCAACATCTTTTTAGAGTTACGTCCAGCCTTGATTCAATGGTCGTAGGTGAGTCTCAAATTTTAGGTCAAGTCAAAGAAGCTTATGATTTTTCACGTTCAGCAGGGGGTGCTGGTGCGATTTTGAACCGACTTTTTGCCAAAGCTTTCAGCGTTGGCAAACGTATACGTTCAGAGACCACTATTGCTACCGGAGCAGTCTCAATTAGTTATGCAGCGGTTGAACTTGCTAAAAAGATTTTTAATACCTTAGAAGACAAAACTGTGGCGATTATTGGAGCGGGTGAGATGAGCGAACTCACAGCGAAGCATCTCGTGACAAATGGTGTTTCAAAAGTGATTGTTGCTAATCGCACTTATGAACGTGCAGTTAAGATTGCCGAAAAGTTTAAAGGCATCCCCATCGCTTATGAGGAAAACCTAAACTTTCTCATTGATGCTGATATCGTCATCAGCTCCACAGACGCCCCCTATTATCTCATTGAACGTAAACCCCTCGCTGAGATCATGAGAAAACGGAAGCATCGGTATATGTTTCTTATTGACATCGCTGTTCCACGTGATATTGAACCGGACGTGAGTAAAATCAATCATGCCTTTCTCTATAATATAGACGATTTAGAAGCTGTTGTCGCCTCAAACCTCAAAGAACGGCAACAGGAAGCGGTTCGCGCTGAGCAGATTGTCTCTGAAGAGGCAAAGCGGTTTCACGACCAATTGCAAATCCTTGAAGTTAATCCCACCATTAAAGCACTTCATCAGCAATTTCAGCAGATAGCCGAAACTGAACTCCAAGCGTGTGTTGACAAAACCGAATTATCTGGGACACAAGAAGCAGCTGTTGCCTCTATGACACAAGCAATCGTAAAAAAACTTCTACATCACCCGGTAGAAAACTTGCGCCACGCTGTCAACGATGGTAATGCTGATCATGGGCAATATGTTCATGCACTCCAAGAACTGTTCGCATTAGATGATAATGACGATAAGGAACAGGAATGAACAGCTCATTTACAATCGGCACACGTGGCAGCCAACTTGCACTCTGGCAAGCATCCTTCGTAAAACAGCAATTAGCACACCATTTCCCCGATGTTGAAGTTAACCTCAAAACCATCAAAACCACCGGTGATACTATCCAAAATCGTTCTTTGTTGGGGTTAGGCAAAGGCGTTTTTACCAAAGAGATAGAAATCGCGCTGTTAAACGGTGGTATAGATCTTGCTGTTCATAGCCTCAAAGACCTTCCAACAGAATTG
This sequence comes from Candidatus Poribacteria bacterium, assembly GCA_022825825.1. Classification (GTDB taxonomy): domain Bacteria; phylum Poribacteria; class WGA-4E; order WGA-4E; family WGA-3G; genus MSPOR6. The sequence goes on from JAJDWA010000026.1 coordinate 67,853, forward strand.
CCCAAAGGACTTTGTATAGCCGCAATTCCAACACGGGAAGACCCACGTGATGTGCTTGTTACATCTACAGGATTTCCCTTAGAAGATTTACTGAACGGTGCGAAAATTGGCACTACGAGCCCACGACGTAAGGCACAACTTCTCCATCTACGCCCAGATTTACAGGTTGTTGATGTGAGAGGTAATGTTGATACACGGATCCGTAAACTTGAAGAGACTGATCTTGATGGGATTATTCTCGCTGCGGCGGGGATTAAACGCCTCCTTAAAGAAGAAGTTATCACGCAATTTTTTGAAATAGAGCAGATGGTGCCAGCAGTTGGGCAAGGAGCGTTAGCGATCGAAGCACGTGAAGGAGATGGGCACATTGAAAAACTGCTTGCTCCTTTAAATGACTGGACGACAGTAGCCGAGATTACTGCTGAAAGAACTGTATTGGAAAGCCTCGGCGGCGGATGTCAGCTACCAATCGGTGCTTATGCCGAGTACGTTGATGATGAACTCTCACTTATTGGAACTGTATGTCATCCTGAAGGGAGAGTACGTATTGTAGAAAGAGCAGTAGGAATGTTAGACGATGCACAGCACTTAGGCAGAATCGTTGCCGAAAAATTACGTAGCAGTGGAGCAAACGAACTGTTGAACGCACAGTTAGACGTGGGATGAATTCATCTATGAAAACAGCACAAACTGGTATCGTTTACATCGTAGGAGCAGGCCCTGGAGATAAAAAGCTTATTACGCTAAAGGGAGTGGAATGCCTTCAGCAAGCCGATGTTGTCATTTACGATTTGCTGCTGAACGATGGGTTATTAGAACATTGCCCCGCACATACCGAAAAAATCCGAGCACCCGATCCGAGAATACGTACTAACCGTCAAGCTGAGCTCAATCAATTGCTTGTTCAGCACGCCAAAGACGGCAAAATTGTTGTGCGTCTCAAGGGCGGTGACCCTTATATCTTCGGGCGCGGTGGTGAGGAAGCGGTGGCACTTGCCGAAGCAGGAATTCCGTTTGAAATTGTCCCTGGTGTTACCTCTGCTATCGCTGCTGCTGCCTACGCAGGAATTCCGGTTACGCATCGTGATTATGCTTCATCGGTGGCGTTTGTGACAGGACATTCCGCTGCTTTACACCCTGATTCAAACATCAATTGGGAACAACTTGCCACTGCGGTAGATACACTTGTCGTGTATATGGGAGTAGCACACCTGCAACAGATTGTGGAAAGGTTAATAACCCATGGCAGGGATCAGCAAACTCCTGTGAGTTTAGTTCGTGTCGGAACGACTCCACAACAAGTTGTAATCCAAGGCACGCTTGCAGATATTGTTGAGAAAGTTGAAGCGGTTCAACTAAAAAGTCCTGCAATTATCGTAGTGGGAGAGGTTAATCAGCTGCGCGATCAACTCCGCTGGTTCGACACAAAACCGCTTTGCGGTAGACGTATCCTTGTCACGCGTGCGCGCGCTCAGGCAAGTGAATTTGCTGACCTTTTGGAAGCAAATGGGGCAGAAGTTATCCAATTCCCCACCATAGAGATTCATCCACTTGAAATTGATAGTACAGAGATTCCTTCTCCTGACCGATATGATTGGGTTATCTTTACGAGTGTCAATGCTGTTGAAATATACTATAAACACATACAAGAAAAGGGAAAGGACACGCGAGTTTTTGGCGGATGTAGTATATGTGCAGTTGGACCGAAAACGGTTGAAGCACTAAATTGTATCGGCATTTATCCAGATTTTGTGCCATCACACGCGAGTGGAAAAGTTGTCGCGACAGAAATTGAAGATGTGCAAGGGAAGAAAATCTTGTTACCACGTGCGAAAATCGCCACTGCTGACCTACCCAATATCTTGCGGGAGAGAGGCGCACATGTTGATGATGTTCCACTCTATGATACCGTCAAAGCAGCAGGTGAAAACAGTGACGCTATTGAAAAAGACCTTTTAGAGGGGAGAATTGACTTTGTTACGTTTACCAGTTCCTCAACCGTTACCAATTTTCTTGAGATGTTTCCAACACGGACAGTGGAATACCTGTTGGCAAATGTTCGGGTTGCAGTGATCGGTCCCACAACAGAAGCAACTGCTATGGAACATGGGGTGAGGGTTGATATCGTAGCAAGGGAAGCAACCATAGGAAGCCTTGTAGAAGCGATTATCGCGGAATATCAAAATCTACCGGTATAGGAAAACAGGTTATATCTTGTCAAAAGAAATTTATCGCCCTATCTGAGCACCTTCAATTCTTGGACTTAATAGAAACCCATCCCTATCTGTCAGACTGACATTGGATAACCGTAAGCTTGACGCTTTGACAGCAATCACTTCAAACGTGAGTGTCGCAAGCGTGCCATCTCCTTTACTGCTACCTACGCGGGACTTTGCTGATAGCACCACAGTTTTTGTTTTCACAATTGGTGGTGCGGCAATTGACCCTGCAGGCAAATAGTCACCAATTTCACTCTTAATATAGCGGAGGGCAGTATTATCAAACATAACAGTCGCCCGATAACCTGCTACAGAAACACCGTCAATGGCTTCAAGTGTTACAGTAACCTGTTGTCCGATGGTAGGAGACTGCACTAACACGGGGGCAATACGCACAGTCGCCTCAGCATTCGTAGGCGGCGGGAGTTCCCACAATAATACTGTACCGTCTACACCACCACTCGCGAGAGTCCGGTTAACTGGACTAAATTTTACATCTGTTACCCATCTCACATGCCCAGTGAATGCATCTTTTAATTTTCCTGTAGTTACATTCCACAAAAATACCTCTCCGTGACTACCGCTTGCGAGCGTTTTTCCATCTGGATTGAACGATACACAATAGACCGGCCCCTTATGTCCAGTGAGCGTTTTATTGAGTTGTCCGGTCTTTGTGTTCCACAAACGCACTGTTCTGTCAAGACTTGCACTTGCGAGCGTTTTACCATCCGGACTGAACGATACACCCTTAACATCATCTGTATGCCTTGTGTATTTTTGTTTCCGCTTTCCTGTTTCTGTATCCCATAACTCCAACATTGCAGGATGCCCGAAAGCACTTGTGCCACCAGCGATAATAATTGTTTTTCCATCAGGATTAAATGAGATACAATTGACACTGCCGGTATATTCTGTAAGTTGTGTTTTAAATTGTCTTGTTGCGAAATCCCACAAACTTATAAAACCTTCCCATCCGCCGCTGGCAAGTATACGCCCATCCGGGCTAAACGAAATACTTTGTGCATGTCTTTTCTGATATGTGAGTCGGTTCTTGAGAATGCCTGTAGATGTTTCCCACAACTGCACTTCTGTCCCATTGTCATTGGCAATTGTCCTTCCGTCAGGGCTAAACGATACGCATTCAACACTTGTTACGTTTTCATCTGAAAGGGTTCTCAGGAATTTTTTCTTACTGATATCCCACAAATGCACTTTGTCTTCTATATAATCGTCTCCAACTCCAGTCGCAAGTGTTTTTCCATCCGGACTGAACGATAAACTTGATACTTCGGGCATGTGTCCAGTCGTAAGGATTTTCTTGAATTCCCAAGTCGTAGTATTCCATAAACGCACCGTGCCATCCAAACTCCCAGTCGCAAGTGTTTTTCCATCCGGATTAAAAGCAAGACTCTTAATACCGCCTGAGTGTCCATTAAATGTTACTTTGTGCTCTTCGCGTTTGTCACATTCATACACATGACAAAGTGATATATTTCCAGCAAGCGTTACTTTAAGTGTTCCCGTTTCTGGATCCCATAAACGCACCGCGGGGTCAGGATCAAAAATTCCACCACTACTCGCGAGGATGTTCCCATCAGGGCTGAAAGATACACAAGAAACAGCACTTTGAAAATTAACTCTGGGAATACGTTCTTTAAGTGTCTTTTTCAGTTCACCTGTAACTGCATCCCACAAACACACTGTGCCATCATGACTTCCGCTCGCGAGTGTATCACCATTAGAATTGAATGAAACACTATAGACAATAGAACGGTGTCCTTTAAGTATATATTTAAGTTTGGCTGTAGTTGAATCCCATAAACGAATTGTGTCGTCTGCGCTCCCGCTTGCAAGGATTTTTCCATCCGGACTAAAGGATAGACTGGTGACATCATCTTCATGTCCAGAGAGAGTTTTTATGCGTTCGCCTGTGTTTAAATTCCATAAATATACCGTGCCTTTGGGAAAGTTTTCAGCACCACTACTTGCGAGGATTTTTCCATCCGGACTAAAACGGATACTAAAGACATCAGTTCCATGACCGGGTAATATTTTCTTTAGTTGCGCGGTGGCAACATCCCACAAACGGACTTCTCCCAAACTCCCACTTGCGAGTGTTTTTCTATCCGGACTGAACGCGATACTATGCACATTTCTCCGGTGTCCAGTTAAAAGTTCAAGTTCGGCACCAGTCTGTGCATCGTAGAGCCAAACGCCAATAGTAGCTGCTACTGCTAAACGTGAACCATCAGGCGAATAAGTTATCTGACTAATTTTACCTTTCCCGAGACGTGCTATTGCCCCTTCTGGCAATTTCCATTGCGTGTAGTCTTGGGCAAAACCGATGTGTTCGATGAGCGCGAAAATAGTCAAGAATGTTAATGCCCAAAAACATGTTTTTTGTTTCTTCATTTTATAATCCGTTGTCTTCGAATGTGCTATCTACCTATCTGTGCACTTTCAACGTGCGGACTTAATAGAAACCCATCGCTATCAGTAAGACTAACACCAGATAATCGCAGGCTTGACGCTTTGACTGCAATTACTTCAAACGTGAGTGTCGCAAGCGTGCCACCTCCCGCACTGCTACCCGCACTGGACTTTGCTGATAACTTCACGGACTTTGCTTTTATAATTGGTTGTGCTACAACTGAACCGGCTGGGAGATAATCACCGATGCCACTCTCAATATAACGAAGAGCGGTGTTATCAAACATAATAGTTGCCCGATAACCTGACACGGATGCACCGTCAACAACATCAAGCGTGACTGTGAATTGTTTCCCAATATCAGGTGATTGAACAAGATATGGAGCAATGTGTACCGTTGCCTCTGCATTGGTAGGTGGAGGAAGCTCCCACAGCAGTACTGACCCGTCCCAACTACCACTTGCGAGTGTTTTGCCATCCGGAAAAAAAGACAGGCTTGTTACATAGTGTGGATCCCCTGCCAAAAGCGTCTTTCTGTGTTTTCCTGTTGAGGTGTTCCACAAACGAATCATACCGTGCACATCACCAACAGCGAGCGTTTTGCCATCCGGGCTAAAAGACATGCCTCTATGAATTTTTGAATGTCCGGTGAGTGTTTTTTTCAGTTGCCAAGTAGATGGATGCCACAAATACACCACGCCTCCATAACTTGCAGCGAGCGTTTTCCCATCAGGACTGAAAGATACACTTCTTGTCCAATACCAAATGTTATTACCTAAAAGCGTTTTTTTCAACTCACCCGTTGCAACGTCCCAGATACGCACAGAACCATCATCACCGCCGCTTGCAAGCATAAGGTTATCAGGACTAAACGATACACCCATCACAGTACGTGTATGTCCTTTGAGTATATGTTTCGGTTTTCCATTGATTATATTCCACAACACAAGATCATCACCACTTCCAGCCGCAAGTGTTTTTCCATCTGGACTAAACGTAATACAATGCATATAACCGTATTTGTCATCTGTAAGGATCTTTTTAAGGTTTCTTGTTGTTGCATTCCATAGGTAAATCTTGTGTGATTCGACTCCCGTAACAATTGTTGAACCGTCTGGACTGAAACCCACACATTTAACATTTAAATAGTGTTCTGTGAGTGTGTGTTTTAGTTTATGGGTAAGCGGGTCCCATAAGCTCACAAAACGGTCTTCCCGAGAGCTAACAAGTGTTTTTCCATCTGGACTAAAAGATAGACTTGTAATACTTTCCGTATGTCCTGATATGAGTGTTTTTTTAAGACTTCCCGTGGACGCATTCCATAAGCGTACCGTTCCATCAGCACTACCACTTGTAATTGTTAACCCATCTCGACTGAAAACGACACTTTTAACACTGCTGGTATGCCCAGTGAGTGTCTGTTTGTGGTGACCTGTTGCAACATCCCACAAGTGTAAAGTGGAATCCCCGGAACGATTGCCAGCACGATTTGAATATCCAACTGCACTAACAAGTGTTTTTCCGTCTGGACTGAATGCTACGCAATTGGCATTGCGATACTTATGTCCTACGAGTGTGTTTTTGAGTTTGCCAGTGCCAACATCCCAAAGACGTACTTCAGGATATGGTGAACCGGTGAATCCTCCTGTACTCGCCAATGTTTTTCCATCTGGACTAAAAGATAGACTGGAGATACCACTTGGTGGATGTCCTTCAAGTGTTTTTTCCAGTTTTGTTGTGGCAACATCCCATAAACAGATCGTAGAATCCTCATGAAATCCTCCAGCACCAGTTGCCAGGGTTTTGCCATCAGAAGTGAACGCGAGACTTGTAACTTCCTTTGTATGTCCTGTAAGTGTTTTTTTAAGTTTTCCCGAAGCAGAATCCCATAAATAGACTAAACCAGCAATGCTTCCATTGGCACTACCACAAGCGATTATCCGCCCATCAGGACTGAACACAACAGTTGAAACAGTGCTCAAAGGTTCTTGGAATACTCTTTTGAGTTGTCCCGTGTTAGCATCCCACAGACGGACCTCTCCTAAGCCACCACCAGCAATTGTCTGCCCATTGGGACTGTATGCCACACACAGAACTTCATCTCGTTGTCCAGTGATTAGGTCCAGTTCTTTACCTGTCTGCGCGTCATAAATCCAAATGCCGATAGAACTCGCTACCGCAAGACGACTACCATCCGGCGAATAGTGGATGTCCTGCAATTCACCTTTGCCGAGACGTGCTATCGCACCTTCAGGTAATTTCCATTGCGTGTAGTCCTCGGCAAAACCGGTTTGGGCACCGTGCGTTGAAATGAAGATAAACTGATATTTCTCAAAATTCTTCTGAAATCAGTGTTTATCAGTGTTTTTCTTGTATATGTTCATGAAAATGCTCGCTCAGGTCAAACAGCATCTGTCTTTGTCCACAAAGTTCAAGTTGGATCTGATGAAATGTTTT
>JAJDWA010000057.1 GCA_022825825.1 Candidatus Poribacteria bacterium
ATAGCACTCCGCTGGAGTGCGAGAATATGCCCATAATGTTTTCTATAAACATAGCACTCCGCTGGAGTGCAGCATTTTTCGTGAGGTTCCACTGATATGGAAAACTTACAGAAAAATCGAAAAAGACTTGATAACTCAAGATATAACTGGCATAAATTGTCCAAACTTTAGTTAAGATTCAAACTTTTATTTAATACCGTACTCGTTTAGTTTTGTATGTAGTGTATTCCGATTAATTCCAAGTATCTCTGACGCTTTGCTGCGGTTACCATCAGTGTGTTCCAAAACAATTTCAAAGAGTGGTTTTTCAAAAACCGATCGAATTGCGGCATATAATTGTCCTGCATCCGCTTCGGATTCCAAATAACGTTCCACTTCACCTCGGAGGAGTGCGTGAATTTGTTGATCTGGATTTTGGTTGTCCATTGTGCTGTCTGAAATCGGTTTGTCAAAAATTTGTGAAAAATGTTCTGTGAGTAACATCTGTCCAGAACACATCACAAGCGCACGTTTGATAGCGTTTTCGAGTTCACGCACATTGCCGGGCCACTCGTATTCAATGAGTTTCTTTATTGTCTCAGAGGAAACCCCTATTTTTGGCAGTTGATATTCTTGTGCAAATCGGCTTGTAAAAAGGTCAATGAGTTCTGGAATATCCTCTTTACGTTCTCTGAGCGGCGGTAGCGAAATCGGCACAACATTTAAACGATAATAGAGATCATCGCGAAATGTTTTTTGTGAAATTGCTGTATCAAGTTTTCGGTTAGTTGCAGCAATAATACGCACATTCACAGGTCGCGTATCATTACTACCCACTGGTTCTATTTCTCGTTCTTGGAGAACGCGTAACAATTTCATCTGGACATCAATCGGTAATTCGCCAACTTCGTCAAGAAAAATTGTGCCACTATCCGCCTGTTCAAATTTGCCTTTTCGGTCAGCATGGGCGTCTGTAAACGCACCTTTGACATGCCCAAAAAGTGTGCTTTCAATCAGACTGGGCGGGATAGCACTACAATCAACCACCACAAACGGATTATCACTGCGCGGGCTATTTTGATGGATCAGTTCTGCCACCAATTCTTTACCAGTACCACTTTCCCCCATAATAAGGACAGTTTCATCACTGACAGCAGCACGTCCAATTATCTGATAAACAGCTTGCATAGTAGGACTCTGCCCGACCATTCTGCCCTGTCCGTCGATCGACTGTGCGGTTTGCGCCACACCGATCTCCGTTTCCTCTTTTGTAATACTGGCAGCGGATGCTGCGCGATCTACCAGATCAAGCAATTCATTTCGATCAACTGGTTTCGTAAGATAACTATAAGCTTGGCGTTTGGCTGCTTCAATCGCAGTTTGTGTTGTTCCGTGTCCAGTGATAACAATAATAGCCGCTGCCGGATTCAGTTCCTGAATAGACTCTATCAGTTCCAATCCGTCTGCATCCCCTAAAAAAATATCAAGCAGAATGACGTCAAATTCATCTTTTTGAACACAATCAATCGTCTCTTTCCCATTTCGTGCTTTGACTGTGTGGTAACCTGCTTTATTAAGAGCGGCACTTAAAACGGAACGTAGACTGTGGTCGTCATCGGCAATTAGAACTGAATAAGACATAATTTGTGCTCACTTTTTTTGGTTATTGGCTTTCGGTTATCAGCAGTCAGTTAATTCACACATCATTGCTAAAGTCCCCGGTAGGCGGAGGTTTCCTAACCTCGCTGGTACAGAGTGTCTAAGTAATTCTAAAAATTAAATTGTGCGGGGAAGCGATATAATAAAAGCAGTGCCGGTTGAAAGATCAGCATCAACTTCAATACTGCCCCCGTGTTCTGCTAAAATCTTCTGACTAATGTAAAGTCCAAGCCCTGTTCCCTTCTGTTTTGTAGTATAAAACGCATCAAAGAGGTTTGAAACATCGCCTGATGGAATACCTGGACCCGTATCTTGAAAACGGATATAAACATTTTCGGATTCTGCCTGTGTGTACGTCTGAATTGTCAAAGTTCCACCATCTTCCATCGCTTCCATCGCATTAGAAAACAGATTTAGTACAACCTGTGTGATTCCATCTTGATTAATATGGACTGATGGACACTCTGCATATTCACAAATGACATCAATATTGTATCGGTCAAATTCGGGCTGATAGGTAGCGAGACAGTTATCAAGTAATTTGTGAACATCACAAAGTTTCGCATTCGTCATTGCTGGTTTGCCGAAAGCAAGCAGCTGCTCAATAGATCGGTTAAGCCGGTCTACCTCTTTGATAATAATTGCGGTATATTCGTCAATTTCTTCCTGTTCATCTTTAGGCAACGGTGCAAATCGGTCAACAGGTTCACTGAGCAATTGTGTGGCTAACCGTATACTGCCGAGCGGATTTCGCACTTCGTGTGCTATGGTCGTCACTAATTTACCGAGTGCCGCCAAACGTTCTGACTGCACCAGTGCATCAATCGTCTGCTGGATTTTAACCCGCTGTGCAATGATTGAGGCAATAATTGTTAGTACCTGTTCGTCTTCAGATGCCGAAAGTTCATCTTTCGCTTTGTCAATCGTCAAAGTTCCGATAACTTGTTCCTCTACAAAAACAGGTAGCACCCAGAAGGCGATAGTATCTTTAGATTCAACTCGTTCAGGAGGAAAAAGTTTGACAGATGGTGTAGGGATGCGTTGTTGCGGAACGCCAATCGCTTTGCCATCTGCAAGAACTCTTTTCTCAATTTCTTCTATTTGGTGATCAGTCCCACGTTTTTGTTCTGCTGCTGTTAATCCTAAAATCACTTCAACGGATGTAATCATCTCCCCATTTTCGTAAAGGTTTAAGGTGCCACGATAGATTCCAAGTCGTTCTGAAAGAATTTCAATAATCCTTTGAAAAAGTTCTTCAAATTCAAGGGCATCATTTGCTGCTTGGCTCACCTCAAAAAGGATGGATAGGTCGCGCACCCGTTTTTCCAAAGTGATCTTTGCCGTGCTGATTCTATCCATCTCTTTAGCACGATTCAAACGCTGGATCCGCAGTTGACGAATCGTCCTAACAAACAGAAACGCCACAATTGGATATAGGAACGCTACAGTAAAACCTTCTATTTGTTGTGGATGTTGTAAAACATATATCCAATTAGCAGCGGTTGTCAATCCAAGCAGTAAATTTTGGTTACGCGAACTTTCGTAAATCGCCGCTAACAGCATCACACCGTAGTAAAGGTGTGAAACGGTGAAATAGTAGTGATGCGTTCCTGATACATATATAAAAATATTCGCACACAGTACACCGAGTGCTAAAAATAACGTTCTCATGGGACGTTTACGCGCAGTTGCAAGTTACAATCCTTCCAGAACGGCGTTAATCCACTTGCCATTTCAAAAAATTTGCCAACATTTTTAAACCGACACGACCGCTTTTCTCCAGATGAAATTGTGTTGCTATCAGATTGTTGTGAGAAATCACACTACAGAATTCAAGACCGTAAGTCGTTTTCCCGATAATCGTTTCTTCCATCTCTGGTACAGGATAATAGGCATTGACAAAGTAAAAGTGAGCAGGATTCGGCACGTCTTCAAAGATTTGATGTGGACGAACTTGTCGGACTTCATTCCACCCGATCTGGGGTACTTTGAGTCGGTTATGTGCAGGGTATTTTTTCACGTGACCGCGAAGCAGCCCGAGGCACTTGGTGTCCTCCTCTTCACTGTGTTCAAAAAGGATTTGGATACCGATACAGATGCCTAACATCGGTTTACCAGATTCGTAAAATTTAAAAAGCACATCGTCAAGAGAACGGTCTTGCAAGTTTTCCATAGTCGCTTCTGCAGCACCGACTCCGGGAAAAATTACGCGTTCTGCAGCGAGAATCGTTTCAGCATCATCCGTGATCTGGTTTTCATAACCGAGGTGATCCAAAGCACGGGCAACACTTGTAAGGTTGCCAGCTTTGTAGTCTATAATTGCAATCATTTATGTTTACTCTAACACATTCTGCTTTTTCAATCAAGCGATAAATTGTGTCTCTTATACCCCTGGTAGGCGCGTTTTCTAAACGCGCTGTTAGGTCCTCTTTAGCACAGGGACAGGCGCGTTTCTAAAACGCGCCTACCGCTTGTGCGTAAATCTTGTTATTATAATGTCTGTTGTTATTATAATGTCTGTTAGATAGGTGTTACTTAGACGGAAGATCCTTCACACAGCGAAACCCGCGGAAGACGCTGGTGTAGTGCTGTACTCCCCAGTCCCGGTAGCCGCCCCGAAGGAACAACCCGTTATCGCTCCAGCAGCCGCCCCTTAAAACGCGATTTTTCTTGCTGATAACTTTGAAACTATTGATTACCTCTTCACGTGTGCCACCTGAAAATGGGTTTTCATGGGCAGATTGTGCGTAGAAGTTAGGATCATATTCATCAAGACACCATTCGTAGACGTTCCCAGCCATATCGTATAGACCGTACCCGTTGGGTGGATATTGCCCAACAGCGATCTTCTCGTTGATATGCCGTGCGTAGTTTGCACGGGTTGCATCAATTGTATCACCCCATGGATATGCTTTCCCGACGAGTCCACCACGCGCTGCTTTTTCCCACTCCGCTTCTGTCGGTAGCCGCTTGCCTGCCCATTCCGCGTAAGCCATTACTGCGTACCAACTGACATAAATAACCGGATGGTCAGCTTTGCCTTCGGGATAGGTATTCCCATCCCAGAGTCGAAGGTATAAACTGTCGTGATATTCCGCCGCAATGTTATCTTTTTGCCACTGCGGATTGGCATCGACGAAAACCTTATATTGCGCGTTTGTCACCTCATAGATGTCTATGTAGAATGCATCTACATAGACAGTCCGCACTGGACGTTCATTGGCATCCCATTGGTTACTGCCCATTTCAAATTCGCCCGCAGGTATTAGCACCATACCTACAGGAACATCAATGAAAAATGAGTCAATAGGTTGAGGATGTCCTGTGGTACAACCCGATAAAATAATAAGAATGACGATGCACACGATTCCTTTTTGAGCCATTATTCCTCCAATTTCTTTTGTGTCCACAGGTTCGTGGACAGATTAACGCTGTTTATTCACAAGATAAATCCCTGCTGCCACCAACCCAGTCCCTACCAATACAGTGCTCGTCAATTCCTCGCGTAAAAATAAGATGCTAAACAGAACACCCGATACTGGCATCAGGAAAGAGAAGACAACCAATTTGCTTGCTTTGTATTTCCTTAGCACTGATGTCAAAACTAAAAAGCAGAAGCCGGTAATAATCCATCCTTGATACAACAATCCTGTGCAACTTTCCAGCGTCCATTTGATCGATTGCCCACGTTCAAAGATGTAGGTAAGACATAGAAAACAGGGAATACTTAAACCTAAGAGCCAGACAAGAAGCCTGTGAGAGTAAATATCCTGAACGAACACTTTCGTGAGCGTAATACGGAGTCCTAAGAAACAGGCTGCAAGAAGGACAATCAGATCGCCTTTGAAGTACGTCGTAATGTTACCGCTTTGCAGATTCGGTGCAAGCGTTACAAAGACGCCAATGAAGGCGGTAAGAATCCCTAATATCTTTTTAGGAGTAAGTCTATCATTTGGTAACCAGAAATGCCCGAACAGCACTGTAAACAGTGGGTAAAGCGTGAAAAAAATGGTAGAGCGGGAAGCTGTTGTAAGGTGGGTGCCGACATTCAATGTGATTGTATGTCCTATGTAAAGCACCGCAATTATAAGCAACCGAGGTAGTTCCTTAAAACGCATCCGCATCGATATCCCATAATAGCCCCTATTCCGCCAACAGCGATAATTCCTAATATACAGCGGAAGAGTGCCATCATCAGTGGCGGAAAGCCTTGCAGACCGAGTTTAACGGAGAACGCCCCGCCGCCGATAAGGGAAACAATGAATAGGACAAGCGCAATAATCTTGCCAGGAGGATCTTCGTTTCTAAATTCTTTTTCCAGCATAAATAAAATCCCTGATTCGACGGAGATCCATTAAGTTTGCCTAAAAAGTCAATTTCCTCCGAATTTAGTCCCGTGAATCAACGCCAAATGCGCGTTTAGAATTTGACACCTCGGACATTCTGTAGGAGCGAGCTTCGCTCGCGAAATGTACGCACCGAATTTACATGGCGCGCGCATTTCGCATTCTGTAGGAGCGAGCTTCGCTCGCGACCATTCGTCCTTTGTCGCGAGCGAAGCTCGCTCCTACAAGAAAAATCTTGCATTTTTTCTTAAATTGACAGTTACATGTTTCGCTTCGCTCTATCCAATCTATCAACCCCTTTTTCTGATGTCACATCTGTTTATTGCAACACGCCTTGCTCTTTCAAGCGGGCGATGAGTTGTGCCTGCGTGCCAGAGCCTTTCGTTGAATTACACGCACCGCAGAGCAGTTGTAGGTTATCCTCGTGGTCTGTGCCGCCTTGCGATTGTGGTACGATGTGGTCAATCGTCATGTTCCGAAACGGAAATTGCGTGCGGCATCCGTTACATAACCCCTCCTGTTTACCGAACAACGTATGTTTGTGTGTGCGATAGTTCGGTAGTTTCTCACTCCGTTTCGGGATGTCGGTGCGATGGATAACGTCTCCGAACATGCCGACCTCGTTCTCCAGACGCACACGCACAAGGTCAACTGCTTTCGGTGATATGTCAATACCGATCCAGTGCCGCTGTAGACGTTCCGCTGCGACACAGGTAGTTGCACACCCACAGAACGGATCTAACACGATATCGTCTTTGTTACTACTCGCTTTGATGATGCGCTCTAATAACGCTACAGGTTTTTGCGTGGGGTAGCCAGTGGATTCTTTTGCTTGCGAATTGAGCGCGCCTATCTCTATCCAATTATCTAATGCAGGACGCCCCAAAGATTCATCTGCATAACGTTTATACCTGGGAATTTTGACACGGGACCCTGGCGTAATGCTCTGATGCACGATACGTCCTTCGGCTAACCACTTGTGCGCCTGTTCTTCTGTCATTCTCCAATTTTTTGCAACGCCCAGAAACTCATAGCGATGCCCGCCAGCGCCCGGCGCATTCAAATTATCCGCACTAAAACGTCGTCCGTGTTCGTCTTTATAAGTATAATGCGATTTCAGATATTCTTCACTCAGTGGTTCATATTGAACATTGAATTTGGATGCGGACATTCCGTAAAACAGAATAATATCGTGCCCCCTGCCGAAACGGGATTTAGTATTATTTTTAACACCCGTTGCTGAATTCCACACAACCTCATTCTTAAAGTTGTTCTTTCCAAACACCGTATCCATCAGCATTTTGAGATAATGGCTTGCAGTCGGGTCGCAGTGCAGGTATATGCTGCCTGTCTTTTTGAGGACACGCTTCATCTCTAACAACCGCACCGCCATCATTATCAGGTAAGACTTCATGCCTTTGCCGTGTGTCAACTCGGCTGCGTGGATGGCTTGGTAGAGCGCGGGTTCTCGGTCAGCTATCTCGCCGTGCCATGCGTTGTCTACATCGGAGAGCGTCCATGTGTCTTTGAACGCAGCACCAGCTGCATCGCTGCCGATCGGCGCAGCATAGTTGCGGTTAGAGTTAAACGGCGGGTCAAGATAGATCAAGTCTATGGACTCGCTGTCTATCCCGCGTAGGACGGGGAGGTTGTCATGTGAAAAAATGGTGCGGTTTTGTACGTTCATTAGAAACCATCAACTACTTTAAATTTCTTACCTTCACTTTTAACAGAGTGTAGTTTTCCATCATATTCCAATTTGTCAATATACTCAAGCAATTTCCCATCTGTCTTAAACCACTCACTATCAGGATTGTATTCTTTGTTAACCCTGAAATCGTCAAAGCATTTATGCAACTTATCTTCTTCATAACACTTTTGAGATGGAGCGTTACAATTACACTCTATATACCCATACCATTCCAATATTATCGGATTACCCGCTTGCATGGCACTTCGTCTATCTTCAAGTGATCCTTTAGTGTGCCCAATCTTAATAAACTCTTTCGTAGATCGCACAAAATATATTTTATGTGTAGCCATAGCAGTGTAAATTCACGTTAGCGCGGGGTTTAACGTCTCCCCGCAGGTTAGTTGTCAACGGAATAGCGTTTGTTCATTCACTAATACTATACTAAAGTTTGGACATTTTTTTAAACATGAGTTGATATAAAAACTTAGTTCACCATTTTTCCCAATCAATGTATAACGGACAAAATAGAACCCTTCTTTGCTCCAGCGGAGCAATATGTTTATAGCCACAGTCCGAACCGACATCTCCGCTCCAGTGGAGCGGTATGTGAGATTATCACACATAGCACTCCGCTGGAGTGCGAGAATGTGTCTCAAACGTTTTCTATAAACATAGCACTCCGCTGGAGTGCTGCATTTTTAACTGTGTTCTACTGATATGTGAAACGCTTAGAAAAATAGATTTTCCGTTAATACTCAACTCTTATGAGCCAAGAATTGTCCAAACTATAGTAATACTATAGTGAAATCTAAAATATGTGCACACCCTGGTGGATTCGGTTGCAATAATGCAGGCTTTATTGTGTTGTACCACAAACTTTTAGTTTGTGATGTATATTCGCGAACTAAAAGTTTGCGGTACAAAGACTTTACCGAGTTCACGTTACCATACATATTCACGCATCCATAAGAAAAACTCTTTAAAGCTACCTGTTACACTGAAGTTGTCATTAAACGGATCGGCAATAGGTCCAATTATTGGTGGCAAAGGTCCAAGTGGCAGTATTGTAACTTCACCAAAAGTAATACAATCAGACCCCCAAAAACATTGAATAACTTCGCGACGAGTCAAGAATTTCAAATCAAATTCACGTAATCTGTAATGTTCCCTTTTAGGCATTGTGATTATACTTGGTAAAGTTTTGTCCGCCTTAACATCATATACTTTCGGAATATGTATCTCAACACTTCGAGCAATATTAAGCTCTCTATGATTTTTTATTTTTATATACGGAAACAGTAATTTAGGTTTAGCAGGATACTGATGTGCATTGATATTCCCTGCAATAACAAGGACAGTGATAAGAAATAGCGTAGGAAAAAGAAAAAATTTAGACATCAGGTTACCTCCTTATCTGTTCTTAGTTCGGTAATTTAGCGAGGTTAGGAAGAAATCAACGGTATGAATGCCATTTAGGCATTCCCCGCCTCGCCAGCAGTCGACTGAAAGTGTCTATTTATTTCTAAACTTCATACAGTTTGTGCTACAAAATGGGATTATTCAAAGAACTGAAGTTCTCCATCCTTGACAACCATTATAATCTGGTCATACAGTGCGTCTCCGTCAGGATTGAAAGAGAACTTGCCTAACCTCCCTAAAATTGTAGGAAAATCTGTCGTTTGTGCAAGTGCGTCCCGAATGAGGGTCGGATCTGTCGATTGTGCTACTTTAATTGCATTGGCAAGCACATAAAGGGTTGTATACGACTGTGCCGCCCACGGTTCAGGTTGAATACCATATTTCGCCTGATAATTCCGAACAAAGGCTTGGTTTCCGGGTGCGTCAGATGTATTAGACCATCCGATAAAACCTATTGTCCCTTCGGCGGCATCACCAGCCTTTTGGACTTCAGTCATGGTTAGATCAGGAGCAATAATCTTAATACTGTCGGGAACACCTGCCTCGGATGTTTGCGCGACAATCTGTGCTATTTCTTGCGAAAGTGCGGAGATAAAGAGGGCATCAGGTTGGACCGCTATTATATTGGTTAATTGCTGAGAAAAATCGGTATCGCCGGTTTGGAAGGTTTCCATAGTTAGAATCTCGACGCCGTTTGCCTCAAGTGCTGTCTTTAGCACTTCATTACTATTTTTGGCGTAAACATCTATTTCATCATATATCGTTGCTACTTTTTTATAGCCAAGTTTCTCCTGAGTCGCCATCAAACCACTGGGAATGCTTATATTTGTGGCGAGACTGGTGCGGAAGATAAAATCCCCGATCCCACTCAAACCTGCAGCAGAGGATACCGAACTGAAAGCGATAACGCTGTTTTCCTGCGCAATCGGAGCAGCCGCTTTAAGATGCGTCGAGATAGCAAGCCCGACTATAGCAGAAACGCCTTGATCCACCAATTGCTGTACAGCTTCCTTCGCCCCCTCTGGCGTACTCTGATCGTCCACAGTGGTAAAAGTGAGCTGGACATCACCACGGTTGTTAATCTCTTCTCGTGCCAATTCAAAACCGCGTTGCATAGCAAACCCATACGCCTCGGCATGTTGCCCTGTCAGTGCCACGACAACACCGATGGGAACATCTCCACCGATCTTATGATTCCCTTTGTTATCAGACGTTTTACAATTGAAAAGTCCGACAGTCAAAACAGCAACTGCTAACACATATACGAATGTTATGATTCTTTTTTTCCTCATGCCAATTTCCTTTATTTTCCCATAAAAATTTTAAGGTTTTTTGTTCATTTACGCATACCAAATTAACTTGATAGCGTTTGCAGTTGTTTGCGAAGGTTCGCCATTTCAATTGCGGTTACCGCTGCTTCAGCCCCTTTGTTTCCTGCTTTTGTGCCAGCACGTTCAATCGCTTGTTCAATCGTATCTGTGGTGATAATTCCATAGATAATCGGAATACCTGTCTGTAATGAAACTTGCGCGATGCCTTTAGCACTTTCACCTGCAACGTAATCAAAATGCGGTGTGGCTCCGCGGATAACAGCACCGATACAGATAAGCGCATCGTATCGGTTACTTTCAGCAAGTTGTTTGGCGATACTTGGCATTTCAAATGCACCGGGAATCCACACGACATCCACTTCATCCAAGTTACCGCCGTGGCGTTTAATGGCATCAAGCGCGCCATCCAAAAGTTTTGTCGTGATGAAACTGTTAAACCGACTGACAATGATTCCGAATTTGAGTCCGTTGCCGTTTAAGTCACCTTCATATATGTTTGGCATATTTCTTTTTAATCCTGAAAGAAGATAATTGTTTGTTTTAACATAAGTTGCCACATAGTAGCATAAATTTTTAGATTGTGCATATTAGTCCGCAAACTAAAAGTTTGCGGTACAAAAAGGGCTTAGAAGAACTCACGTTAATTTAGAGGAGATGTCCAAGCTTTGTGCGTTTTGTCTGTAGATAACTTTGGTTAAAAGGATTCGGTGTCGTTTGTAGAGGGATTTGTTCAACGATCTCCAAGCCATAACCTGATAATCCTCTGACTTTATGAGGATTGTTTGTCATAAGCCGCATTTTTTTCACGCCTAAATCAACGAGAATTTGCGCACCGATACCGTAATCACGCAAATCAGGCGGAAACCCGAGGCGTACGTTCGCTTCAACGGTATCCAGACCTTCACTGTCTTGGAGATGATAAGCACGAATTTTGTTCTTAAGTCCCATGCCTCTACCTTCTTGGCGCATATACAACAACACACCCCGTCCCTCTTTCTCAATATTTTGCAGAGCAATTTGGAGTTGTTCACCACAATCGCAACGGAGTGAACCGAAGACATCGCCTGTAAGGCATTGCGAATGCACCCGAACTAATATAGGACTACCATCGGCAATTTCACCTTTGGTCAACGCAACGTGTGTATCAGTTGGTTCACCCGGCGTTGGTCCTCCGTCAACATTGCTCTCATAAGCGTGTAGTTTGAATTCTCCGTGATCAGTTGGGATTTCCGCTGTTGAAACCTGTCTAATCAAGGTTTCGGTGCGGCGGCGATACGCGATAAGGTCAGAAATGGTGATAATTTTGAGGTCGTGATGTTGTGCGAATTCAAATAGCTCAGGGACACGCGCCATCGTGCCGTCATCGTTAAGGACTTCACACAGAACACCTGCTGGGTATAATCCAGCGAGGCGCGCTAAATCAACTGTGGCTTCTGTGTGCCCTGCACGACGTAGCACACCCCCCGGTTTTGCCTCTAATGGAAAGATATGCCCCGGCCTCACAAAATCAGATGGGACAGCGTTTTCATCAACAAATTTCCGAATGGTGAAGGCTCTTTCTTGAGCAGAAATCCCAGTGGTAACTTCCTTCGCGTCAATCGTCACAGTAAACGCAGTCTGCATCTGTGCTGTGTTGTCCATGACCATCGGATTGAGTTGGAGTTCAGCGAGACGTTCGGAACAGGTGGGAAGACATATCAATCCGCGCCCGTGCTTTGCCATAAAGTTGATGGCTTCTGCCGTTACCTTTTCTGCCGCCATGATGAGATCACCTTCATTTTCGCGGTCAGGTTCGTCAACAACAATAATCATCTCACCTGCTTTAATAGCAGAAAGTGCTTCTGGAATGGTACTAAATTTCATAATACTTTCTCGCCTTCGATTCCTTAACCGTAACGTGAGTTTGATAAATCCGATAGGCTTTCTAAACCCGATTTAGCCCCTGGTAGGCGCGTTTAGAAAACGCGCCTACCAGGGGAGTGGACTGCCTCACGTTAACCGTACCCATGTTTTTGTAAGAATTCTAAGTCTATCGTTTGTGATGATGGTACCTGGTTTTGCATCAGCGTTTCAATATAACGAGCCATCACATCAACTTCAATGTTCACGTTATCGCCGCTTCGCTTATCTCCAAGGGTCGTAACTTGTAAGGTATGCGGAATAAGCGCCACCTCAAACTTATTGTCAGATACGTTTGCGATTGTTAAACTTACGCCATCAACAGCAATAGAACCTTTATAAGCGATGTAGGGTTTAACTTTTGAGCTTACTGTTACCTGCATGATTGAAGAAGTACCTTCGTTTTTCCACCCACTGATGGTAGCAATTTCATCAACATGACCTAACACCAGATGCCCGCCAATGCGATCACCTAACCGAAGCGAACGTTCCAGATTAACACGCGTGCCAACTTTGCATGAACGTAAGGTGGTTCTGCGGAGAGTCTCCTCACTTATATCAGCAATAAACGTTCCTTGTTCAAGATCGCGGACTGTTAGACATGGACCATCAACAGCAATGCTATCACCTACTTTGGCATCTTCCAGCACTGTTCCTGCCTTGATTTTGACAGTTACGCCGCTGGATTGTGGGTGTACTTCGGTAATTGTGCCAATTTCTTCAATGATTCCGGTAAACATTATTTTACGAAATACCCCTCAATCAATAGGTCACAGTCAAGTTGAGTGATTGAAAGTCGTTCTAATTTCGGTGCGTCCGCCAAACGTTTGATTCCTTCACCGTCAAGGACACCTGGTGCCTCTTTGCCCCCAATGAATTTAGGAGCGACAAAACACACTGCTTTATCCACAATACCGGATGCTAATGCACTTGTGTTGACTTTGCCACCGCCTTCCACCAAAATACTTGTTATGCCGCGTGCTCCTAATGTCTTCATCAATGTTTTAAAACAGACCCAACCTTCTTTGGCGGGCGTGACAATGACTTCAGCTCCGGCCTTCTCCAAAGTAGCGATATTTTCAGCAGATGCTTGCGGTGTAACAGCAATAATAACGCCCGCCTCACTTTCTGGGTTAAATATCTTTGCTGATGCAGGTGTGCGCCCGTGTGAATCTAAAACAACCCGCGTTGCGTCTTTTCCCTGTTTGTTCGGCAGTCTCGTCGTTAGAGCAGGATTATCGCTTGTAATAGTGCCGATACCGACAAGAATTGCGTCTACTTCATCGCGTATCTCATGCGCTTTTTGTCGTGATGCTGCAGATGTAATCCATTGCGATTCACCTGTGGACGTAGCGATTTTTCCATCAAGACTCATCGCCATTTTCAGTATTACAAACGGGTAACCCGTTTTCACATGTTTTATGAAAATCTCATTTAGTTTTTCCGCTGCTTCTGCACACACTCCTACGTTAACTTTTATACCCGCTTCTTCTAACTGCTGGACACCTTTTCCTGCTACCTTCGGATTTGGGTCTAAATGCGCAGCAAAAACATGGACAATTCCCGCTTGAATGAGCGCGTCAGTGCAAGGCGGTGTTCGTCCCCAATGACAACACGGTTCAAGATTCACATAAAGTGTGCCGCCTTTTGCTTTCTCTCCTGCTGCGCGCAATGCGTGAATTTCCGCGTGCGGTTCACCTGCTTTCTGATGCCACCCTTCACCGACAATCTTCCCAGCATTAACAATCACCGCGCCGACAAGCGGGTTCGGACTTGTGCGTCCTTTTCCTTGCTGTGCTAAAGCCAATGCGCGGTTCATAAACGCTATGTGCGTCTTGTTCATCGCATGCATCACCTACAATGCTGTCTATATGATATTATACCACATCTTCATCGCAATTCAAAATCATTTTATCGCTGTCTATTGACTTCAGACATTCAAGCACCTCAGCATGATCTACCAAATCGAACTGATGCGACCCGATGTACATATACCGAATAATGCCGGATTTATCAATAAGAAAGGTAGCTGGTCGGGCGATGTTGTAAGCCTCAAAACTGAGCCAATGATAGACACCATAACTCTTGATAACGCTCCGATCTTTGTCAACCAATAACGGATACGTAATTCCGTTCCGTTCAGCAAAACCTCGCAGTTCGCGAGGCCACTGTCCTGCAATAGCGATGGGTGTTGCGTTATAATTTGCGTAATCGTTGGAATGTTCCTGCACTGCAGCCAACTGGCGGCGGCTATTTGGTCACCATGTGCCTCTAAAAAAGGTTAAAATCACGTGTTGTTCATCGCGATAGGATGCAAGTGACACAGTCTGCCGCCGATGTGATGGTAGTGAAAATAGAGGGGCAATATCGCCAATATTGAGAATTTTGTTTTTGCGTGGCATGAGGGTATTTTCGCAGAAATTAGGGGTTGTGTCAAGTGTGTTAATCTTTGACAATTATAGAATTAATTTTTCTCAAAAGCACTCAGAAATCAGTATTTATCAATGGTCTCTCAATACTCGGTTATGAAAATGCTGAAAATACTAATTGACAAACTCCATTAGATGAAAAAAATAACTCTATTTTCTATGCAAAATAGAATAAAATTGTCCATTAAATGGGCTTTTTATAGGTATTTCGTATTGATGTTATTAGGTTTAGAGGAATTAGAAGAACTTCGCTTATGTAGAATGTGTGTGCATTTATTTTTACGAAGTCAATGGTCATACGGGTAAAAAGTTTTATTTGCACTTGTTTTTTTTTACCTGAGCCGAACAATTGTGAGAAATGTCAGTCTAATATAAAAGCCTAAAATATCTTGACACAGTTTTAGTAAAGGTATATAATTTGGTCCAATATGTTGAGTAAATACGGTAAAAAATTTACTCGTTTGTAATTGTGAAATCTATAAAAAGTTGAACGTTTTGAAATATAACTATTATCTAATAGAATGAGGTATATTGAATGAAAAGAATATTTTTCCCGCTTATGATGCCTTCTGTTCTCGTAATCTTATTCATTTTGCCTGTTAACCTTGTCTTTGCACGTGCGTTTAACAACGATTTTGAGACAGGCGACCTCACCGATTGGGAGAAAGAGGGGGTAGCATTTGATTTTCAACCGACTTGGGGAGATAACCCTACAGCACGAAACCGTGGACAACCTTCTAACCATCAAGGTGATTGGTGGCTTGGACTATTCGAAAAGTACCAAGGACCAGATACAGGGAAAAAACTCGGACAGGCTGCAGGTCAAACTCAGGGTGACGGGCCTCAGGGAACCTTAACCTCTATTGAGTTCAAGATTATCGGAGATACGATGAATTTCCTTATTGGTGGTGGGAACCACGCTTGGGGCACTCCTACTCCGTGTTGTGTTAACCTTGTTATTAATGACAAGGTTAACACACATCAACTGGTGATGCCACTGAAACTATGAGTCGAAAAGAGTGGGATGTTTCTGATCTTAAAGGCAAGACCGCTCAACTTGTCGTTGTTGATAGAAACAGCGGCGGATGGGGACATCCAAACTTTGACGATGTGCATCAAGCAGACGCTGGTGGTAAAAACATTCCATGGGACCGGGTGCTTGCCGTTGATGCCCGTGGAAAGTTAGCTGTCGGTTGGGCACAGATGAAAAAGTATTACAAATAGTAACCTATATCAATTCGTTTATACTGTGGGTATATTACACAACCTCTTACTTCACAAAACTAAAGGAGATATATCAAATGAAAAAAAATGTTTTTTCACTCATGATTTTCTTCCTGATAGCGATCTTTATCATTATGTCTGTTAACTTCGCTTTCGCGCGAACTTTTAACAACGATTTTGAGACAGGTGACCTTACTGATTGGGAGAAAACAGGAACCGCGTTTGATTTCCAACCGACTTGGGGAGATAACCCAACAGCACGAAACCGTGGGCAGCCTTCTAAACATCAGGGCGATTGGTGGCTTGGATTAGCTGAAAAATATCAAGGACCAGATAAAGGGGCATCATTAGGGCAAAGACCAGGGGATCTTGCAGACGGTGTAGATGCCCCGCAAGGCACATTGACCTCCATTGAATTCGTTATTGTCGGAGAATCGATGAATTTTCTTATGGGTGGGGGTAATCGTGCTTGGGGTACTGCTGAACCGTGTTGTGTCAATCTTGTAATTGACGGCGAAGTTGAACG
Organism: Candidatus Poribacteria bacterium; assembly: GCA_022825825.1. GTDB lineage: Bacteria > Poribacteria > WGA-4E > WGA-4E > WGA-3G > MSPOR6. The sequence continues at coordinate 16,506 of JAJDWA010000057.1, forward strand.
AACAATGACCGGTAGCAACACAGAAACCCTGACCCGGAGAGAGTGGGATGTTTCCGATCTGAAGGGGCAAACCGCACAACTTGTTGTTATTGATAGAAGTAGTGGCGGCTGGGGACATCCAAACTTTGACGATGTGCATCAAGCAAATGCCAGTGGTGAAAATATTCCGTGGGGCCAGGCAACTGCTGTTGAAGCACGCGGAAAGTTAGCTGTCAGCTGGGCACAGATGAAAAAGTATTACAGATAGCAACCTATGTCAATTCGTTTGTACTTGTGAGTGTATTACACACCCTTACTATGTAAAACTAAAGGAGATATATCAAATGAAAAAAAATGTTTTTTCACTCATGATTTTCTTCCTGGTCACGTTGTTGCTCATTCTGTCCGTTAACTTCGCTTTCGCGCGGTCTTTTAACAACGATTTTGAGACAGGAGACCTTACCGATTGGGAGGAAAAAACAGGAACAGCATTTGATTTCCAACCGACTTGGGGGGATAACCCAACAGCGCGGAACCGTGGTCAGCCTTCTAACCATCAGGGCGATTGGTGGCTTGGACTTGCCGAAAGGTACCAAGGACCGGACAAAGGCGCAAAACTGGGACAGAAACCGGGTGATATGCAACAGAATGCGAATGGAGGTGTTGCCCCTGATTTTCCGCAAGGCACCCTGACATCAATTGAGTTCACAATTGTTGGTGAAACGATAAATTTTCTTATGGGGGGAGGCAACCGTCCTTGGGAAGAAAATCCTGAACCGTGTTGTGTTAACCTTGTTATTAAGGACAAGGTTGAACGAACAATGACCGGTAGCAACACGGAAACCATGACCCGGAGAGAGTGGGATGTTTCCGATCTGAAGGGACAAACCGCACAACTTGTTGTCATTGATAACAGTAGTGGCGGTTGGGGGCATCCGAACTTTGACGATGTGCATCAGGCTGATGCTAAAGGAAAGAATATACCGTGGGACCAAGTGCTTGCCGTTGATGCCCGTGGGAAGTTAGCCGTCAGCTGGGCACAGATGAAGAAGTATTATTAGTTTAAAATCCAAAACAAGTTCATATCACTTATTTAAATAAGTGATATGAACTTCTAATTTTTGAAAACAAAAGGATATATAATACCATTTTCAATTGACAAACCATCATAAATAGTTTATTTTATATTGCGACCCTTATCAAATAAAGTGAGGACGCAATGAACAAAAAAGTTCCCGATATTACCGAGAGTGTTGAAGAACTCAAATCCCTTATGGGACAAT
>JAJDWA010000054.1 GCA_022825825.1 Candidatus Poribacteria bacterium
ATTCAATATACGTCCGGATACTGTCAAAGTAGACTGGGGATTTGTAATCGGGTATGTTATGAGTCTGATAGCAATTCTGTTCACCTTTGATTCTATTTCCAGTGAACGTGAACGCGGTACGCTCCGATTGATGTTGTCGAATTCAGTGCCACGACACACTGTATTGATTGGCAAATTTTTAGGGGCATTAGTAAGTATTAGCATTCCGTTTACTCTTGCGATATTGATGAATCTATTGGTAATTTCTATGTCCAGAGACATTGATCTTGGTGCAGATGTGTGGATACGTTTATGTATTATTTTTATTATTGCGATTTTGTACCTATGCCTGTTTATTGCGTTAGGTTTGTTAGTTTCGTCATCTGTGCAGAACAGTGTTGCGAGCCTTGTGATACTCCTATTGACATGGTGTGTTTTTGTCGTATTTGTACCGAGTACTCTCGCTTCCATTGCAAGTGGTTTCTCAAACCCAATGACTTATGATGAATACTTCAAACGCCGAAACCAAGACATAAAGGAACTCAAGGAAGAATACGTTGCTCTTTTGCCAGAGAAGCGTGGGTTGCCAGATAAAAAGATACAGATAGATAGTGAGTATGTCGCCAAAGGCACTGAACAAGAGGAACGTTTATCCCAAGAACAGCTAACACAACAGATTGCCCAAATTGAACTTGCACGTTCTGTCACCCGTATCTCACCTGTTACGCTTGTCCAGCATCTTCTTGAAGTTTTTGTCGGAACAGGGTTTGAACGGCATCAACAATTTTTAGAGAATGTGCATCGTTATGCACGCGAATACCGAGAATTCGTCACGGATATGGATAGAGCAGACCCAGATAGTCGTCATATTATTGGGGTTCGTGAGGGAATGTCGAAGAAGCCTATCAGCCCAGAATCAATTCCGGCTTTTGAAGATACGCTCAGTCTCAGTCGCGATTTTAACGCTGCTGCGATAGATTTGTTCTTGTTGATTTTGTTTTTTGTTGTTCTTATGTCAGGTACTTATCTTAGGTTTATCCGCGTTGAGGTCTGATCGTGATAATAAAATCGTTGTCGGTAGAGACTTCCAATAACCTGACAATCTTCGCTTCGCGGTGACTTTTCTGACCCTACTTTATTGTTTGAACTTTTCAGATAAAAGTGTGTAACCTATTAGATGTTTTAAGAACATGGCTACCACAAGAATTCAGATTGGAAACCGTATAACCTGTTAAAACAACTCAAAAGTGCATCCGAAATTGTGTATAAGCATAAGACTAATAAAAAAATATCATCTTAAACAGATTCACACAGAAATAATCTATGCTAATAACACTCATCCGCAGAGAACTGCTTAACAATCTCATGACATTCCGATTCGCTGCGGCAACCTTTATTATGTTGTTGCTTGTCGTTGCCAATACCTTTGTGCTTATCAATGATTATGAGAGGCGATTAGAAAGCCATAACGACTCTATCAATATACATAAGCGACAACTGCAAGAGACAAAAACCTATTCGGCAGGTGAAGTGCGCGTTGACCGTCCCCCAAATCCATTGAGCATTTTTAATGTCGGTTATGATAAACAACTCGGAAATGAAGTTCGAGTAACCCATATATATGTCCCGTCACTGTGGGATGCTGGCATGCATGGATCTTCTAATCCGTTTATGGACATGTTTGCTTCAATGGATATTATTTTTATCTTTGAGGTTATCCTTAGCCTGTTAGCACTGATTTTCGCGTATGATGCATTCGCCGGAGAATACGAAAGTGGAACATTGCGTTTAGTTTTAACGCATCCAGTTAGACGCGGTAATATATTAGTTGCCAAATACATCAGTGCAATGCTCTGCCTAATTGTCCCGCTGGTAATGAGTTTACTCCTCTCGCTTATTTTATTGACGATATCCACCTCCATTTTCCTGAACACTGATGATTTTCTTCGCATCGGTGGAATTATTCTAACGTCTATTGTATATCTTTCCATATTCTACCTAATTGGACTGCTAATTTCTGCGGTAACTCGTAGGACAAGTACTGCACTCATGTTATCAATGTTTGTGTGGGGATTTTTGGTATTGGTTTATCCAAATATGATTCTTGCTGTGATACCTCAGCACGAGGCACCACAAGAACGAAAAACATCCGCCTACGACAAGATTGAACAGATGTGGCAAGAATTCGACAAAGATCGTAAACATTACCTTGCTACTGACGATTTTCCAGGCGAAGATTGGGGTTATGAACTAAGGGGTTGGGGATCCCGTTCATCCAATTTTATTTTATTGGGTAACCCTCACACACTATTTTATAAATGTCGTGGTATGATGAATTTTCATGGGTTTGTTGAGGAAGTTGAGCCCAAGATTCCTCACGCACGGAAACATTTCCGCTACCTCGGTTCGAAAATTATTGATACTGCAGAAAAAACATGGATCGTCCGAAAGCCCGCACTTGAGGACATCTATATTCAACCTGCAAATAAAGAGAGAATCTGGTTGAAACTTTCACCTGTAGGTTTGTATGATGCCGCAACTAAAACTTGGGCAGGCACGGACGTACAAGGTGTTCGAGATTTTTTCGACGCTGCAAGACAATATAGGAAGCAGGTAATTGACTATTTCTACGATATAGACGCGTTTGGATCGCGTCAATGGTTCTCATCCGACAAAGGGGCTGCGGATTGGAGCGATCTACCACAATTTCGCTATCAAAGAGTTGGTAGTAATACAAATGCGATACGTGCACTGCCGGATGTATGCTTACTATTCATGACCAATATCATACTTTTCGTTGTGATATTTCTGATTTTCGTCAAAAGTGAGGTGTAGAATGGTTTGGCATATTGCAAAGCGAGAACTCTACGACAACCTGAATAGCCTGCGATTTGCGCTTGCCGCCGCGCTGCTACTGGGTTTGATGTTGACAAATGCAGTTGTCCATCTTCGGGAACATCCAGAGCGAGTGAGACAGTATCAAAAAGGTGTCTCCGAATACCAGAATCAATTAACATCTCATGCTGAGAACAGTTTATATGACCTTGCGCAAGAGGGGCCTGGTAATCTATACAAAAAACTATCCGATCTCCGTTTTTGTGCAGAGGGCGGTGAGACGTTTTTGTCGGAATACGCTGACGGAGGATACAACCGATGGAGTACCGACACGTTAAAAAGTTTTTGGCTCTTAGCGTATCCCACGGCAACACCCAATCGTAAAAATGTTAGACCGATCGTCACCAAAGTGGACTGGGGTTTTATAATCGGCTATGTCTTAAGTCTTGTCGCGCTCCTATTTACTTTCGATTCAATTTCAGGCGAACGCGAGCGTGGGACACTCCGACTGACTTTAGCGAATTCAATCCCACGACACACCGTACTAATTGGCAAGTTTTTGGGAGCATTGATAAGTATTAGCATTCCGTTCACACTTTCGATATTGATAAACCTGTTGGTGATCTCTACGTCAAGCAATGTGCATCTTGGCACTGAGGCGTGGGGACGTTTAGGTATCATTTTCTTTATCGCGATCCTTTACACTTGCCTTTTTCTTGCGTTGGGCCTGCTCGTGTCGGCGCGGGTGCAACGGAGCGCCGTGAGTCTCGTGGTACTGCTGTTGGTTTGGGTCGTCCTTGTAGTATTTATGCCGAGTACCCTCGCTTCTATTGCTGGAGGATCTCCATCATCAAGTCCTACGCTTGACTTCTGGGAACGTTCAGAAATACTACATGATGAACTATCAAACGAATATGACTCTCATCGATATAAAGAACCTGAGGATTCGCTCAAAGGAATGCAGATGGATGGTGAGTATGTCATCAAAGACGCAGAACAACAAGAACAGTTACACGCAGAACGCTTAAATCAGCGAGTCGAACAAGTAATCCGCGCACGTTCTATAACCCGCCTTTCTCCAGTTACGATTGTGCAGCACCTTCTTGAATCCTTTGCTGGAACGGGATTCGAGAGGCATCTTCAATTCTTAGAGAATGTACAAACATACGCACGAGAATTTCGGGTATTCATTGACGACACAGATAGAGCGGATCCAGATAGTCTTCATATCTTTGGGGTTCCTGCTGGTATGTCGAAGAAACCTGTCAACCCAGAGGCAGTTCCGCTATTTGAGGATACGCTCAATCTCAGTAAGGATTTCAATACTGCAACGACAGAATTGTTGCTGTTGTTGCTATTTGTTGTGGTGCTTGTATCTGGTGCCTATCTCGCGTTTGTGCGTGTTGAAGTCTGATCGTAATGATGAAAATTATTATCCGCAGTGAACCTCAACAATCTAACAGTCTACACTATGTAATGGCATTTCTGACCACGCCGTTTTGTTTAAACTTTTCACAGAAAAGTGTGTGTAACCTATTAGATGTCCGAAAACTGAATTTAGATTGGAAACCGTATAACCTGTAAATCATTTTTAAATTAATGCAACCTTTACACCCTTAAAACGCGTCTATGCAACATAAGCAACGCTGCTTTAATGTCCAGAATAGGAACATAAGCATGCAAGGAGGTACAAAATGTTAGAAACCCGTGAACTAACGAAAGTCTATAACGAAAACGTTTTAGCTGTCAACAAACTGAACCTAACAGTGGAGGATGGCGAAATCTATGTCGTCCTCGGTGCCAATGGTGCCGGTAAAAGTACGACCATATCCATGCTACTCAACTTTATTGAACCGACAAGCGGCACTGCACTTGTTGGGGACATTGAGATTCCAAAGTTCCCACTGGAGGCAAAGAAACATCTCGCCTACGTTTCTGAAAACGTTGAACTCTATCGGAACTTTACGGCGCGCCAAAACCTATCCTTTTTCGCGAAACTTGGCGGTAGAAAAAAAGTATCGAATGCGGAACTGGATGAAACACTCGGCAGGGTTGGCTTAGCCGAGGAGGCTTTTACAAGGCGCGTCAAAACTTTCTCTAAAGGGATGCGGCAACGACTTGGAATTGCTATTGCGATCATGAAGGATGCACAAGCTGTCCTGCTTGATGAACCGACTTCGGGACTTGATCCGAAGGGGGGTGCCGATTTCTTAAACCTTTTACGCCAACTTAAAGAGGAAGGAAAAGCGATCTTTATGTCCACTCACGACATCTTCCGCGCGAAGGAGGTCGCTGATAGAATAGGAATTCTCGTACAGGGCAATCTTGAGCGAGAGTTAACGCGCGAAGAAATTCAAAGAGAGAATCTTGAGGAATTATACCTCAACTATGTTGCGGGATATGAACCTGAAGAAGAAGCGAGTGAATAAAAAACGTAATGCGTTCATTAGTTCCGTTATTGTATAATATATTGTAGAGGCGGGTTTCTATGCCCGCCCTCGTTCATGGCAAAACATCAGTAATAAATCATACGTAGGTTGAGTAGAGCACAGCGAAACCTATAACTGTCAATTTAGCGGTCCGCCCTGGTAGGCGCGTTTTCTAAACGCGCCGTTTATGTCCATCTTCGGTCTCGGCTCGGCGCGTGGACAAAACGCGCCTACCGTTTACCTATTTAGCACGTAAAGTGCCTTAAATTGACACATAAGGGTTCACGCTGTTCTACCAACCATCTTATACCAAATTAACACGATTCGTCCCGATAGGTGCGGTTAGGAAACCGCACCTAATACCAATAAAACAAGATAAATCCAGTTAATTTGGTATTAGTCAAACTCATATTAAAACATATACCAATAGAGGAAAAGTCGTGCAAATTAAAATTCTTATACTGGTTTACATTATCGTAGTTGGAATACCGTTCCATGTGATAGCAGACGAGCATGAAGAGACACCTCCAGCTGATGCTGACACTACAAAAACCAGAGATGAGCAGAGCCGTCAAATCCTGATAGAGACCGCACGTTTAGAGATGAAATTGGCGGAAAACCTGATGAAAAAGAAAAAAATTGAACTTGAGAACTTACAAACGATGATGGAAGAGGAAAACAACATCGTCACAGTCTCGGAAGTAAATAAAGCTGAAGAGGAATATGAAAGTGCCGCCTCGGAATATGAGAAATCAAAGCTCAATCTGCAACAAGTAGAGCTTGATTCACTCAAGGATGCTTGGCATATCACGGTTGAAAGTACACGTTTATATGAATCACGTGACGGTCGTGAAATGTTTTCCATTACGTTGCAGAATAGTTCATTACCTGTCAAATTAGTTGAGAGTTCCAAAGTTCTTGGACGAGACATTACCATCAGCGCGCAGATTGATGACATCTTTGTATCCATTAAGGAGAAAGAGGGTTTCGGTTCTGACGGGGCAATTATTGCGGAACCTTACGAACGCCGTATTCAAACACTCAAAGAGGATGAGACTATCACTTTGGAATTTGAGTTAATAAAAGAGGATGTACGCGATGTTGTCGTTCACTTGAACTATCTTGATACCCCGGATGAACGCCACATTCACCTGAAACAGGAAGACCCGTATATCTCCGTTGTGTCTGCAAGACGCTACAAGGAGGGTGATCGGAGACGTCTGGAACTTGTTATCAAGTATGGTGCTGTGGAAGAGGAGCAAACGAAGGAGACTAAAGTTAGCACAGCGCAAGAGATAAACAATGTTTATGTCTCTATCAAAGATGAGACTGATGCTATTATAGGTTCCCCCTACGAGTTCCGCATTCCAACTTTAAAGGATGGACAAGAGAAAACACTGGATTTTGAACTAAGACGAAATGTAGATAGTCTCACGGTCAATCTCCGATACCTTGATAAGGAATATCCGTATAAAATCCATCTTGAAGAGGATACACGCCATATCTCTATTTTAAGTGCGAAAAAATTTCGCGTTGACAACCAGATGATGGTCACAATTCAACTAAAGAACACATCTACCACAGAAGCAATGCCGATCAATGCGACTCCAGAAGAAATCGCAGCGGCAAACGAGATCCGCGCTATTTATGTCTCTTTACTTGATGCTGTAGATAGCACAAATATTGTTAAGCCGTACGAAGAAAAGATTGCTGTTCTCGGTTACAATGAAACCGTAGAATTGACATTTCAGCTTCAGAAAGATGTTGATAGCCTCAAGGTATCAATGAAATACCCAGAACTTCCTGAACCTGACACGCGGTTGATCTATCTACAAAAAGAGTCCGCATTAGACGTTGTAAACGTCAGTTCGCTGCGGTTTTCGCAGGAGGGCAATTTAGGCAGCAGTGTCACCTACGATTTGACGTTGGATAGGTTGGCAGAGACCGAAAATACCTTCCAGTTACGTGTGATTAACTTGTTAAATCGCCTCTCCTTTGAATTCCAAGACCCGGACACAAAGTCGCGGCAGTCACAGGTGAAGTTTACACAGGAACAGTCGAAACGGAATTTATCGTTAATTGTTTATCTACCGGAAGAATTGGATGCATCCTATCTTGATAACACACTTGAGTTTTATGTTGCTGTACTTGATGAAACCGAAGCAAGCGAACTCGGAGGCACTAACAATAGATTGGATTTACCCGCCGACAAGATCGCCAGTATACAAGGTGGCGTGGAGCGGTTTGAATTGATCCCAAAAGGTGTGCCAGAAATCGAGGTTTCTGTCCAAAATGCGTTTCAGACTATTAAAATTGGTGATCAGGTTAATATGGTTGCGAAATTAAAAAACATCGGCACTCGTGATCTCGTTGATATCCGCATGCTTGTTGACGTCAACCCTGAGTGGAAATACACAGTATCGTCTGAGGTTATCAGTTCGCTTAAAAGGAACGAAGAAACGGAAATACAGTTGACATTAAATCCACCTGCTGACATCGGGGTAGGGGAATATCAAGCGAAACTGAACGCGGAAGTAACCGTTGATAATCGCAAGTTTCAGGCACGCGACCGTTCCATCACAGTAAAAGTTGAGTCAAAATCACAAATGTCGGTAACGACACTGTTGTTTGGTGCGCTGATACTCCTCATGATCGGTATTGTTATCGTCACAATCCGCATTAGCCGACGGTAGAAAACAATTTATGGAGATTAAAATGAATAAAAGGTTAACACCGCTGGCAGCTTGTCTATGTTTTATTTTAACGTTGTTTGTAAGCCAAAGTTTGTTATTTAAAAGGGTTAGTACTGTATCAGCACAGGAGCTTGTTTCACTTCGTCCAACCCGTGCAATAGAACTCGCTTTGCAGAACAACGAGGCAGTCAAAAAAGCGGAAAAAGTCGTAGAACGTGCAAAGGCAAACCTACGTGTGTCCAAAGCAGTGTACTTACCACAAGTAGGGGTCACCAGCGAATATCAACGCAAAAAAAATGGTGATTTTGACGAAAGAGACTATCTTACGCGTGCACAAATGAGTGTTATCCTTGCCCAATTCGGTGAAATTCCGCAAGGACTTGACGCTGCACAAGAAGAAGTGCGTAAAGCAGAAATTGAATATGAACTTGTGAGAAAGGAGACCGTTCATGCTGTCCGGAATCTTTGGCATGATATTACGCTCACACAGGAAGAAATTAAGCAACGCCAAGCGATTGAGGTGGAACTTCAGAAAAAATTGAAGAGTACACAAATCAAACACGCCAAAAAACGGATTCCTTATCTCATCCGCCTCAATACGGAACTTGAATTATCTGAACAGCAACTTGACCTCAACAAACTCCAGCGCCGGCTTGATGTAGACACAGCGGAACTTATCCGCTTGACAGGACTTGATCCACTGGCACAAGTTGTCCTCTCACAATCGCTCCCGGATGACGATGTAACACTTGAAGCCGCTGTTGAACTTGCGCTTGCTAATCGACTTGACCTGCGCGACTTACAAGGTGATATTGCGCGTCAAGAACGCCTTGTTGTGGAGACAGTGTGGCACCGTTTTCCAGAAATCTCTGCTGAAGCACGTTACAAAGACCTGCATCTGCTGTTGCAACAACATCAACAAAACCGGACTTGGGATGCAAAGGCTCTCTATGATCCAGTAATATTTGACAGAGAAAGGGATACCGCGAACATCTTTGAAACAGATCCACGCACCCAAGACGGATGGGAACTCCGTTTCAACCTCAATATTCCACTATACGATGGGAAAAGGACAGCAAACCTTCGCTCTGTAGAACTTGCGGAATTGGACAGACTCCAATTGAATTACGTCGAAAAAACGAAACTCATCAAAGTGGCGGTGCGCCGTGATTATCGGGAAGTGGCAAATGCGAAAGAACGCATGGAAATTGAGCAGAAACGGGTGAAAATTTTTGAGGAACACCTACGGGCAATAGAAAAGGTGCTTGAAGAAGGCACTGTTGAAATACAAGGTTATCGCGGGTTGACTCTTAATGATGCTTTTCAGGCACAAGCGCAATTTACGGGAGCACAGCGGGTTTTTTATCAGGCACGTCGAGATTACGCAAAAGCAAAGGAAAAACTACGAGAAACGATGGGATGGACAGAGTGAATTGCTTTCAGCAATCAGTAACACACATCCACTGATGATTCTTGAAACTCAATAGCCCTACTCCTACCTACGTTTTGCCTTTCTTAACTTCAGTATTCTGTGGGACGTACTTTAAAAATTCCATATCTCGTAGATGTGGTTCAACTTCCATCAGTTGAGAACGGATTTCCTGCAAATCCCCAACCATCTGCTTTAAATTCGATTCAACTTGCTTGTAAGTTTGTTTCGAATTGGAGATGTAATGCCCTAATTTTTTCAAGAAATACAATGTTCCCTGCCAAATGCCTACGAACACGATGGCTGCTACACCACTAATTACAATAGCCGTAATAGTAGTAATCACAGTGACATATTTGATTATGAAAAAGATCATCAACCCAAGTAATATTGGCAATAGCAACGGCATACCACTTCCTCCTTCACTTATGACCTTTAGCAATCTGGATAAGCTGTCTAACCTCTTTTTTAAGGGCGATTATTTCTTCCTGAATGTGGTTTACATGCTCCTGCAGTGCCTCTATCTCACGTTGAGATGCTCCCTTTTCCAAACCTGCTTCCTTTTTAGCGAAGGACATAGCCATCCAGGTGAGCACAAGTATTCCAGCTACAATAATCAATACGATTTCCATTTTATATAATTCCTCCTATTATTGTTGTGTTACAAGATAGAGTCTGCAAGGCACAAAAGGATAGTAAAAAATAGAAAATCGGGTTTACGAAACCCTCTCACAAGAAGATGACATGGTTAATGCCAAAATATTTACACAGCCTTCAAACTTCAATGCGCACAAAGGCAAGGAACGCCCCCGCAAGCAGTACGACCAGAAATAGCACTAACAAGAATAAATCCATCACCGCAGCATTGAAATCACGACTGAGACTGAGCGTGTCTTTAAACTTGGGAATCGCCTCTGGACTGACAGGTTTCTGGGACATACCCTCCTGAATCCCAATGACATGAAGACTTTCTGGGTCTGCTCTATCCGTATCAACAACAAATTCTCGATATTCACGGGCGTAACGCTGCACATTCTCAATAAATTGCAGATGCCGCTCAAACCCCGTCCCAGCAAAAGATTCAAAGAGGCGTTGAACGATCGCTGTCGGTGAGATACGGGTTATCGCACGTGCCCGTTTTCCTTGCTCAACCTGTTGCTTCAAATATGCCTCGTTGAAACGTTCATATTCCTCTGCTTCTGTGGTAACATATTCCCCCAGTATATGCACTGGCGGCGGAGTCTGTGAATCTCCGTATTTATCGCGATAGGTTTCGCGCGCTTCGTCTGCAAGCTGCATGCGCTGGGTCCAAAATTCCATGTACGCGATGGGTACCGACGTTCGGCTACCAATAGACGCTAACGTATTCGGTATAAATATCACAAAACTGACCCAGATTAACAACAGCACGACAAGACTGACACCACTCTCTCGTACTGCCGCGGAGATCAGAAGTCCCAAAGCGATAAAGAGACAGGCATAGAGAACAACGATACCGTACAAGATGCCTAAACGTCCCCACGCCTCGGCATTGAGTTGGACCGCGTCTGAGGTAGAAATCAGGAGTAGGTTCATCAACACTGCAACCGCGAACGGAATATTAACACTGATGAATGCACCTAAAAACTTGCCGACCAAGACAATGTGGCGCGGGATGGGGTTTGCCAATGTCAATCGCAATGTCCCGCGTTCCAGTTCGCCGGAAATCGAGTCGAAAGTGAACAGGATCCCGATAAAGCTTAGCACATAGCCAACGATGAATGCCCAATCGAGTGTTGTAAAATCAGGACGAATGTTAAACAGATGGGGTGTCTCTTGTGGGTATATCATCCGCCAGATAGGTCTTACATTGGCGATGCCAGGAAAGAAATTGCTGCCACCGGCGTGTGTGGGCAGAAACGCTTCGTCACCTTCTGCACAAAAACGGAGGAGTGAAGGTGTTTTGTGTAAATCTCCGGGGCCTTCTGCTGCAAGGCGATATAAGCTGTTACTACGTGCTTCAAGTTTCTTCACCGACTCAGCTGTGACGTCGTGATATGCCTGTGTCCGCGCGGGATGTTCACGCAGATGGATAATCGCATTGGTCAGCATCAATGCCAGCAGCAGGACCGTCGCCAATGCGAAACGGAGACTATTCAGGTTGTCGTAGAGTTCGCGTTTTGTTATGTGCCAAATCATTTTTTTAGAGTTGTCAGTTGTCAGCAATTAGCAATCAGCAAAAGAGTTTTGTAGTTCGTAGGTTGGGTAGAGCTTGCGAAACCCAAAACTGTCAACTTAGCAGTCTGCCAACCCTGGTAGGCGCGTTTTGTAAACGCGCCGTTAGGCAATCTTTAACACAGACATTGGCGCGTTTACAAAACGCGCCTACCTTTGGGTAATAAATCGGGCTTTCAAGCCCTCCCACAAGAAAAGATGACAAATGCCATCCTACACTTCGCTTTTGATAAAAATAAGCACTATCGCCATGAACAGCACAAGGTTAGAGATTAGCAGTAGAAAAAGGTCCGGTAAAGCCCGCTTGGCATTCGTCCCGACATTGCTTCTCTCAAAAGTGAACTGCGGGAGTGTGCTCCAATCCACAGCAGCTTTATCGGCGATAAACCATTCTCTTGAGGAAAACGCTTCTTTCGCGTAGAGATAGTCAATCACAGCTTTTCGATAACGTCGCGCTGCGTGAAAAAAATCTCGGACCCCTTCTAAATCAGTGCCTGCCCACGCTTGTGTCGCTGAATCATAAACACCCACGGGTGAGAGTTTCAACAATACCCTATCTGTTGCGGCTTGTCGAACGTAAATTTCATCAAGTGCTTGCTTCCGAATGTGCCACGTCTTTTCTACCGTTCGCATGGCCAGTGGTTCAACGAAATCATAGTATCTCTTACCACTCGGGACGTACTTCTCAAATTCTGGATGGATTTCTGAAATAAGACTTATATTTTCGACATAGGACATAAGGGTTACGGGATGTACAAACGCGTAACTATGAAGCCCTAATGCCTTGCTAAATTCCGATGCTTCTCCAGCGATCCCCTCCTTTTCAAGGAACTTTTGACGTTCTCTTTCATATTCATCTAAAATCTGTTGAATCCGATTTTCAACAATCTTCGTGCGTGCCTGGATGTCGCCTCCTGGATTAACGGTTGCCCGAATCAGGTTCGGATACACGAGTATCAGAAAACCCCAGACGAACATCGCGAGCATCAACGCTGTACCGGTTCTACGTGTCGCTACGGAAATCAGCAACCCGATGAGGTAGAACAGGGATAGATACGCGAACGACGTAAAAACAATCCCGGCGATGCGGAGAAAATCAGCAGTTGACAGTGGGATCGAACGGGTTAACAACAGCAATGCAAAAAGCAGACTCAATATCAGTGGCACCAACAGACACGCCATCGCGCTAATATATTTGGCAACTAAGATGTGAACACGTCGGACAGGTTGCGCTAAAACAAGACGTAACGTACCGCGTTCACGTTCTCCCGCAATCGCATCGTAAGCGAATATCAACCCCATCAGACTGAGGATAACCTCAAAAACAAAGACAATATCGATCGAAGAAAAAAAGGCGATAAACGGGTTGTCCGTGCCGTGCATTTCGGCATTCCACAACGTCGGCATAAATCCGTGATAGATACCGACGAGGTTTCCCAAACGTTTATCTAATCCTACATTGAAAATACTCAACGGATTCGGGGCGCGATCCACGAGTATGGCCATCGTAGAATACGTTTTTGCCGCCCGTAGTTCCTGATAATGCGTTCTGACAGCATCGTTATAACTTTCCAACCGTTGTTCGTAATCTTGGATGAGCACAACTGTGTTTGCAACAACGAGCAACAATGTGATGAGTAGGACCGCAGCGAAACGGAAGGTCATGAAATTGTTGAGCAGTTCCCTGCGAATGAGTGTTTTTAGCATTTTTGAATTAAACATCAATGCGGACAAACGCAAGATACGCACCTGAAAGCAGCACCACCAAAAACAGCACCAACAGGAACAAATCTATTGCCGCAGCGTTGAAATCATGACTAAGGCTAAGTGTATCTTCAAACATCGGAACGGATTCCGGGTTCACTGGTTTTTGCGACATACCTTCACGCACGCCAATAATATGCGGACTGTCGGGATCTGACCTATCCATATCCAAGACGAATTCTCGGTATTCACGCTCGTAATGCTGTACATTTTCCACAAAATGCCGATGCCGTTCAAACCCTGTCCCCGCAAAAGATTCAAAGAGGTGTTGGACAATCGCAACAGGTGAGATGCGTGTGACAGAACGCATCAGTTGAATTTGGGCATGCTGCTGACTTACGTATTCTTGACCTAACCGCACCCGCTGTGCAACGTCGTTCATTACAAACTCACCTGATAACTCCATTTTTTTTGTTGGTAACGCATCCATGTTTTGCACGCGCGTCCAGTATTCACCCTTGAGTTGATCATGAAGTTTAGAAAGACGTTGCCTGTATTCATAGAACCCCATCGGTTTAGAAAATCCGCTTGTAACGGACGCGAGTGTGCTCGGCATAAAAACAACAAAAACTACCCACGTCAATAGAAGTATCACGAGGCTTGCCGCATTCCGTTGCACAAGTGATGACACCAATAACCCTAACGCAAGAAATAGACACAGGTACAGAATTGCGATGCAGAAAATGATTGCTAAACGGCTCCATGCATCGGTGTTAAGCTGGACGTCGCTGGACGTGGATATTATCAATAGGTTTGCCAACACCGCAAGTGTAAACGGGACACTAATACTGATCAAAGCACCTAAGAATTTGCCAATCAACACAGTATGGCGCGGGATGGCGTTCGCCAATGTTAAACGTAGCGTACCATGTTCTCGGTCGCCGGAAATTGAATCAAAAGTGAACAAAATCGCGATGAGACTTAAGACATACCCAATCACAAATCCCCAGTCTACTTTGATGGTATCTGGACGGATATTTTTTGAATCGGGATTACCGTAGTGATAAATTGTACTCCAGAAGCCTCTTAAGTTGCCATCTGCCCAATGTAAAAATCCACCGTAAACGCTATCTGTTAAAAAGATGTCACCTCCCTCAGCACAGAATTGGAGAAGAGACGGCTTTTTGTAAAGACTACCGGGGCCCTGAACCCCAATGTCATATAAATGTGTCCGAGTTCTTAACTCATTTTGTGCTGCTGTAACACCATCGTGATATTTCTGCATCCGCTCAGGGTGTTCGCGGAGATGGACAACCGCATTGGTCAGCATCAAACCGAACAGCAGGAATGTCGCCAGCGCAAACCGAAGACTAATGAGATTATCGTAGAGTTCGCGTTTTGTGATATGCCATATCATTTCTTATGTTCCTTGTGGTTGTCGGCTTTCAGATGACCGTTCGCATAATTTAACGTGAGTTTGATAAATCCCGTACGCTTTCTCAGTCTGATTTAGTCCCCCTGGTAGGCGCGTTTTGGAAACGCGCCTGTCCCTGTGCTGAAGATTAGCTAACGGCGCGTTTAGAAAACGCGCCTACCAGGAGTGTGGACCGCTAAGTTGACGCATAAGGGGCTCGCTGTACTCTACCTAACCACTATACTCAATCTAATCATCAAACTCACGTTAATTTACGTATTCTGCCGCTTGCTATTCTACACTTCGCTCCTGATGAAAACCAGAAATATGAACAGAAAGAGAAGAATGTTCATCATGAGCAGCAGGAGTAAATCTGGTAACGCTCGCGCGGCATTTGTTTGGACACTGCTTTTCTGAAAAGAGAACTGAGGCAAACTCTCCCACGCCACCGCGCCTTTATCTGCGGCGAACCATTGACGGGACCTGAACGCTTTTTTATCATAGTAGAAATCAATCATAACCCGTCTATGCTTTCGGGCTGCCGTAAAGAAATCTTTGAGTCCTGACAGGTCTGTGCCTGCCCACGCTTGCGTTGCAGCGTCATATATGCCGACAGGCGAGAACCGCAATAGAACGCGATCCCTTATCGCCGGCTGAACAAAGATGGTTTCAAGGGCAGGTTTTCGGACAAGCCATGTGCGTTCTGCAGCATCAATCATCTGTGGTCCGAGGAAGCGATAATAGTCCTGTGCATGCGGCACCATCGGTTCAGATTCCGCATGTAGCTTCAGAATGTTTGCACCAGAGACGAGGGTCCGTTTGAGGACTGAGGAATCTATGATAGGATATTCATAATAGTTGACACCGGA
Source organism: Candidatus Poribacteria bacterium (assembly GCA_022825825.1). GTDB lineage: Bacteria > Poribacteria > WGA-4E > WGA-4E > WGA-3G > MSPOR6. The sequence continues at coordinate 15,567 of JAJDWA010000054.1, forward strand.
TTCTATGCGAATACCGAAACGCGGATCTTCCCCTGGCACAGCATCATTCGTAAGGAACTGTTTTCGTTCTCTGTCTAATTCCTCCCATATCTGTTGAATCTGATTTTTAGCGGATTCTCCGCGTGCTTGAGAGGCATCGGGGGATGCGATCGCGGCAAGGATTACATTCGGATATACCAACACCCAAAATCCCCAGACAAACATCGCGAGCATCAGTGCGGTGCCAGTTCTGCGGGTTGCTGCTGAAATCAGCATGCCGATGAGGTAAAATACCGACAGATACGCAACTGAACTCAAAATAATGCCAGCGATACGGAGAAAATCACCTATACTCAACGATATACTGGTAGATGTCGTCAGCAAAATCACCGCGAGGATTAGGCTCATCAGCAGTGGGACCAGCAAGCATGTCATTGCACTGATGTATTTCGCCAGCAGAATTTGACCCCGACTGACAGGATGCGTTAGCACCAGACGCAATGTGCCGCGCTCGCGTTCGCCCGCAAGTGCATCGTAGGCGAAAACCAATGCCATGAGACTCAGCACCACCTCAAAGATAAATACAATATCAATAGAAGCGAAAAGTTTGAGCAGCGGATTCGTTATGCCGTGCATCCGAGCATCCCATAGCGTGGGGACTAACCCGTGATATATCCAAATTTCGTTCCCCAACCGTTTGTCCAAGCCCACATTGAAGATACTCAACGGATTTGGTGGACGGGCAACGTCCAGTGGCATTGACGTATACGTTTTTCTTTCCTGTGTATTCTCATGATAATTTTTGAGTGCTGTATTGTAAGATTCTAAGCGTCGTTCATGATCCTTGATAAGCACAGCGGTGTTCGCCACAACAAGTAACAACATAATGAAGACAGCGGCCGCGAAACGGAATGTCATCAGATTGTCGAGCAGTTCTCTACGGATAAGTGTTTTAAGCATTGGACTTCACCCTTAGCGTGAACGATGGATTACCAACTATTAGTATATCATGCTTTTTATGGGTAACCCAATCTACTTTTGGCAGTTGACTATGGTTGTCTACAGTTGGTTTTTATCTGTGTAGGAGCGTTAGTAACAACGTGAGTTTGATAAATCCTGTCCGCTTTCTAAGACCGATTTAGGACCCCCTGGTAGGCGCGTTTTCTAAACGCGCCTACCAGAGGTGTGGACCGCTAAATTGACGGTTATGAGTTCCGCTTCGCTACCCAACGGACATCTATACTCCATCTAACTATCAAACTTACGTTAGTAACATTGTTCAAATTATAGGCTATCTTATAAAAAAGATTTTCCCCAGCGAAGGTACCACCGAGGAAAATCTTTTTGGACTTGATTTGGGTTAGAACCGATCCGATATGGATTGTCGCCCTGGATAGAATATGCTTGGCTTGGTCTGTGCGCGACTTGCAAATTATTCGGTTTTCGGTAATGGAGTTTCAAAATTGATTTCTTCAGATTCTTCGTAAGGTAATTCTTCAAACCGAAGAACGTCAAATTTTCCCGCTTCATACTTTCTGTGCGAACCGAGACCAAGCTCCATCCCATACAGAAAACATTTTTTGATGTCTTTTATGAGCAGTTTTTTGCTGCGGTTGTCTTCACCAATTCGGTTTTTGAGCACCCACAGTTGAAATTTTACCGTTGGTTCTAATACATATTCAAGAGTTTTTAGAATCGATCTGTTGCCTTGTGGTGTTGAAACATTACCCGCATGTGATTCCACACCTGTAGGTTCCATTATACGTGGGAGCAGGTAAATTTTTTCGCCAGTAAAGGTGTTATCTTCATCCTGTCCTTTGATTATAAGCCCTTCACGCATTGTCTGTTTACTGCCACGTTTTGTAATTGTGAGTTCTAACAACGATGCTGCTTGTGCAAGCATCGCCTTAATTTGATAACTTCCGATGTATATTCCGCGATCGTCACGTTTAAAACCGACGGTACGTTTTTCAATCTCCTCGGTAAGGTCAAGATCATCGGCAGCGGGTGAGGTATTCTCACTGCTAAATTTAGTCTTGACGTAATTTTCTAAAACATCTTTATCTTTTGGAAGACCACCATATATTTTATCTCTAAACTTGAGTTCTATTTCAAATTTTAAATACACTTTTCACCTTTTAGAATGACGGTTATACCGATCAATGATGGATATTCAGCGTTTAGCTATGTTTGTGATTTTGGTTTATCGTTTATACCTGTTTTCGGATGCACTTTTTATAACGTTTACAGTGAAATCCAAAAATATGTCCACACTCCCTGGTAGGTGCGGTTTCCTAACCAATGCAGAATACCATACGCGTATTCTGACATACCTATAGGCGTCAATTTAGCGGAGATTTTCTTGTCCGAGCGAGCTTTGCTCGCGACCGTTCGGCCTCTGTCGCGAGCAAAGCTCGCTCCTACAGAATATAAGAGATGTCAAACGCGCATTTGACGTTAATTCCTGATGTTGAACACATCCAAAATACACATAATATTCCTTAAATTGATGTCTATGGTGCGGTTAGAAAACCGCACTTGGACCAAAGAACTGTCGGTAGGGGCGAGGTTTCCTTCCCCGTGCAAACAGATGAATCATGTTAATTTGGTATTATGTGTCTGTTCAACCTGTAAAGGACGAAACTGTGAACACCTCGCGTTTACTACTACAAACGATTATGCGAAAAGTTGCATCTGTTTTACGCTTTTATATCGCTTTTGAGAAACGAAATCTGCGCCATAATAAAAAACAGCAGACTAAACAACACCAGCAAACCGACTTGAGACAACACGCTACGGTAAGATATGTGCTCCTCAAAGACCGGCACAGCGTCTGGATTTACCTTTTTCTGAGACAACCCCTCTTTTACAGGATAGATATGTAGGCTTTCGGGATCGCTCTGATCCTCTGATTTAACGAAGTCAACAAACGTTTGTCGATAACGTCGCGCCTGTTTAACAAAATTCATATAACTAACAATACCTGTATTTGCAAATCCCTCCATTGCATATTGGAAAGTCGCTATAGGTGAAATCTGCGTTAGGTCACGAGCAAGCTGCACCTGCCTAAACTGCTGATCAATATGTCCATCATTAAAACGGGTTTTTGTATCCATTTCTTTGGTGAGGTAGGTTGCCCACAGACGCGTTGCTTCGGGATCCTCAACAGAGGCTGCTTTGCTCAACTTAGAGGGTATATCTCCTGACCTACCAAAAGGATGGTATTCATCTCCAAGCTGCTTTAATTGTGCTTCTCTCTGCATTGACACTTCATCAACCGAGGGAATCGGATTTATGTTGCCGACAAAAGTACCAAGCAGACTTGGAAACACAAACGCTAAGCAGACCCATGTTAACAAGAGCCATACCAAACTTGTAATCGGATTTGAAACGCGGCTTGAAAAAAATAGACCAAGGAAGATAAAAATAGAGATGTGCAACGCGAACAATCCCACCATTCCTAAAATACATAGCCAATCCCTCGACTCAAACGGTATATTTTTTGAAATAAGGATAACCAGTAAGTTCATCAAAATGCCAATCATAAGCGGTACCATAAGTGTCAAAAACGCACCTATATATTTCCCAAATAACACTTGTCCACGTGATACTGTATTCGACATCATCAAACTTAGTGTCCCGCTCGCGCGTTCCCCAGCGATGGCATCAAAAGTAAACAAAATCGCAAAGAAACTCATCAGGATACCGATGAAAACCCAGTCTATTTTGATTCTTTGTGTATCAGCACCGCCCGTGTTCTGCAAAGGATACTTTAATGTCCACGGTGCTCTCCAAGCGTAATCTTCAAATTCCTTATAACCGCTTCGACTTGCTGTTCCGGTATTCTGCATACTGACAGAACGCGGTATTAATTGATCTGTCCCATCGGCACAGAATGTCAATCGGGTAGGATGTCTTAGAATCTCACCAGGTCCTATGAGTGCTAATTCTGCCAAACCCTTACCCGCCTGTTCTTTGATATAATCTCTATTTTCTTCTATATGGCGGTTGTAAGCATTGATTTGTGTTGTGTAACCATCGCCGCCAAGACTATATATCAACGCATTTGCCATAAACAAGATAGGCAGAAGGATTATCATCAAGGAAAATCGGAGCGTCATGAGATTGTGGTATATCTCTTTCCTCGCAATGTGCCAAACCATCTATTTATACTCCTTTTCTCAACTCAAATCATATCGCAGAAAGGATACATAAGCCACCATGAATAGCACGATATTCCATGCCAATAGAATCAAAATATCCATCGACGCACGCGACAAACTTTCAGAGATGGAGAGTCGCCGATGTTGGAAAACGGGCAGATCAGTCAGCTCAGCGTTACCTTTGTCATTGGAAAACCACGCGCGTGAAGAAAACGCCTTTTTATCTTTTAAATACGCAACAATCTCACGTTTATAGGCTCTGGAACTCTCAATAAAATCGTTATAACGCTGTCGGTCTGTTCCTGCTATTGTGCCAACAGCGAAGTGGTATGTATCTGCAAAGGAGATACGTGATAAAGCATCTGCGAACTTCGCATTCCGTTCTCGTTCCTCCGCTGGTTTATTGAGTATTTTCTCCGCTTTATCCGCAGCTTCAACCCGAAGCTGCTCTTGATAGCCTAAAATTTCTTGAAAGATAGTGGTATCTGCTTTGCTAACGTTTGTGACCTCATAACTCTCAACTATAAAATAGCCTCCGGACATAGAACTGGTGTTGACCAGTCTTAGAATTGTTTCAGGTTCCCAAGAAATCGATTTTTGCAAGTCTTCGTAACCTCTCTGTTTGCGATAGGCATCCCGTTCTTTTCTGAATTGTTCCCATACCTCAGCAGCTGGTTGGAAAAACGTAAATTCATGCTTCACTGGAAGCGGCGGAAATTTTTCCACTGCAAATGCCACAACATTTGAATGAACACTTGTGAGGATCACCCAAATAAACATCGAAAGGATCAACGTTGTTGCGGCTTGCCTTGTCCAAACAGATAGGACAAGTCCCAGAAGATACCATGTTGACACATACAACAGCGAAACCCCGAATATCGCCACAATGTGTAATATGTCGTTTCCATCAAAGGCGATAACTGGTGAAGAAAACGCTATCAGTAGTGCCACAATTAAACTCATCAAAACAATTGGAAATAGAGACAACATCCCACCAAGATATTTCCCAAACACTATCGTATCTCTCGGTATTGCATTGGATAGGACGAGTTTTAACGTGCCATCCTCTCTTTCTCCCGAAATCGTGTTGTAAGCAAACAGAATCGCTAACGCGCTCAGCACAAATTTGAAGATGAAAATCACATCTACGGTTAGGAACATCGCAAGGAACGGATTGTCTGAACCTCGCTTCTGGGTCGGTGCCGCCCAAATAGGAAAGTTAAATTCAAAGATAGGCTTTCCCAATTCAACGGTGACGGTATTTGCGCCGAAGTTCTCTGTGCCGACGTTAAAGATACCAAGCGGGTTCGGCTTCCGATGTGCTTTCGGTTTGATTTTGGAATAGAGCTCCCATGTCTGTGCTTCTGTCTCTGCTTCCCGGACAGCGGTATTATATCCCGTAAGACGTTTTTCGTAGTCATCTACCTGAACAAATACGGCGACAGCAGTTGAGAGCAGACACACAACAATCCCGATCATGAATCGAGATGTTAGCACATTTGAAACAAATTCGCGTTGGATAACAAGCCAAAGTGTGGACATTATTTCCTATTAATTAAAGACGCAATCTTGGTATTGATAGCTTGCATAATCATTGTTTTTCAAAGATATTGGATGGCACGTTTTGAAAATTTAGATTTTGTACCGTTCGAACTTCTACCTGCCTTGAATCGTTGGGGATGGCGGCACTATTTGGACATCTCCCGGAACAGGATCTATATTATTTCGAACTGGTGTGTCACTCAGTCGCAAAACCAAATCATGGCGGGGTTGCTCCGCTGAGATTTTGACCGTTTTGGATGTTGCCATGCCTCCGTTATACGCCACAGATACTTTGACAAATATGGGTAAATTCACGTATTTCACAAAGTAACCATCCGAATCAGTATACGTTGGTGTAATACTTCCATTTCCACTATTAACTCCATCAAAACTCCGATAGTTGATGTTAAACTTCACTGCAGCGTTGGCTAATGGTGTTCCGTCCGCTAAAAGCACTTTGCCACGGATACGCATTCGAGGACGCACTTTTATCGTTATGTCTTTGATGTCTAATCCTGACTTGATGTAAAACGGAATTCCACCTACAGATGACAATTTTTTCGATTCAACAAACCTTGCCCCAAAAATCGGACGAGTCGGGTGATGTGATATTTTCAACTTTGGGGCATCAATAGGCAAAAAACTTAAGCCCGCGACATCAACAGAGTGAATCTCACTATCTGCTTCAAAGGCGTCTGTTTCAGGAGATACTACGAATTGCGCATGCCCGGGGAGAATATCACTGACTTGGAAATGTCCAGCAGCATCGGTTTTCAATTGATGTATCGGTAGTGGCACCTGCCACATCTCACCATCAATAACATCAATTGGGTGAATAGCTAATCGGAATCCGGAAATCGGCTCTCCTTCCATATTGACAACTCGACCAGAGAGAGTACTAGTACTTTTCTCAGCAATGTTGTGTGACGAAGCCACAAAAAGTGCTGAAATACTGATGAGAACAAGAATACTTGCAGGAATTGCAGGATGTCGATTAAAAACTGAAAAATTCATAATTACTTCTCCTTCTGTGTGTTTTTTTGAGATTATTAACTAAAATTAACGCCTCATGACGTTAAGTAGGATTTTAAGGGAAAAAGGTTGCATAAAATGAATTTTATGCTCGGTAGGTAAGAGATGAATTACTGGTTGTCTCTTAACATTTCTGTCCAGATAGCACGTTGCGCTTCTGTGCTGTCGGGTTTTTGGGTAATGGTAATATTAATACTGGCTGCTTCAAGAGATGGTTTTTCAGGCATGCCGCCTAATGTAATTGGCAGGGTAATTTCTTCACCTTTTCGCTCAAGGGTTAACGTTACGACATCACCAGATTTCCAATCTTTAGCAACCCTTCTGATGTCTTTAAACGTCTTCATAGGTGTACTATTAATTTTAGCGAGCTTATCACCGTCTTGATATTTGGGTGATCGGAAAATAATCAGACTTCCCTCTTTTGTATTTCTGAGTAAACGAATGGACAACATCTCATTGAGAATATATCTTAGGTTGGGTAGTTTTTCGCCAAATTCTATCTGAACATCTATACCTGCGTTTTTTAGGTACTCTTCTAAGGGCAATCGCTCTGTGCCTATCACATATTTGCTAAAGAATGGTTCAAAATCTTCTCCCGCAATTTGGCTGGCAATCCTGATAACATCGTTGATGGTGAACATGTTTCGGGTAAGATCAAACTCTTGATACATCTGCCTCATCACATCGTCTAAGCTACTTCGGTTTTGGGTTAGGGAGCGAATTTGTAAGTCTAAAGCCATGGCAATGAGACTGCCACCGTCATACACAAGTTCGCGGTTGGCAAATTTGTTTTTCCCTGCCGCTCGGATAGAAAGTTTCCCCTGTTCAGACAAATATGATTCCCAGGAACGTTTAAGATTTATAAGAAAATCGTTTTGAGAAATAAGCCCAAGGCGAGTACAAACAATATTTGAATAATACGAAGTGAATCCTTCGGTGAACCAATATTCCTGCTTAGCAAAATGCATAGCTTGTCCATTCCACATATAGCCAACAACGCCTGCCGCTAAAGTTGCCCAAAAACTTCTGTTAGTTTCATCTAATTCGCCTCCCATTAGGGCGGTGATGCTCCGTCCTGATGCACCACCGCTACGATATCCTTCTGCGCCATAAGGATTAGCGACAAACAGCATCCTATCTTTCGGGGCATCGTCAAATATCTCTGTATACGCGCGCAGAATTGCTTCAATAGCACTTTGTATCTTATCCATAGACGCTTTAAAACATCCACCAATAGCAAGTACTATCTCTGCATCTCCAGATTTTGCGATCCGTTCACAGTGTTCACCAAGCACAAGATACGCATACATCAAGTCATTCTGATCTTTGCAAACGAAACGATGTTTTCCGGGTTCAATCCGCTCCCAAGCCGTTGAGACATACCAATTATCAGGGACGTTAACTTGCAATTCTATATCTTTCACCTTATCTACAACAAACAGCGCATATCCGGTCCAGAAGATGCAATCTTCTTGGGTGTACGGCACTTCATCTCTTCCCGTAGGCCAATCCCGTTTATCGTGGTTTAATAACGCCTTGTAGTGCAACGTCACAGGTGAGTCATCTTGCGTTTCAACAATCCATTGTGTTTTGTCAATCTCTTCAATAGGCAACATTTCTCCATTTACATCAGTAACTGTCAAATCGCGAAGATAGCGAGCATATCCATCATATAACCATTCAGTATCAAAGCGGCTCATGGATAACATCAAATGTTTTTTACCGCTTTTGGCATTACTGCTAATTTTCGGTGTTAGGACACATTTGACCTCTGCGACACGTGGCTCATCAGCATCTATTGTGACTTCATATCTTGCCGATGCAAGTTTCAATGGATTTTCAAGGTTGACGGGTTTACTGAAATTCCTAATGACATGCCACTTCTCAAAAACCACTTCGTCACGATAGCTATTTTGCCATTTGTATGTCCACTGCGTACCGACTTGTGCGGGGAGATATTCTGAACCCTCAAGCGGAACTTCGTATTTTAACAATTCGGCTTCAGTTACGACACCGTTGGCATGTTCATATCGCATCTTTACGAGTCCAACGCCCTTAGCGAACCATAAATATCGAGTGCCGTTTACAAGTGTGTTTCGCATCTCAGCATTGGTGCCTTGGACATCCGCATTTGTGAAAACGGTTTTATGTTTCAGACATTTGTGGAATTTTCCTGCCGACACTTCAACCTTTTCATATTCCTCCAAAGTTGTTCTTGCTTTTGATTTCCAAGCACCTGCTTGTTCCCAACTTTTTCCGATATTCATAGGAAACCTAAAAAGGTTAATCTTACCGTGGTTGATATAGTGTAACAACATATACATCGGTGATGGATCGCCATCATCGTGCCCTCTTGTGCCAATACCGAAAGATGTGAAAACCTCATCGGTCCGGTTTAGGCTGAAACCACCTTCTGCCAAATGTTCGCCGCTCTCTGTTACCGCAGTTGCTTGAATGCTAATATATCGAGGTTCGCTTTTCAATAAATTCGGACTCAAATTTTCGCGAATCATTGACTCCTCCTTCTCCAGCCTGTTACGTGCACGATATAACCGACTTTTTACGGTGTTTAGCGATACGTCCAAACGCGCACTTACCTCTTCACAGGTCAAACCCTTGAAATAGTGTAGGACGATTACGGAACGTTCAGACTTTGGTAGTTTTTGGAGGAGATTTTCCACGACTTCGCGTAACTTATCTGTTGACGCTTGTGTCTGCTCCTCTTCAAGATAGTGGACGTAGAACAAACGCTCCAATTCTGATTTCGGCATTGCATCTATAGACTGCATTGCAGGTGGCTTTTTTCGTATCCACTCTATACATCGGCGTTTTGCTATTACGCGCAGCCATCCCAAAAAACGTTTGGGATCTCGTAATGTGGGCAGGGAGTTAAAAGCATGGATAAAGGTGTCCTGCGTAATTTCTTGCGCTGCATGGAAGTCACCGATTTCTTGCCACGCGAGGGAGTGAACCCACTTTTGATGCTTCTGCACAAGCGCTGTGAAAGCGTACTCATCTCCTGACAAGATGCGCTGAATCAGATCAACATCGTCATTTTTCATGCCAATCCTCCAAAATAAATTACCTTATAGTCTATAGTCGTATTTTAAGGGAGGAAAGGTTGCATAAAATGCAATTATAAGGCAAAATTTTGGGAAATAAGTGGTTTTAGGACTGCCAAAAGGTTAAAATTCACTCAAACTGAATACACACTGCTTCATGTTGCAGGAACATGACTATATGGTAAATCATAAAATAAACACTGTTTTTCCGCGGTAGGTGGGGAATGCCTAAAGACGAATGCGCGTGGTAGAATACGCGTGTGGTATTCTACATGATTCGCCATGATTCATACCGTTGATTTGGAGGTTTCCTAACCTCGCCTATGTGCAGAGTATCCAAGTCCTTCTAAAATCAACCAGCGAAACCTATAACTGTCAACTTAAGACAATATTTCTTGTTCTATAAACTCTTCTGAATAGGCATGAGGATTGAGGCTATGCGATATTTAGTCCCGTAGGGACTGAAGAGGGTTTCTCATATTGGAATCCCTTAAGTTGGCAGTTATGGGTAGAACGCAGCGAGACTCTTATGCGTCAACTTAGCGGTCCACACCCTCTGGTAGGCGCGTTTTGTCCACGCGCCGTTAGTAATCTTCAGTACAGGAATAGGCGCGTTTCCAAAACGCATCTACCAGAGGGCCTAAATCGGGCTTAGAAAGCGGACGGGATTTATCAAACTCACGTTATTCTAACGTAGGGGCGAGGTCACCTCGTCCCTACTAAATACGGAAGGCATAGAGCCTTGCACGGTTCAGGACAAAACGGAGCCGCAGCGGTTGTGCCGCATCCGCTAACTTCACGGATTTCCATTGCACCGAATGTCGGACATTATCCTCTCTCAACGGAATGCAGTCATCAATAGAAAAACCGGATTGAACCTGTCCATCAGCGGTTAATACCTCAACACTAATTTGCCCTTCGCTTGCATCTGCATTGATTTCAAGTGTGCCGTTCTGAATTTGCAACGGGACGGTTTCAACGACACCACCCTCTGCATCAGCATCAAGAGAAACGAATCCGTCCAATCGCCATTTGGCAAGCCCGATTGCCTTATGTCTATCCTTCATTGCAGCACCGTGGGTGTGTTCCGTTCCTGTGTAATACCAGTGAATTTCATCGTCTGTGATGATGGGTTGTGTGGCAGTTCCCATAATCATACCGGTATCGAAAGTACCGCTTTCACCGCGCGGAATAATCGGCGTCCGATCTGAATCGGGGTAATCCCAATTAAATCCGTCTCGGCTGCAGACTAATTGCGCGTCAATTGGTCCATCAATGGGAATCTCATGCTCCGCGGCACCCGGCCCCGTCACATACAGCACACCAGCAATGCCGATATAGATGTTATGATAAAGAAAGCCTGACATGTTGTGGATTTCTGCACGATCCGCACCATATCGCTCTGCACCAACTTCATCATCCTGATCTGTTGCGCCGAACATCGGTTCAAGCGATTTCCACGGACCTTCTAATCGTGGACTTTCGGTATATGCTATCATACGGCGCGCATCTTTGTCGTTACCCCGTATCAGCGCATAAGCACGAAACAGAGAGGTCTTGTTATCATAGATAACATTAAATGCACCTTCGTTGTTCCGTTCTGCAACAGGTTCTAAATAGTCTGAGTCGTCCCATCGGATACCATCAGGTGATGTAAGCAGGAACACATTGCGATACCGCCTGCAAAAACCGATCATCTTATACCGTCTCTGCGGATTCGATTCATCATCATCACGGAAGACGCAAGCACCGTGCAGGTCCCATACGATATTATTATTTGGATCCCCGTTGAATTCGAAAAGACCGAGATTCGGTTTTGCCCATGTCAGTCCATCATCACTTTCTGCGTAACAGGTGAGATCACCGCGATCGTTCTCAACAAATTTTCGTCCATAAGAATCATGTGTTTTTCTTCTATACGTTGATGGATTTCTATCTGGCCGTGGAACGTAAAGTCCAGGAATCTCGTTTGCCTTAAACCGCCAATGTGGTCCCATGCGACACATATACCACATACGGTATTTGCCGTACGCTTTATCGAACATCGTAGTGCCGTAAAGATGCACACGTCTTGACTGGTCTGGTCCGCCGTGTTCCCAAGGATTGTTCAGGTCAGGTTCAAGCACAGGGACTTCATGCTTTATACATGGATGCAGTGTGCGTTTGACTCCGCGCTTAGAGGCGATCAACGCATCATCAACAAACAGTTCTGTGCCTGAGTCAAGTATATAGATGTTGTTCAAATTCAGAATATCCTTAAAAGTTAATGGCGCGTTTACAAGTACTGTCTACTTATTATTTTTTACAGCACCCCATGTCGTAGTAAGCTTACCACGTGCTTCTACGTCAAGCGTATCCGCTTCCAAATTGTTAACCTCTTCTTCGCTCAGAACAGTGTTATAGATTCTGGCGTCTTCAACACGGGCGACTACCCAACCGTAAGCCGTTCCTCCGATAAGTGCACGGGGACCGAAAAGTGCTTCTACATCACCTGCTGCCCAAGTTTTAATTGGCCCTTTCGTATAGTCGCCGATTACCTCGCCATTGCGGTATATCATTATCTTTGCGTTACCGCCATCGTCTTCATAAGAAACTGCCAATTGAATGAGTTTACCCGTTTCCTTTTCCGCTGACCCATGAGCTGCATCCTGGGTTCGTCTAAAGTGACTGCTACCAGCCATCCAATGCTTCGCATGCTTCTCGGCGTAGACAATAGCATCAAATTTGTCAGAACTACTTTGATTTACAGCCAAAGTTGCCCCGTGTGTTACGTTAAGGTCGTCCAAATATATCCACGTTATTAATGTTTTATTGGGGCCAATCTCCGGACCTTTGTATCCTGTAGTCAATGCCCATTTATTTTTACCGATGTGCAATTGGCCATCTTTGACTTCGGCGCCCTTGAGTTCAATATCACCAAAATGACCTGTAAGGTCTTTTAGTTCATCCCCCTTTTCAAACGTCCAGTGCCCAATCAAATCTTCTTCCTTATCTCCCTGTCCAAATGCTGTTGGTAGCGAAAAACTGAGCAAAAGCAGAACAGAGGATACCCACACGAAAGTGTGTAACAAGCGTTTCATGGTTTGTGCCTCCATTATTAACTTGGGTTAAAATTTCCAACAATTGCTGTAATTTAAGTTAAGTATACCACACGCAATAAAAAATGTCACGTTTATTCCGATGACGAAAAAACTTGCAATTTCCAAAAAATTTTGGTAAAATTAATCAGAATTCCTTTCAAATTAGGAGGATATACTAAATGGACATTAGAATTGAGTACTGCACGTCTTGAAACTACAAACCACGGGCTGCCAGTTTGGCAAAAGCCTTAAAAAAACAATATAGTGGTCAGGTTAAAGAAGTGAAACTTGTTGAAAGTAGTGGTGGTGCTTTTGAAGTATACCTAAATGATGAATTGCTCTACTCCAAATTAGAGACACGACAATTTCCTACAACTGAACAGATCACCACGTCGATTGACAAAGTTTAACATTTTAACATACAATAATGGGCATGGTAGTCCTACTATCATGCCCATTTTGTTTTAAATATCGCTAAAATCTATTACATTCATAGCTGTCTTGTTCACATCCTCTTATCATATAGTGCTAACAAAACATCATTTTACACTTTTCTATCGTTCTTTACACAAAAAGCACCCTTATGTGTTAACTTAGCGGTCCACATCCCTGGTAGGGGCGGTTTGTAAAACCCCCGGTTTGCCCACATAAACACAAAGAAAGGCGCGGTTAGAAAAACCGCCAACCAGGAAATC
>JAJDWA010000022.1 GCA_022825825.1 Candidatus Poribacteria bacterium
GACATATTTGGACGATAACTTCAAAAATAGTGTCTAAAGGACAGTGATTTCGGACAGAATTAGAGACACAATCGTGTTTACAAATCATAATGGACATCTGTTTGGAAGTCCTAACGGATGAAACTGTCCAAACTATAGTACAATTATGTAAACGCGTTTAATTCAGTTAAGCAGGACAAGGTTATCCCGATGTATGATTTCATCGTAATCGTGGTAACCGAGAATTTTTTCTATGTCCTGCGTTTGCTTGCCAGCGAGTTTTGAAACTTCTGTGGAGTTATAGTTTATCAAGCCTCGAGCAAATTCGGTTCCGTTTTCAGTGAAGCATGAAACCGTATCACTATAATTAAAGTGTCCTTCTATGCGCCGAACACCCGCTGGCAACAAGCTTTTTCCACCTTGCACAAGCGCGTCTCGCGCGCCATTGTCTACGACAAGGTAACCTTTAGGTGGGCGTGAATAGGCGATCCAGCGTTTACGTCCGGAAATACGGGTATTGGGAAGGAAAAGTGTGCCAAGCAGTTCCCCTTTAAGGAGACGCGTAACGATTAGGGGTTCTCGTCCATAGGCAATAACAACCATCTCACCAGAAGCGGTAACAATTTCTGCAGCACGTAATTTTGTGACCATCCCGCCAGTGCCACTGGTTGTGCCAGCTTGCCCCGCGGCTTTCCACATTTCCTCCGAAATAACGTTCACGGTGTGAATTAATTCAGAGTCAGGATTCTGCCTCGGATCTTCTGTGAAAAATCCTTGTTGATCGGAAAGAATAACGAGGAGATCGGCTTGGACAAGGTTAGTTACATAAGCTGAAAGTGTATCGTTATCACCAACCTTAATTTCGTCTACTGCGACGCTGTCGTTTTCATTGACAATAGGAATAGCATCAAGTTGAAGTAGTGCCTGCAAGGCATCGTTCATACGGGTGTAACGTTTTCTGTCAGAGAAATCATCTTGTGTGAGCAAATGCGTGCTGCACACTTGCTTGTAATGACGGAAACGTTCTTCGTAGGCAGCCATCAATCGAATCTGTCCGACAGCAGCGGATGCTTGCAGCTCGGGCAAAGTCTGCGGTTTTGTACTGAGACCGAGGTAGGGCCACCCTGCCGCAATTGCTCCCGATGTAACAAGAATAACCTCTACTCCATTCTGTTTGACAGTCGCTAAATCGTGGACAAGGCCATCAAGTGCGGCTTCATTGATGCGTAGGTTGTCTGAAATAGTACTACTACCAACTTTTACGACAATGCGTTGGACATTAGATAAACATTCTCGATCTTGAACCTGCTTATGTTGCTCCATACCGTTGACGTGGCGGTGCGACCGTGTCTGCGTGAAAATCTCACCGGATTTTTCCATTCCGTGTCACTTCATTTAATCATTTTTGGACTATAGGTGAACTCAAACTCATCAATCTGAATTGTATCACCCTCTTTGACGCCAGAACGGGTAAGCGCGTTTACTACGCCCATCTTTTTTAACTTCCGAAACAGTAGCATCAACGCTTGTTCGTTTTCCATATCGGTCATAACAACAGCACGTTTGGGTTCGTCACCAGCAACGACAAATCCGTTATCAGTTTTATGGAGTTCAAACCGTGTTCGTGGTTCAGGCGGAAGTTCATGCTCAAATGTAATAGTAGTTTCAGCTTGTTCCCGTGCTTTTGCTTCAAGATATTGTAAGGAACGGTAAGCCTGTTGCATCAAAGCGTTTACGCCTTCACCCGTAACAGCAGAAATAGGAAAAACTTTTCGTTTGCCGAAAAATTCTTGCACGCGTGCTAAATTTGTCACGGCTTCTGGCATATCAACCTTATTGAGTGCGATGATTTGGGGCAGATCCGTCAACTTATGATTGTAGTGCCCGAGTTCAAGGTTCAGCTGCTCATAGTCTTTAATAGGGTCTCTACCATCAGTTGCACTCAGGTCAATAACATGAATAAGCATCTTAGTACGTTCAATATGCCGCAAAAATTGGTGTCCTAAACCTGCACCTTTATGCGCGCCCTCTATTAGTCCGGGAATATCTGCAAGCACAAAATTCTGCTCTTGATCAATGCGAACGACCCCTAAGTTTGGGATAAGGGTTGTGAATGGATAGGGAGCAATTTTAGGGGTAGCAGCAGAAGCGCGGGCCAACAGGGTAGATTTGCCAGCATTTGGATAACCGACTAACCCAACATCTGCAATGAGTTTGATTTCAAGGCTGATCTCGCGTTCTTCACCGGGTTCACCTTTTTCTGCGACGCGCGGCACCTGAAAGGTGCTGCTTTTAAAGCGAGAATTGCCTTTGCCACCGATACCGCCGCGTGCGACGACAACGGCCTGATCGGGTTCTGTCAGATCAGCGAGCATTTCTTCTATAGCATAATCTCTAACAATTGTTCCAACAGGGACTTTTATGATACGGTCAACACCATCTGCGCCGTCGCGTTGCTTGCCAGCACCGTGACCACCGTTTTCTGCGACCTGACGAGGATTATGGCGCAAATCAATCAGGGTACTCATCCCAAGTGTTGCGACAAGGATAACGTTACCACCATTGCCCCCATCACCGCCATCGGGACCACCACGAGGCACGTATTTCTCACGGCGAAAACTGATGCACCCGTTGCCTCCGTTACCTGCTTTGACCTGAATTCTTGCTGTGTCCATGCCTAATAGACCAGTGTTGATCCTCTCATGAGGTATTTGTTTTATTACCGCCTATCTATCTTAGTTGGCCAGATGAATAGTCATAATCTGCTATGTTAATATCACTCTTAAGGGTGAATGTTGCGGAACGATCAGTATAGGGTGGACTCCATGTTACGGTGATATATGTTTCTGGCTGATATGTTCTAATGACAAGCCTAACGCCGGATCCACGTTCGCCTCCAGTAACTTGTGCGAACTCTGTTGTTTCACCACCATTTACGGCAATAGTAAACCCGTATCCCTCTTCGGAATTTGGTAAACCACGCGGTCCCCTATAGTCATCCGGATAGTATATCCATACTATCCATTCGTCTCCACGCAAGTTATTTGGGGGATTGCTAAAAACGTAATGTGAAATAACATTATTAGGAGGACTATCGTCATTATTAGGGGGATTGCCACTCGTAGGCGGATTGCCACTCGTAGGCGGGTTTCCGCTTGTGGGTGGATTACCACTCGTAGGTGGGTTGCCACTTGTGGGTGGATTACCACTCGTAGGTGGGTTGCCACTTGTAGGTGGATTACCACTCGTAGGTGGGTTGCCTCCCGTATTAGGTGGGTTGCCTCCCGTATTAGGCGGGTTTCCACCTGTATTAGGGGTGCCACCACCTGTATTAGGGGTGCCACCACCCGTGTTAGGTGGGTTTCCCCCCGTGTTAGGGGTGCCACCACCTGTATTAGGTGGGTTTCCTCCCGTGTTAGGGGTGCCACCATCACCAGAAGTGTCAATAATCGACACCGGTCCACCGTCTCTTGGTGGGACACTTGTTATTATGTCTATGTTATCCCTTATTTTTTCTGCTTGCAAGATAGTCTTCCCTTCATAAGAGAAAACGTACCTGATACGTGACGGATAAATGTGGATTATCGGCGAGGTGAGATCTTTTCCTTTTGGATAAAGTGTAAGGCAAATTGAATCGTCCCCACTACGAAGACATAGGATTTCACCATTAGGGGAAACAAGATATTTATCTATGTCGCCAGGTGTTAGCATTGAATTTGTAGAACCAATATAAGGCGCGTCGGAACATCCGGTTACGCAGGCAAATATAATTAGTATAGTATAGATTGATTGTAGCGGTAAAGAATTGGTTTTCTGCATGATACCACTCCTTGTAATATCTACGGTAAAGGTTCCAATTGGAAAAGACTCCTGTCCTCATCAGCGACTACATCATTGGCATTAACATAAAACTTTGCTGTATAACCGGGGATTAAGCCATCCACATGAATTGTTATCTCGGAATTCTTTGTGTCAATAGAAAATTGCACACCACGGGTGCCATCGGCTGCGTTGATTTGTGTAAAACTTTCTATTTCAAGTTCTTCCCATGAAGAAATTCTTAGTTTCATTCCTTCTGCAATCCTGATGTCAAGTCCGCTGGTTCGAAGTGTTCTGCCACGATTTGCTTCTGGAAATGACGGCGGATAGTATATTTGGAGAGTCCAACCTTCGCTAATGTCGTTAGCATTATCCGTCTGCTGAACTCTCTTGGAACCTACCAACTCTTGTACAATTTGCGTGGTGTCCATTGCTTTTTCAGCCAGCAAAATTGGAATACCTTCAAAATGGAAGATGTAGGCTACGCTTGTTGGATGGACCTCAATAAAGGCCGCACGATCGCCCTGAATGCCAGCCTCCACTTGTGTATATTTCAGACAAATCGTATCAAATCCATCTTGTAGGCAGATTTTATCTTCACCTGTTGAACCGAGATACCTGCCTACATTATCCACAGTAAGTATAGGACCGGTATAAGGTGTTTCGGAACATCCGATTACGGTGAAAAGTAAGATAAGAAATGTGGTGAGAAATTTCAAACAATTAATGTTTTTAAATCCTATGAGTGTATCAGCGAATGTTTTAGCATTAGCAGGGTGCTGGCAAGACGTTTCTTGGATTCCTAATTTGATTTTTGCCATGACGGTTTCTCCTTTTGTTTGAGTCTGCGTCTGTTCGCAAAACAGACGTACATATTTATAATCATACTTCTAACTGACAATTTCTTTACATAGTAGGGACTCACTACAGTCTATTTCATAAATCGTTAAACACGGTTTCCTTTAGAGAATCCAACTTTATCGTCCGGGCGGATCCCTGGGCTCGTCCGTTGTTTCATTTATGAGACATGCGAGGCACAGGGACCTCGCCGGACAAGTGATTTATGAGATGATCTGTAAACGCTATTCTGCTTACTCTCCTTTACTCTTTAACGACAAATTACGTCCGCATGAAGGACAAGTTGATAAGTTTGTGTGCATTGCTAACCCACAATCAGGACAGACACGTTTCGTCTGTAAATGGGTGACTATCCGAGATACAAGAATTATTCCCAAAAGTAGGAGAATAAGAAACGCTACCTCCCACGGCCCGATATGCATTTTTACCTTTAAATTTCGCTATGTAGCCTACCTAAAATTGAGTCTAAAAGTTTTTAATTATCTTTTATTAAACCGCGTAAGGTTTTAAGGTTTTTCCCGTGCATAGTGTTCATGTTCGGTGTTTCAATAATAAGTGGCGTTTCAGCAAATCGTGAATCGTTAAGGATATATGCAAATGCCGTTATGCCGATATTTCCTTCGCCGATATGTTCATGTCTATCTACGCGGCTCTGATACTCCGATTTCGCGTCGTTAATATGAAATGCCTTTAGCCGTTCTAAACCGATAATTTCGTCAAATTTATTAAATGTCGTATCACAATCTTCTTCGGTTCGTATATCGTAGCCAGCGGCAAAAACGTGACATGTATCAAGGCAAACCCTGAACCGATCCGGATATTTCGACATACCGATTACATCCCGTAAATGTTCAAAACAATAACCAAGGTTTGTACCTTGTCCTGCGGTTGTTTCAAGCAGAACCATAACATCCGGTGCCTCTGCTGTCTCAAATAGTAGATCAAAACTATCGCTTAACATCTTCAACCCGAACTCTTCCCCCTCACCAAGGTGTGCACCGAGATGTGTAACGATATAGTGAATTCCTGTCTGCTGTGAAAGTTCCATCATCTGTTTAAACTGTACGCGTGATTTATCTAACACCTCCTGTTTCGGTGAAGCCAGATTACTAAGATGAATATCGTGAGCAATCACGTCTCGAATTGGGGAGTCTTCCCATGCTGCACAAAATTTCTCAACGACATCAATAGTAGGCGGTTTTGATTCCCAACGGTTTGGGTTCGCGAGAAAAATTTGAATTGCGTCACATTGGAGGGCATCACCATTTTTAATTGAATTGTGTATTCCACCAGAAGTAGAAACATGCGCACCGATGACCATACTTTTCATATAACGAGTTTCAGAGTTACAAACCACTCCGAAATCTGATTCTCCTTATTTTCTAAAAAAACAGCTTACAAATTGCTTATTTGGTAAGTTCAATAACTTTCCTTATTGTATAAACTATGTTTTGTAAAAAAAGTTACAGAATCGGAACTTTTCTTTTTTCAAAAGCGCATTACCCCAGGACTTATACCAAATAAACCTGATTCTTCCTGTTTGCCCAAACGAGGAAACCTCACCCGGCGGACAGTTCTTTGGTCCAAGCGTAGTTAAGAAACTGCACCTACCGAGACGAATCGCGTTAATTTGGTATAAGAGATATAAAGTTCTCAATGCTTTGAATTGGACTCTCATTACTACGGTAGGTTCGGTTTCCCAACCGAACCGGGCTTATCCGAGCAACGAGAGATAGGTTTTGTGTTTGACGCGGAGCGGTTTGGAAAAAGAACCTACCGTTTCCCAAATTGCTTATCCCGATCTCACGTTACTACAAACGTTGTAACACCTGAAAATTAGCAAATTGCGTAAATCTGATACGTTTTGAATATCCGAAGTGGTGAAATATAGCTTCTATCTTAGGGATGTAACGCTGTTTTGATACCGCGTTGCGCGATAGCATTATCAAAAGCTTCCAAACCTCGTGCGATAGGAAACCGATCGGTTAGCAAGGGTTTGAAATTGATTGCTTTTTCAAGCAAAAGTTGGCGGGATTCTTCAAGGCTTTCACGGGAAAATGCCCACGATGCCATCAGTTTGTGTCCGGTATAGTGGAATTCTTCTAAGTTAATGTGAAGTTCTTCACCTTCTGGTGCAAGACCGAAGAAGTTGATACATCCTCCTTTGCGTACAATCTGGGAAGCGAGCGTAATCACTGATGCCTTATTTGTTGTAGCGGAAATGACGGTATCAACACCACCTTGGGTGATTTCGTGCAGATGTGCAACATCGTCAAGAGAAATGTCAAAAGTGGCATCGGCACCGACGGTTTCTGCAATAGCTCTACGGTGAGGTAGAGGGTCAAAGATGTATGTTGCTAAGCCTGCTCGTTTCGTTAATTGGGTGAACAGCAACCCGATGGTGCCCGCACCAAGAATGGCAACAGTGTTTTGGAAAATGGTTTCCTGCATTGCATTTAAGCAGCAGCCTAAAGGTTCAAGGAAAAGTAGTTCTTCTGGGGGGATCGTCCCTGGCACTTGGATCAGTTTGCCTGTGTCTACACCGTGTTTCGGCATTCGGATGTATTCGGCGTAACCACCATCAATATCGTGTCCAATGCCTTCGATCGTCTCGCAGTATTTGTCCCGGTCGTTTTGGCAGTGCATGCATTTTCCGCATGAAAGCATTGGGTTGACGGTAACCTTTTTACCTATTTTAACGTCCGGGTGCCGACTCTGGACGATTACGCCTGCAAGTTCATGTCCCATCACAACAGGCGGTGCATAGTCTGATACATCGCCACGGAGTGCTGCGAGGTCGGACGCGCAGATGCCGCACAATTCCATCTGGATAAGCACATCCCCATCATTGAGTGTAGGGATAGGTTTATCCTGGACGCTTAACTGCTGGATTTTTTCAAAAACAATCGCTTTCATAGACGGAGTATGGTTGGGAAAGTCGTAAGAGCGAAGCATTGCTCCGCTCTTGATGATGGAGTTTGTCGTCTAATATCTATTCAAACTCGTAAGGCACTGTCTCAGACTGATGTGTCTTTGATGATTTTTCCGCCAAATCCATGACAGCAATAACGCGGCGGGCGGACTCAGGCGTCACAAGCAATGGCGTGCCATCGTTTATATGTGCAACGATATTTTCATAATATCTCGGCCCAGGTCTTCCGTGATGACCTACTTTCTGTTCTTTGGGATGCCCTTCTACTTCGGATAAGACATGATACTGTCCACCTTCAGAAACAATAGATCCGTGTGAACCGAGCATTTTCCATTTAGGTCCACCGACCTTCGCAATGTTAGACATCTGGATGTTTGCTGACGCACCATCCGCAACAAATTCACCCTCTGCAAATCGAATTACCGCTTGCACGTGGTCTTCGTTGGTAATGTCTTTCCAAACGAGGTTCGGTTGAAAGAAGCCAGTGACGTTAATCATTGGTGCTTCAAGAATGTTAAGTAGCCAGTCAAGGAAGTGTGCACCCCAGTCGTAGAATTGACCGCCTGAGATGGCTTTAACGCTGCGCCACCAATTCGGGTTCGGTCTACCGTAACCACCGCTCCACATTTCAGCACAATAGACCTTCCCAATGACACCGGAATGAACAATCTCGCGTAGCGTCCAAAAATCGGCATCCCATCTGCGGTTGTGGTGAATTGATAGCATCACATCATTTTCTTTTGCCGCGGTAATCATTTCGGTTGCTTCCGCAATTGTAACACACATCGGTTTTTCAACGACAACATGTTTACCAGCATTGTGGGCTGCGACGGTCGGCCCGCAGTGTAGGCTATGTGGAAGTACGTTCGCGATGAGATCAATATCCTCGTCTGCTACGAGGTCTTCAACGGCATTATAAGTTCGGACGTCGGGAAAATCCTGTTTCGCTGCCTTTGTTCGCTCTGGATCAATGTCGCACACTGCAACACATGTGATGCCTTCTGTGCCCTGCATCATATTTGCGTGTGCTTTACCCATATTGAATGCCGCCCCATAACCGAGAACAGCACCTTTAATAATATCTGCCATTAGTATGTCTTGGCTCCTTCTGTGCGGGGTGTTACCCCGATTTCAATTTTTATGAATATCTTATTATAGCATAGATGCCGGGGTGTGTCAATAGGGTTATTTAGTTTTAGGTGTGTAAAGTTTTGGTTATAAGTGTCAAGCTGCCCAATGCCACTTTGCGTTGCTAACGCAAATAACTTCAGACCAAACTGTTTCGCATTCTCACGCTCCGTAACATAACGAATACTTTCTGTTCTGGCACTCGGTGCCGAACCCAGTTGTGGATAATCTCTATAAACACAACCGACTTTTACCTCTTTCCAACCATCAGGAAAGTTGGTGTGGCATCCATCACAACTCACGGGCCAACGCTGATTGTCTTCAAGTTTCTGTGGGGCTACTTATTCGGGGACATCCAAATCTGCTGACCACTCACTCACTTTTTGATGCAGCGTTGTGTGGCTCGCTTCTATACTCTGACGTAATAACTCATCTGCCGCTTCTCTAAAATCAAGCTGTATCGCCAAACGACACATCATCTCTGCCACACGACGCGTGTATCTATCCAATAACTCCTGCTCTAAATCCCACGGTGCAGACCGATGCCCTTGCTCACATTGATACACCCAACGACAAATACCTATTTCACCACAAAGCGTTGAAAAATCCTTTTGCTGTAGACGCAACGCAGAACAAGCGGTGTGGCACTCTGGACAAGAAACAGGTTCACTCACTTTCTCACCAGCCTGTTGAGAGACACACATCTCTAAAAACATTGCGCCAAAGAACGAAATGTTTCGCAAACACGAACTTCAGCATCCTCTAAAGACACACTCTCGTCAGAACTGAGGTCTCCATAAGATTGTTTACTTCTTTCACAAACTTATTCAATCCATCTATTTCATTGACTTCATTACTTTCTAAGGTAGGACGAGAAGTGTCAAACCCTTTTTTGTATCTTGATTAAGTGTCCAATTACGTGCAGCATTGATTTAAGTGTCCAATTACGTGCAGTAGTGTTCACAATTTGAACAAGAGAACCCTCTATAGCAAACAGAAATTGTGATAATTCCACACTGTTAGTGTTGGCACGGAATTTGCGTTGCATTTAATAAAAAATCTATAAGGAATAGTTGCGGAGGGGTATAATTTTCCTTCCATAAATAAGGAGTTCAGCCATGCGTCAACTCATTGTAAGTTTTCTCTGCTTCATGCTACTCTTTTTTACTAATTTTGCGAGTGCCAAAATTGTTTTTAAATCAATACGCGGGGACGTCAAAGGTATCTTCGTTATGGACGATGATGGCAGCAATGTTAGGCTACTGACCGATAAACTGAAACCTGGTACTGCAAGCTGGGCGCCAGATGGCAAACAGTTAGTGTTTGAAAGATGGATAAATCCAGTGGATTCAAAAAGCCTTCATCTTTTCCTGATGAATGCGGATGGCACAAATATCCGACAACTCACAGAACCACATGATGGGAGTGATAAACATCCTTCATTTTCACCGGATGGGAAGTCAATCCTATTTACAAGATTTGAGACAACAAACAACTCAAAATCAGTTTTGTCAAAAACTCCGTGGGAAGTAGGCAAATACAGCATCTGTGTGATGGATATTGAGATTGGAAAAATTAAAAAAATCGCGGTTCTTGGTGCGAACAATCCTGTTTGGTCACCAAACGGCAGACAAATTGCGTTTTCAAACCGTCATGTCGTGGGAAAGAGTGGAAGCAATATCTGGATTATGGAGGCTGACGGTCAAAATCCACGCGAACTTATACCACCTCTACCGAATGGGCAGTCGAATATTAACCGAATGTATCCGAAATGGTCGTCAGATGGTAAACGGATACTGTATGTTCAGAGTGAGAATAAGTTCGCGAAAATAAAAGGCGTTGGACACTTTGTTCCACATGCTTATCGTTATTTTATTTATGATCTCGACAAAAAACAGACTCAGCAGTTGAAAATACCAAAGAACTGGAAATATGCAGGCATCGATTGGATGGATAACGGCAAATCGGTGGTTATCAGTGCGGCTAAGATAAAGTTGGGTAAACCGTTAGGCCGCACGAAACACCGCTATAATATCTATAAGTATCATATAGCAACTGGCCAGATCACGCGCTTGACGAAGCATTCGGGGCAGGATTATTCGTTAGATTGGATTAGTGATCATGCTGGTGAAAATGTCTTTGTGGTAGTTCCCGACAAAATGAATGATGAAAAATAAGGTTGTAATCGTATATTTCACTGCCCGAATATGCTTTTAGTCTGCGTATATGACATGTTACATGATCAGGACTTACGCATTTTTTCCTAAAGTCCACCTGATAAGGGAACTTAGGGAGTTAAAAACACCAAAATAAGGACTTTTAACCCTTACCCCCTTATCAAGATGGAATGCGTAAGTCCAATAAATTATACACACTAATTTGTTTTCTCATATTAAATTCCGATAATCTCAGTCTATTCATCTTCCCTAAAATCTTGGCTCTGCAGTCCATAACTTTGCATTCTATGCTGAAGCTGACGACGGGAAATACCTAATAACTCCGCCGCTTTGGTTTGTGTGCCATTCGTTTTTGCCAAAGCTGCACACACATATTCCTTAATAATCTCATCCAATGCCACACCACTTTCAGGGATGTCAATCTCAAAATCTGTAGATGGTAGGGAGGTATCTAAAATTTCAGGCGGCAGTTCATCTAAATCAATAGAAGTGTTTTCGGACAAAACAAAGATACGATGCAGATAGTTTTCCAGTTGTCGCACGTTTCCGGGCCAATCATAACGGCAAAGCGCAGACATAGCACGTTGCGTAACCTGTTTCGGTACTGCATCCACGTATTCATCGTTAAACTTTTGAATCAAAAAGTTCGCCAATAATGGAATATCTTCTATACGTTCACGGAGCGGGGACAGATGGAGCGGAATAACGTTCAAGCGGAAGTAAAGGTCAGAGCGAAAAGTGCCATCTTTCACAGCCTCAACCAGATTTTTGTTAGTCGCGGCAATCACACACACATCAACTTGTATATTCTCGCTACCACCAATCCTTCGTATTTCATGTTTTTCTAAGACATGCAGAAGTGTGCTTTGCGTCTGGACAGAAATATCCCCAATTTCATCAAGAAAGAGGGTGCCAGTATCAGCAACTTCAAAAATGCCTTTTTTCTGTTGGACAGCATCTGTAAATGCCCCCTTTTCATGACCAAACAGTTCGCTCTCAATTAAGGTTTCTGCAATGGCACCGCAATTTATTGAGACGAAAGGTTTGTCTTTGCGGTTTCCGTATTCATGGAGAGCACGCGCAACAAGGCTTTTTCCGCTACCTGTTTCACCTGTGATCAGAACCTGTCTGACCCCGCGATGAATGACTCTGGACATATTTTTAAAAAGCTGTTGCATTTTCTCACTTTCGCCCACGATATAATCTACTGCGATATCTGGGGACGTGCCTTCTGAATCCGGTTCACCTTCAGTTAAAGCACCACGACTTTGCAATGCACGATTAACCTCTCGCTTAAGCACATCAATCTGAATTGGTTTTTCAAGGTAGTAAAATGCCCCTTCATGCGCAACAAGGTTAACAGCGTCATTGAGTTCAGCAAATGCCGTAATAATCAAAACCGGTAATGCGGGATCGATCTTTTTTATTTCTCGGAGTAGTTCGAGCCCCTCAAACCGCGAAGACATCCGCATGTCGCTGATGACGACATCGAACATCTGTTCCTTAATTTTTTCAAGTGCCGATATGCTATTTTCAGCCGTTTCAACATCGTATCCATCCCGTTGTAAGATACGTTGATATTGGAGGCGTTGTTCTGAGTCGTCTTCTACAATCAATATTGATGGCATCTTAAAATCTCCAACCTTTATTTTTTTTCTATGTTTTTGACAGGAAAACTAATTTTAAATGCTGTTCCCATACCAATTTTGCTTTTCACTTCAACCTTGCCTTGATGTGCAGTGATAACTTGGTGTGAAATTGCAAGCCCTAAACCGGCACCTCCATCTGCTTCTTTTGTGGTGAAATAGGCATCGTAAATCCGTTCATGGTTCTCTTCTGGAATGCCAATACCGGTGTCGCGAATTTCAAGCACACCGTTAGAAACACCACCTATCTCTTCTAAAGTTGTCGTTAGGTAGATACTCCCACCCTTAGGCATTGCCTGGACACTATTTTGCACAAAATTGAAAATCGTTTGGCGCATTAGCATCTCATCTAACTCCATATCTGGAAGTTCTGGATCGAAATTCCGAATAATTTGAACTCCAGCTTCTTCTGTAACGAGCGCAAATTCAGATAAAACAGAATCCAAGAGAACGTTCAAATTTACCGTTGCTAACTTAAGTTTCTGCGGGCGGTTAAGTGTTAAAAATTGTTCTGATGTCTGTTTTAGTTCCTGAATCTTTTCGTCAACAATATCTAAAAATTCTTTGGCTTCTTCAATATCTTCAGGACTCACTTTGGATTGAGAGAAAATTGATTTTAAATGTTGTGCTGTCATTCCAATTGAATTCAAAGGATTACGAATTTCGTGTGCAACACCAGCAGCAAACTGCCCAAGCGCAGCGATTTTTCTTGAATGTGATGTTTTCAATTGGATAAACATCCGAACTAAATTACGGGTCGCTTTGCTGATCTCATCCGAGGCATAACTTTGGTGTAAGAAAGATGAAAAATTACCGGATTCAGCTTTTTGGATAATGTCAGTCATGCGGGCAAGAGGTTTAATAATTAAATGGTTCGTCATCAAATTAATCAACACAACAAGTAACACGCCAACAATCACAATAAAAATCGTATGCATTAACTGAGATGAGCGGATAGATTTCGCAATATATGGCACATCAAACAGCACTCGGATATAACCACTGTTAGCATGTGCCATGTGAATCCAGAAATTATTTCCCTCCAACCATAAATTATAAACACGTCCGGTTTCTGTATCTGTGATTTGCCATCGGTTGTTTTCTTCATCTATTGCTACCGTCGCATCTGGAGACAGATCGATATTATTCGATACAAACATCCGATACAAATCAATATGAAATTTTCCATGGTTAAGAAGTGCTAATTGAGAAAAGAGCTCAGGTGTTACTCCCTCAATTAAGACTGGTGTATCTGGGGATAAATCCATTCCCTTGGGCACAAGCTTTTGCAAAGCTTCAAGTGCTTCAGGTGGAATTTCTTCAACACTCCGCGAGGGTTGAGGTTCCAGATGTAGAGGTACCAACTTCTTTGGTGGGATAGTATACCTAACAATGACGGCTGTTGCATCTTGTCCTTCCATTGTATCAATTTTTGCCCCGTATGTTTTAATCTGATGAATATCGTCTTCTCCTAAGAAAAAAACAGTTGCCTCGTCTTGTGTAAATAAACTTGAACGTACACGCGTATTTCCTAAAGTAACCTGCACATTTAGAACATCCTTCATATCAGGGAACTGTTTAAGATTAAGAAGAGTCTGATTAATATTTTCAACATTAAATGCTTGTGAGATAGTTAGTTCTGTAACAACGGCGTTGAGGATGGTATTCTCAGCAAGCCTCTTTAACGTATCACTTTGCTCAGCCCCTAAAGCGTGAAGTTCACGCATCTCTCTACGCATCCGAACACTGTTCAAAAAGTAAAAAATGACGAGAACAGCAACAACCGTTAAGTTTATGATTAACGAGTATTTCCACTGCAAACGCATTACTACACCCCATTTGCATTCCAGCTTAACCTTTGAATTGCATCACGCCAGTCAGCAAGTTTTTCATTTCGTTGCTGAGCGTTCATCTGAGGAGAAAAGACACGATCAATTTTTCGGCGGTCCTCAAGTTCGTCAATATCCTTCCAAACACCGGCAGTAATTCCCGCAAGATAAGCAGCACCGAGTCCAGTCGTTTCAATCTGTTCAGGACGTTCTACATCTATACCCAAAATATCTGCTTGAAACTGCATCAAGAAATTATTGGCGACAGCACCCCCATCCACACGTAAACTTTCAAGCGGAGTCCCAGAATCACCTAACATCGCATCAACCATATCTGCGGATTGATAGGCAATTGATTCCAATGTGGCACGGACAATATGTTCGCGAGTTGTCCCTCGCGTTAAACCTAACATCGCACCCCTCACTTCAGCATTCCAATAAGGTGCACCAAGACCTGTAAATGCTGGCACAACGATAACGCCCCCTGAATCATTCACACGATCAGCCATAACCTCAGTTTCAGTAGCAGACTCAATTATCTGTAGCCCATCCCTAAGCCATTGCACAGCAGCACCAGCAATAAAGACACTCCCTTCCAACGCATACATAGGCTTTTCATCAAGACTACAAGCAAGTGTTGTCAATAGTCCTGCTTTTGACTCTACTCTTTTCATGCCGGTATTTAGCATCAGAAAACATCCGGTGCCGTAAGTATTCTTCGCCATACCCTGTTGCCAGCAGAGTTGGCCAAACAGCGCAGATTGTTGATCGCCCGCAATGCCTGCAATCGGAGTATCCGGCAGAAGAGAGATTTGCGCATTTCCAAAAAAACTCGCAGATGGACAGACTTCAGGTAGAATTGCCTTCGGAACATTAAAAATTTCTAAAAGTGTTTCATCCCAAGTAAGTGTCCCAATATTAAAGAGCAAAGTACGCGAAGCGTTTGTGTAATCTGTTTTATGGACTGCCCCCTTTGTCAACTTCCACAAAAGCCATGTATCAATAGTCCCAAAAGCGAGTTCGCCACGTTCTGCTCTCTCCCTTGCACCACTTACTTTGTCAAGAATCCATGCTACCTTGGTCCCTGAAAAATAAGGATCAATTACAAGGCCGGTTTTTGCTTTTACCTGTGTTACAATATCTTCTTGTGTGTTGAGGTCAGCACAGATGTCACTCGTACGACGGCATTGCCAGACAATCGCAGGATAGATTGGCTTTCCTGTCTTGCGATCCCATACAACAGTGGTTTCACGTTGATTGGCAATACCGATTGCCGAAATGTCACTTTCGATCTCAGACTGCTGCAACACATCTGCAATAGTGGCTTGTGTAACATCCCAAATTTCGTCAGGGTCATGTTCTACCCATCCGGGATGTGGGTAATGTTGTACAAACTCCTGGGACCCTTGCGATACGATGTTCCCTTGTTCATCTACAAGCAATATTGTTGTTCCAGTTGTCCCTTGGTCAATTGAGAGGATGTGAGCAGAACTTGACATTTTTTGTCCTGAGACATATCTGATTTCCTCTATTTTAGCCAAAACATAGAAGTAAATCAAGCGAAAATGTAATTAGGATTAAAATGGGCCTACCCTTATGTGTCAATTTAGTGAGCCACCGCGTCGGTAGATGCGGTTTCCTAATCGCATCGGGTTTAAGCACGACTCCGTTAGCCGAGGTTTTATTTTGCAGCAATACTTGGAAGGTTTTCGCGAATGACCTGGAGCGGTTAGGAAACCGCACCTACCGAGACGGATCGCGTTAATTTGGTATAACTTCTAAACTATTTATCAAACTCACGTTACTATAGTGAGTTCTTGATTACTTTTTATGGACAACTATAATTTCAATAAGTATCCTTAATGATTAGGAAACGACTAATAGTCTCCCCTGTTTAGGGTCAAACGAGCAATTCAGGTACGTCTTCCCATTCGCATGCCAAGAGGTTAACAGAACATGTTTCCCCGTCTGCAAAAGTCGTTCCTCAACCATCTCAGCCTCACCAGTTATTTCAACCAATGTTTCAATCTGTTTTTCGCCAGTATTGAATAGATAAAACGTTTGATATTTCTCATGTTCCCTGTGGTGTACCTGTACTACTTCCGTTAGTTGATTCTCCTGTCCTATATAAACCGAAATTGTCGGTGTAATCCATTTTTTTAGTATTTTTCTGAGATCCACCTCCCTTTCCCCTTGTGGTCCATCTAATACAGTAGTCCGATGTTTGTAAATTAGGCGTTCCAGCAGATACGGTTCAAGTCCAACCCGTCCATTAAGCAAATACGGAACAGGTGCGTTAACAATAAACCTTCCTTTTGCCTTTGTGAATTCTGTTAAACGTTGCACAGTCGTTTCATGCAAAGACAAACAACTTGGCAGCAAAACAAGACAATATTTCTTTCCATTCAGACAAATCATTCCTTCCTTCTTTTCCACTGTAGCACCAGCAAGCTGCGCTTCAGAAGCAATGTCAAAATCATAACCTATATTCCATACTGTTTGACACAACCATCCCCATGCCTTTGTAATGTTATTCCACTCCTTTTCATCTGGTTTCATCCAGAGGCTCTGTGTCGGTGATAACATTAAAATTGGACGTTTTGGATCTCCAACCTGTAACAGGTGTCCCAAAGATTCATGTGGGTAGAAATCAGAATAGCTACCCTTGAAGTTGTTTGATACCCATTGATTAAATCCGAAGGTAGCATCACTAAGACACTGTGAAAAGGTGTGTGTCTTTTTTCGGCAAATCCCAGTATATTTTGCACGACTACACACCGTCTTAGCAACAACAAAACGTCTTGATGTATCTACCTCCGATGCAATAAGGATTGGGCAATCCGCCTTTTCCAATAGCGTTCCTAACTCGTACTGCAATAACCTCGCGCTTGCAGGTAATGTTACCGCTAACTTTAAGCGATGCTGATGACAGAAATCTCTTAACTTACCAAGGAAACACAGCGCAAATTGTGATGTCAGTTCCTGCCAGAAAACACTTCTAATCACCGATGAATCATACGTTTCATAAAAAAGGAAAGGCAGGAAACTTCCGCGGGCATTCGTGGAAGTTCTCCGGTTATCTTGGAAGTTTGCTTCAAGAATTTGTTCCCGTAGCGTGCTACTCCAGGGTACTGACGCCCCATCTGCCTCGAATATAGACAAGAAGCGCGGCAGTTCAATAGCAAAACCTAAAATGGTATCTGTACCATAAGTCTCTACATAGCGCGTTAAAATCCGTTTCATAAAAGTATTAACACCGGAGTCGCTAAGTAAGTCATCAGTGTTTTCTTCAGACTGATAGATGTAAAGAAGTGTTCTACCACGCAGCCGCTCTGCAACTGAAAGATCCGATGCTATACAGCTTTCAATGTAATCAGTGATGTCATAGAATAACGCATCCGTATGTGGCTGCGCGACCAGATAGAATTGATTAAATGAGGTTTCGGCACTTTCCGATCTTTTATTTGAAAAAACATTTCGCAAGTTTTCTTGGATAGATGCAGCTGATTCTGATGTTTTGAAATGCAATTCTACAACCTTCAATCGGTACCGCGTCTGAATTGTTGCAGAATCCAATTGGACCCATGCCTGCTTTCTAAACCGGGCAAGTTTTGTCAACTCGGCTTGATGTGCCGCAGGGTTTTGTGCGCCTGGATAGGATAGTAGCGTGCCACTCGGAATATAGGTGAAATTCGTTTCCAACTGATATGTCTCCAAGAAATTTGCATATTGTATCGGTTTGTGGTATACTGTAAGATATGTATTGATTTGAAAATTTGCTTTTGCTATTTTAACACGTTTCGTTGGCAGATGCAATCCGTTAGTTTTATCCGATGTGTAAGGTTTGACATTAACGATGTTTCCTCTTGTTGGAGGAGTTTCTAACCTCAATTGCGATTTTTGCGTTTGCAGTTGTATATTTATTAGGTAAAAATGAGAATACTTGAGAACCTAATCACAGCATTTTCAGCACTTCGTGCAAGTAAACTCCGAACAATCCTGACCCTGTTAGGGATTACAATCGGAATTGCGGGCGTAATCGCTATGATGTCGTTGGGTGCTGGTGCCGAAAAACTCGTGATGTCAGAATTTGAGAAGATCGGTGGACCCAGCATGTTTGGTGTCTACCGTCCGGGATATGTCCGGCGCAATCACCGATGGCAACGAAACACAAGTCCACATTATTTAAATATGACGGACCTACGCGATGTTTTGCGACAGTGTCCCTCCGTTGAAATAGCCACCGTAGAAGGAAGTTATTATATCAACTTTGATGTTGAGGGAAAACACCGACCTACCTACATGCGCGCAACCACAGTTGAATATCAAGGAGTCCGCCAATGGCATACGCAACTTGGAAGATTCCTCGCTGATACCGACATGGACCTCTGGAATAAAGTTTGTATCATCGGTTCACAAGTTTGGAAAGAACAGTTCAAGGGAATGGATCCAATCGGAAAAGAGGTCGGAATCAATAACAAACGTTTTACTGTTGTCGGAATTATGGAAAGCCGCGGGCCCGGTTTAGAAGCAGGCAAAAGTGACGACAATATGATCTTTATTCCGATTACGACTGCTCAAACGCGGTTTTGGGGACACGACAACGTCGGACATATTATGGTGCGTGCGAAAAGTCCGCTTGTGGTAGACCAAGCAGTTAAAGAGGTACAAACCGTAATTAGACGCAACCACGGCGGGGACGACACGTTTTTCAGAACATGGCAAGCACAGAAGGGTATTGAAAGCGCGAAAAAGACGATTTTCATTATAGAATTGGTGTTAGTAATTATCGCTTCTGTCTCGTTGATTGTAGGCGGCATCGGTATTCTAAATATTATGCTCGTTTCGGTAACAGAACGGATACCGGAGATTGGGCTGCGGAAAGCTGTAGGCGCGAAAAATTACCAAATTCGATTCCAATTTTTGACTGAATCAATCCTTTTGTGTCTGATCGGAAGTGTGCTCGGTATCGCATTAGGAGCGTTAGTTGGACAAGGTTTTGCATGGGCAGTTGATAAATTCATGAAAGGCATGCTCGGATGGCCCTCAGTCATTACCATAAAATCTGTGCTAACTTCGGTCGCAGCAGGCACTGCTGTCGGTATATTTTTCGGATACTATCCCGCCAGCCAAGCAGCAAAATTAAGTCCAATTGAGGCAATTCGACATACATAGGAAAAGAGCATTTGAAGAAGATCGTAGGAAGCCCACAATAGTTGCATGAACGGAATAAATGACGCGAAAAAACTCGGCATTATAGCAGGAGCAGGTGAACTTCCAACCCTTGTCGCACAATGCGCAACCGCGCAGGGACGCAAACCGATTATCGTCCAAATCACGAAAACAGAGGAGCAACGTTTTACCGGAATACCTTGCGAAGTCTACGCTTACGGTGTGGGACAGATTCAGAAAATTACGCAAAAACTTCTCGATTTAAATGTAAAGGAACTTGTCATTATAGGCAAAATTGAGCCAAGTATTTTATTGCGCCCCTTCCAAGTTGATGCAACCGCACTCAAGATTTTGGCACAGAACCGCAACCAAAAACCCTCCGCACTTGTTTCAGCAGTCCTCACACACTTTCAAAACGCCGGACTCTCTATCCTAAATCAGGATCATTTTCTATCCGATTTATTACCTGAACCCGGCGTGCTCACAAAACGCAAACCGAACGCTGTACAATGGGACGATATAAAGACAGGCATAGCGACAGCGCGACAGATAGCGAATCTCGATATCGGGCAAACTGTTGTCATCAAAAATCAGATAATCCTGGCAATTGAGGCTGTTGAAGGAACAGATACGGCGATTCAGAGAGGCGGAGACTTGGGTGGAAAAGGAATTGTCGTGGCAAAAGCCGCAGCGGAAAACCACGATTTCCGTACTGATGTTCCAACAGTGGGTATGCAAACGCTTCAGACACTGCATGCTGTTAAAGGCAGTGTTTTAGCAGTTGAAGCAAGGCGAACCTTTGTTATGGAACCAGAGCTCTTATTTGCACAAGCAGACCGTTGGAAAATATCAATTGTTGCTGTGGAATAGGCGTGTTCTCAAATATATTCTACTTTACTTTAGATTCTGTGTTCACTCGTATTGTAATGGCAACCTTTCTGCCTGCACACTTTTTTCTTCCATAAGACAGCAAGACATAGAAACATTGGATACCAGCCAAATTATGAATAGGTTACAGAAATCTTAAATAATATTTGACAAACAAATTTCTATGTGGTATTATTATTGAAGTTAGATAATCCTACCTTATGAGGAGAAATTGGTATAAATTTTGACGAAGGGAGAATTTATACAGTGACTTATGTAATTTGTGAGCCTTGTATTGACCTCAAAGACAATGCTTGTATTGATGTTTGCCCGGTGGACTGCATTCATCCGCATCCGACAGATGCCCCTGACGAATATGAAGAGGTGAATCAACTGTTCATTGATCCAGAAGAATGTATAGATTGTGGCGTGTGTGAACCGGAATGTCCCGTTGAAGCGATCTTTATGGAAGAAGATGTCCCCGAAGAATGGGAATATTTCACACAAATCAACGCAGATTATTTTCTTTAATTAGGTAGAGCGCAGCGAAACCCTTATGTGTCAATTTAGCGGGCCACAACCTGGTAGGCGCGTTTTCTAAACGCGCCGTTAGGTAATCTTCCGCATAGGGACAGGCGCGTTTCCAAAACGCGCCTACCTTGGGGTACTAAATCGGGCTTAGAAAACCTGCGGGATTTATCAAGCTCACGTTAATAATATTAAAAGAGGGCAAACGGGTATGTTAATTGACGCACTTTTCTAACGGGCTACCGATTAACATCCCGTTTGACTCCAAATGCAGGAATATCAACCCACCGAAATCAAACGTTTACCGCATAGTTTAGCAATTCAATGGAAAGATGGACATCGGAGTGAGCATACATACCGGTTACTTCGAGAAAGTTGTCCGTGTGCACGATGTGATGCGGTGAAACAAAAAAATGACCCGCTTAGAATGTTACCATCGGAAGAATATTGGGAAAAATTACATTTGGTGGGAATTCAACGTGTCGGACGTTACGCTATTCAGTTAATATGGAGTGACGGACACAAGACTGGGATTTATACATTCACTTTTCTACGCGAACTTTCTGACTCAGAGGTTACTTAAGTATTTTTCTCGTTCCTTTCAAATAGAAAAAGCACAATCCATTTTAGGTTGTGCTTTTTCTATATTCAAGTATTAACCACCATTACTCATCTACTTAATTTCTATAATATCTTTTGAAGTTTGAGGCATCTAATACAATAGCATCAACAGTGATGCATCGTCCGTATTTTTGAAATTTAACTGATTATAATACAAACACTATCCCTTCAGGCACATCACCTGTATACCTTATTGCTGCATCTCCATCATACATGTGAGAGGCTTCAATTATTTCTTTTCTCGAATCAGAAAATATACTGACTATTCCAGATACTAATTCAGTGTTATCACTTAGTTCTGGATCTGTAATGAATAGCCATTGATTAGGAAAAGCATCATACATTTCCTCTAAGGTCATTCGACCTTGAGCATTTGCCATCTTATTCTCCTTGTATTAGTTGACAGAATAATAAAATATGTAGACCATTTTATTATTCTGGTTAACCACTGAATTAGGTTATAATTAATTATAACTCAAAAATCAATTAAAAAGTAACAAAAAACAATAAATTCCGTTAATTTAGCATAAATAGCGGTCAATCCGATAATAATTGAATAACCAAATAACAGTTAGGTGTTTTCTGGACAGCACCCAGTGCCTCGCTAAGTTTCTTACACCTTTGCCAATAATCTGCATATTTCACAGGTTTATAGTTTTTATGCTGACCGATGAAAGTCTTTTTGCAGCAAGCCAATTCCTTACCGTTATCAATCGGATAACCCCATACACGGCAAATCACTGGGCGGTGTTCATAAACAGAACAAACCCCACCGATAAGCATTGGACATTCGCCAAAAGTTTTCCCTTTGACCACTTCAATCGCTTCCATCCCTGAATCTTTTACCATATTTTCGGGGGTATAGCCCTCTGCTTCCAATATCTTGATCGTGCGCTGCGCTTTTTGACGAATATGTTCGCGTATCTGTTTTGGGAGTGCATCCAAAGCAATTTTGAGATCGCGTGCTTCTACTTCGCCAATTGGAATTGTTGAGGTATTAAGACAACATTGAAAACAATCCGTGGGACAAGGAACGCGACCGTATTCTTCACGGATCCGTTTGACATCTTGGTCTATTTCCGCTACAAGTTCTTGATACGCCTTCATTACATGTTCAATTACATGTTCAGGTTGTGTTTCCATTCTATTTT
Organism: Candidatus Poribacteria bacterium; assembly: GCA_022825825.1. Classification (GTDB taxonomy): domain Bacteria; phylum Poribacteria; class WGA-4E; order WGA-4E; family WGA-3G; genus MSPOR6. The sequence goes on from JAJDWA010000022.1 coordinate 22,708, forward strand.
TCCTTTTCAACAACAGAAAACTCACAAATAGCATGTCGAAAAACAACTATCTTAGAGCCGTTTTTCAATACCATTTTGATTTCATACGGACTGATCCAGTCAACTGTACCCTGGAAAATTTCGCCTTCACGAAGAATTATTTCAATTGAGCTCCCATCTTTACGAGCATCTCGGACTGTTTCTGCATCAATTGCATGAACCTCATCTTGAGAGTGTGCAGGTTTGAGTTGCTTTGTTTTAATATCTTCGTTATAGCGAAGAAGTGCCATTACATTTTCTGCGTCAACGTCCTTATAACAATACTTCACCTCAGTTTTTGGTACGACTTTTTCCTGACCGTTGCAATTGAGCGTTAATCCAGCCAGTGTCATTTCCAATACAGTAGCAGGCAATTGCTCATGGTTATAAAGTGCAAAAAACATCGATGTTTCAAAATTGATTTGCTTGAGAATATAGAGGTCGCCGAAACTTAGCTGTCTGGAAGTTTGTTCCTTCTCATCTGTGCCAATTTCGGGTTGTGGTGCAGAATCGTCTTTTTGAGATTTTTTTTGCCACCGTTCTTGTGTGTTTTTTGAGTCTGTCCCTGAATTCTCGTTGTCTGCTTCATCTTCATCAAAAAACTGATCTTGATTTTGGGATGGAAACCCAGAGTAGCCGCGTGGAATAATAGTTTTGCCTTGCCGCAGCCACCGCCGTTCTGTCGGTGTTAACAACACTTCAACGTTTTTAGCAACTAAACCTTTTTCGCCTTCAACAACGTTATACTTGACTCGTTGTCCAACTCGAAGTTCTTCGTATTCTGCGTACTTAATCGCGGAATTATGTAGAAAGACATCCTCTTCGCTGCTATCTTGTGCAATAAATCCGAATCCTTTATCCAAATTGTAATACTTAATTCGTCCTGTAGGCATTATCTGCTCCTGGGTTTTTCCTCCACATCGGGAAGATGCCTATGACCATTCGCGCCCCCTGCGCGAGCGTTTAATTGTGGTTACCTCAAATGGCAACAACAAAATGGTACGCCACGAGAATTTGCTTCGCAGCTGAATTGGACGTTTCCTTTGACATAACAACACTTTTTCTCTATAATGTAAATATAACCGTTTTGAATGTTAGATGCAAGTGCCAACTTTTTGTTCTGTATCGAATCTCGCTGAAACAGGAAACATTCCAAAGTATACTATAGTACATCATAATCTAATGTATTTGTCAAGTATGATTTTCTATTTAACACAATTTGTCCATATTTCCAGGCATTTTGGTGAAAAACATCTTTCTACTTGGCACGTACTGCTGTATCGGACGAAACAATAAACTAACGCTTACTATCTAAAAAACCTATATAAGGAGAATTTACATGGCAACAGATTTGACACATCATATCCAATCTATCCGTTTAGTTGATACCCATGAACATATGCGGCGTGAAAACGATTGGGTTGAGAACGGCCCCGATATCTTACAAGACCTATTCGGAAATTATGTGCCAGCAGACCTTAATACTGCAGGTGCTACCCCAGAAGCGATGCGTGATCTGATGGACTCATCTAAGGACATCAAATCACGGTTTGAAGGCATAAAAGAAGCATGGGAAGCGACACAATTTACGGGGTACGGCGAAGCAGTTAGTCTTATTGCTAAACATATCTATGGACTTGACGAACTGACTGGTGACGGACTCGCACAAGCACAAGATAAATTGAAGACAATTCGCACCCCAGGCAAACGCCACCATATCCTACACGACCTTGCCAATTTAGACCATATCCAAACGGATGATTTCAGTTGGCCGTGTACCCCCGACACCTCTGGTCCCGATTTTTTCCTATATGATCTCTCATGGGCAACTTTCTGTAATGGACAAGTTGATCCGAGTGCTATCCATGCTGAAACTGGCATTGAAGTTAAAGACCTCGCCTCGTTGAAAAGCGGCATGGAAGCGATTTTCACCAAACACGCTCCTTGTGCCATCGCAGTAAAAGCACAGCACGCTTACAACCGAACGCTTCACTGGATTGAACGGAGCGATGCAGATGCGTCTACAGCACTCAATGCCATGCTAACAAAACCTTCCCAAGAAATTGACGAAGCGACACGACTCTGTCTTGGTGATTGGTGTTGGGCACGCGGTGTTGAACTCACAATTGAACACAATCTTCCGTTCAAAATTCACACTGGCTACTATGCGGGCAATGACCGAATGCCGGTGAGTCGTATCCCCGCAGGCAATATGTGTGCCTTGTTCGCTCGCTATTTGGACGCAAAGTTTGTCCTAATGCACATTGCATATCCCTACAACGATGAATTGGTAGCACTTGCGAAACACTATCGCAATATATGGGTCGATTTTTGCTGGGCATGGAGCATTGACCCGTATAGCTCACGTGATTTTCTGCGACGGTGCATTCATGCAGTACCATCAAACAAATTATTTGCCTTCGGAGGCGACACAGGGTGGCCCACAAGTGCAATGGCTTATGCAATTCAAGCACGAAATGAAATTCGACGTGCACTTGAGGCAGAAATTGCAGATGGATATATGACCGAAAAACAGGCGATGACCTTTGCTACACAGATTATGCACACAAATCAGTACGCATGCTTTGACGTCAACGGCACACGCGCTAACATAGCGAAAGCAGCATAATGCCTGATTTATGCGTCGCGTAATGCTTTCAGGCTTTCTGTATAAGGAGCATGTGCTACACCTTTTTCGGTAATAATAGCCGTGACTAATGATGCAGGTGTCACGTCAAAAGCGGGACTATAGACCTTTACGCCTTTAGGCGCGGTAAGCTTACCGAACCCTTCTGTTACCTCTTCTGCTGAGCGTTGCTCAATCGGAATCTCTGCCCCGGTTGCAAGCGCGAAATCTAACGTTGATGTCGGGGCAGCGACGTAAAAAGGTATGTCATGCGCTTGTGCAAGTATTGCCACGTTATAGGTGCCAATCTTGTTTGCAGTGTCCCCGTTTGCAGCAATCCGATCTGCACCGACAATAACGCACTGAATTTTACCCTCTTTCATAACTTGCGCAGCCATATTATCACAGATAAGCGTTACGTCAATACCTGCTTGCATCAGTTCCCACGTGGTAAGGCGTGCACCTTGCAACAAGGGGCGTGTCTCATCAGCGAAAACCTGAATGTTCTTACCAGCCTCGTGTGCACTGAACATCACGGCTAATGCGGTCCCATAGTCGGATGTGGCTAATCCGCCAGCGTTGCAATGCGTCAAAATCGTATCGTTTTCATTGAGCAGTGCCATGCCGTGTTGTCCGATAGCGCGACACATCGCTTTATCCTCTTCAATGATCTCTTCCGCCTCTGCAAGCAGAACCTTTTTGAGCTCAGGAATTGGAAGTTTGCTATTTGCTTCCGCTGTTTTCGTCATCCTATCCAATGCCCAAAAGAGATTAACAGCTGTCGGTCGGGACGTTGCAAGATAATCGGTTGCCGACTTGAGCTCTGCTGCAAATGCCTTGTACGTTTTCGCTGTAGAATCCCAAATACCGAGTACTGCCCCCAGAGCTCCAGCGATGCCGATCGCAGGCGCACCTCTAACACGTAAAGATTTAATCGCCTCCCAAGTTGATGGAAGGTCATCACAATATATCTGTTTGAATTCATTGGGCAGCAATGTTTGATCTATTAACTTAATCTTACCGTCTGCCCATTCAATTGTTGAAACTGCCATTTTTTAGTACCGTATCCTCCTATTATTATAACCTAAGTTGCTACATAGTAGTGCTGTAGGTTGGGGTAGAGCGATAGCGAAACCGAACATGTATACGCAAAAGTTGGGTGTCGCAAGCTCTACCTAACCTACAAATACTAACCACCCTCAATAATTGTGTCCGTTTTAACCAATTTACAACACAGCCCTTTCACCAAGCGGCAGCTTCGGCAAAATACCGCTGAAATAGTCTTGAACCTCATATATCTGCAGCGCGGGAACTTCCATATCAAAAAGCGGGTGGCGATATGTACCTGCACGACTTGCTTCTGTCCGCATCCCGCTTGATGGGGGTGATGTAACGACAAAAACACCTAAATCTGCATCCTGGTTCTGCATAGCAGTACGGAAGTCACGGATATGCCCAAGCGTATAGTTGCCACCCTTCACCTGTGCGACAGCTTTTCCATACGCCTGTTTGCCTTGGACTCTACCGATCGGAAATCTGAACGTGCCATCTATCCCGCCATCTGCAACCTTTTTCGCATTAGATTTGAATTTCAGCACGTGGGTAACGCACCATTCTTCAAATCCCTTCGGGTCGGTGTGTGCAAGTGCCAATGCCTGTTCCACATTTTCTGGTGTACCAGTGATTGTGACGCTGTTCTTATGTTGAGGAAACAACCGCTCGAATTGCTGTTCGACTGCACCGATGGCGAGATACGTTAGGTCAATCCCGATCCATTCTCTATTGAGTTCTTCAGCAGCCATGAGCGTTGTGCCGCACCCGCAGAACGGGTCAAGAATAAGTTCACCCTTGTCTGATGAAGCTGCAATGATGCGTTTGTAGAGCGGAATGGGCTTTTGAGTAGGATAACTGACACGTTCCTTGGCTTGTGAATTCAGATAAGAAATTTCCCATACGTCGCGCATTGCCTTTTCCCTACTCGTATCGCCTGTGTAAATTTGATCTATAGTGCCATCTGTATGCACAGTTGTTTTTCGTCTCGCTTTGTGTTTTGACTTTTCACTATATGGTTCTGTCAATATGTTAAATTTGCTTAACTTTCTGTCTCTTACATAGAACAGAAGAATGTCGTGCATCCTTTGAAAATGTTTTGTAGCACCTGTCCATCGGTGGTATGACCACACAATTTCGTTCCTGAAGTTCCGAGTGTCAAACAATGCGTCCAAAATAATTTTGAGGTAATGGCTTGCTGTGGGATCGCAGTGCAGATAGAGGCTGCCAGTCGGTTTAAGTATCCGATGTATCTCCACGATTCTAACACCCATCATCACAAGGTACGTCATCATCGGCGTTTCGTTGAGAAACTGTCGTAGTCCTTGGATCGTATCCGCTACCTGTCCACCGACATCAACGATCAGCTCTCTGTATGCAGCTTCCGCCGCGTCGCCCCATGTCCACGTATCTGTGAACGCCCGAACAAGCGTCTCAGACTTTCGTCCGCGCTCATCTCGGTATGGCACAAAATAATCGCGTTTAGAGTTGAAAGGCGGATCCGTGGCGATGAGGTCAACAGATTCGTCTGGGAATTCGCGCATCGCCTCAAGATTATCGCCTCGGATAAGGGTTCGGTTTTGGTGCATTTCGTGCTCCGTGTTGTAGTTTTGGAAAGCATAGCATGTTATTTGGATTGTGTCAATATAATGTCGCGCAACTGTGGTATGAAGATTAAAAAAATATTTCGGTCCTTTCTTTAGCCCCGTAAGTAACGGTATTCTATAAACATTGCGTCCCTACGGGACTGAAGAGCGATACCCATATTTTAAATGTCCACGTTTAATCGCACTTCAATGCCAAATTATTGAATCTATGGATACCCACATCATATCGGACATGTCAAATGTCCAAGTTCCTCTGTCAATCGTAGATTTTCAGCATAATTCACAGGACAATCAATAACTGAAGGCACATCCTGACTGAATGCATCATTTAATATTGGCACCAATTCGTCACTGCCTTCAACCCGATACCCCTTAGCACCAAAAGCATCTGCATATTTGACAAAATCAGGGTTTGTGAAATCAATATGCGCGGGTCTACCAAAACCGTTCATCTGTTTCCATTCAATAAGTCCATACGCCTCATCGTTGAAAATAAGTGTAACAAACGGCACACCGACTCGCGTAGCGGTCTCAAGTTCCTGTGAGTTCATCAGAAAACCGCCATCACCGCAAACAGCAAGGCATTTCCGTTCAGGATAGATCAGTTTTGCCACAAAAGCACCCGGCACCGCAATTCCCATAGACGCAAAACCATTTGAGATAATGCATGTATTCGGTTGATAGCACGGATACATGCGGGCAATCCACATTTTGTGCGCGCCAACATCGGAGATGAGGATATCGTCTTCGGCAAGGACAGAACGGATATCGCTCAAGATTTTTTGCGGTTTCATCGGAAATTCTTTGTCATCGCGATGCTCCGTAAGTTGATCAAGGATTATTTTGCGTAAGGTGTTTGAAGCATACTCCGCATCTTTGGGAAAAATTTCTTGTGCCATCAAATGCCTAATACTTTGTCTGATGTTACCTACCATTTCGACATCAGTAACATAAGCAGCATCGCTTTCGCTCGGTTCTGTATCAATATGGATCAGTTTTTTGTCGTGATTAGGATTCCAGAGGCGTGGGTGATATTCAACAATGTCGTAACCGATAGCGATAACAAGGTCTGCGCGGTCAAACCCGCAAGATACAAAATCGTTCGCTTGGAGTCCAACGCTGAGGAGTGAGAGTCGATGCGTCCACGGAATACTCCCTTTGCCCATAAAGGTGTGTGCAACAGGGATATTCGTCATCTCTGCAAATTGTGTGAGAATCCGGGAGGCATTTTGGCGGACAACACCATTTCCCGCAAGGATAATCGGTTGTTTTGCATCGTTGATGAGCTGCGCTGCACGTTGCAGACAAGAGGCAACAGGCTCCGCTTCACTGGGGAAATCGTGCCGCATCGGTTCGGCATCTACTTGCATTTTTGCTACGTCTTCAGGAAAATCAATGTGTGTTGCCCCAGGCTTTTCACCTACTGCAGTCTTGAAGGCTTTGCTGATTGATTCCGGTATTATTTCAGGCAGATGTAAAAGCGTATTCCATTTTGTCATCGGTTTGAAGACTGAGACCACATCCATGTATTGATGCGATTCTTTGTGCATCCTATCTAAACTCGCTTGCCCTGTGATCGCAACGAGCGGTGCTCTATCCATATTCGCATCAGCAACGCCGGTGACAAGGTTCATTGCACCGGGACCAAGCGTAGCCAAACACACCCCAGCCCTGCCTGTCAACCGCCCATACACATCTGCCATGAATGCGGCACCGCGTTCATCGCGTGTCTGAATAAATTGGATATTGGATTCTAACAAAGCATCCAATAAATCCATATTTTCCTCACCCGGTAGTCCAAAAATATATTCAACGTCCTCATTCTCCAAGCATTTCACCATCAATTCTGATGCTTTCATTATAGTTACTCCTCAGCACAACGATAAGGTTGTTTTTCCTACGCGGATTCAATACAATTAACTATAACAGATTTATATGCGAAATTGCAATTTTATTGGACAGTATCAACACATTCATTATTACTCAGGTTTACGGTATTACTTTTCTGAAGAAAAAACAGTAGGTTTACAACAAAAATTCAAAACGAAAGGTTACGTCTAATTAATGAGAAATTATCGTATCTATTTTTATCTTATCGTCCTTCTAATATGTTTGCTGAGTAGTATCACGACTGAGGCTTCAGAACAAATTCAATCCTTTTCACATTCACACAGTCTCGCCGAGATGTCAAATGCACCGGGAGAACTCATTGTCCGTTTATATCCAGGCGTTTCTATCAAGCAGCTCCGCACATTCAATAAAAAAATGGGGGCTGCATCCGTTTCCTCTGTTTTCTCACCGACTACACCTGCAGGAAAGCATCCGTTACTCAGTCGGACCTATCTCGTCCGTTTTCCTACCACTTTGCCCTTAGAACAGTTAAAACAAAGGTATGCCGAACATGCTTCAATCGAAAACGTTGAAATGAACAGACTCAATCGGTTCTGTGCAGAGACTATACCCAACGACCCACAATATAATGAACAGTGGAATCTGAAAGCGATGAACCTCCCAAAAGCATGGAATATTGAACAGGGTAAACCTTCTGTCATCGTAGCAGTTGTGGATAGCGGTATTCAGAGAGAACATCCTGAGTTTCAGAATCAACTTTGGCAGAATACGGGTGAAATTCCTGATAACGGAGTTGATGACGATCAGAACGGTTATGTTGACGATATCAACGGGTGGGATTTTAGTGATGCGCCCACGCTACAAGGCATCGGCGATTGGAAAGAACGCGATAACGAACCTGATGATGAAACAGGACACGGCACGCATGTTTCTGGTATTATCGCTGCCGAGGCAAATAACGGGATCGGTATTGCCGGAATTGCTTGGGGATGTCGTCTGATGCCGCTGCGAGCAGGATTTCGGTTTGGGGCAGGCGCATTCTTTCAAAATGATGATGTGGCTGCAGCTATTGTTTATGCCGCTGATAACGGTGCTAACGTTATCAATATGAGTTTGGGAGACACAGTAAACGCTTTCCTGATTCAAGATGCAGTGGAGTACGCTTACAATCGCGGGTGTGTCCTCGTTGGTGCTGCAGGAAATTCCCCAGAACCGGGGGCATATTACCCCGCAGCATTAAATACGGTGCTATCTGTTGCCTCACTGGATAAAAATCTCCAATTGGGTAACTCCAATTTCGGTGCATCAATAGATATTGCTGCACCGGGGGAAGAAATTTTGAGCATAGGGCTCAATACTAATCAATCTTCTCCAGAATACAGATATAATTACCGATCTGGCACATCAATGGCTGCTGCCCATATCTCTGGTGTCGCAGCGTTGTTAATTTCTGCGAATCCATCGTGTAGCAACGCTGAAATACGGCAGTGGTTAACTGGTACAGCACGTCAACTCTCTATAACACATCTGGTTGGAGCAGGTCTTGTTGATGCCTACGCTGCATTGACTGAACATATCGGACTCACCGCGCATATTGCTGTCACACCGATCCCACAGACTGAAGTATCAGAGAAAAGCACCAAAATTAAGATTACTGGCAGTGCTGGTGGCAAAGGATTTACACAATATCGCCTTGAATACGGTCCCTCTGAAACACCTAATCTTTGGTTTCCTATAGGATTCTCTCAAACAGAACCGAAGTATAATACCGTTCTTCACGAGTGGGATACATCAGCATTAGAAGAAGGCATTTACACGTTGCGGCTCAGTGTTAAAGATAGAGATGGCAAAACTATCAGAGACAAAGAGGTTGTTGAAATTCGTCGGACGCTACCCCGAATTTCCAAACATGAAGCGGGGATATGGCTATCAGGAAGTCTCTACGATTCTACTATTATTTGGCAAACAGATGTGCTAACCGCCGGAGCAGTCGAAATCTTTTCAAAAACAGAAAATCAACCCCCCATATCTAATAACGTTCCGCTGCGAGTCGCGCATTCAGATTCGGTGAATCTTCAGCATGTCGTCTACCTGTCTGAGTTAGGGCTACCGTCAGGTGAATATTTGTCCCGTCTAATAGCACAAAATAGAACTGGTCTCATACGGATTGATGATAATGGAGGACAATTATACCCGATTACCGTGCGCAATGGCCTGATTCAATCATCCCATTTACGCCAAACAGCGTCTGCGCAGCTCGGCTTACATGCAATTGTTGTACCTACGGATATAAACAGTAATGGAAAATTAGAACTGATTGGAGTCGAAACCGGCACAACTTCCGCGTCTATGTTTGAGACAGACAGCAACGGAAATCTCATGATGATCACTTCACTCGACGAATCTATATCACGACTATGGGCGACCGCAGACACTGACGGTGATGGACTTATAGAACTTTTATGTAACGCATCAACTACGGAATCAACATTTACATTTTTGCTTGAACAGCCTGCACACGGACACTTTCCATCTCAGCACATCTGGAAAGTGGAAGGCATTTGGGGTGGAACGATCGCGGATTTGGATTTAGACGGTAAACCAGAAATTTTTTCGCGTCATGATGCTACCGATTCTATCTGGGTCTATGAATCAGACGCAAATAACAGTTATAACAACATCGCTATACTTGAAAATCCTACGCGAGGGAAAAACGACATTGATACCAGATTCGCTATAGGTGATTTTGACGCAGATGGACAGATAGAAATTTTAGTTGGAGACAGTGATGGAGAACTGTTTATATATGAAAATGTGGGAAATAATCAATACCAACAAACCTGGATAGGCACTCTTCCCGATGGAATACCGCATCTTTTTGCCGCAGGAGATATGGATGATGATACGGTTCCAGAATTTGTTGTCGGTGCAAAAGTCTGGACAACAGAATTTGATCTTCCGCGTCAACATTGGCTTTTTACTATTTTTAAATCAGATGGCAACAATTCCTATCGTGTCGTATGGCACCAACGTATTCGGGAATTTCGAGATGAGGAGAGTGGAATAACTATTGCGGACGCAAACAACGATGGTAGAAATGAATTATGTATTGCCGTTTCCCCAAACTTCTACCTCGTACAATATGATGGCGTATCCTACGGTCCTATTTGGCACCATCCAGCAACTGCTACTTTCAATCCAATTGTTGCAGATATTGATAACAATGGGACAGCTGAATTGCTGTTTAATACTGAAAACGTGTTGACCATTTTTAAGCATTCTCACGCTATTGTTTCAAAAAGTGAAGGCGGCTCTGATTCAGTCCCTGCCATCTCGACCACACCAGCGCAAATGATTTCAGCTACCTATTCCCCACCACATCAACTCCTATTAGCGTTTAACAAAGCAATGGGGACTACTGCAGCATATCCTTCGCGTTATCGACTGCACCGACAAAAAACACAGAACGAAGGTGAAACGGAACTTAGTAATACGGAATATTATGTGCCGCAATCCGCTATTTTTGATAAATCACGCAAAAGGGTTATATTAACGTTTTCCGGAGACGTATTTAATACAGAAAACTATTATGAGATTGAAACGTTCCAACTTTCCGACATACATGGTGCCGAGATTCCTGAAGATGTAAGAACATTAGCGGTAGAATTTCCAAAGAGCTCTCACTCAGGGATAGTTGTCTATCCTAATCCAGCGCGAGGCAATCAGGTTATATTTGATAAATTACCCGCATCAAGTCGTATTTACATTTATGATGTAGCAGGTACCCGAATCGCGTCTCTCGTTTCTCCTGAAGATGGTACTGCAAGGGATAGGTGCAGAAAAGTCTGGTCTTTAGATGGGGTCAGCAGCGGTATATATATATATGTATTAGAAACAGAAACGGGGCGGCAGGTTGGTAAACTTTCTGTTATTCGGTAAACTTGTAGCAAATCTGTATTTTACCATCTGATGTACAATTTCAAATCGCACCTACAAAGGAGTGTTTTTATATTTTAACGTGAGCTCGGGATAAGCAATTTTGGAAACGGTAGGAGCGGTTTCCTAACCACTCTGTGTCAGACACAAAACGTGCCTGTCGTTGCCAGGATAAGCCCGGTTCGGTTGGGAAACCGAACCTACCGTGGTTTTTAAGAATAAAATCAAGGCATGAAGAACTTTATATCTCTTGGACCGAGCTCACGTTAAAGAATATCTTGTGGAGGACAACTGAACTGAAGCACAATGCGTCTGAATTATCTCTTTATCCCGTGTAAATGTAGAAATGAAGTACTGAAACGAGGGATATTCTGAGAATCTGTCTCGTAAATATGAGATAGGACCCCTAAGATACCAGAGTGCGATTTCCCTTTGCGCCGAATATTTTTTATAAGTGCGCTTTGAGCAGCTTTTGTCCTTTTATCGTAGTATTTAGATTTTTGGGTTATTTCTGCAAGGTGATAGTGAGCGGGAACATAATCACTTTGTAGGCGAATAGCATGTTCTAAAGCATCTGTAGCCTTGTTTAATCGTCCACTTTTTCCGAGAACCCACCCCAACGTATCGTGGTAGGACGCAACGTCCGGGTTAAGCCTAACTGCAGCATAAGCAAGTGCTTCAGTAAGGAGATGTTTCTGTTGATATCCATCTGAATAGAGTTGCGCAAGATTATTGTAAGCCTCCGCCTCGTTAGGGATAATTTTTATCGCAGTTTCATACGCAACCCGAGATTTGTCAAAATACCCAAGACGTTTATACGCTGTTCCAAGAATGTTATAGATCTTATAATCAGCTATGTCTTTTTTATCGTTATTCCTACCGCCAGCTGAATACGAGGCTTCCGCAACGAAGGGTTGATACGGTTCATCTTTCCGTATTTTCAGATAAAATTCATACGCCTCCACTGCAAGAGCGTACTGGTTTTCCTGAAAATGTGCGAATCCCAAATTTTTATATAAAATAGGGTTCATAGAATCAATACCTCGAATAAGTTCATACATTTCAATTGCACTGCGGTAGTCGGATTGCTGGATGAAAAAACTCCCCGCATCAAGATAGTGCTGAGGATTGTTCACAAAAGCGATCTCTGTGCTGGGGAGATATGGAGATCGGGGTTGTCTTTGCACTTGCGAATAGACTAAAGCGGTTGTTGCGGCAGCCAATAAAAATAACAGGATGAGATAGAGACGTGTTCGATAAACCCATCGCTTTGAGAAATACTCATTAGGCCGCAACATGATTGCCAAAATACCTGGCTTATATTTTCTATCATCCTCTTCATAAATGACAACAGAGGTATTCGGAACTAAGACCGGTAAGGCAGGCGTAGAGCCAGATCGTTTCAGCATTTCCACTTTCGGCATCGGATCTTTAGAGTGATCAGAATTATCCGCGGCGGCTTGCGGAGACACTATAGAATCAAAAGATTCTTCGGATGCTGTTTCATCAGTATGAGAATCTTCTTCGATTGTTAAATCGATTATTGGTGTTTCGATATCTTCGGAAGGTGTTTTTTCTTCAGTAGCGGGTAAGGATTCAGATATATCTTCAATAATAATTATTTCATCAGAATCTGGTAACAAATCGCCAGGATAGTCTCCATCTTCAACTACGTCTTCATTGATAGTTTCTTGAGCCAACTCCGGTTGCTCTACTTCCAAAGAGGGCAGTTCACTAAAATCTGGCGAGTCTGAGGGAACAGGTTCACTGTTTTCCTGTGTCGTTTCAACAGCGTGAGTATCTGAATATCTGGCGGTGATCAGATCAATGCTTTTCTGAATTTCCCTGCAGGTTAACGGCGACACCTCTGTGTTTAGGAGTGATTCCAGTGTAGGAAGTGCTGACACATCCCCAATATTCCCAAGTGCCTCAATAAGTGTCCAGCGGGTTAAATCACTATCTTCATCTTTTAAAGCATCAATAAGCGCAGATGTCGCTTCCGGGAAATCGCATTTCTGTAGTGCGTTTGCTGCTTCACGGCGCACACCGGGGGCAACATCGAACAGCGCTTTCAATAGAAAAGGTAAAGCTTGCGCGCCACCTATATTGCCGATCTCTATAACGGCTGCCCTACGAGTCGCTATCGGCTGCGAGCTATCTGTTAAATTTTGTGTAAGTTGTTCAAATGACGGCATAATTCATTCGCGAATAAAATACTTCGCGCACCCGTTTTTCCAGCCTCGTAGATGAAGCAAGGACCATTTTCATGACAATTTCGCTTTTACATTTAAAATAGGTCACACTATACTGAATTTGTGTAAACCTTATCCCTAATAAAACGATTTCTTATTGGAAAAGATACACCTTTTGTCTGAACCAAGATTGCCAAATTACGCGGATTTAGGGAATCCCGCCTAAATCATTACAAACAAATGTTTTGATGTTGGACAAAGCCTTCCCATAAAAGAATGAATGTGAGTTAATGTCAAAACTTTTACACACCTTCTTCTATAATTGACTTGACATTTCCAAAAAATATCCATATCATGAAACATATCTTTAATTCATTGGAGAAAATTATGACAAAAAATCTGTTTATGCATTTTTTCAATAAGAAAGCTAAAAAAAATAACGATATTACCCGTTTGTTTCCAAAATCATTCCTGCTAATTTTCTTGTTATCGACACTGTTATTACCCATGATTTTCCTATCTATGCCTGCGGAAGCAGATTCTCACGCAAAGGGAGGCACATTTATTTTCGGGCGTGGTGGCGATTCTGTCGGATTAGATCCGGCACTGGAGGAAGATGGAGAATCCTTCAAAGTTTGCGATAACATCTACGATACACTTGTTCAATACAAAGACGGAAGCACAGAAATTGAACCGGGACTCGCGACGAGTTGGGAAAGTTCAGAGGACGGTTTAACATGGACTTTTTACCTTCGAAAAGGTGTTACCTTCCATGACGGCACCCCTTTCAATGCTGAAGCGGTTCTTTTTTCACTTAACCGACAGCACGATGAAACACACCCATTTAATGATATTGAGGGATCATATATCTATTGGGCAGCTACTGGATTAGCGGATATTGTGGATAAGATTACTGCCATTGATGAGTTTACAGTCCAAATCCAACTTAAAACTGCATATAGTCCCTTTATTTATACCATTGCAATAACACCTTTTTCCATTGTTAGTCCTACAGCAGTTAAAAAATTCGGGGATAAATATACCAATAATCCAGTTGGGACCGGTCCCTTTAAGTTTGCGCGATGGGATAGAGATGATAAAATAGTGCTTGTGGCAAACGATAATTATTGGGATGGACGCCCAAAGTTAGATAGGGTGATTTTCCGTTCTATTCCGGACAATGCAGTGAGACTCATTGAACTTCAACGTGGAGGCCTCCATGCAATGGAGTTCCCAAATCCAGACGATTTGCAACAAATTCAGGACGATGAGACGCTTGAGCTGCTATCTCAACCGGGAACAAATATCGGTTATTTAGCAATGAACATGGACAAACCACCATTGGATAACCTTAAAGTGAGACTGGCAATTAACCATGCTATTAACAAATCTGATATTATTAAACATCTCTATCAGGGGCTTGGCGTCCCAGCGAAGAATCCGATTCCACCGACAATGTGGAGTTATGACGACACAATTGAGGATTTCGACTACAATCCGAAACTGGCAAAACAACTTCTGGCTGAAGCGGGGTATCCCAACGGTTTTGAAACGACACTCTGGGCGCTTCCGGTGCCGCGTCCCTATATTCCTGATGGCCGTGCACTTGCAGAAGTGCTTCAGTCTGAACTCCGAAATGTTGGAATTCAGACGAAGATCGTAACTTATGACTGGGGCACTTATCTTGAAAAAACAAAAAATGGTGAGCACGACATGGCAATGCTTGGCTGGAGTGCTGACCTCGGTGACCCAGATAACTTCTTCTATTTTCTTTTGAGTAAATCTTCAGCAGAAAAACCCGCAGGGAATATCGCTTTTTATCGTAGTGATGCAATGCAAAATGTTTTGGAACAAGCAAGAGCAATATCAGATAAAGATAAACGGGTTTCGTTATACCAGCAAGCACAGCAGATTTTTCACAAAGATGTACCATGGGTGCCGTTGGCACATGCAAAACAAATTTTAGTCATTAACAAAAAGGTGAAAAATCTTAAACTTCATCCATTAAATTGGAAATATTTCCGCAATGTTTCGCTTGAAAGGTAAATAACGTGAGCTTAGGATAAGCAATTTTGGAGGTGGTAGGTGCGGTTTCCTAACCGCATCAGACATGATTATGGAATTACCGAAATATTTTTTTAATCTTCATAAATTTTGTGTTGCATAGATGGCAACTTATGTTATAAAGTAGGAATGATAAATGCAAAAACCCGAATTCCGCGTGGGTATCACGCGCGACTTCCTCAAACCTGATGGAAGTTCTGACTTAGACAACATCGCCGGGCCGCTGTTTGATAAAGCAGGTTTGGACTGGGAATATATTGCAGAAAACACAGCGGTATTAACCGCTGCACAGGTACGGGATTACGATGCACTTTTGGTCCTGGGCACGAGTATCACGGCAGACACGTTCACAGGTGTTGACAGATTGGCTATCGTTGCACGGTTCGGAGTTGGATACGATAAAGTAGATGTGAAAGCCTGCACCGAAAACGGAGTTTTATTGACAATTGCACCAGATGGCGTACGCCGACCTGTTGCTACCTCTATCCTCACTTTTGTCCTCTCCCTAAGCCATCAGTTACTGATAAAAGACCGACTCACCCGAACTGGCAGATGGGCAGATACCAAAGACTTTATGGGCATGGGTTTAGTCGGGAGAACGCTCGGTCTTGTCGGGATGGGCAATATCGGAAAAGAGACATTTAAATTGGCAAAACCTTTCGGCATGCGTCATATTACTTTTGATCCATACATCACACCTGCTGATGCTGAGGAAGTTGATGCAGAAATAGTAGACTTGGGTATCTTAATGCAAACGGCGGATTTTGTCTGCGTCTGCTGTCCGCTGACTGAAGAAACGCGAGGACTTGTTGATGCCAAATGTATCAGTTTAATGAAACCGACTGCATACCTAATAAACACCGCACGCGGTCCGATTGTTGATCAAAAGGCACTTACTGAAGCACTTCAAAACAGGCGCATCCAAGGCGCGGGACTTGACGTCTTTGAGCAAGAGCCAATTAGCGATGATGATCCGTTACTAAAATTGGATAATGTTATCATTACCCCGCACAGCATCTGCTGGACAGATGAGTGTTTTGAAGGTAACGGTCGGAGCGCATGTGAAAGTATCATCACCGTTGCTTCTGGACAAATGCCAACGTGGATTGTGAATCGAGATGTTATAGATAGTCCAAAACTAAAGCAAAAATTGGCGCGATGAATTTGCGTTAAGTACTTGGTCTGTGTACCTAAATGGTTCACTCGCCAAAGATAACCATTAGCATTATGTAGGCTACTGTGTCTGGATACCAATATCTTTTTCAAGCATTATTCTTTTGCCGCCATCTAAACTCAAGGGTAGCATTGAGTCCTTGCTCTGTCCATCTCATAGATGCTCATTTGCATCTATGACCGACAACATGTTTACACGCACTTTCAATCACGCCACTGCCAATCTGATACCCTTTTCTTCTCCAGAATCATATAGTGACAAAAACTTTACACACCCCCACGGACATTTTTTTCTTGTAGATTCATGTGGGATGTGCTACACTTTAACCCAAATTCAAGCAGGAGATAAATCAAATGGTTCAACCCAAAGCCCCACGTGCCTTTCATGTGATGACAAAGCCGATCGGACCCATTTGCAATTTAGATTGCGAATACTGCTTTTATCTGGAGAAAGAAGAACTCTACCCCGAAACTCGCTCCTTCCGGATGCCCGACGAAACTTTGGAGAATTACGTTAAGCAATATATTGAGGCGCAGCAAGTTAATGAAGTTACGTTCGCGTGGCAAGGTGGCGAACCGACGCTGATGGGCGTGGATTTCTTCCGACAAGCAATCCGATATCAACAGAAGTATAGACGTACTGGCATGACGATACAAAATACGTTTCAGACAAACGCCACGCTACTGGACGATGAGTGGGGTCAATTTTTTAAGCAAAATAAGTTTCTAATAGGTATAAGTATCGACGGCCCGCCTGAAATTCATGATAAGTACCGCTATGACAAACGGGGTCGTCCGTCATCAGAACAGGTAATTCGTGGATTGCGGATTTTACAGAAGCATAATGTTGACTATAATATACTTTGTGTTGTCAATAGCCATAATGCCGAATATCCGAAGGAGATATACAACTATTTCAAAGAACTTGGCGCGGAGTTCATGCAGTTTATTCCGGCGGTTGAACACTTTGATGGAAAAAATGTGTCCCCACGCTCTGTCACAGCAAAGCAGTACGGCAAATTCCTATCTGCCATTTTTGATGAGTGGGTAGTTAACGACATTGGGAAAATATTTGTCCAGATTTTTGATGTCGCGTTAGAAGCGTGGTTAGGCTATAACCCAAGTCTCTGTGTTTTTAATGAGACCTGTGGCGATGCGATGGCAATCGAACATAATGGCGATCTCTATTCCTGCGATCATTACGTCACACCTGACTACCACATTGGCAACATAGAAGAAACCTCAATAGCGGACATGGTTGACTCAACTTTTCAACGTAAATTTGGTACAGATAAACGGGATACACTACCGGAGTACTGCCGTAATTGTGAGGTGAAATTCGTCTGTAATGGAGGCTGTCCGAAAAACCGTATTATCCAAACCCCAGATGGAGAGGACGGTTTGAACTACCTCTGTGCTGGCTATAAGCATTTTTTCAACCACATTGACGAACCGATGAAACTAATGGCTTCAGCTCTCCAAGCAGGAAAACCCGCGAATAGTATTATACCGATAATACGGGAGCGACGGCAAACAAAGGGTAGAGGCAATAGTTTGAAAACTCAGACTATCTCAACGTCGTCACAGAAAATTGGACGGAATTCGCCTTGCCCATGCGGTAGTGGACGGAAATATAAGCAGTGCTGTTTAGGGAAGAATGCCTAAGTTGAGAGATATAGTCGCCTTATAAATTGAAGCCTGTTTACTGATTTTGCGAAAGACATAAGGAGATATATGGATAAAACCAGACCTAATATTTTGCTTATCACAAGCGATCAACAACATTGGAACACCTTAGGTTGCCTTAACCCCGAAATTCAGACACCTCACTTAGACTCCTTGGCACAAGATGGCACACTTTTCCACAGAGCCTACTGCCCTAACCCAACTTGCACGCCGACACGTGCTTCCATCATTACAGGCAAATATCCGAGCCAACACGGTGCTTGGTCACTTGGCACAAAACTCTCTGAAGATGAACATACCGTTGGTGAGGATTTTTCAGATGCAGGTTATCGCACTGCCCTTGTCGGAAAAGCACATTTCCAACCTTTGCACGGAACAGACGAATTTCCATCACTGGAATCCTATCCTATTTTACAAGATTTAGATTTCTGGCGAAACTTCAGTGAACCATTTTACGGGTTCGAACATGTGGAACTGGCCCGTAACCATGCTGATGAGGCACACGTCGGGCAGCACTACGCTATCTGGATGGAGGAAAAGGGACTTACCAATTGGCGTGACTATTTTGCACCACCAACGGGAAATGCTAAGGGACAATACAGAAAGTGGCCAATTCCTGAAGAATTCCACTACGATACTTGGATCGCTGAACGTACCAACGCACTGATGGAAGCATATCAACAGAATGGTGAGAACTTTTTTCTATGGGCAAGTTTCTTTGATCCACACCCGAAATATCTTGTGCCAGAACCGTGGGATACGATGTATGATCCAGAAGCCTTGACGGTGCCAACCGTAACAGAGGGGGAGCATGACAACAACCCTCCCCATTTCCAAATGACGCAGCAACAAAAACCGGATTTCTCTGAATGGCGCGAAAGTGGAAAGGGTGTCCACGGATTTAGGTCGCATTTACGGAATCGCGATGAACTCGCTAAGGATATTGCTGTGTATTACGGCATGGTAAGCCTTATGGATAAATATATCGGGAATATCTTGGGGAAACTTGACGAACTTGGACTCGCTGATAACACATTGGTTGTCTTTACGTCAGATCATGGACATTTTTATGGACAACACGGACTCATTGCTAAAGGCGCGTTCCACTACGAAGATGTTATCAAGGTGCCATTTCTCGTTCGATATCCGGGAGTTGTACCTGCAGGAAAGCAATCTGATGCGCTGCAGACCTTAGTAGATTTAGCACCTTCGTTCCTCAGCGCAGCGGGGATTGACATACCACTTCCGATGACAGGTGTAGATCAGACGCCAGTCTGGTACGGACAGGAAGATCAAGCACGTGACCATATCATCGTTGAGAATCGTCACGAACCGACAACTGTACACGTAAAAACCTATGTTAATGACCGATACAAACTTACTGTCTATTACAACCGCGAATATGGGGAACTGTTTGATATGCACGAGGATCCAGGAGAAATCAATAATCTCTGGGATTCACCTGATCATACTGAATTGAAGGCGGAGTTAGTAATGAAGTTGTTGTTTGCGGAAATGGGAAAAGAGTCGCTGTGGATGCCTCGGACTTCAGGCGCATAAATGCAGGTGAGGCGCGAAACCCACAAGAACGGTAGGAGCGGTTTCCTAACCGCTCCGTTTTATACACGAAAACCGCTCCCTATAATGAATTGTGGTTAATATCTGCGTCTCCAGTGCCAACTGTCACTACCAGAGATAAGTGGACGGATTGCTTCCGGGAGTGTCTGAATAAATTCTGGACTCACTTCATTGCCTGGCCACTCGCGTACCATCGGTGGCGTATAACCTGCGATAAGGATAACACGCTCTTTGTCGCTACGGATGGCAGTAGTGCTGTGAATAAGCGCCTCCGCGAAAAGTAGTACAGAGCCGGCTGATGCTTCAACTTGATGGATAAGTTTATCATCAGACAGAGCTGCCTCTATCATCTCATGCTGTTTCCATGTCAATCGGTGACTACCCGGTATCACACACGTCCCACCATCATCAGGACCGACATCAGTTAGATATGCAAGTGTCTTGACAAAGATGCAGTGAAACTTATCTTGTTCCATATAGGTGCCCCAACCGTGCTGCGTGCCACGGTGAAAACCTGTTGGGTTGTAACGACGTTTGTGAAGTTCATCTAAGTCATCATCAGAGTTTCGCCAGTTAATAATGGCTTCGGTCTCTTCAAGACGTACTGCCCCACCAACAACTTCCTCAACAAGCGGAACAAGTTTGGGATGTGCCGCATATTCCAATAACGCAGGATCGTACTCAACAAGATTTCCCATGTGTGCGTGGTGTTCGCCTCGCCAATTTAGGTAAACCCTTGTGTCATCAAGGTTTTCGTCAGCTTTAATTCTGTAGAGTGCATCTTTCATCCTATCGGTTTCATCAGTGGTCAGTGCGTTCTCAAGTAGGACGAAACCGTAGATGTCAAAATGTAACCTTTGTGCTGGAGTTAGGTGAACTGTTCCGTTATCCATAAGTATGCTCCTTTGAACACGCTTCAATAAAACCTATATCTAAACCTCTTTATTGAACCGAAGAATGCTTTTTGAGATGTCCCCAAGCAGTCGTGAGTTTTCCGTGCGGATCAACAGCAAGGTTTACCGGTTCATCGCCTTCATAGACGAGCAAATCATCTACATAACCGGGGGCAGCGATAGAATAGACATGGAAAACAACCCATTTGGCGGTAGGATTTACAGCAGCATTCCGAAAAGGTAGCCCTTTCTTGCCTTTAGCTTTCAGTGCCTCGTTCCTGTCTTCGCCAGTATAAAAATCAAATTCACTTTTGCCAACATCGGCGATGATACGAACGTATTTCCATTCATCCGTGTCAAAGTCGTCAATGAGTTGCCACACGCCACCATCGAAAAGCCGGACAGTGTTGGCATTCCAATTGACGTAAACGCCGCCATCGTTTTGGTTAATGTTGTCAGAGGAGACAACTTTGAAATTGAAAGATCTGCCGCCGCCTTCTATATATACACAAAATTCAACGGAGATGATGGGATTCTCAGTTTCTATAGCAATTCCAACCCTATCGTCATTGGCGCCCCTTAAAATAGCGAGCGCTTTTTTATCTGTTTTGACAGTGTCGTTTGTCACCTCAAAACCGTCTCCTCGGACATCCCAATCTTTTGGCGGTTTACCGAGTGTAGACTTCTCAAATCCAGTTTGTACAAGCACTTTTTGTGCTATGGCAGTTTGTTGACCTAAAGTAAAACTCAAGACAAGTACGATCGCAAACATGGATCCCATCAAAAGTTGAGCAATTCTTGTAGCTACTGATTTTAATTTGATGCGGCATCGATTTTGATCCATTATTTTCTCCTTGATAACGTATATGTATAATTGCTATAGATTACTGGCTATAAAAGGAATCGTTTTATAGTAAAGCCAACAAGGCCCTGGACATTGGCGAGGTTTCCCAACCTCGCCACAGGACCGATCTGTTTTCTTAAACTTCATTCAAAACGATGAATGTGTCTTGACATCTCCCCAGAATGTTGCCAGTTTTCCTTTTGGATTCACGGGTGCGGGGTTCACTGGTTCGGCACCTTCGTAGATAAATAAATCATCTACGAAGCCCTGTGCGACTGTGGAATAAACGTGAAAAACAACCCACTGTGCGACAGGGTTTGTCGCAGCCTTCCGAAATTCAAGGTCACTTTTGGGTTCAGCCGTTAGCGCTTGGTCTCTGTCATCTCCGACGTAATAGTCAAATACACTATTCCCAACATCTGCCACAACTCGGACGTATTTCCAAGTTTCAAACGGGAAGTCATCGACCGGTACCCAAGCGGAACCGTTGTAAAGGCGAGTCGCGTTTGCATTCCAATTGAGATAGACCCCTCCATCGTTTTGTGCAATGTCATCATCAGAGACGACTTTGAGATTGAAGGACCGTCCAGCCCCCTTGATATATGCCCAGAATTCAACAGAGATGACAGGATTTTCGGTTTCTATGGCAACGCCAACCCTATCGTCATTTGCGCCGCCTAAAATACCGAGCGATTTATCACCAGTTTTGACTGTGTCGCCTGTTACTTGCATCTGATTACCTCGGACCTCCCAATCTGTTGGCGGTTCACCGAGTGTGAATTCCTCAAATCCGGTATTTACTAAGACCTCTTGTGTTATTGCGGTTTGTACTGAAAAGAAGGTAAAGGCAACAACTAACATTAACGACATAATAAGATGTGTAATATTCATCTTTACTGATTTTGACTTGGTGTAGTATGGATTTTGGTTCATTATTTCCTCCTTGATTGCGAATTTACAAGGTTCGCGGCCTTTATGATGTTAGATTGGTTGCATATCAGTTAGAATAGTTTTACAACCTAATCAACTACTATTTAATATTGAAAATAAGATTAATTTTAATCGCCTTCTACGATGCATGCCTTAAGTCCTTCAACAAATACTTGGAAACTTTTCGATCTATTTCGACTTGGTTCCATATATGGTGCGATGTTTCGCGCTACCGAAGTTTTGGGGAACACTCTTTTGTAAGATCGCTTCAGGAGACGTTCTAATGCTTCGTACGTTCCACCTGCAATTGCATCGGGATTACGGTATTTTTTATTATATTGAAGTGAATTTGATACCTTAGGATATGCTTCGCGTAAAGCCTCTATGTCTCCAAAAAACCATGCCTCTAATTCTTCAATTGCCAATCGGTTGACCACTTGAAAATCGCCGAATGAGAGAGTGCTGGATTTTGTAACAAAACCTGCTTCGTGTGCTGCGTTTTCTAATCGTGTCTTGAGTTCGTGACAATTTTGTCGGTCTTCATCAATTAAAACCATAATTCGGTAATCATCAGTTATCCACTGGCGGTATCCCTTCAATCGCTTCGGGAGTTTTTTTAGCAAATCTTGTTTGCCTTCAAAAACATGAAATTTGAAACTGACGTCATCAGGAAGAATCTTGCCTAAGATAAACTCCAATGCAACTTCAGCGGAACGTTCCTCTAAGAGGAATTCAATATGCATGCTTACTCCTCCTTTGGTCCACCTGCGTTAGTCAATGGATCACCGAATTCAAAGAAACCTTCCATCCACAGCTGCCCTAACTTCGCGCCTGTTTCCAGGAACTCTTTGATTCCTTGCATATCCGAGGTGCGTTTGCACACTGTAAAACCCTGTTCATTGCGATAAAGCACCCACACCTCATTCGGTCGAAATTCATTGATGAAATGAGGAGAATGGGTAGTAATCATGAGTTGGGAAAATGCTGAAACCTCATGGCATTCCTCGGCTAACCCGGACAGTAAGCGGGGATGCAGATAATTTTCAGGTTCCTCAATACCAATCAACTGTGGGGGTTCCGGATCGTATAAAAGAGTCAAGTAGGACAACATCTTTAACGTGCCATCGGAGGCAAATTTCGCCAAAATAGGTTGTTCAAACGGAACATCCTTAATTTTTAGTAAGAGACGTCCATCTGTCATCAATTCTGCGTCTACCTTTTCCAGGCGCGGCACCCGTTCTGACAGAATCGTGAGAATTTTGTCTAAACGGTCTGGGTATTGTTCCTGCAGGTACTGTATAACATTGGATAGATTGTCTCCTGTTTCTGACAGTCGTTCTTGTGGCCCGGATTCGGTAACCCCGCGTGTAGCATCAGCAGAAAGGTAAGAGAGGTGCCAACCTGTAATAAAACGACGAAGCGCACTCACGCGTGGATGTCTCGCCAATTGCCCCAGTGTGCTGACAGCAAGCATTGATGGATCGTCGAGTTGTTCATTGATTCTTTCTTCGTCTTCATCAGGTGTTTCACCGCCGATAACACGTCCTGCTCCTTCCTGAAAATCGAGAAAACGAAAAGGTTTTCCTCTACTTCCCCGCCGCCATTGCAGCCATTCAGCATCAACGTAGGGACCTCTCGTCCCTTCATCGATTGCCAAATAATAAGTGATAATTGGTGTCCTCGGTTTTTCCCGATATTTCAACTCAAATTCAATTGCCCCATCACCTCCGCGTGTCCTTAACTCCTTAAAACGCCCCCTTTTGTCCCACGCACGACGCATCCCTTCCGTAAAACATTCTGCAAGAAATGCAAAGACATCAAAAAGCGTTGATTTTCCACTACCATTTGATCCTAAAAAGGCAGTAAGCGGTGTGATTTTTTTCAGTTCCACATCACGTAATGCACGGTAGTTTTTCACTCGCAACGACTCAATGCGGGGAACAGTTTGTTTGGTTTCCATTATTTACTCTCATATTATGCAACCTGTTTCCTGAAATACCTTAATATTCTTTAAGGCATCCAGATGTTCCATTCCCCTCTTTTCTGCCACGCGCGACAATCATAGCATAGACACATGTAACGAATTGCGAAGCGCGGGGAAGTAGCAACATTTAATGTGTTGGCATGCGGTAATAGATGATGGAATAGCAGCACGTCCCCTTGTTTCGCAACAACTTCCATCGGTTCACCTAAGTCCATCTGTGGTAACTGTGTCAGCATAGATCGGACATGGCTTGAAGAATTCGGATTCTTTTTGCGGAACTCCCGAATTCGTTGTGGACCTTCGGGCCATATCATCGTCGCACCTTGATGAAAATTGACATCGGTGAGATAGGTTAAACTTGATACTCGAAAAGTGCCCGGATCCAACCGCAGATCCCTGGAGTACCCATCAAGGTGAGGGGAAGGCGTATTCCACTCAGCAGAAATAGGGAATTGATTCATCGCCCAGATACCATCTGGATGTTGACTTTTACAGTGCGGAATAGTCGGATATCTTTCAGCGAGTTGATTGAGGACAGTCAGATAATCTGATGTGCAACACGCCAATAAATCTGGATGTGTCACGCCGAAAAGTTCAATGCGTTTCTCATTCCACATCTTCTGTATGTAAAAACCGGTGAGAAATGGGCGTTGGAAGTGTTCCCATGTGTCAGGATCGTCCACATCCATACCCATCGAATGCCACATTGCTTGTTCTGCTTGGACGATAGCGACTTTCGGAATCAAATCAGAAAGTAGCAGATACCCCTCTTCTTCAAATTGCTTTAACTGTGCTGTTGATAGCATCAAATGTCCCTTATTGCTTCAATACCAACAATACCTGAACATAATAGTAAAAAACTACTGTGTTTTCACATATATCCATGTCAAAAATATTCCCCAGAAAACAACCAAGATCAAAAATGAGATGTTTGCGATAACCCTCGGAGGATTGATATCAGACTTCTTCGCTTTCACAAATATGTGAGAAAAAGCACTCCAGAATGCTACGACTGCCCCCAGTCCTAAAAACCACAAAGAATGATTTGCTGCAATACTCGCAATTTGCATTATTACTCCAACGCAAATTAGTAGTGAACCTACCAACATTACTACATCTACGATTCGTTTGTTATCGCTCAAGAGGTTGAATTTCATAGTTAGACTTCCATTTATGTTAGTCCACAGAAAGTATTGACACATCGGAAGTGGGTTTAGGGAATTTCATGTCCAACCCTTCAAGGGTTTCAACAATGCGTTCTGTGATAACAAGATTCCGATACCACTTCTTATTCGCAGGTATAATATGCCAAGGTGCCCAATCGGTACTACACTTTTGAAGAGCTGCTTCATAAGCCTGCATGTAATCATCCCAATAGGCACGTTCGCGAATGTCTGCTTCGGTGATTTTCCAATGCTTTGACGGATCATTGATTCGGGATTCAAGCCGTTCTTTCTGTTCGTCTTTTGAGATATGTAGGAAAAATTTCAGGACAACCGTTCCGTTTTCAACCAGCATTTTTTCAAAATCGTTAATCTGCTGGTAACGTTGTTTCCAAATCGATTTTGGCACAAGATCATGCACACGTACAACAAGTACATCTTCATAATGCGAACGGTTGAAAATCCCGATCTTTCCTTTCTGCGGAACGGCTTTGTGTGCACGCCACAAAAAATCGCGGGAAATCTCATCTGCTGAGGGAACTTTGAAATTAACTACATCACAACCCTGCACGTTGATACCAGCCATCACCTTCCGGATAGTCCCATCCTTTCCGCATGTATCCATGCCTTGCAAGATAATCAGAAGCGCGTGTTGGCTCTCTGCGTAAAGCAGCTCCTGAAGTTTGAGCATCTGTTTGTGTAGTTTCTTCAAAGGTTTTTTTGTTTCACCCTTTTTTTGGTAAGCTCCTGTATATTCTGGGGTGCGTTTAAGGTTGCAACCCTCTCCAACCCCGTTCAAACTAACATTATCTCCAGGCTTAACAATAAAAGGTCGTTCCATAGTTATCCTCCATTATATCTATAACTGCGTCTACCAAAATTATGTAGGGACAACCGGATTCTCTCCGCATTGTCCCTGCTAATGTGAGTGTATCAGAGTCTGCTTATTTCGCTAAAGACTCGTAGTAGTTATCAACAAGTCTGCGATATTCGGGTGGGACATCTTCTTTCGCAACCTGCGCCAACTTTTGCAACTCTTGGAGCATATTGAGTCGTTCTTCAATAGCAGACTCCAGCTTCTGCAGGTCACGGATAGCAAGTTCATATTTTGGGAAAGGACGAGACCGATTTCCCGGCGGCGTCTGCATAGCATCAAGCATACCGAGCCATAACTCTTTAATCTCCTGATAGGATTCAGCACCGCCGCGCGCCAAATCATTTTCATTCTCGCCTTGACCTTGTTGCCCTGGCTGTTGTCCTTCCTCCCCTTGCTGTCCGGGTTGTTGCCCTTGCTGGGCATTTTCCATAGCCTGCTGTGCCTGCTGCATCCGTTCCAGAAGCTGCTGCTGTTGTTCAGCAAGTTGCTGCTCTCGTTGTTGTTGTTCCTCTGTCTGCTCTTGTCCCTCCATTGCTTGAAGTTCGCGTTCCATATCTTGCATCTGTTCTTCAAAGTTTTGAAGTTGATCAAGTGCAGTTTCAAGTTGTTCCTCTTCAGTTTGTGCCATATTGGCTCTTGCTTGTTGAAGGTCGGCTTGTGCTTCCTCCAATGTTTCAATCACCTCTTGTTGATTCATATCTGCTGCCTGCAAGCTGCGCCACTGCAATGCACGTTGCGCTGTTGCCATATCTTCCGCAGTCTGTTCTTCATTGAGTCTTCTTGAAGCATCCGCAACATTTTGGGCAGCCTCCGGATTTTCTTGGTTAAGCTGTTGCTGAAGATTACTCAAATCATTTTGAAGCGACTCTAAATCTTGCTGCAGCTGACGCTGCTGATTTGCGAGTTCAGAGGCTTGTCGGTAATCTTCGGGGCGCATGCCAGATTGCTGAGACCTATTTCTCATTTCTTGCGTCTGCTGTTGAACACCAGATTGCTCCGCAGTCAACTGTTGGAGCTGTTGAGAAGCGCGCGCTAACGCGCTATCTGTGAATTCAGCGGAGGCTCTTTCAAGTTGATCAATAGCTTCTTCAAGCCTTTCTTCCGCCTTTCCACCTTTAGCAGCACTCATTTGGGGTTGCTGCTGTTGCATCCCCTGTGAAGCTTGTTGCATCTGTTCGCTTGCCTGTTGCATGGCTTGCCCCGCTTGGCCTAAGCGTTGTTCTTGCGTGCCTTGCGCGTTGCCTTGCATTTGGCCGAGTTGCTGTGACATCTGCTGAGCTTGCTGTGACAACTGTCCCTGTTGTTGACTGTTCTGTTGCATGTCACTCGGAGAAGGTTGATTTTCTTTGCTCATTTGCTGGCTCTGTTGATTCAGATTCTGTTGTTGTGCCAGCATTTCGCGCGCCTGTTCTAACATCTGCTGTGTCTGTTCTTGCATCTCACGTTCAAGTTCTTCTTGGTCTTGTTCAAGCTCATTTTGTAAATCTTCTAATTCTAATTCAAAATTTTCAGCAAGTGACGGCTCACTTTGCCGTGCTTGACTAAGGACCTTAGGTATTTCAAGATTGACTTTAAGGAGTAATTCAAGCGCAGCTTGTTCTGGTGGGATTGCTACCTGTGGTTGAATAGCATCAAGGCTGCTTTTTGCTTCGCCCATCTTATCAATTGCCTCTTCAAGGTTCATCATGATCTCTGGGTCGACCTGCATTTCTTGCATCGCCATGCTCAACTCGTCTGTCACTCGTTGTGTTCTATCTTTCACTTCACCTTGTTTCTCACCAGTTTTCTTAACAGCAGAATTATATTCCTCAGTAAGCGTTGAAGGTTGTGTGTTAATATGCTTCCACGTCTCTCGAATAACCTGCTTCTGGGAAGCGATTAATCCAAGGAATGGGTTTGGCATACCTTGTTCGGATGGTTCGCCCTCTTCGAGTCTCTGATTGAAAGGTTTCACTTCTATGAAGTAAATATCACTGCTGGCTTTACCCGGCCCTGTAAGGGTGTTATTGTCAGTGGCATGAGCATAGTAAGAGATGACTTCACCTGGTTCGACATCAAATTCCTCCAGATAGAAGGTATAGGTGCCGGTTTGGAGGTGTTTTTCATATTCAGTATTAGCCTTTTCCGCAGCAGGTTCCAGGGCAAGTTCCTTCAATTCACCAGAACCGATGCGGTACATTAAGCCAAACTGTTCAACACCAAAGTCATCTGTAGCCTCAGCGACAATCTTTACCTCTTCCAGTTTTGTTGCCTTCACATCACGGCCGGGTTCTTTGATAACCACTTCAGGGGCATTATCGGGCATCGCTTTGATAGTATACTCAATCGGCGCCTCATTATTGAACCCATCAATACAGAAAAGTTTAACGGTGTATTTTCCATTTTTAGCAACTTCTAAGGTTTTCGTAAGTATATTACCGTCAGCAATGACCATTTCTGCGGATTTTGAGGCAATCGCTTCATCCGTGGTCTCTTCTTCAGTTACAGCATTTTGGTAGGTAAACGTTGCTTTCTGGATAGCCTTATTAGCGGTGATTCTGATTTCAGCGGTTGTGCCGACGACTGCCTGAATATCACCACTACCTTGTTGTACAACCGGTTTGAGCTGCGTATATTCAGGATAGGTATAAGCAACGGAAACCTCTTCCATCCGTGGCATTTCAAAAACTTCTACTGTGTAACGTTCAGATGTTGTTTCATTTGCTACAACATAGTATTCCATATCCGCGTCAATATTGAAAATTTCATAAGCAAATCCGCGTTTATCGTCTGGATTTTGCAGCATATTAATTTCTTGTTTGCTGCCTGCGTTTTCTGCAGTAGGTGGAGCCGCTTTGTCATAGTACGTCAAAACAACCTTTTCCGCATCTTTGCCAGTGACGGTAACCTCAATAGGTAGACTTTTCCCGCGTAGGATACGAGCATCGCCAGGTGTAACATTAACCTTAGTCGTCAAAATCGGGTCAGTTTTTTCCCACGGCGCAAATATCCGCATTAGGCTGGTCCGCGTTTCGGAAGGGAAAAAAAGTGTGAGCAAACCACACGCTGCAATAACTAAAGTTGCTATACCGACATACTTCCGCGTCCGACTATGGTCAATCGTTGCTTTGAAATCAATACCCTTTATCCGTTGCGTTGTATCTTCAAGCAACCGTTGGAGCATGTGTGCTTCAACGGGGTCATCCGATTCTCGGTCACCAAATTGCAAGGCACTAACAAGCCTATCTTCAAGGTTCGGATGTCTCTCTTCAACATTGAGCGCAACATCGCGGAGAGTAAGGGAGGCTCGCATCGGTTGAATAAGGTATTTGTAAAGTAGATAGAGCGTTGCACCGACAATACCTACAAGCAGAGCGATACGCACAACACTTGGCATCGGCATCAGCCAATCAACGATTGATTCTCCAACCAGAATCGCTAAAAATCCTATCAGTACGATGGCAGCCCCCGTCCAAAAGAGGCTGCGTTTCCACACACGTCGCGCGTCTAAAATTCTTGTCTGTAATTCTGCATAATCTTCTCTGGTGCTCATTAATTTTTTCTCCTTCACCTATCTGCCGAAAAGTAAGTTTGATGTAACTTTCAGATGTCTGCCTATATTTTGAGGATATTTGTCGGTTAAGACTTATTTGTAAAGTGGCAAAATGACTATTAACATTAATATAACAAATTCTATATAAAAATAGCAAGGATTTTTTATTTGTGCTAAAATCGTTGTTCGGTTACTTCACCTTGATGACAACAAATGTCACATCATCTGCCTGTGGTTCTCCGTCTGCCCACGAAGTGCTTTCTCTAAAGAGGTGTTTGATTATTGCTTTTGGAGATTTATCTGCAACCTCTGCAAACAGTTCTTGGGTTTTTGGATAGTCTAACATTTGATTTTCAGGGTTCATCATTTCCGGTAAACCATCACTCATTAGCAGCACAGTATCGCCAGACTGAAGTTCAAACGTTACCTCTTGTCGCTCGGATCCAATAACTCCACCTAACGGCATGCCTTCAAGAAGGACCTCCTCCACGATGTTTTCGTCTGCGCGGTAGATGAGGGCGGGTGGCATTCCTGCGGCTGCGAGCGTCAGTCTGTTTTCATTAAATGTCACGAGCATCATTGCCATGTAGAGTCTTTTGAGATTCATACTCTTTATACCTTGTGAGATACGTTCAAGTGTGGCAAGGTTTCCTGCTCCAAGTGCTGATGTTTTGAAAAGACTCTTGACAGCAGAAACGACAAGTCCTGCATTCATACCGTGTCCTGTGGCGTCTCCAATTGCGATAGTAAGTTGACCGTCGTCAGTGAGATTGAAGTCGTAATAGTCGCCACCGACCTCTGTTGCGGGTCGCATCTCAAAGGCAACATCAAGATTCGGAAGTTCAGGTGGAGCATCTGGTAGCATTGACATTTGAAGTTCGCGTGCTTCCTCCAATTCCTCTGTTTTGCGAGTGTTTTCGACTTCCAAGAGTTGTCGCTCAAGCTCTTCTGTCTCAAGTTTTCGTCTGGTTTTGGAGACGTTGCGGGCAAGATACACCGACATGGAAAAAAATGGGGCAAGCAACATAATGAGTGTTCCGAATACGTAGATATTTTCGGAGATAATATTGTTGCCTGTTCGTGAATTGATTAAATTGAATATGAAAGAAAGAATAATAGGAAGGACTATAGGCGAGAGTGACCCAAGTCCAAATATCCACGCGCCATCTTTTCTCTTAAAGATAGCAACAATTATCACTCGAGCCATTTCTAATACCGTTAAAATCGTAAGCCAAGATAAACGAGAAACTATTGATCCTGTGTTCATGTTAATTGATCCGGTACTCGCAATAAAATAATAGTTGATATTTTCTATATGAGGTAGACATATAAAGAGGGTGATAACCCATCCAGTTAGAAAGAGCCAAAAGAGTTTGGGCAGCTTCGAATAAAATAACGTATACAGAAACAACATTCCTGATAAAGACATTAGTACATAAACGCCAATCAGTAACCGAAGTGAAAATAGAAATTGTGTCGCACTTATGGTAAATGCAATTTGTAAGTAAAGAAAAAAGAATGCACCGAAGCTTCCTGTTAATAAAGCGAAATAGAGGTTTTCCCTTGCACGGGGATAAAAGAAAAACAGCAGTAAATGCTGCAACATCAGAAAGACAGGTATCGCTGTCCATACCATCTGAAAAGTGGTGCCTTGACGAACCATAGTGACACGGGACCTGATGCTTTCATTGAGTGGTGCTACAATAAGCCTAAATCCCTGCACAGGTATTGACTGATAAGAAGAGAAGTTGGAATACCGAACTGCGATGACATGGTCAGTTTTACCAGAAAACGAGATGACCTGCGGGTTACGCTCCCAATAAGGTTCCTCTTCCTCTTTCCGCGTTCCCACTTTACCGATGGAATAAAGCAACTTGCCATCAAGATAGATTTCAGAAGCACCCGCCTGATATGCCACATAGAGTGCCAATGGCATATTCTTGATTTGATCATCCCAAACAGTAAAATGTAGCCTAAACCAACCGATGCCCTCCCATCCGCTTTCGGGTAGTGCATTTTGAGATAGCAGTGTGCTAACAGATTCCCAATCGGTATCGTCGTAAGCCGGATTCGCCCATTCTGGATTATCACCTGGATGATACTTCCATGGGGAAGTGGGCCAAGGGTTTGTCATTTGGTCCACAAGAACTAATGCTAGTGCAAGTTTACCGGTGAGCGGGTGCACAATTGTAGGTTCGGCATCTTGCGCAGATACTTGGGGTATAAATCCTGATGCCACTAAAATGAGATGGAATATTAAAATAAACTTGTGTTTCATTAAAAAAACGCACGCTTTTAAATGATGTGTTATAACGGACTGCTTCTATTAACATTAAAAATATAACAAATTTTGTCCAAAGATAGCAAGCGTATTTTGAGGTCCGAGATGAAAACAAAACCTGGTTGCGTTTTGACGGGTTTAGTGATATTATCTATTTATGGAAAACAAAACAGACACTATCCCAATTTGGACGATAGGTTACGGCAGCCGTTCGATAGTGGAATTCATTGAAGTGCTTCAGCAATATAAGATTGCTTATCTCATTGATGTTCGCTCAGTGCCGCATTCAGGATATAAACCGGAATTCTCCAAAAAACCTCTGGCAAATGAAGTTGAACAGCACGGTATTCGCTATGTGTATATGGGTGATCTACTCGGTGGGAAGCCTGACGATGAAACGTGTTACGTCAACGGTATTGTTGATTACGAAAAGGTTAAGAATGCGGAATTCTTTCAGCGCGGTATTGAACGTCTTCGGACTGCTTTCTCACAACAACAGCGTGTGGCACTGATGTGTAGTGAGGAAAAGCCGGAACATTGCCGCCGATCTAAACTGAAAAGTTTCGCAATGATTTTCTGACAGACAACCGCAACGCCTTATTGATGCATTGTTCATACAAAATCAGAGCTTTAATTATAGTAGAATCGACAATTAAGTGGACACACAAAAAGCCTACCCCCCTTTATCCCCCCAATTCGCATGCCACACGCGCATGCGATGGCGAGGGGAGATGGGACAGGTGCAAAAGTGTCCAACTAATTATGGGTTTTACTAATAATAACCCAAGTTGCTACCTTGTCCCACAAACTTTCCAGTTTGTGGGACAAAATCCTGGTGAATAATAAACCATTCACGATTAAAAACAGTGTTTACATGTCTAAAATCTTACAGACAGCAACCTGGGTTATATTAATTCTCAGTATCACTTTCCGATTCAATCGTTTTGATTTCATATCTTTTTAATTCCAATGTTCTCTCAGTAGGAGGAGGTAGATCTATAGGAAGATCAACATCATCTGATAACATGTCTAAGAACATGTGTCCCGATTTTTGATGTAATTGGACGATTCCAACGTTAGGGGCAAACCAAACTGTCGTTACGGTTTCTCCTGGAGGACCTACATCATCTTCATCAGCAGGTGGAAGGGGTGGCGTAAAAACTGCCTTTGTTTTTGTGCGATATTCAACTTTCAAACAGTCTTCAAACGTGCCAGCAATTGTTTCAACAGTTTCAGTGCCAAGCACCATTCCTGTTTCTATAATCGTGAAATCCATCACCAATTGTTTATTCTCTGGAACGCCCTCCCCTTCCATGATCATCTTAGCATTGACTTTGACTTTGACTTGGACGTCCCATTCTTCATCTACCGCGACATTTTCAGGCAGCAGCAATAAATCTTCTTGTCCCTGTGCCTCAACGTCAGCAATACTAAAGGCCCCTATCCCTCGCGGACCTAGTGCTTTTAATAGTTCAGCAAAAATATCCATTTCCTTTTTAAGACGCGCTTCGGCGGCATTCTCTACCGCTTCGTCAACAACAAGTGTGATCCCCGCATCACTGATTTGATATAAAAAGGGATGGATAAAGGGGGTATAATCTATCCAATCTTCTAACTCAGGGTCATAACTAAAGGCATGATACATTTCACCAGCAATCTCTTCGCCTTCAATTGAATAACGTGTCAACTCATTTTTATCCTGATCTTCATAAACCCAATAACTTCCAAGTGTGCTTGGAAAATATTTATTCGCAGATTCATCTCCCAGCAGTATCCCATTAAAGCCAAAGATGAATAAAAGTATTAAAATGATGTTCAGTCTTTTTAACATGAAATTTCCTCCAATTGATCGGAAAATGATGTCTTAATTCTTGTGTATGGGCCCAAGTTACTACCTTGTCCCACAAACTTTCCAGTTTGTGGGACAAAATCTTGGTGAATAATAAACCATTCACGATTAAAAACAGTGTTTACATGTCTAAAATCTTATAAGTAGCAACTTGAGTTAATAATATAACAAATTCTACATAAAAATAGCAAAATAGCAAGTATTTTTTGATTGGAGGAATAGATCCAAAAATTCGGCTGTTTTCATCATGATTCTTACTATTTATTACAGGTTTGATATGCAAAAATCGTTGTTTAGGTTACTTCACCTTGATGACAACAAATGTCACATCATCTGCCTGTGGTTCTCCGTCTGCCCACGAAGTGCTTTCTCTAAAGAGATGTTTGATTATTGCTTTTGGAGATTTGTCTGCAACTTCTGCAAAAAGTTCTCTTGTCTTTGGATAGTCTAACATCTCGTTTTCGGGATTCAACATTTCTGGCAGACCATCACTCATCAGCAGGACAGTATCACCTGACTGGAGTTCAAACGTTAACTCTTGTCTATCAGCGCCAATAACCCCGCCCAACGGCATCCCTTCAAGAAGTATCTCCTCAACACGGTTTTCATTTGCTTGATAGAGCAGAACAGGCGGCATTCCTGCGTTTGTCAGTGTCAGTTTATTGTCGTTGAACGTAGCGAGTGTCATTGCCATGTATAACCTTTTGAGGTTCATACTTTTAATACCTTGCGAAATGCGTTCAAGCGTTTCTAAGTTTCCTGCTCCAAGTGCTGATGTTTTGAAAAGACTCTTGACGGCGGAAACGACGAGTCCTGCGTTCATACCGTGTCCTGTGGCATCTCCAATAGCGATAGTAAGTTGACCGTCGTCAGTGAGATTGAAATCATAATAGTCGCCGCCCACCTCTGTTGCGGGGCGCATTTCAAAGGCGACATCAAGATTCGGAAGTTCAGGTGGAGCTTGCGGCAGCATTGACATCTGGAGTTCACGCGCTTCTTCCAATTCCTCTGTTTTGCGGGTGTTTTCAACTTCCAAGAGTTGGCGTTCAAGTTCCTCTGTCTCAAGTTTTCGTCTGGTTCGGGAAACGTTTCGTGCAAGATACACCGACATGGAAAAAAGTGGTGCAAGGAATATTATGAGTATTCCCAATTCCCAAGTAATATTGTAGCCTGTTCGTGAAACGATAAAACCAAATATGTATGGAAGGATAAAAGGCGAGAGCGAACCAAGCCCAAATATCCACGCGCCATCTTTTTTCTTAAAGATAGCAACAATTATCACTCGAACCATTTCTAAAAACGTTAAAATCGTAAACAATAATAAAAGATAAGCTGTTCCTTCTGTGCTGACGTTAAATGAATTGACACTCGTAATATCAAAATCAAAGATGGCTTTACCTATATCAGAGAGACTAACTAAAAGGGTGATAACCCATCCAATTAGAAAGAGCCAAAAGAGTTTGGGCAACTTCGAATAAAAAAGCGTATACAGAAATAACATTCCTGATAAAGAGATTAGTACATAAACGCCAATAAGTAACCGAATCAGATATAGAAGTTGTGTCGCACTTGTTGTTAATATGACAAATTGGAAGAGAATAAAAATAAATGCACCGATACTTCCTGTTAATAAAGCAAAATAGAGGTTTTCCCTTGCCCGGGGATAAAAGAAAAATAGTAGTAAATGCTGCAACATCAGAAAGATGGGAATTGCTGTCCACACCATCTGCGAAGTGGTGCCTTGGCGAACCATGGTGACACGCGATTTGATGCTTTCATTCAGTGGTGCAACTACAAACCCAAAGCCAAGCACTGGTGTTCTCTGATAAGATGAGAAATTGGAATACCGAACTGCAATGACATGGTCGGTTTTACCGGAAAACGAGATGACCTGCGGGTTTCGCTCCCAATAGGGTTTCTCTTCCTCTTTCCGCGTTCCGACTTTACCGATGGAATAAAGCAACTCGCCATCAAGATAGATTTCAGAAGCACCCGCCTGATATGCCACATGGAGTGCCAAAGGCATATTCTTGAGTTGTTCATCCTGAACAGTAAGATGTAACCTAAACCACCCAATGCCTTCCCATCCGCTTTCGGGGAGTTCATTTTGAGATAGCAGGGTGCTAACGGATTCCCAATCAGTATCGTCGTAAGCCGGATTCGCCCATTCTGGATTATCACCTGGATGATACTTCCATGGGGATTTGAGCCAATTCATTGTTCCTGAGCGCACAGCGTCTAACGTCAGCACAAGTTTGCCGGTGACCGGTACAGGTTCGGTGTCTTGTGCTACTGCTTGGGCAATGAATCCAAATGCCGCTAAAATGAGATAGGATATTAAAATAATCTTGTGTTTCATAAGGGATTGCTTCCGTGAGTTTTAAAAATATAACAAATTCTCTATGAAGATGGCAAGGATATTTTGAGGTGGAAGTCGTACAACAGAAACAAAATTTGATTGTTTTCTGGCGGGGCATGTGATATTATCTGTCTATTATGGAAAGAACAACAGACACTATCCCAATTTGGACGATAGGTTACGGCAGCCGTTCGATAGCAGAGTTCATTGAGGTGCTACAGCAATATGAGATTGCCTATCTCATTGATGTCCGCTCAGTGCCGCATTCGGGTTATAAGCCGGAATTTTCCAAAAAGCCGCTTGCCAACGAACTGGAACAGCACGGTATTCGTTATGTATATATGGGAGATCTACTCGGAGGGAAACCTGATGATGAATCGTGTTATGTCAACGGTGTTGTTGATTACGAAAAGGTGCAGAATGCGGAATTTTTTCAGCGCGGTATTGAACGTCTTCGGACTGCTTTCTCGCAACAACAGCGCGTGGCACTGATGTGCAGTGAGGGAAAACCTGAACATTGCCACCGATGTAAACTTATCGGTGTTACCCTCACTCATCAGGATTTACCTGTGGTTCATATTGATGAGAACAGTGAGCAGATAACGCAGGAACAGGTGATTGAACGTATTACGGGTGGGCAGATGAATCTTTTTGGGGAGGAGACGTTTCACTAATTTTTACCTCGGAAAGACAGCTAAATTTTTCTCCCACATCTTGTAGATTGACTTTCTCTTTCGCGATTTCCTCTGCTAACAGTAACAAATTGAAAGATGTAATAGCGGCACCAGCAGTTTCATGAGTTGATCTTGATATCCGTTGCAATTGACTTTCATATTGTCCACCAAACTTACCAGACACGAATAAAAACTTAAACAAGTTAATATCAGAAGGAAAATGTTCCCACCATTTTGAGGAATGAATCGGATCTCGTTGGATGTTTTCGTTAATGTAACGTGTCATTTTATCTCGTTCCGCAGCAGGAATGTTAAAGTTTTTGCTATACGCCTTGGTATCAATGATAATACCATAATCTTCCGCTAGTTCTCGCGTGAAAATTAAACCATCTGGACGATCTGCCTCACCTAAACGAAGTCCGTCAAATCCACACTGATCTACAAGAAGTTCAACTGTTTTCATTTCAAATAATCGGCTGCCTTCTCGCCCTGAAAAACTC
This sequence comes from Candidatus Poribacteria bacterium, assembly GCA_022825825.1. GTDB lineage: Bacteria > Poribacteria > WGA-4E > WGA-4E > WGA-3G > MSPOR6. The sequence continues at coordinate 60,375 of JAJDWA010000022.1, forward strand.
ATCGGTATGAGAACAAGATAATCGTGAGAAACATGTTCTAATAGTTCTCGGCACCGATCAATGGAGTCTTGAATATCACTCTTGACTGTTTCTTCAGTTGCAAAGCTGGGAACTACCAAATTCTGAATAGTATCTCGCAGAAAATATCCGTTTTGTTCTTGTTGAATATTAAGACCTATTTGTTCTAAACCCTTTAGGTCGTTGACGATAGTTGTTTCAGATTCGTTGAATCCTTTGTTTGTTAACGTTTGCTGCAATGCTTGTACCGGAAGACTTTTTTTGGTAATTTCTTGAAGAATGAGTGATCGCCGTGTCCGTATATAAGAGCGATCTTTTCCTTTAGTTGCCAACATTTCCCAAAACACATTCTTTGGAATCCGTTTTTGGATATTAGTCCCTAGTCCCCTCCTTCTTGCTTTTAAACCTGCTGGAGTAATCAAGTAGGATTGAGGTATAGAACTCTTATGCTCTTTTTTTCCAAAAGTAGTTACAACCTGTTTTTCTTCTTGTGTGACCCACCCCATATATTCAAGCCAGCGCGCAATCATTCGGGCGTACTTGTCCGATGTTCCTTCCCAGTCTGTAAGCATCTTGTTCTTCTTCTTTGGATCCTCTATCTGCGCGAGCGAATGGACTAAAATGTTCTGTGGTAAATTGGTAAACCCGTCTTCACCTACGAAACCGAGTTGTTTACCAATTTCAAATTTAGTTAGATGATCCCCATCGGCAAGTAGGTTTAACACACGCATTACAGGAGGATAAGAGAGAAACGCTTGGGAAAGAATTTCTTTTTCATCGGATGTATCGGGTTCCGTTTTCGTATACTTTAATCCAAATTCGGTGATCAAGAAACTATCTGAACCACTATCGTAATGAATGAATCCCAAGGCATGTGCCCATCTTATAAAATTGTCTGCTGGCCAATCTGAGATAAATTCACGTTTCTGCCCTTTGATAGCTGCTTGTATTATGCCATTGCAGCGTGAATCTTTACGCGGTGTAAAAGCAGTTCCCTTTAAGTCCTTATATTTTAGTTTAAGTGGTATACGCTTAAGCTCTGAAATGAAATGATTACGTCCATCTTGTGTCTCAACAAGGGTTGGAATAAGCGTGTCGATTAATTCGCGATACGTTGTTGACTGATCGTCAAAGACCTCAACAGTTCTTCGGAGATTTTCTATTTTCCCTGGGTCCTGTATCCATCCAAATGTTCGGATTGCCATACCTATTTTTCCTTCCGAAAGATTAGAATGAACTGATGCAGTTGATTGGACACATAAGCATACGGATAACCAAAGGGATAGAGTTTTTGAGTCTTGTCATACCAAATTTTATAACCTCTGAACCGAAGATTAGGTATTTGTACCAATGTATTGACAACGTCAGCATGGATTAGGTTAAGATTTTCAGCAGTAGGTTGTAGGTCTTTACAAAAAACTATCACATATCCTTTGACTTTTAGAAATTTCATGGACTGCGCTATGACAGACTTCAAAGCATCGTAAAACTGTTCAGGTAGCATGTTCCCAAGATCATTATATTCGTTTGTAAAAGGAGTTGGAGAGTCATCTCCTGTTTTCTTTTTGCGTTCGCCAGTCCGTTTTTTTGTGAGCATATTTCCATACGGAGGATCCGTCAGGACAAGGTCAAACAAGTAATCCTTGCCGTTGATGATGTTTTCAAGCTGTAAAGCATTTCCTTTGTAAACTACTTGAGGTTTTAAACCTAAATCCTCGGAAGCTTTTTGGTACAAGTCAAGGTAGTCTTGAGATAAATCTACCCCTACACCGTGACGATTTGCCATTGAACAAGCTAACAATGTTCCTCCAACACCGACAAACGGATCTAGGACGCTACCATTCTGCTTTGTGAAAAATTCTATCAATTGTCTCATTAGTTGAGGTGGTTTCGGAGAGGGATGTTTCTTGCGGATGTGGTGCGCGTGGCTCGCTTCACCAGAAGTAGGGAAATATGTGTCAATGATCGGTTCCTGATGTTCTGCCCATTGTTGTTCTGACAAATCGTTGAGCTGCTCACCAGTCATGAGAGTAGGTTCACCCTCAATCAATTCAATTGAGTTTAAAAAATAGACCCACTCTTTGCCCGTAAGATCGTTGAGCTTATTTCGCTCATCATATTTGCCATTTTGTGTCTTCTCTTCACTTCGTTTGGACATAAAATAAATACTCTTGAACAGTCTTTTTGTTTTTTAATCTACCACTTGAATTGCTTTTGAAGCGACGATAATCTATCGGAATTACTTCTGGTTTTTCCCCTTTTAGACCCAGAACATAACTTATTTCATCTTCACTCATGATGCCTTCACTATTATAACTTATAATAATATGTTTTGCTTTTGCTTTTGATATTAAATCTGCAAACGCTTTCAGACACTCAGATTTTGAGCAGTAAGCGGATTTCTCTGATTCTGAATATTGACGCAAACCGGTTTTACCATAAACGTGCGGATTATCATATCTTGCTATTGTTTCAAGGAGATGATAGTTTGTAATATATTGGCGGCTATTGTAGGGTGGGTCCAGGTAAAGGATATCACATTCAATTTGTTCTATTAGACTATTTGCATCTTCTTGATAGACAACGTGTTCCTTGTCTGATGGAATTGGAAAAAATGGTTTAAGTTTTAGAGTTTTATATGTTCTTGCGTCCCAATCTTTCAGATATGCGGCATAAGTTCCTGAAATGTTGGTCACTTTGGATACTGCTTCTAAAAGGGAAAGTAAAAGGACGTAATATTCTGCTTCAGTGGTAAGTTTATCCTGCCTCCACGTTTCAATCTGTTGTCTAATCACATCAATTTTCTTACCGTTTCTATCGGAAAGGTACTTCCGTTTATATTCATTATCCCCACTTGGACAGTAGTTATTAAAGATAAAACCATCTGATGTGCCCTCAAGCTGATTCAAATAATTTAATGCCTTGAGGTAATTGCTTATCCCATCAAAGAGATTAGAAGAATCAGTTTCTGGAAGATTAGTCAATCGACTGAAGGTAGGTTTTTCGTTATTTTGAATCAGCGCGCGCCCAAAAATGTAGGCTACGTAAAGCAGATCATTGGATATAATCTGAAATCCGAGTTTTTTAAAATGTGCCGCAACTGTATGTGTTCCCGCAAAAAGATCGCAAAACACACCATCCCTACCGCAGTTGCTCAGCGTTACTGCTTCAATATATGATAGGAGATTGTTCTTGCAGCCGATGTATCTCATAATTTATAGTCTTGAAATTCTGATAGATAAGGTTTTCTCTGCTTCAGAGGATGTTCACAAACTGTAAGCAATTGAACATAGTATTGCACAATCTAAGTAGTCAACAGCCACAATCTTTGATGCCGAATCTAATATTTTATTATACATTTTATCGTAGGAAAAAACAAACCAAAACCGTAAGCATTGTTGAGTTTTATAAACATGCCCCCTCTACGAACTTGTGACTTCCCAATGGCATCTCTGGCATCACAGGAATGACATAACTCCGAATCGTCAATCCTTCAATCGTTTCTGTTTCAACACGCAGCTCTGGATTCTCACGATAATCAAAAACAATGTAGTACCGCTTCTTTATGCTTTCGGTTTAAAGGTTTTCCTGATACGATAGAGATAAATCGGATTCAAAATCTTACACATCCCATTAGGAGCTTCTTTGATTACACCATACGTGACTAATTCTTTAATAGTATCATTAAAAATGTTAAAGACCACACCACCCTCACGTGCCATAATTCGCATCAGAATGCTTTCAAAACGTGAGTCTTTTTTGATATTCGTAAGCAGATGTGTGAAGTGAACATTATCTTCCTCAAGAAGTTGTGCATGTGCTTTTGAAAAGTGTGTCATCGTAATCGGTTCTGTTTTCGGAATGTCCAGTTCTTCGGTGAGAATCTGCGCAAATCGGTTGACAAGCACGGGTTGCCCGGCAGTCTGCTTATGAATAGATGCGATAACCTCTGAAGCAAAAGGTTGTCCGACTTCATCCGTATATTGCCCAAGTAGTTCCTGCACCTGTTCAAGCGTAAAGTTGGGTAGATGGAACTCATCTTGGATATTGAAGGGAGAAATTGATCGGTCATAGTTGAGCTGCGCAATACTTTTAACCCCGATGATTCCAACGCTGTGCGGGCACCGAGGCTTACCAGAAATATAGATATGACGGAGCGTATGAAGAAAATCACTCAACGCAACCTGCGGGATACCATCAAATTCGTCAATGACAAGGACAACCTGTTGCCCATCATGTTCAGCTTCCAGAAAACGTGCAAACCGTTTAAAAAATGTCATCATTGAAAGATGATTTGTTAAAGTTGTCCCTTCCAAAAATCCGCGTAAAGTTTCAGGAGGAACATATCTACGTCTTTGGAAAACGGCTTCTATCTCTCCTCGCATCTGTTCATAGAGATATTCATAAAAAGTAGGCAAGGTAAGGTTTTTACAGACATCAAAGTTCAATTGAATCGGAAAATAGTTTATAGTCTGCTCAACTGACGCTGAACCGGCTACAAGTGCTGCTAAGGCATCTTGAAAGAAGGTGGTTTTGCCTGTCTGACGTGGTGCAAAAAGGACGACATATTTGCCTTGTTCAACACGTTTGATATAGTCGGCAATTTCTTCGGAGCGTGAAACAACGTAATGCTCTTGAGGATTGACGGGACCTTGTGTGCCGAAACGTCTCATTTTTCTCTCCTTCCGCTAAACCATCAGGACTTTCATCGTATCACATTATGTTAACAAAGTCAAGAAACGCGTTTTTATTAACAATTTGCCTACATCCATGCTCAAGCTCACTTATTCCGTAAAACAAGGTGTTGTTAAATACTGCTAATATTCCTCAAAATATACCTAACAACGTCCGGTGTTGACTCTCGATCTACCCACTCAATACGCTTATCTTTACGAAACCACGTTAACTGACGTTTTGCAAATCGGCGGGTGTTCTGTCTTAATTGTTCAACGGCTTCCAGATATGTGCATTTTCCATCCAGATATGCTATTAACTCTTTATAACCGAAACTTTGGAGCGCAAAAGTCTCCCGTGAATATCCTGCTGTTAACAACGATTCAACCTCCGCAATCAATCCATTTGCAAGCATAACATCTACACGCTGTTCAATACGGTAGTAAAGTTGTGCGCGTGGCATCGTCAACCCAAAGGCGATAAATGGATAACGTTGGTTTTCTGGATTCCACTGCTGCTGGTGTTCGGACATAGGAGTGCCTGTCAATTCATAGACTTCAAGTGCACGGATAACGCGAGTTAAATTGTTGGGGTGGATACGGTCAGCAGATTCTGGATCGCAACTTCGGAGACGGTCATGAAGCACCTCAACACCGTGCTGCGCTGCCTCCTGTTCAAGCTGTTTACGGAGTGTGGCATCTGCTCCCGGTCCCTCAAACAATCCATCAACAACTCCCCGAAAATAGAGACCTGCACCGCCGACAAGCAGAACTTGTTTGCCTCTATTTTGAATGTCAAGAATAGCTGCGTCTGCAAGGGATTGATAATCTGCAACGGAGAAGGGTTGTGCGATGTCTACACAATTTATGAGGTGATGCCGCGCTGCCTGTTGTTCTTCAGTAGTAGGTTTGGCAGTGCCGATGTCCATCTGCCGATAGATTTGTCTTGAATCAACGGAGACAATTTCTGCGTTGAAGTGTTGTGCAAGTTGAATCGCTATCTCAGTTTTGCCAACTGCTGTGGGACCGAGCAGGCAGAGGAGTTTAGATTTCATCTATCAAATGCTATTGCGTAGAAATGGAACCAGTCAACTTTGGAAACCACCGAGAAAAGAAATCGATCGCCTCAGCATCCTGGCGATGAGGAGCAAGCAGATATCTACCTTTGCCGTATCCTGAATAAGATATGGCATAAGTACCAATAACATTTACGCCGATAGCGATAACACCAATAGCATTACAACCGATTGCAATCACCCCAACTGCGTTTGTACCGATTGCAACAACCCCTATGGCATTGATACCGATTGCAAACCCACCTATCACGTTAATCCCCATAGTGATTATTCCCAAGCAAAAAATGCCTAAGGTGAAAATGTCTAAGGTAAAAGGACCTAATGTGATGACACTATAGTGAATATTTTTTCCATCGGATATAGCACCCTTATCTATTAACCATGAAATAAGTAGTTGTGAAAAACCCCAGCTGCGTCCCGTAATGCTAACAGCAATAAAGATAACGAAGGTAATGAAAACTGCGTAAACGATGCTCCATCTTATCAAATAAGGTTTGAACGCATTTTTAAAGTTTTCAGCGTTTGGCATGTCTTGATGATTTTCTGACATCTGAGTTCTCCTCGTTTATATTGTAGTATCACGAGCATCCACAATCCATCCACCACCAAGGACATATTCACCGTCATAAAAGACGGTGGCTTGCCCGGGGGTAATTGCGCGGCGCGGTGCATCAAACTTAACAACCGCTTCGGTATCACCGATAGGTGAGATAGTGGCTCCCTCCCCCTCGTCACGGGAACGGATTTTGACGTGTGCACGAATCGTTTCCGTCAACTTTTCAATAGATATGAGGTTAATACGTTCAACGTGCATAGTATCTTCAAGTAGATCGTCATCTTCTCCGACAACGACGGTGTTATCAATTGCGTTGAGTTGCGTCACATAAAGCGGTTTGCCAACAGCAATGCCGAGACCGCGCCGTTGCCCTACTGTGTAAAATGGTACCCCTTGATGCTTGCCAAGGACTTTGCCATCCTTGTCAATAATATCACCGCTTTCAATCTTTTCGGGAACTCTGTCTTGAAGAAAACGTCTATAATTGGTGTCTGCCACAAAGCAGAGTTCTTGGCTTTCAATCTTTTCGGCTGTTCGCAATTGATATTTTCGGGCGAGGTCACGCACTTCGGCTTTCGTGTATTCACCGAGAGGCATCATCGCGCATTGCAATTGCTCTTGTGTAAGTGCAGCGAGGAAATAGGATTGATCCTTACTAACATCAAGTGCTTTACGTAACAGATAACGTTCTGTTTCTGGATGTTGTTCGATTCGGGCATAGTGCCCAGTTGCAATCGCTTCACATTCCAATGTTTTTGCAAGGTCAAGCAGTTTCCCGAATTTGAGTTCTCTATTACATATCATACAGGGACTCGGTGTTCTCCCAACGAGGTATTCTTCCACAAAGTAATCTATAATCTGTTCACGGAAAATATCCTCGTAATTGACACCATAAAAAGGGATTCCGAGTTGAGTAGCAACCCGTCGCGCGTCCTCAATACCTTCAAGCGAACAGCAATTAGGACGTTCGGGTTCCACCTCAATTGTGTCAGGCGCACCGAGACGCATAGTGATGCCGGTAACATCATAACCAGCGTCTACCATCATGGCTGCAGTGACGGAACTATCTACGCCACCGCTCATTGCGACGAGAACTTTCTTCATGGGATTACCTGGGAGTTACAGCACACGGTGTGTACCTACTATTATGAAACTTGCCAATGCTCATTACCAGCGTAGCACGCATCATACACATCTTGGTTGAATTCCAAACCGAGTCCGGGGGTGTCAGGCACTGTGAACGTTCCATCGGAGAATCCGTAGCCAGAGACATCAATCACGTCACTGGTAAGGGTTGCGACTTCGCCGTAGAGAAAATGTGGAATTGTTTTTGCGAATTGGAGACTGAGGAAGAAACCGAGAAGAGAACCCCAGTTATGTGGGGCACATTTGACGTTACCTGCAGCAGCCATATCGGCGAGTCGCCGCCAACCGGTAACGCCAAGTCCCTTCATATCATGTTGGATAACATCTATTACGCCTGCTTCAAAGAACGGGTCGTAGAATTCAAGCGGTGCACGGGTGCGGGTTTCACCATCAGCAATTAATGTATTTAATCCCTTTTCTTCGATAAAAGCCTTTAGGTTGCGATACAATTCAACATCCTCTTCAAACATCTCCTCTATCCAGAACACATCACAATTGCTTGTCTCATTTAGAAAGGTGATGACTTCGTCATAAGTATAGGCGTTGTTTGCATCAACCAGGATATTGAAACCGTCTCCAGCAGTACTACGGGCAAGTTGAACAACTTCTATGTCTCGTTCAAGTCCAGCTTTACGTTCCATGAGATGATTCCCACGTCCCATTTTCATTTTGCATGCGGTAAATCCATCCGCTAAACTCTTTTTGACATCATCCTCAATACGTTTGAGGCCTTCGGCTTCCGTTTCATAGAGCAAATCATTGAAATAGATTGTGCTATCGTAAGCGGGTAACCCATTGCCATAGGATTCAGTCCCCATGAGCTGGTAGGCGGGTTTACCAAGTATTTTTCCAATCGTATCCCATAATGCGTTTTCAAATCCGCGGTATTCTTCAACGACTCCATTTTCAGGATTCAGTAGAGCAAAAGGATTTTTATTTAGGGCAGATTTTGCTTCTTCAGCAGATGTTCCCCAACTGGTAGGTCCCCATCCGAGTGTTCCATCGTTGGTATGAATGCGAGTAATCCCTTCACGCCACTTTCCATTTGGATCTGGTTGTTTTATCTCTTTTGCGCCAGAGTTGCAACCGATGGCGGGCTGGTCAATCTCAACTGTAACCTGCTCAATTTTAGTGATCTTAATGTCTGTTGGATAGTTCGACATGGGTTTTCTCCTTATTAGTGACGAAAACTCAACTATCAGAGAGTGCGATGATTGCAGTAATTCCTACAAACGTTATGATAATCCACGACTAACACATTTTCTACCTATTCTTCAAGTTCGCCTTAATCAAGTTCATTGAGTAATGCATTAAGCTCATCTTTCACCATCTTGTTGGTTTCCTTAATGTCATAGTAATCAAAGAGTTTATGCGGCAAATTATCGTAGGGATCTGCTGCTTGAATTTGCTTTATCAGTGCAGGTTTACTAAGAAGCTGAACAATACGAAGTCTATCTTCATGGTGAGCGATCTTCTTAGTACCTGTCAATAAGGTGATGAGACGTGGCGCTAATCCATCTGCCATCCCGTTTTCAGCGTATTGATTTAAAGTATTCAAAACAACTTGTTTTGTGCTGCCACTTGAATCGTTAGTGAGCATGTCAAATAAAATATCTAATGCTTCTGAATAAACGTGTTTCTGTAGTGCTTTTACAGCGTCCCTCCGCACTATAGCGTCGGTGTCTTTAAGTGCATCTGCAATTTTGGATGTAGACGGTTGATTAAGCATTTTTACCGCCCGCGCAGCGGCACGGCGTACCACAACGTTACTATCACTTAAACCTGCTTCAATATCTTTTTGATATTTTTTATTACCGAGTTGATAGAGGGCAGCATTAATCTCCATCTTCAATCCCACATCCGAAACTGTATCTTTAAGATCTTCTAACTTTCCCTGAGCAGAGGCGTCTCCTATATCTCCGATAACTCGTATTAATTTAATCTTAACAGAGATGGGAGTATCTGTACTGCTTACTGCTGTGTAGAGTTTATCAAGACCTTTGGCCCCGATTTGGGTCAGGATATCTGTAAAATCATCGTGAGCTTTTGAATAACGACTTTCAATTAGATCCTTCAAAATGAGCGGAATGACAGGGGGGCCCTTATCAATTAGGATACGGATAGTATCCTTTTGGACACGATACCCATGATTAATCACCTTAAATAATTCCTCTATTTCAGAGGTATTCAGTTCTTTTAGGCGTCGTGCCCGTTCGTTTCGATATTCGGTTTCCGAATTATTGCTTTTTAGCCACGTAAGGTTCGTAGAAAGTGCGTGGCTATACGCAATCAGCAGGAGTGCGCGAGGTTCGTCCTTATTTTCCTCTTCTATTTCGGCAAGTTTGAGATGCTCAACCGCTTCTATTGCGAGACCAGCCCCCAACAACTTATCTCTGCCCGGTGAAATTTCAGGGATGATTTTTTCCTGCTTACAGCCAAACGACACAGCCCATATTAAAACGAGGCATATCGCTAAAAGTTTTTTCATGTTTGGTTCGTTTTTCCTCCTAACATCAACATAAATACAAATCCGGTGTATACTTAGATTCGAATAAAAATCTATCTTTGAGAATCTGAGTAATTAGCATTTAGAATATGATAAAACAGATACATTTTTGTGTCAAGAAAATATTAAATAAGGTGTTGATTATTTAGAAACATTATATGTCTGGCAACATCTAAAATGGTTTATTTTACCCAACAAATCTGAACCTCTCCCATAACTATGAGAGAGGTCACAATAAATAATCAATACCCCCAAGCGTTATTTTTGGATACGGGTAAGAAGTTCATTGAGTTCTCTTTTTACGAATTCGCTTTCCCCTTCACTTTGAGAATATTCATAGAATTTGTTTTGGAGATTTTCATTAAACAACATTGCCGCTTTTAACTGTTTTACCATATGTGTTTTGAGAAATTGCACTAACATCAAGCGGTCTTCTGAACTGCTCACCTCTTTATCAATAAGTAAATACGTCATGCGACTTGCTAACCCTCTTGTAAGGCCGCCGCCTGCTTCAATATAGGTAGCAAGCGTATTTAAGACAGCTTGCTTTGCCTTATGGTCATGTGCACTTTTGAAGATATCTACTAATGGGTCAACAGCGTCTTTGGTTTTGTGAACAGATAAAGCCTTTGCAATGTCAGCAACTATCTGCGAATCATCGTCTTTAAGTGCTGTGATAAGAGTGTTTGTGTTGACATTTTTGAGGTTAGCCATTGCTTTTGCTGCAGCACGTCGCACCTTTATCTCATTTGCTGTTAGTCCCGCGAGGATTTTAGAGTTATATTTTGTATCACCGAGTCGATAAAGGGTCGTATAAACTGTCATTTTGAGCGCATCGCTCATGTTAGTCAGATCAATAGATTTTAATCTTTCAACCGCTTTTTCATCACCAATTTTGCCGAGCACCTGAATGAGTTTCGTTTTTACATCAGGATTCACCTTAGCATCGGCTATGCTATCTAAGATAGGATCTATTGCCTTAGTTCCCATTTGCCCAAGTGCCAAAATAATATTATTGTGTATATCTGGATATAAACCACTGGCCAGACTCTCAATTAATATAACCGCAGCGTCCGTTCCTTTCGCTACTAATGCTTGAAACCCATCTTGCTGAACTTCCGAACGTTTGCTAAGAATTTCAAGCATTTTGTTAATCTCTGCTTCATTCAAGGCAGCTATTCTCTCAGTTCTCTGTTTCTTGTATTCTACTTCAACGCCTTGATCTTTTGCAGCACCCGAAGCAAGCGCATGTGAGTATGCAATGACGAGTAGTGCTCGTGGTTCTGTCTTGTCTTCTTCTTCTTTCTCTGCCTTTAAAAGATTTTGTTCAATAGCTTCTATTGTGAGCCCGCTATTAATAAGTTTATCTCTCCCGACCGACAGATTACTGGGACCTTTCTGTTTCGTGTCACAACCGAAACAAGTGAATAAGATCAGAATCAGTAAAATAGATGTGAAATACCTCATAAAACTCTCTGTGTTCCTCCTCATAACTTAAACCAGTTTTAGAAAACTCGGTCCTCCAATGCCAAATTAACCGGATATATACAGCGAGAACTTCAAATCCCTGCCATATTTATCAAACGATCCACTGTAAATTGCGAACTTCCCATAATATTCTTATTATAAAAAATACCATAAAAAACCAGAAATGTCAAATCAAATGAAAGATTGTAAAGTTTTGTAAAGGTTTAGATCAAATCTGAATCGGAGATTTAAGCGGATTACACAAATTATCTGGATTTTGTTCAATCAACTCCGAATACCCGTACCATATTTGGAGGGCACAGGTATCTGGTCCTACATTAGAAAACGCAAAGAATTTTTCGGAATTAAATCTATTTAAACAAATATTTTCACATCGCTGTATTCAGGACCATTCAATTTCCAATAATTTCTAACTTCTTTCAAGGACTCTTCCTGTTCGAGCGACCTCCTGGTCGTGCCCGTGTCTCAAATAATATTGAGAAAAAGCCGACAATTAAATGCCTCTGTCGCTGTATAATATAATTCTTAATGTTGACGGTTAAACAGGTATCTGATAAATTAGGATTGAGTGAACTTCGGTTAAGATTATTAAAATAAGAAGTAATAGGTGAATATTGAAGTGAGTACATGTCTGATTGTTTTTGCTAAGAATCCTATCCCGAATCAAGTAAAAACGCGGTTGCTTCCAAAATTATCTGCCGAACAAGCAGCATTGTTATACCGTGCTTTTCTCACGGATTGGTGTGAAAAGCTTACTGAACTCTCAAACGTAGATTTGGTAGTAGCGTATACACCCCCTGGAAGTCAACCAGATTTACAGATATTAATTGGAGAGGATGTTACCTACATTCCACAAATAGGCACAGACCTGGGGACACGTCTCACTTCGGCAACGCAATGGGCATCAGAAAACGGATACGAAAAAATAGTAATCGTTGGTTCCGACAGTCCGACACTACCACTTTCATATATTCTTGAAGCGATTGCTGGTCTCGACTCGCGCGATATCGCTATCGGTCCGAGTATGGATGGCGGATATTACCTTATCGGTTTTTCTATAGAGAGTCTGAATAAAATAGTTCCATCCATTTTTGAGGAAATTGCGTGGAGTACACCGCAGGTTTTTCAACAGACAATCGAACGTATTGATACCGTAAAAGCTACACTCAAACTTCTACCCCCTTGGTACGACGTAGATACGCCTGAAGATTTAGCATTTTTACATGCACATCTCTCTGCAATGCAAATCGCAGATGCGACGGTGCAAGCAGTCAAAACTCAAAATATATTGTTAGAATTGTTAGAGGAGAATCCGTAATGGGACAATTAGATGGAAAAGTTGCAATTGTTACTGGTGGCAATAGAGGAATTGGAAAAGGCATAGCGAAAGGATTTGCCGCCGAGGGCGCGAGTCTGACTATTGCCGCAAGAGATGCAGAATTATTGACGCAAACTGCTAATGAACTGCGCGAAATGAATGTTAAAGTCCTTGCTGTTCCTACTGATGTTACTGATGAGGAACAAATTAAGGGACTCTTTGAAAAAGCGATGGCTGAATACGCACGCTTAGACATCCTTGTTAACAATGCTGGTGCATTTGATGGGGGTCCGATTGATGAACTTTCAACGGAGGCGTGGGATAAAGTGATAGGTGTGAACCTTCGTGCGCCGTTCCTCTGTTCACGTGAAGCGGTGCGAATTATGAAGGAACAAGGTGAAGGCGGGCGTATTATCAACGTCGGTAGTATCTCTGCACACCGTGTACGTCCGCGCAGTGCGCCTTATAGTGCAAGTAAATTCGGTATATGGGGATTGACGCAGGTAATAGCATTGGAAGGCAGACCACACGGTATCACGGCAAGCTGCTTGCAACCCGGTAACACTTATGTTGAACGGATTCAGAACCATCCGTTCCCTCCGTCTGAGCCGATGATGGAGGTTGACGAACTTGCTAAAGCTGCTGTCCTCATGGCAACGTTGCCACCTAACATCAATATGTTGGAGGCAACAGTTCTACCTGTCGGGCAGCTCTATGTTGGACGTGGGTAACGTTTACAATCAAAGCGTGCTGTTTACACATTGGAGAGGAATCATGAAGGTAAATAGAACCCAATTCATGGAAGAAGGATATCTTGTCCTGCGAGAAGTTATTCCGCCTGACGAACTGAACACACTTCGGGAAAGTTACGAGTTGATGGTGTCACGACAGCGCGACATCTGGACGAAAGAACGGCAACCCAACGATCCTCCTGGAGGTGTGTGGGAAACTTCAGCACAACCTCGTTTGAATCTCGGACGAGAACCGCTCGCTGGACTTGTAGATGAAAAAACCGCGAGTGTCATTGAAATTTGGGCACACGAAAATATGCAAGGTGTCAGTAGCGAACTGATCGGTGTGGAGGATGCTGGTGTTACCGAAATGATGCTCATGTGTAATCCAGTAAGTGATCGGGGCCCTGCCGCTTGGCACCGCGACCACCACCCGATTGATACGGCACCGCTACAGGGTTACCTTGATGATATTGTTGAGACGGGGCCGCGCTACGTACAATGGAATCTGTCGCTCTATGACGATAGCGTGTTATGGGTTATTCCGGGTAGCCACCTGCGAGTGAACACAGATGAGGAAAATCAACAATTGTTGGCGGATCCGCGAATGCCTTTGCCCAATGGAGTGCAAACACATCTTAATGCCGGGGACGGTGTGGTTTATATTTTACCAATCTTACATTGGGGAAGTAACTACAGCCGTAAGATGCGCCGCACAATACATGGTGGGTTCTCAAACTTTACGCACTATCCAATCCTTGATTACATGGAGTATCTATCACCACAGGTACAAGAGATGTTTAATCGGTGGAATAAGCGAAGTCATCAGATGCAAATGTGGACCGAATACGCACTTCAAGCTGTGATTCAAAAGAATGCCACCGCTTATCACACAGCGCTTGAAAAATTACACCCAAATAGAGGTGAGAAAGGAAAATTGTTATCTACAGTCTTTTTATGTAAAGCAGCCTGTTTTGTCGCATTAGCACATGGATGTGAACTTGAAGATATTCCCGATGATCTACGAAACCGTGGGAAAGGTTTTCATTCCATCACTCTTAATTGGGGACCACCCTTTGCCGAGGAACGTTTCACGCGGGAGGAAGCGGTTGTTCTTTGGGAAAGGTTTAAACCGCTTGACGCACTCCTGAAAACGGATGAAGAACATTTTTCGCCAGGTTTCCAATCAGGACCGATGCGATACTATTTCAATGAGATGCCGCCGAATTATAGTGTTTCAGATTTTATTGCAAGTTGGTAGAAGTAGGAGTATTCCTGCTCTCGCTACAGCCGCAAACCTAACATCCCACTGAGATAGAAATATGCCTCTTCAGTATAGCGTGGTAGGTTTTCTGGGTCTTCCACCTCAAGTTCTAATGTTAGGTCTCCTTGATAGTTAACTTCTTGAAGCGTCCCGATTATCTGTTGAAGATTGAGTTCGCCGCGCCCGATGCCAACAGATATAGCACCGATGTGGTCTTTGAGGTGCACCGCATAGATACGTGCACCAAACTGACGAATAGCGGCAAGTGTGTCTACACCGGACGTGTGGAAATGTCCGGTATCTATACAGACACCTACGCGTTCATCGGGAATAGCGTCTAACACACGTTGAAAATCTTCTGGTTGTTCAAGAACATTTCCGTGGTGCGGTTCAAGCGTCAGTTTGATACGACTTTCTGTTGGTATTCGCGCTAACACCTCGCGCACACAAGCAATCACCCTGTCTAATGCCCCAGGTTCAGTTCTGCGTTGTGCACCGCTGGTTGTCAGATGTGTTGCGTTGAGTTGTTCTCCAATGCTTACACACTTCGCTATTGCTTCTGCACGTGCTTGAACATCAGCATTATCGTTACCACCCCAACCCGGAGGATAAAGTCCGGCACACTTCATGCCTGACTTTTTAATACGCTTTTTCATGCTGTCTACGTCAAAATTGTGGACAGCATCAATGCTCCATATAAGTGGTCCGTGAATCTCCATAGCGCGGTAACCGATCTTCGGCGCGTAATCCAAGGTTGCTGCAACTTCATCTTCAGCATAGCCTCGGTAGCAGATAGAAGCACAAATAATGTCCATAAAGTTCCTTATTTTGAGTTAGCCAAAGAATCCACACCTATTTCCCAACTATGATGATATTAACCGCATATATTCGTCGTGCTTTCCAATCCAAAACCAGAAGTAAGTTCCTTCTTTTTCAAAAGCAAGCGTTCGATAGTTAATTCCTACTCTCACTGACCAATAAGTGTTAACCTTCTTAAAACCCAAAGATGGATGGCTCGGATTTTGTTTTAGGAGTTCAAAACTCTTATCTGCAAGTTGTTGGACAAAACGAGGAAGATTTTGGTAATGTTTCCGAAAACGTAGGGTTTTGACATGTTTTATATTTCTTCGCATTTGCCTGCCTGAAAATCAGCAAGTGCTTCCTCCGCGAAGTGGTCAAGTCTTCCAGCCTTTACGTCGTCTTCAAATTGCTTGTCCCACGTTTCTGCTTGGGTCTCATACATTTTTAAGACTTTTCCAAACTCAATTGCTAATGTTTTTAGTAATTCTTCTCTCGTTCCTTGCTCGGCATTCACTTCTGGAAGTTCTTGTATCCACCCAATCCACCCTTCACCGTTTTTTTGAATGTGAAAGGTATAGGTCTCTCCAGGCCCTTGTTTTTGCGTTTCTGCGGTAAAAACTTTTTCCATGTTTGCCTCCCTCCCTCAAGTTTAAGGATAAGCAATTATATCCTTAAATAATCCAATTGTCAAGAAATACATCCGTCATTTTTCCTTGAAATATCAGAGAATTGTGGTATCATAATAAGGAACTCTACAGTTAGGAGAAAAAGTCGATATCATAGATTGATTCTATCGACCAGTAGTAACACACAAAATGGTCCAACAAATTGAGATAACTTTACCTGAATACCCGCGTGGTTTTCATCTTATCACAGATGAAATTATGAAATCACTTGGGGAATTACCGAAAGCGGGTATTCTCCATCTTTTTATTAAGCACACTTCAGCAGGCTTAACCATCAATGAAAATGACGATCCAACGGTGCGTGAAGATTTTGCCAATAGTTTTGATCGCCTCGTAAAGGAGCGTGAACCTTTCTACAAACACACAATAGAAGGCGATGACGATATGCCAGCACATATCAAAGCGTCGCTTGTCGGCTTTGCTGTATCCATCCCGATTACGAACCATAGCCTGAATTTAGGTGTGTGGCAAGGTGTCTATCTGTGCGAATTCCGCAATCGAGGTGGTAGACGAAACCTAACGGCGACGCTTTATTTTTAGGGCGCTTACATGAAGATTAAGAAAATAAATCGGTCCTTTGGCGAGGTTAGGAAGAAATCAACGGTATGAATCATGGCGAATGCCATACGCGCATTCGTCTTTAGGCATTCCCCACCTCGCCAGCAGGGAGGAACACCTGCATTGGACAGAAAAGGACCGAATTAAAAAATTAATCTTCATCAAAACGCGCCTATCTGAAGTAGGAAAGTTAATTATACCCATGACGATTTTAGTTCATGCACTTTCAACGATGCAAGTGTAGCAGCACCACCCTCAGCGTAAACCCCAATGTCAGCGTTGTCTAAATCTGGCAGGAAATAGGAAGTCATTGAGAGAGCCCCTGCATTACCGAACGCTTCAATAGAGATGCGATCAACTAAAATCTGCAACTGAATTTTACCATCTTGTGGGGCAAGGGGTCCGCTCCTTCCAAGGAAAGTTAATTGTTTTTCAGCGACATCGTATCGGACATCTTGACCACGAATATTGAAACCAACAGCGGTGGCATCATTCAATTCAATTTCTGCACGGATGTCAAAGAGTTCACCTGTCAATCCAGCAAGAAGGTTCTCATCGGGGTTAAGCGTAACGTTGCTCCATGCGTGCGTCCAGTTGTGGATATTTTCTATTTCTGCAACCGGTTCACGATGCAGACGAATCCCTTCTTCCGTCGTCCGAAGCGTTAACACACAAGGGAAACTCATCTGTTGATTGAAAGGCATTTCTGGTGGGTTACTTCCATTCATCCAAGCAATTTGAATTCGGCGACCGTCAGAGTCAGGAATGTCGCTCCAAGTTTGTGCAGCATAGAAGTTTGCACCAAAGTCTGCACGTTGCGATTCAGTATCTTGAATGAAGTTAGTGCCATCAAAATCACCGACATAATATTTGCCACCTGCTCCCCAGAAAACCCATTTGGTATTATTAGGATCACCATCAACAGCAAGCTCAAAGAGATCCGGACATTCACCGTCTGGTATCTTGATATCAGAGAGACGTTCCCATTCCTTTAGATTTGTAGATCCAAAAAAGGTAAAATCATTTCCATCAAGGAAAAGCGTCATCACCCATTTTTGTGTTGGTTCGTGCCAAATCACCTTCGGGTCACGATTGCTCCCAACGATGTGTTCAATGACGGGATTACCTTCATATTTTGTCCAACTCCGTCCACGGTCATTACTATAAGCAATGCTCTGTGTAAACGGCACCTTTTCTGGTGCGTGGCTACCAGCAGAAGTATAAAATACCACAAGTACCGCCTCGTCACCTGTTTGGAAACCAGCAGTATTGTTATAATCCACTACCCCGGAACCCGAGAAAATAGTTCCAAGTTCATCAGGATGGATGGCGTGTGGCAGCTGCTTCCAGTGAACAAGGTCAGGACTAACAGCATGTCCCCACGTCATATTACCCCAGTTGATGCCGAAGGGATTGTGTTGAAAGAAGAGGTGATACTCTCCTTTGTAATATATCAATCCGTTTGGGTCGTTGGTCCAGTTGGTCTTAGGTGTAAAATGGTATTGCGGCCGATATGTTTCCTTGTAAGCAGTTTGAATCATTATCTATTCCTTCCTTTCGCAGGTAAGTGTGTCTCGTGGACACAAACAGAATTATGATTTATGGTCTATCTCTATTCCTCACGCTTTAATGGGGATTCTATACATGTTTCTTTATTTTGTCAAGAATACTTTGTTTAATATCAGTGAACATTTTATTGTCTTAAAATTGCAAATTTTTGTAAAATTAGGCAACCGTTTTGTCTGTTACCCGCGTCACTATATATTGAAATGAAGAAATTTCTCATTATTGCTCCTTTCTGAAAAAAGAGAGAGTACATTTTATTCTCATCAACCTATGAGCAAATCGTGAGGGACCGTATAACTAAAATCAAATTTTGACATTGTAAAGATAAGGAGAATTTTAAAATGAAAACGTTAATTAGGGGTTGTCTTATTCTAATTTTAGTAAGTACCCCACTTTACGCGGATGTGAATTCCACACATACTGACAAAATCACGCTCACTCTTGATAGTGGGCAAGAAGTAAATGTGAAAGGCTTTATTGCCCCAATAGGGGATGCCGTGTCCGATAATTTTAAAGAGTGGGATTCCTTGACAAATCTACGGGTTGCAGAACCTGAGAAAAAGTATCCCGCATCGGTTTTCCAATCTTTTCTGCCGAACAAACCGGTTTCGGTTGGTGAACTCTGGGGAGTAAATACGGAAGGTGTTGTTACCTTGCTCAAGCAGCTACATCCGAATCCAAATCTGTTTTTGCACATCAATGCGGGTGATTCTCTCGGTTTATGGGCGTGCCTACGTGCCTACAACGATAAGTTTGCTGACATCGTGTTTCGTATCCATGCCGAATTTGTCCTCAAAGATGGATGGTTTACACCCTCACAATTTACTGGACATCTGGTTATTGACCGAATCGAAGAGAAGGTCACTTTTTTTGAGATGTACATCCCTGAAGGCACGATAAACTTTGATGTCAATAGAAAATTACATGGAATGCGTATTTCAGGAACAGGCTATTGCTCGCAAATGGAACTCCGAACTGGAACGAAAGATTTTCTGGAAAACGTCAAGTTTTCAGAATCCATTACCCAAAAAGCGGCTGAACGTGCTTTGATACTACGCTTCTATAAATCGCAGCAAATCAATTGGGTGCATCCGGACCAAGTGTTGGAGATGTCAAAAGCACTGCAAAAGCCGATTCAGGCTATCTCCATAGATGGACCGTTGGTTGATGAGTCGTGCTGAGGGAGCGGTAAAACCCTGAGGGCAGTTGTCCTCTCTAATGACCGAGTCATCAAGTTTTTGAACGAAAATTTTATCAATACTTGGGTGTCAAATGTTGAATTAGAA
The DNA here is from genome assembly GCA_022825825.1 of Candidatus Poribacteria bacterium. GTDB lineage: Bacteria > Poribacteria > WGA-4E > WGA-4E > WGA-3G > MSPOR6. Next base: position 80,048 of record JAJDWA010000022.1, read on the forward strand.
CGTACACCTTCTAAGAAAGTCTTTATTGCGCTGAGACAGCAACAGGGATTTAAACCGTTTGATAAAATGCATCCGTTGGCACAGGCGATTATGAAAGGGTGGAAGAAACGTTCACCAGCGGATTCTTTGGTGCTATCACCGAAACTGGAACTGATGGGTAAATTACCTGTCAACGAACGGAGCGCGCCATACAACGGGGCAAAGGGTTACCTTTTATTTCTCAAGGATGCCTTAGATGGTAAAATGCCCGGATTGAATGAGGATATCCTGAAACCTACAAAAACAGATTGGGGGACGCTCCTCGAATCTGGTGCTGTCGTAGATGATGGCTTGACAGTTGTGCTTACCAATGAGAGACCCGAACAAGAGGTACTTAGTGTTTTTCGGGCATCTGACTACACTATCGTAGAAATTGATGTGACTGCCTATAAAGACGGCGGTTTGCTCACTATTGATGTCTGGGTTGGGGATGCCGAAATTGCTGGGTCGTTTGATCTGTTTTCTGGTCATACACAACGTGCTGTGGAACTCGCACCTGACAACGCGCTTGCCTCTGCAAGGAATATTCTTCCAGACGAAAGGAAAACAATCACGTATCGTTTTAACAAGGGACAAGTCTTCAAGTTAGGTGCTATTGGGAATTCCAGTGAGAAGGCGAAAATCAATGGATTTCTTGCTAATGTTTCTGTTAAACCTACACCACAACAAAAGGATGAACAGTAATGTTACTTTCTGCTGGTGCGCTTGCAAAGTGCAACAGCAGTGATCAACGAAGTTATCCTTTTCTGGAGGTAATGGATGAAAAATGGCGATGTTGAACTGATTCTGAGTGTCCTTGATGGTGACCAAAGCGCTTTTACCAAACTGGTGCGAAAATACCAGAAACCGATTCACGCGCTTGCATGGCAGAAAATAGGGGATTTCCACATCGCAGAAGAGATTACCCAGGATACCTTCCTGAAGGTCTATCAGAAACTGGCAACGTTGAAAGATCCAAATCGGTTCGCCGGATGGCTTTATAGAATTGCCGCCCGCCAATGCCAAGCGTGGCTGAGAAAAAAACGGATGCAGACGCAATCGCTTGAAGATACGGATACCAAACAGATAGAAAAAATGACGTATTCTCAATATGTTGCCGAAGAGCGGGCGAAAGCGGCGGCAGAAGCACAACGCGATATTGTCCATAAATTGCTTGCACGGTTACAAGAGAATGAACGTACCGCCATTACACTCCATTATTTCGGAGAAATGACGTGTGAAGAAATTAGCCGTTTTTTAGGTGTATCGCCAAGCACTGTTAAGAGTCGGCTTCGGCGAGCGCGGCTCCGCTTAAAAAAAGCGGAACCTATGATCCGAGAAGCGTTAGAAGGTTTCCAAATTAAAGCGAATCTCACTGAGAATATCATGAAAGAAATCCCACGTATCAAACCCGAAACGCCTTCTGGAAGTAAACCATTTGTGCCGTGGGCAATCGCTGCTTCAACTGTTGTTATCGTTATGGCGATGCTGGGAATAGGTAATCAATATTTATCTCGCTTCCAACAACCTTACAACTTTGATGCAACATCCGAGATGACGGTGGAGATTATTGACGCGCCTATTGTTCTGGATACTACTTCAAAACCGAATGTGCGGACTCAACAAGGTAAATCTATGGTACCCAGTAAAGGGGACAGTCTTACCCTGAACGCAACTCAACCGGAATATGTAACGAGATTTCTCTCCGCACAGGCAAAGAACATTGTCCTCAACGATGATAAACCTTCACAAGATGTATTGAGCATTTTCCGAACACCGACAGCAGGCTATCAAGATTATACTGTGGTTGAGATTGATGCAACAGCATTTAGAGATGGTGGGACCCTCACAATTGATATTCAGGTAGGGAGTGCCGAGGCTGCCGGTGCGTTTGTGCTGTTTGAGAACGAGAACGAACTCTCCATAGGAGAAATGCCCAAGACTATACTTACTGCAGCGTCTGGAATTCCAGGCGGTAAAACAGGGAGAATTGCATATCGTTTTGAACAAGGCACAACCTTCTTGTTAGGATCTACCGGCAAGTCGTTTAGTGGGAAAGGGAAGGTCAATTCTTTCCTCTCGAGAATTTCTATAGAACCTGAGTGAGCAAAGAAAAATGAATATTAACGTTAAAAAATACCAAATCTGGGACATACGCTATGGTCCCTATCTATATGGATGGGTGTATACTTAATCTTTAAATCAAAAGGATAAAAAAATGAAAATAACGAAATTAGTACATTTTATGCTTCTCTTAACTGTTGCCGTCTTCCTGGTGGACGGTTTTACGCAGGATTTACCCACGGGTGCTATAGCACGCATTGACATAGGTGAGGGACCTGTTAATGCTATTGCATATTCTCGATCCGAAAATCGGATCGCAGTGGCAGCTGCAGAAAATATTCACATCTACGATGCAAGCACCTATAAAAAACTTACGGTGTTTAACGGACATACCGATTTGGTATTAGCACTTGCCTTTTCTCCGAACGGCAAATTTCTTGTGAGCGGTAGTTTGGACAAGACAGCGCGTTTATGGAATATAGACTTAGGAAAACTCATACACACTTACAAAAAACATACAGGATCTATCAATGCTGTTGCTTTTTCAACAAAGGGGGAGAAGTTTAAGAGTGGTAGTAACGAACATGCGGATGTTTGGTATTTGTATTTGGACCATCTCAGATCAGGGAAAAGTGGTAGTTACATGCCTACGAACAAATTCACTGCCACAGCATTCTCTTATGCAGGTGAAATAGAAGCACGAGCGTTCGACAGCGTATCAGTTTTGGATGATACCTTAGTTAAGCTCTTATCAGAAAACGGAAGAAAAATTGAGAAGAGCATTGTTTTCCTTGAGAGTTCGGATAGGGCTGGTTTCTTGTCTGCACATACAGCTTCGGTTAATGTCCTGACCCTTTTTGCAAAAGGAAAAATCCTTGCAACCGGAAGCGTAGATAAGACAATTCAGTTATGGAATGCAAACACCACTATTAACACCACTACTCACATCACTAAACCGCTACACATTCTTTCAGGACATACCGGGGGCATTGCTGCTATGGACTTCTCAGTGAACGGTAAACTTCTTGCCAGTGGGGGTTCGGATAAAACGATTCGACTATGGGATGTCGCAACTGGACAGCATCTGCATACGTTTACGGGGCATACGGGTGAAATTGGCGCGGTGACATTCTTGGGAGACAAAGCACTTGCCAGGACAGCATTTGCTAAAGATAAAGCACTTGCAAGCGGAAGTTCAGATGGCACAGTTATCATCTGGGATCTGGGTAAAGTTATTCCAAATGATTAAAGCATCTTCATAAATAAGTTTGGATAGAGTTAGCAAATCTGTGTAATGCCAAATTAACACATTGTAGGGCAAGACCTCTGTGTCTCAGCCCTACTGGGTGTGTAAAGTTTTTTGCATGAACATTAAGCAGCTTTTGTGTTTTGATACCAATAATTATCCCAAGCATTATTTTTAAACAAACACCGCCACTTCAACACGGCATTGATACCGGGTTGTTCCCATTTCATAGCTGCTTGTTTGCACCTTTGTCCCACAACATGTGGACACGCACTTTCAATCACACTCCCAATAGGATAGGATACCATTTTTTATACCTCACAACATCTCATTTCTTTATACATCACTGTTTCTACAAAAACTTTACACACCCCCCTAAAATTGTCTTATTGTGTTTATTCAATAATTATGCTATAATCTTTCTATATCTAATAATCACATCTACAACATATTATTCCAAATTCCTGCTGCTAACGCGGCATGGTGCCAATTATCATAAGGAGCAAAATGTCAGAAAAACATTTCAAAGTTCGTGCAGCACATTGCGATTATCGGGCAAGTGAAGAGGAGATTTACCAGACTCTACGTCGTATTACCGACCCGCTTACCCGATCTTGGAAACCGATTGAAACTGCAAAAAAAGTTGTTATCAAATTCAACATGATGAAACCGCATGAGCGTATTATCTATTTTGAAGGGCGACGCCGTGAATTGGTCGACGATGCAGTCTGCCGTGCCGTCCTACGGTTGCTCAAGGAGCATACCACAGCACAACTTATCGCTACCGATACAAACCCATATACCCACAGACATCGTATGCCTCCCGGTTTCAACTATGAACATCATCTCAAAGAATTTGGTGTGCAGTTTGTTGATTCAAATCTACCACCGTTTAAGGTTTACGATGTTCCCGGTGGCGGGTCAATGTTTGACCGATACACGTTGAGTGCATGTTTTGACGATGCTGATGCTGTTGTATCCGTAGCAAAGATGAAAAATCATGCATTTATGGGCATCACTTTGTGCACCAAGAATCTGTTCGGTTTACCGCCGATGCTGCTTCCTGAAGGAAGGACGCGAAGTTACTATCATCATCTAATTCGTTTATCCTACGTTCTACCTGATCTTGCCCTCATTACTAAGCCGTGTCTCAATATCATAGATGCGCTAACGGGACAATGGGGACGCGAATGGGGTGGCGAAGGCAGAATTTGCAACGCGCTCATCGCGGGCGATCATCCGATTTCCACTGATACCGTTGGCATGCATCTGATGGGACATGATCCTGCCTCTGACTGGCCTACACCCCCCTTTAAACGCGATCGCAACCATATCCTCATCGCTGCACAACGCGGATACGGCACTGTTGACTTGGATGAGATTGATTGGAAAAGTGAGGTTAAAGCACCTTTAGCCGAGTTCGATTCGGTAGAGACAGATACGCCAGAAATGGTTGCCAATTGGAGACGCACGACGTGTGAACAGGGGTTAGTCTATCTCGAAAACCAAAAGGACATGATAGATAGGTATCGCGGAGATTTCATCTATTTGCAGGGCGGCGAAGTTGTATGGAGCGGTCCGGATCCGTCAAATTTGGGTAGTCGACGTCATCTCAGTGGAGAAAAGAAGGATAGCGCACTCTGGCTTAAACTTGTTGATGCTGAGGAACACGAAAGGGAACAATTTGGCGTCTATGAAGAATGTTTGAAAGACTTTGCAGCCTAAAAAATATGGAATTGTCGTAGGAAATACGTTATACTGATATTTAAAATTGGAAAGTCCTATAGGAAATTCATTAAATGGTAAAAGATAAAGAGGAGAAAACTGATATAGCCCAAGAACAAAAGTTTGTACCGATACTTGGTATTAGACAAAAATGGTTTGACATAGCCTTAAAACTCTATTCGGTGGTCTTTTTTGCCTATTCTTTTTTTGTCATTCGCGAAAAGTTTAGCGAAGGAAAACCGATTATGGAAACAACAGAGGCTATCTTTGTACATCTTGCGGCTTTTAGTGTAGTTGAAACTGTAATCTTCGTTGCACTATTTCAAGGAGTAGATATTCTCATGTATTTAACAGAAAGGTTTAGAGCGAAACTTCAAAGACAAATTGAAAAAGCCAGAGCTGAAGGCAGAGCTGAAGGTAAAGATGAAGTTTACCAAGAAATGGCTGCGTGGAATAACCGGCGGTTAGAAGCAGAAGCGAAAGGGATTCCTTTTGATGAACAACCTCCAATAAATTCGCAAGAAAAACCTGAATAATCAATTTGGGTTTTAACTGTGTCTTTTCGTATTGAATCAGCGCTAAAGGAAAGATAAATGGATATCACCGAGGCACAAAAGAAGCAATTAGATGAGCAGGGATGTATCGTCATTCCAGATGTGCTTTCCGATGAAGAAATCGAGATGTACAGAGCCGATATTCTTCGGTTAGCAGAGCAAGAAAAGCAGGATGGTTCTGCACTTCGCCATACCGATGGATACGGCCAGCATGTGCGTTGGTTGATGAACAAAGGCAAAATATACGAGAAACTCGTTGCACACCCGAAGGTGATGCCTTTCTTTGAACATCTGCTCGGCACGGATTACACATTAAGCACTCTCACCTCTAACATTATTGATCCGGGGGCTTCTGATGGAGGATACCATGTTGATAGTGTTTTAGGCGGCATGCCAGAACCGCTGCCCAGTTTTCCGGTGGTCGCCAACAGCCTCTGGTTACTTAACGATTTTACGCCAGAAAACGGCGGCACACGCCATGTACCGGGTATTCATCGTCAACAGATAAAACCGCCCCCTGGCACCACATACCACCCCGACGAAGTGCGTCTCTCTGCACCGAAAGGCTCTGTATTTCTGTTCAACGGGGCAGTCTGGCATTCAGCTGGTGCTAACAAAACTGATCAGCAGCGCATAGCACTTATCTGTTTCTGTTGCCGGTCTTTTATCAAGCCGATGTTTGACTTTGTGCATTATCTTGAATCAGAGGCACTTGAACGTGCTACCCCAACAATGCGTAGGATATATGGGTTTGATTCCCAACCAAGACCGCCAGATAAACCTAAGCAGTAATTGCAACGACGATAGGATTTAATTTGATCCTTTGTTCAATGTCGTTTCACTGTAATCAACACCTAATGCATTATAACATTGGAAAATTGCACAGATTATGTTGATTTTTGTTGGGTTTCGTCCAGGCAACCCAACCTAAGGCCTGATGTGTCAAAGATTTACACATCTACACACAAATTATCATCTTGAATTGAAAAAATAGATATGTTATAATACCTTTAAATTCAAACTTGTAAGAGGAAAAGTCACGTGAATTGCGAAATGAGTGAAACGCGAATGCGAATCCTCCAGTTATTGAAGATGCGTAGCAGCATGACCGTCAGCCAATTGACAGAAGCATTGCATATCAGTGCTATGGGGGTCAGGCAACATCTCACAATTCTTGAAGAGGAAGGCTTAGTTGAATATCACAGTGAGAAGCAGGGCCGTGGGCGTCCGCGTCACATCTATAATTTAACTGATGATGCGAACAGTCTTTTTCCAACCACTTACGCTAACTTTGCGGTCGGTTTGATGCACGAAGTCGCAAAATTTAACGGACCTGGGTTCATCAATAAAGTTTTCCGAAGCCGCATGAAGTCCCAGTTACAGATGTACCAAGAGCGATTGCACGGCAAAGAATTAGTTGAACGTATCCAGGAACTCGCCCGTATTCGCGACGAAGAAGGTTATATGGCGCGTTTTGATGAAAATGATACCGATTATGTCTTAGTTGAACACAATTGTCCGATTGCTGCAATTGCGCAGGAATACCCGCACGTGTGTGAGATTGAATTGGCACTATTTCGCCAATCTGTGGGAACGAAGGTATATCGGGTTGAGCATCTCATGCAAGGTAGTCATAGATGCTGCTACCGCATTCCCAAAGACAATTGCCAAAATCAGGATGTTGAGTCAACATCTGATGAACAGTCTATCCAAAGCTGATAAAGTGTCATCCACTTCACGCCTCAATTACAGAGACGAATTTAAAGGCAAATCTCATGTCTGACGAAACAGGTAGACGCGACTTTTTCAAAGAAGCCCTGAACCAAATCATGAAACCTGTCGCAGAATTCCTTGATGACAGGATTGGTGACCAGCTTCCCTATGACGATCCAAACCGTGTAATTTTACGGCCGCCAGGTGCTTTGCCTGAACCCGAATTCTTAGAGAAATGTCATCGGTGCGGCAACTGCATTAAAAACTGCCCCGCAAACGCTATACAACCTTTACAAAGCAGGGACCCGAACCGTGCTAACACACCCTACATTGACCCCGAAGAACAACCGTGTGTAATTTGCGATTCGTTGGCATGCATGTATGTCTGTCCAAGTGGTGCTTTACAACCGGTCTTTGCTGAAGATATTAGGATCGGGCTTGCAGTTTTTAATGCTGATACTTGCCTTCGCACAAAATCAGTGGACTGCAGCTACTGCGTGGATACCTGTCCTATTGGAGAAGACGCGATTAAGTTTTCGTCAGGCGGAATAGTAGAAGTTCTCGATTCTGGATGTACTGGATGCGGGGTATGTCAGTACGCATGCCCGACAGAGCCAAAATCGATAGTGATTGAACCGTTCATGCTTTCACAATAGCATCATGTCCGTTCTTCCCCAATTCCTTTTGCAAACATCTCCAAACGAACAGAATCTGCGCGACATCAAACCTCCACTGGATATTCCACCAAATCTTCTACCCTATATCCTTCTAAGTGGACTCATTCTTGCTGCCATTTTTGGAGCAATATGGATATATCTCCGAAAACGTCGTAAGTCTAAGGTGTCTACGCCAACTGAAGAAGTGATAACGCGGCCACCTCATGAAATTGCGCTTGAACAGTTGAAGATACTCGAAACAGCATCCTATGATATGAAAACTTATTACACCCAAATTTCTTTTATTATCCGCGAATATATTGCGGCGCGTTTTCGAATCCCCGCATTAGAATTAACAACCGCAGGACTTCTTCAGCAGATGACACGTGAACAAATAGGCGATCTATACGTTGAACGTATCCGACTGTTTCTTGCCAACTGTGATCAGGTAAAGTTTACCAAACATCAACCTGAACGATCTGAAGCAGATGCGCGTATGGAAGACGCTCAATGGTTTGTGGAGGAGACGAAGACACCTACAGAGAGCCCAACTTCATCGTAGAGGTAGGCTCTGTACACGTCCGTTATTCTCTTCATGAGATATGGTCTATTTTCTATTATTCTTTCAGATTTGATGTCAGTTACAAAGTGTCTTGATTAATCAACTCTTAATATGTAATAATTTACAGTGTATACAACATATTTATATTCACAGCGTAAATACCTCGAAAGCATCATTTGAAAATACCTTGAAATATTTTCTTAACTTTGGTATCCTTTTTAAATGCAATAAAAAAGTAGTTATTGCTTAGCAATTCTTTATCATACGCGTGAAAATCGGATTATTCTAAAGGGAGGTCATCTTAGGATGAAAAATGCAGTTTTGAGGGACGAAGTTTGTTTAACAATCCCGATGGACCATGATATGGAACTGGTAGCGGCCAAAACAGGTTCCGTTCTCGCCGAATTGAATCACTTCAACGAAGAACAGATTGAAGAAATTCAATATGCGATTATTGAGACCTGTATCAATGCCTTTGAACATAGCCAAAGTGAAGACCGTAAGGTTTACATTCTGTATATTAGAAGGGTTGATGAGTTAGAGTGCAAAATAACTGATACCGGTGTCGGTTTCACACCAGAAGATCAACATAACAGCATCTCTAAACGTCAAGGCATGCATTCGGATCTGCGAAAACGTGGTTGGGGTTTAGAGATTACCAAAACACTCATGGATGAATTTGATATTCAGAGTAGCGAAAACGGAACAACTGTTAGCTTTATAAAAAGAATTGTATCGTAAGTTTCAAGCGCACTAATTTACTGTTGAGGAGTAAAGGGATGCTAAACAAATTTGATATACAGATACGAGCTGAACAAGAATACGCAGTGTTAGAGACGGCGGGATACTTAAACGATTCACTCGGAGAACAACTTTCAAAGAAAGCACAAGAACTCATTGAGAAAGGATATACCCAGCTGGTAATCAATTTAGATAAAACCGCACTGATTAACAGCATTGGTATATCGATTCTGATAGAAATCATTGAGGCACTTGAGGAACGGAATGGCACATTAAATTTTTGCGGATTGTCTGCAACACAGGAACGTACTTTTCGTATGATGGCAATAGCAAAATACGCAGGAATTTTCCCTGATGAAAAAACGGCTATTGCTAATTTCTAACGAACTCAGAACTGAACACACACCACTAAAACCTAAATGCCTAAAACACCGTTCTTTAGCACAAACGGGTTAATAGGATTGAAAACCCTACCGTAAGTTTTGAAGACAAAGGAACAGCCTGTCATGCACCTAAGTTCAGCAGAAGAAACTATACAAAGGTTAATATTCAGTTTGTCTGAATTGGAACAGTTGGGTCAGACGCTAATTTCCGGACACAGTAACTTTAATGTTTCAAGCAAGACCTATCTTCGGATTACACTTGGTACCCTTCAGGCGACTCGGGGGGCTATCTTTTGTTTCCATCCGACAGATAATTATCTGACAATTGCTGCCTCAACCCCAAAAGTAGAAATCCCTCCAATAGAAATTGAACCTGACGAAGTTGCATGCCTACTGGAATGCTCTTTCTTTGAATTAGACACACCACCTCAAGATCTCCAAAATTTTATCAGCAGAAATTCGGAACTGCTTAACGGATATGCAATGCATCGTCTCTGGGTGCCTTTAAAAATCCATGAAGAATTTCTTGGTATTTTGAGCTTAGGCAAGTTTTTAGGTCGCACAGCATTAGAAGAATGGGAACAAGAACTCCTCACCATTCTGGCACATCAAATATCAATTGCAATCGCATATTCTCGAATTGTAGAAGGCATTCAGAGCGAAAAGTTTCGGTTGTTTATGTTGGCTGAAAGTGCACCTCAAATTTGTCAACTGTTACAGCCGGAAGACGCAGCAGAACAGGTAGTCCATCAAGCAGTGGCACTCCTTGATGCGAATGTAGGTGGACTGATGTTAATTCAGCCCCAGCAGCAAAATCTTGAGTTGCGGTACGCTTTCCCTGAAACAATAATTTCAGAAAATGATGACCAAAACGGAAATAAACCGATCTCTATTTCATTAAAGGATATAGAAGCAGACACAGCAGAAGCAAACGAGAAAACAGCATTTGATATGTTAGCCAGCGTTGTCAAAGAAGGCAGAACAGTCCGCAGTGCCTTTAGAACGGAGACTTTTTTCGGTGGAAAGAACTTAATGGCAGGTCCAATACAGGGGCGCGACGGTGATATTTTAGGCGTGCTCGTTGTAGGCGACAAAGAAGAGCGTGGTGGAAGAATTGCTGAATTCACAGACGAAGATGAAATTCTCCTTGATTCTTTCGCTAAACAAGCAGGTGTAGCAATTGAAAACGCTCACCTACATCAAGAAGCACTTGACGCGCGCCAATTACAAGCAGAGATGGAAGAAGCTCGGAAAATCCAAGAAAATCTTATACCCGAAACACTTCCAGATATACCTGGTTATGAAGTTGCCGGACATTACGAACCGCGCGGTCCCGTCGGTGGTGATTATTACGACTGTATTGAACTGTCTGCTGGTGGATGGGGACTTGCTATTGCTGATGTTTCTGGAAAAGGGATGCAAGCAGCGCTTTTGATGGCAACACTACGCGCAGGACTCCTCTCTGAGTTAACAAGTTCAAGGGTTCGGGAAGAAAACGACTCCATAGATATGAAAAATGAACTCGTTGACATGGCAATGACACTCAATTCGCTCCTTTACGTCAGCGGAACGGAAGAAAAATATGCTACGTTCTTCTATAGCCATCTTAATCCAGAAACAGATACACTAACATCACTAAATGGTGGACACAATCCGCCGCTGATCGTGAAAAACGATGGAAGTATCGTGTGGCTGGGCGAAGAAGTCGGGGGATTGCCGTTGGGAATGTTCCCAAATGATATGGTACCACTTATCGCTAAATATGAAGCAGAACAGATAAAACTCGAAAGCGGTGATCTTATCATCTTCTATACCGATGGCGTTACTGAAACTGTTAACACTGAAGATGAGCTATATGATGAAGAGCGTCTTGAACAGGTCGCTAAAACATGCATAGATGGTGATGCTTCGCATATATGTAACTTAATCTATCGAGCAGTAATGGACTTTCAGGGAGACGCTGACCAATTTGACGATTTGACTTTACTTGTCCTCCGAAAGAAATAGGAATAAAAACCATGCAACAGGCATCAGAAGGACGTCGATTCTTAAATCCCACGATCCTTGCACAAATTGGTAATCTTGAACTTATTGCGAAATTCGTTGTAGAAGGATTCATCTCAGGATTACACAAAAGTCCATACCACGGCTTCAGTGTTGAGTTTTCGCAATACAGGCAATATATGCCTGGGGACGACACAAAACACATCGACTGGAAGGTTTACGGCAAAACTGACCGCTATTATATCAAACAATTTGAGGAAGAGACCAATCTAAACTGTTATCTCTTATTAGATACCAGCCAGTCTATGGCGCATCCATCCCCGGAGGATTTACAAGAAATAGATGCATCCCAACAAACTGAAACATCTGGAACTGTAGAACCCTTATCTAAACTGCGCTATGCTTGTTTTCTTATCGCTTCTCTCTCCTATTTTATGGCAAAACAGAAAGATGCTGTCGGGTTCGCCTACTTTGATGAAAGAGTACATCAGTACTTGCCTGCGCGCAGTAGTGCATCGCATATGCATTCTATCTTATTGACATTAGAAAACCTTCAAACTGCAAAAGAAACTCGAATTGGTGAACCGCTACACGAGATTGCAGAGCGGTTGACAAAACGTGGATTGGTAATTCTCATTTCAGACCTTTACGATGAAAATCCCGATGAAGTTATTAAGGGACTTGAACACCTTCGTTACGATGGACACGAAGTGATCGTTTTTCACCTTCTATCAAAAGAAGAAGTAGAATTTGAGTTTGAAAGGCTTATCCGTTTTGTTGATGCGGAAAACGACCAAGAAATTATCACCACACCGCAGGTTATCCGAGAGAGTTATCTGAGCAATTTTAACGAATTTATTGACCACTACCGAACAACGTTGAATCAATCGGATATTGATTACAACCTGATAAATACATCAACACCGATTGACCGCGCACTTTCATCATATCTGGCAAAACGACAAGGGTTTTTATAAAGTTGTAGAGACATCCGCGTGCTGAGGCACGAAGGAGACAAACACGATGGGTTTTTTAGCTGGGGCGTTTGCAATTGTAGGCACTATAGGTGCTTCTATTCCTCTTATTATCCACTTATTGAACCGGGAGCGCGCCCGCAGGCTTATTTTTAGCACTGTTCGTTTCATCCAGATGTCGCATCAAACAAATGTGCAACGTCATAAGTTGAAACGGCTACTTCTACTGCTTATGCGAATCTTGATGTTAATCCTTCTTGGTCTCGCCTTTGCGCGCCCTTTTATCGCGGCTGATCCTACAACCGCACCCGAATTAGGCGGTGTACGGAATGCAGTTATAATTTTGGATACATCCTACAGCATGCAGTATGAGGAAGTTTTTGAACATGCTAAAAAAGAGGCGATTGCCCGACTTGACGGTTTAGAGAGTGCCGATGCCGTTGCCCTTATCCTATCCGCTGACAAAGCACTAAAAGTTTTGCCTATTGACTCCGAACATAATCACATCAGAACAGCAATAGAGAGTGCAGAGTTTACCGACCAGACAACAGATTATCTTGATGCTATCCAAACAGCTGACGAGATACTTCAAGGTGTCGCCGCCGGACAGAAACAGATATACCTTATCGCAGATTTGCAGAAAATTGGATGGGAAAACTTTCTTGAAACGGATAGACTGAGTCCCGATGTCCACATCGAATTTGTCAACGTCGCAGTTGAACAACCGAACAATCGTGCTATTACGGACATCAACGTTCCACCAGTCGTACTGATTGAACAAAAAGATACTGAATTGGTAGCACGTATCCACAATTTCAGTACTGAACAAGTGCAAAAACTACCTGTCCATCTTTTTATTAATAACAGTAAAGTTCAAACAATGCAATTGGATATTGAACCAGAAGATAGCGCGGACGCTGTCTTTAAAATGAAAATCGATCTACAGTCAGAGGCTGTTCATACAGGGTGGGTCGAAATTGGGACTGATGCACTTGAAATTGATAACCGATACTATTTTACTGTGCAAAGCATGAAATCTATCAAGGTGCATGCAGTCAACGGTGAACAGAAAAGGGATGATATTGAAGATGAAACCTTCTTTTTGACAAAAGCACTGAAAAATGTTGGCGATGAAGGAGCACCTATTGATTATACAGAGTCTACCGTATTACCATCGGCAGCTGCGCTGCAGCGATACGATGTGCTTATCCTTGCAAATATTAAACAGATCACAGCAGCTGAAGCCGAAAGATTGAAAACTTTTGTGAATGCAGGTGGAGGTCTAATTATCACGCTCGGTGATAAAGTTGATGCCAATGCTTACCAGCGACTCCTTGGCGGGACAGATAATCCGCTGATGCCGTGTACCTTGATGCAGGCTGTTGGTGATCCTATTGGTAAAAACAAGTTCCAAGTTATAGCAAGTGTTGATTACCGTCATCCTATTTTTATGCCGTTCAGCAATCCAAACCATGGTGATTTTGGTAAAGGACGATTTTATCGATATTTTCAGACCGCCCCTACTTCAGAAGCCGTAGTTATCGCTGCTTTTGATGACGGAAATCCAGCAGTCCTTGAAAAAGTATACGGTAACGGACGAGTGCTCTGTTTTACATCTACGATTGACCGTGAATGGAACGATTTGCCTATACACGGAGTCTACTTACCTTTTCTGCACGAAACCATCAAATATCTTGCGCTAAAGCAAGCAGGCAAAGTGCCGGAATATCGTGTTGGAGACAATGTAGAATACAATGGGACTCAAGACAGTGCTGGAAAAGAGGTGGCTGTTTTCAATCCAGAACGTAAAGAAACGCGGATGACTTTGAATGAACAGGGTAATCTTTTTTATGAAAACACTGAACACCCTGGTATCTATTCGGTACACGGTTCCGGTAAATCAGCTCACTATTTTGTTGTCAATGTTGATACTGCTGAATCAGACCTGACACAACGGAATCCAGAAGAGTTGACCAGCATGCTTATCGGTTCAACTGAAGTTGACCGTGCCCCTGCTGAGCCTACACCTGAAGTGATAAAAAAATATAAAGAAGATGTTGAGAAAAACCAGGGCATTGCAACTTATCTTTTGTTAGCAGTTTTCGCTTTAGCGATTACGGAAATGTTCCTCGCAAATCGGGTTTAGTTGCGGGACAATTTTACTTCGGCAATATTAGAATCTGTCTTATGGGTTGGACTAAAGAATTTGAACCTGAATATTATTTTGTAGGTTCGTGCTTCTATCAAATGTAGGAGGATAATATAAACAAATGGGTCCTGAAACAACAGAAAAAATTGAGGTTCCGAATATTGTGTCTGATAAGGAATGTCAATTTTTTATAGAAAACGGATATCTTGTCGTTCCAAACTTGCTATCCGATAGCGAAATTGAAGAACTTAGGCAAGATACAGTCACGCTTGCTCGTGGTGAATATGAATGTGATAACATGAAACCTTTGCCCGATAGTGTTACAGATGAAGATGCAATCGGCAGGATTCTTTGCATTCATCAACCGCATTTCGTTAGCGGGACTATTGAAAAGTACGTCAAACACCCAAAAATCTGTGGAATCTTGAGCCAAATTACCGCTGCACATCTACCTTTTTGGGATGGTAGTGTCAAGTGTATGCAATCAATGCTTTTTGTCAAACCGCCCAATTTTCAGGGGCAGGCGTGGCATCAAGATGAAATCTATATCCCTACGCGCGACCGTTCCTTAATTGGTGCGTGGATTGCTATGGATAATGCCACTGTTGAGAATGGGTGTTTGTGGGTGCTACCGGGTTCACATCGGCAAGGTTACCTATATCCACAACGTAATCACGAAAACCCTGACGAATTCGATTTCGCGCAAGAAAGTTATGGGTTTGACGGTTCTACGGAAGTTCCCGTTGAAGTGACAACAGGAACACTTGTTTTTTTCAACGGCTATTTGCTGCACCGTTCTCGCAAAAATAGAGGAAACACATTCCGCCGCGTCCTCGTCAACCACTATTGCAATTCATGGTCGCTGCTTCCGTGGTCAATTCGAGAAGGGGAACGACCCGCAAGTGCCGATCGTCGATGTGTAATTCCTGTATCTGGTGTTGACCCTTATTCGTGGAAAGGTTATGATGATCCGCCAAAAAGCATAGGGTTGCGAACATGCAAAGCAATTGACGAATTACCGCCCATTGAAGCGGAAAGTGAGTAAACGATGACAACAGAACAAGCAGCTGATCTACAAAACACATTGGAGACTATGTTAAATCGTATCGCGACAGGAGACGACATCACTGATCAACTTCTCATGATTGAGCAGTTATCTGCGGACATAGAGTCTGCTGCGCCAACGATGCTTAAACACTATCTCGAACGGAAGAGTTATACAAAAGCGTTGGATTTTCTTAAAGATTTGTAAAGGATGTCCCCCCAAAGTGAATTTTCACTTTTTGTAAATTTTGACAAATCCGATATTCTGTGATACAGTTTGCGGTAGCGTTCTACCAATAAAGCAGTGCCAACTTTTTATAGGCATTGCTTTTTGAACATAAAACTTCTGTTGAGCTAGAGATTAAAACTTGAAATGAGGACTACATGATCAGAGAAGATGGACGAAAAACAGATGAGATGCGTCCGACTATAATTAGACGGAACTATATTAAACACGCTGAAGGCGCAGTGCTTATAGCAACTGGGGATACCAAGGTAATCTGCACTGCCTCCGTTGACGAACGTCAACCGCGCTTTATGCGCGACCAGAACATACGAAAAAGGGGATGGGTTACAGCCGAGTATTCAATGTTGCCGCGCTCTACTTCACAACGCATGTTACGCGAAGCAGCGTTAGGGAAGCTTGGTGGACGGACACAAGAGATACAAAGACTCATCGGCAGATCACTCCGCGCAGCTGTTGACCTCGATTCATTAGGTGAAAGAACAATCTGGGTGGACTGCGACGTTATTCAAGCTGATGGCGGTACCCGTACCGCAGCAATTACAGGAGCGTTTGTGGCACTCTGGGACGCTTGTAAAACGCTGCAACACCAAGGCAAGATTGATGATCTGCCAATCTTAGACAATATCGCAGCGACCAGTGTCGGGATTGTTGAAGGTATTCCTATGCTTGACCTCTGCTACACTGAGGATTCTGCTGCTGATGTCGATATGAACGTTGTGATGACAGGAAGTGGTAAGTTCATTGAGATTCAAGGCACCGCCGAACATAATCCATTTTCTCGAGAAGAATATGATCAATTGCTTGACCTATCTGTCAGCGGTATTCAACAACTTATCCGTTTGCAAAATCAAATGATGCTTGAGGACCTTGATGAAGCTTGTTTTGGCAACACGTAATCTCGGTAAAGTGAAAGAGCTTACGACAATGCTTAATACAGATCGGCAACAGAGGGATATTCAAATCCTCTCGCTTCAAGATTTTCCTGATGCACCAGAGGTGATTGAGGATGCCGAAACATACCAAGAAAATGCCGCTAAGAAAGCCACGGTCATCGCTGATTACACCGGTCTTCGGACACTTGCTGATGATGCTGGCTTAGAGGTTGACGCGCTCGGTGGTGCACCGGGTGTTCACTCCAAACGATGGGTAGGTGATGATGCTACTGATGCTATTCGCGTTCAGAAACTGCTTGAAGTTTTGGAAGGTAAGACCAATAGGACTGCACGATTTGTTGCAGCGATTGCTATTGCGGAACCAACTACATCTAACAGCAGTGATTCCGGCAAAAATACCTTAAAACAACCAAAAGATTCTATATCAAAAAAGGTACATGTAGTAGTGGGAAAATGTGAAGGACATATTATCTATGCTCCTGCTGGGAACAGCGGCTTTGGATATGATCCAATATTTGTGCCAATTGGTTATGAAAAAACTTTTGCTGAATTAGGCGAAGCAATTAAAAATCGAATCAGTCATAGAAGTGAAGCATTGCGATTAGCACTCAAATTATTATAGGAAACTCTGTAGTTGTTATATCAATGGCAAATTTCCTACAGACGTATTTTTAATCTGAAAACATCAAATTGAAATATATACCTAACTGTTTTTTTTAGAAAGGAAATTTAATGGCAGCACTAAAAGATTTACGAAATGGATTAGTCATCCGGCTTGACGACATTGTCTACACTATTGTAGACTGTCACCCTGTGAAACCCGGCAAAGGAGGCGCGTTCACTCGAACTAAAATTAAACGTGTAACTGATGGCGCGGTACTTGACCGTACCTTTCGCGCTAACGAAACCATTGAAACCGTGCGTCTCACCGACCAAGAAATGCAGTTTCTCTATAGTGAAGGAAACCTGTTATGGTTTATGGATAACGAAACTTTTGACCAACACGCGCTTCCCGCAGCACTCCTTGGGGATAGTCTGAAATACCTAAAAGAAGGTGAAACTGTAACGGTAAAAATGGATGCGGCTACACCGCTCGCGGTGGAACTGCCAACCTTTGTCCAACTCCAAATAGTTGAAACGGACCCCGGTTTACGAGGCGATACTGTCAGCGGTGGTTCAAAAACAGCAAAATTAGAGACTGGCGCTGTTGTGAATGTTCCTCTCTTTGTAAAAAACGAAACTGTAATTAAAGTTGACACTCGGACAGGGAAATACGTTGAAAGGGTTTAAAACATGAAGCAGAAAAAGCAAACTGAGAAAGCTGACTCTTCCGCTGACAAAGAAACTACTCCTGACCCTCTGCTACAACGCCTTGAACAGCTTATTGCAATCGCAGAACAGGCAGATTTGGCAACGGTTCGAATTAGAGAAGGTGAAGTTGAGATAGAAATTTCACGCGGCACCGCGCAACCTATGCCAATCGCTCCCCCTATTACAAGTGCCGCTGCACCGACACTCGTCACGGAAAACGAAACGGGTGACGACATAATTCGCTCACCGATGCCTGCTCGTTTCTATCGGGCACCAGCACCCGATGAACCGCCATTTATAGAAGTCGGTGATACTGTTACAGCAGGTGCTTCATTAGCTACGCTTGAAGTCATGAAAACTTTCAATGATGTTGAAGCTCCTTTCAATTGTGAAATCCTTGAAATTCTTGTTGAAGATGGGTCCGCAGTTGAATACAATCAATCCCTCTTTCGAGTGAGGCAAACTTAGGACTATGTTTCAAAAAATATTGATTGCAAACCGTGGTGAGATAGCCATCCGCATAATCCGCGCCTGTAAGGACATGGATATTAAGACTGTTGCCATTTACTCAACGGCAGACAAAGACGCCCTCCACGTTAAATACGCTGATGAGTCATACTGTATCGGACCGCCCCCTTC
This sequence comes from Candidatus Poribacteria bacterium, assembly GCA_022825825.1. GTDB lineage: Bacteria > Poribacteria > WGA-4E > WGA-4E > WGA-3G > MSPOR6. The sequence continues at coordinate 98,971 of JAJDWA010000022.1, forward strand.
TAATGATAGTTATCTTAAATATGCAAATATCACTACCGTTGCAGAACTTGCCAATGTTGATGCGATTCACCCTGGTGCGGGGTTTCTCGCTGAAGATGCACAGTTCGCTGAAATCTGTGAGGCACACCAAATAAAATTCATTGGACCCTCTATTAATGACCTGAATACTATGGGCAACAAGATTCGCGCACTTGAAACAGTCGCAAAGGCAGGTTTGAAGCTTGTCCCTGGTAGTCAAAGCAGAAAAAGAAAAAAAGACAAAAAAGCCACCGTTGAAACCGCTGAAGAAGCAGCCGAACTCGCTGAAAAAATCGGATATCCGATTGGAATCAAGGCATCGGCTGGTGGTGGTGGCCGCGGCATCCGTATCGCACACAACCGTCCCAGTCTGTTCAACCTATTCCATATCGCAAAAGCCGAGAGCGAAGCCGCGTTTGGGAACAGCGATGTTTACGTTGAAAAATGGATTGAAGATGCACGGCATATTGAAGTTCAAGTTTTGGGAGATTCTCACGGTAATGTCGTCCATTTCGGAGAACGTGAATGCTCTATCCAACGCAAACAGCAAAAACTGCTTGAGGAAGCCCCTGCCGCATCTATCTCCTCCAAACTCCGTAATGAAATTTGTAAAGCCGCCGTCAAAGCCGCCAAGTCAATCGGATACCTAAATGCAGGTACAATTGAGTTTGTCGTTGATAAGGATGAAAATTTCTATTTCCTTGAGATGAACACGCGTATTCAGGTTGAACATACCATCACCGAAAGTATCACTGGTATTGATTTGATTAAGGAACAGATACGTTTGGCAATGGGAGAGGAACTCGGATACAACCAATCTGATATTCACATTAACGGACACGCTATTGAATGCAGAATCAATGCTGAAGACCCTGCGAATCAGTTTATGCCTTCGCCAGGGTTAGTTACAGACTATCAACCCCCCGGTGGTATCGGTATCCGTGTTGATGGGTATATCTACACGGGTTATACGGTTCCTCCGCACTACGATTCACTCGTTGCGAAATTAATCGCTATCGGTAGGGATCGTGATGAAGCAATCGCCCGATTGAAGCGAGCACTTTCCGAATTTAAGATTGAAGGTATCAAAACCACAATCCCACTCCATCAAAACATTATAGATGATGAGCGGTTTCTAAACCGAAATATTTTCACTAACTTCCTAAAAACATGAGAACCTTTATAGGTACAACAACGGAGAATTGGCACATCCCTAACTATATTCTGTACTTTGTGGTACTCGTGTTTATCACAACATACTCACATGCGCAGTCTGTTACTTTTATTGATGTAACACACGAGTCTGGAATCCGCTTCCAACACTCAAAAGGTTCTCGCTCCAGTTTGCTCCCTGAAGATATGGGTTCTGGCGCAGGTTTTGCCGATATAGATAATGATGGTGATCTTGATCTCTACATTGTAAACATTCCCGGTCCTTACAAAATAAAACCACCCATCAAACCTGTTACTACATCTGCTGCAAATATGCTTTACCGGAACAACGGTAACGGCACGTTTTCTGACATTACAGATGCTGCAAAGGTTGGAGACACAGGGAACGGCATGGGATGCGTTTTCGCAGATTACAATGGAGATGGAAACGTTGATCTCTACGTAACGAATTATGGCGAAAATGTGCTTTATCAGAACAACGGTAACGGCACATTTACTGATGTAACAAAGACTGCCGGAGTCGGGTGTCCGTTGTGGAGTACAGGCGCTGCTTTCGCTGATTACGATGGAGACAACGATTTAGACCTATATGTTTGTAATTACGTCACGTATGATCTGGAAAAGTTTGAACAACAGAAAAAGGAATCCATGCAATCTGGGAAATTAGTGCCGAATGCCCTGAATCCCACCGCTTTTGAACCGCAAGATAATGTATTTTACCGTAACAACGGGGACGGGACGTTTACTGATGTCACTGTCGAGGCAGGTGTTGCTGCCCACGGGGGTAGAAGTATGCAAGCCATTTTCAGCGACTTTGACAATGATAACGATATGGACCTTTACGTAGCAAACGACACTTCTGAAAACCATGTTTTTCGCAATGACGGGGACGGGGCGTTTACGGATGTTAGTGCTGAGTCCTGGGCAGCAGACTTTCGCGGATCCATGGGGTTAGCAGCTGGGGATTACGATGCAGATGGAGATATTGATCTCTTTATCAGCCACTGGATTGATCAGGAATATGTCCTCTATAGGAATCTGTTACAGGAAAATGAAGAAACAGAAAAAAGCATCCCCAAACGCATCCGATTTGTAGACGAATCCTATTCTGCTATGCTTGCAGAAGTCACGTTAAAAGAAATTGGATGGGGCACTTCTCTTTTTGACTATGACAATGATGGCGATTTAGATATTTTTGTGGCAAATGGCAGCACTTTCCAAAAACTTGACCAACCTGAAGTGCTTATCCCACAACACAATCAGCTGTTTCGTAATGAAGGCGATGGAACTTTCAGTAATGTTAGTAAAAGCACAGGTATTGCGAACCTACCCTCGCGTGTTAGCCGTGGTGCTGCATTTGGAGACTACGACAACGATGGAGATGTTGATATATTCATCGCCAACAACTATGACAAACCGACTCTGCTGCGGAATAACACCAACGATTTCAAGAACAGCAATAATTGGCTGCACGTTAAGTTAGTAGGGACAAACCCAAATAGAAACGCTGTCGGTGCGAAAATCTTACTGAAAACAGCAGATTCTACACAGATACGTGAAATTTATGCAGGTGAAAGTTACATGTCTGCTAATAGTTTTATCGCTGAATTCGGGTTAGGAAAAGCCTCACAGGTTAAGACACTTCAGGTTACCTGGACCAACGGTAAAACGCAAATGCTTCAGGATATATCAGCAAACCAGCTGATACAGATTACTCAGAAACCATAGGTGAATAGTCAACGGAATATAAGACACAATTTGTAGGCGCGGTTTCAAACCGCGCCTATCGCGAGATAGGTTTGTAGTCGCGCATTTATTGCATCTCTTTGATTCGGAGAACCGATAACTGAAAACTAATTGTTATGAACATCAAAACCTCACCCAAATCCATCCTATTGACAGAATCCGAAATGGCACTGTTTGTTGATTACTATCAACTCACGATGGGACAAGCAGATTTCAATGCTCAAAACGATGCTATTATCACTGCCAATTACTATGTCCGCAAAATCCCACAAGGTGAATATCTCATCGCGGCAGGCCTTGAGCAGGTTATCCACTACATCTTAAATCTGCGTTTTACGGATGATATGCTCAACTGGCTATCACAACGTGGCGAATTAAGCGATGACTATCTTGCATCATTGAAAGATTTTCGATTTGACGGTTGTGTTTATGCTGTCCCCGAAGGCACTCCTGTTTTCCCGAATGAACCCATTATCAACGTAACCGGCATATCCCGTGACGTTCAACTTTTTGAAACCTACCTGCTCTGCGTGATGAACTTTCAAACGTTAATTGCAACAAAAGCCTCACGGATTGTCCATGCGGCGAGAGAAAAACCGGTCTTCGATTTCGGTGCAAGACGCGCACACGGTAGAGATGCAGGTTTACTCGCCGCGCGTGCTTCCTTCATCGGTGGTGCAAGCGGCACATCGCTTGTACTTGCAGGGCGTTATTTCGATATTCCCTACGTCGGCACAATGGCACATAAATTTGTTATGGAACGACCAACAGAGGTCGATGCGTTCCGAGATTACGCAAACGCCTTTCCGCACAACACAACACTTCTGATTGATACCTACCATACGTTAGAAGGAGCAAAAAATGCCTGCATCGTTGCACATGAGATGGAAGCACGCAGTGCCCGACTGAAAGCAGTAAGATTAGATAGCGGTGATCTCTTGACACTCAGCCAAGAGGTCCGCCGTATCCTTAATGCAGACGGACTTGACTATGTGCAAATTATCGCCAGCCATGATCTTGATGAATTTGAGATAGACAAATTACTTAAAGAAGATGCGCCGATTGACGCATTTGGCGTTGGGACACGTCTTGCGACTGGTGCTAACTTTGATTCCCGGACAGGTGAGGGTGGGCCTTCGGCGCTCGGTGGTGTCTACAAGTCAGTTGAACGTGATGGTGTTCCTATTGGTAAACAGTCACTTGATGAACCTGCCAAAGCCACTCTCCCAGGAAGAAAACAGGCTTATCGCCAAACCGACTCCAATGGACACTATTTTAAAGACTGCATAACACTTTGGGATAAACCGATATCCGATGGAGAACCGCTTTTAATTTCCATTGTCAAAGACGGAGAATTGGTGTATAATTTTCCAAATCTGACAGACATTCAGGATCGGGCGAGGGCAGAACTCATAAAATTAGATGAATCTCATAAAGTTTTGACGGATGCTAAACCTTATACGGTTGAAATACATGCGGGGTTGAGAACAGAATAGCAATGAAGACACGTAAGTCGTGATAAGAGGGATGCCTGCTCTGATATACCAGGGAGGAAATGATGGATATTCTAACGGACTTTGAATTCAAGCAAAGAAAATATATGCCCACCTTTCCGATAGTCAATGGAAAACCGACTATATACATAGAAGGTTATCCTTACGAGGATGATAAGCCGATGCCAGCGACTGAGTTTCACGGTTTGCAGATAAACATATTTTATGACCAACTTTTCCGATATTTTAGGATTAATGATTACGTTCACATCGGTAATGACAACTTTATCTATTATGAAGAAGGTGACATCACGAAGGTAGTCGCGCCTGATATTTTCGTCGTGTTTGGCGTTAAGAAGTATCCGTTGCGGCGTTCATTTTATACGTGGTCTGAAGGTGCGGCACCGGTAGCAGTTTTTGAGTTTCTATCAGATGCGACAGCGGATCAGGATCGGCATGAAAAGGTGGAAGTATATCTGCAAGAGATGGGGGTTCAAGAGTTCTTTATCCATCAACCTGAGATGGATAAACCTGTGGAGTTTTTTGGGTGGCGGCGTGTTTCTGGTGATATTGTTGAAATAGTGCCGGATGCGTCTGGTGGCTTGTTCAGCGAGGCATTAAATCTATGGTTTCGGTGGGAGGAAGATCAAACGACGCGCGTGCGGTTATTGCGTCCATCTCTGCCTGACGGCACACCGATAAACACATCTGTGGAGGAAGAACATCTGCGAGAACAAGAACAGCAACTACGACTGGAAGAACAGCAACTACGACTGGAAGAACAGCATAAGAGAGTAGAAGCGGAAGCGCGCGCCGAAGAAGCTGAACGAACCGCCAAAGAAGAAGCTGAACGAAGACAGGCGTTAGAAGCCGAGTTAGAACATCTCCGTACGCAAATCGCTAACCGCTCTTAATTGCCATTGTCAAAGATGGAAAATTGATGTATAATTTTCCATCTTTGACAGATATTCAGAAACGAACCAGAGCAGAACTCATAAGATCGGATGCATCTCATTAAGTTTTGACAGATGCTAAGCCTTATACGGTTAAAATACATCTGGAATTGAGAAAGTAAAACGAGTTACATTGATTCTGCTGGCGAGATGTGGTATTCTTAATCTATCATTTTATAACATAAAAGCGGCACGCGTCCTATGAGTTTTCGATGCGGCACGCACACATTTTTAATTAAGGCATAACATCGTTGTTATGCTTGAAAGCTAAATGCTGAAGGAGCACAAAATTAGTGTCTAAAGAACCAAGCAATTCGCGTTCCGTCGATACGGCGGACATTGTTCATCCTCGTCCTATACCTTTTATATTGATTCACCTTGCATGTTTTTCCATTTTTTGGGTAGATGTCCAACCCATCGATTGGATTATATGCGGCGTTCTTTACGTTATCCGTATGTTTGGTATCACAGCAGGATTTCATCGTTATTTTTCACACAGAGCATTTAAAACAAGCCGTAGTTTCCAATTCTTTTTGGCATTTCTCGGACAAAGCGCAGCTCAACGAGGCACACTCTGGTGGGCAGCAAAACATCGGGAACATCATAAGTATTCTGACACAGAACATGATGTTCACTCACCAGTTAAACATGGATTTTGGTACTCCCATGTAGGTTGGATTTTGTGTAAACGCGGGCTAAGTGTAGATTACAGTCTAATAAAGGACTTCCGAAAATATCCTGAACTTGTTTGGCTTGGGAAATTCCATTCACTACCGGCAGTCCTATTAGGTATTTTCGTTTGGGTAATTGCAGGCTGGTCTGGACTTGTCGTAGGTTTTATAATAAGTACTGTGCTTCTATATCACGGAACTTTTGCTATCAATTCTCTTTCCCACATTTATGGGAAACAACGTTATGACACCGGAGATAATTCTCGTAACAATATTTTTCTTGCCATCATTACACTCGGAGAAGGATGGCATAATAATCATCATCACTTTCCAAGTGCTGCCCCACAAGGTTTTCGTTGGTGGCAAATTGACATCACGTACTATATTTTGAAAATTTTGTCCGTTTTTAGAATCGTTTGGGACCTTCGCTTACCCCCCGCGCATGTCATTGCGGGTAAACGTAGAGTGCCTCTCGCTGCCATAGAAAACGCTGCCCAGCAACTTGCTGCGAGTTTTTCGATTGAACAGATAAGCAGAACGGTTTTGCATGTATGGGCACATACGCCAAAATTAGAAGAACTTCGTAGGCGCGCCCGCATCGGTCAGGCAGAGGTTGAGGCATTTCTAAAAGAGATGAAGATTCTTGAGTTACCGAAAATAGGAAATCTTAAAGATAAAGCACAAAACATGTTCACTCACATCCCAACTTTAAATCCGATTGTTGAGCGGGCAAATCAAATCATCGTTCAGGCAGTTTCGGTGTGGCTGCTTCAGAACGACATGTGCGAAACGGCTATTGGGGTTTAGTGAATACTGATAAGGGTTGGGTTAGATTAAAAGTAAAATCTAACCCCGTCCTAACGGTACAGGAATCTCATAAAGTTTTGACAGATGCTAAACTGTATCATGTTGAAATACATTCGGGGTTGAGTAATTTATATTAATGGAGAAAAATGATGAAAACCGTTTTATTTGCTTTATTTTCAGTTATCTTTTTGTGTGTGATTGTCTCTCAAAGTGCCGCTTTTGATTATCATTGGGAAATAGACGAAACACCTGAAGGACAGGAGAGTGTTACCGTCGTTGAACCTGTACAAGTAACGATACTTGATGAACAGGTTGAAATATCATCTCATAGCGCATCAATATGGCTGATGGAACGATATTCTGTTCACCTCGGTACTGAATGGAGTGGTGCACACGCATATAAATTGCTACAAACCTTTGAATCCATTCCACAAAATAAGAACGATCCTCGCAATCAGCACGCAACAGTGCCGATTTCATTATGGAGGTTGAGTAATAGACACATCCAAAATGACATTGAGATTGAATTTCAAGGTGACACAAAAGTTGTCACTATTGCCGCAGAGGCTTTTACTTATGCCAAACCTCTATTAGCGGAGATTGAGGGTGTGCGCGGTAGGTATTTTTCTAAACGACTCCACCGCGCTGTAGTTAGGTTTATAACCGATGGTGGAGCGGATAGACACGCGCTTGAACGGATATTGCAAGAACGCTACGCTGTCAGTATTAATATTCCAGATTATACTGAACTCACACGGTACACAACAGGTGAGCACGCAGGACGTTTTTCAACGTTCAAAAATGAAGAACTCCTTGCACTCATATCAATGTTTGAGGAATTTCCACGAGGTATGCACAAAGTGCCAGGTTTAAAATATCTCGTTAGACGTTTGGATGGCACATCTCATCCGACACATCCGACCGCGCCAGCGGTAGCATGGCCGAGTGCGGGATATATTGAGTTCATGGAATCTGCTTTCAAGGAAAAGGGATTAGACTACATTCACCGTTTGATTCTCCATGAAAAGGCACACTTTTTGTGGGCACACCTCTTTGATGAACAACTTAAACGGGATTGGATTGAACTCGGTGGGTGGTTTAATAATCCTGACGTTCCCAGCGGATGGTCAACCACAAAACAAACCGAGTTCGTATCTGCTTACGCACATGGCGTAAATCCGAATGAGGATATGGCAGAGAGTATAAGTTTTTACATTGTCCGCCCCGATAAACTGCGTTCTCGTTCACCTGCAAAATACGAGTTTATACAAAATCGTATTATGCATGGTACGCGTTACATCTCACAGATACGCGAAGATTTAACCTTTGAGGTCTACAACCTCTATCCAGATTATGTTTATCCGGGACGAATAATTCGAATAGATATACAAGTTGATGGCAAACCTGAAGAAGATAAACTCATAACGGTTGAAATTGAAATTCATAGGGAAAGTGACTTAGACAACGCTAGCAGAGGATATGCCAGGGTTTGGAGTCAAAAAGGCACTCGTGAAGACATTCACTTCCGTCCTATTGGTCTTGATGGCAATGTTACCTCCTCAGGTTCACACATCTTAAGATCACAATTTAGATTATCGCGCTACGCTGCAAACGGTTTCTGGAGACCGTATACCATTGAAATAAAAGATGCTCAAGGTAATGAGCGATACAGCGGGGACCAGGATTTTGGGTGGAACCTTTATATTGACAATCCACTTGAAGATTTGAAGCCACCGGAATACATCAGAAACTCAATGAGACTCTCTTTATCAGAAGCAAATGAAGATGGAAAACCCTATCAAATCGTTACTGCACGCTGGCGACTTATTGAGGAAAACGGTGTAGATGGCATTTATGCCCATTTGTATGATGCGACAGATGAAACTTACTCACGTCGTTTGTCAGACTGGGGAGAATATAAACAAGTGAGCGATGGCGTATGGGAAGCAACTGCTAAACTTAAGGTGCCTAATTATTTACCAAGTGGTATCTATAAAATCACTGATATTGTGATGAAAGATCTCGCCCAAAACAGAAATAGGATATTTTTTACAGAGGGTGGAGATGATGAATTGCCTGCTACAATTGATGTTCAAACGACAAATCCAGATTTAGAACCGCCTGTGCTTGATTTAAATCGGATTACCATCAAGGCAGAGCCAACGAATCCAGAAGCATCAAATGGTGAGACACGGGTTGATATTACTTTTCGAGTCAAGGATAACATAAGCGGACACAGAATTACATATATGAGTATACGAAACCCCCAAGGTGTTATGCTTAACTTTGATTATTACGATTCTGATTTTTACAAAATTTATTTCACACGAGACCCATCTATTTATGAAACTTATCATAAGACGATCATCCTTCCGGCTGGAAGCCCGCCCGGTATATGGGGACTTGATGAAATGACGATATATGACAAAGCACAAAATAAACTTAATGTGGACTTCACTGAAATCGTCCGCTTTAAGGTGGATGATGGGACTGTCTACGCCCAATCTGATGTCAACGAAGACGGACAGATTAATATACTTGATCTCGTTATCGTTGCATCATTCGACGCGTCGAACGAGAGAGCAGACGTCAACGGTGATGGGACTATCAATATTCTGGATTTAGTGGCAGTTGCCAGTAATTTCGGTGAAGAAGAATTAGCTGCACCAGCTATTTATAGCGCTACTGCCGACCAAATACAAAGTTGGATTACACAAGCAATGCAAGCAGATGATGGGAGTCCTGCCTTCCGCAGAGGTATCCGGGCATTACAAAACCTCTTACTTAAAACACGTCCGGAAACAACCGCGCTGTTACCAAACTATCCAAATCCGTTTAACCCAGAAACGTGGATACCTTATCATTTGGCAAACGCCAGTGATGTTCAGATTACGATTTACAATGCGAAAGGTAGTATAATTCGCACACTTTCGGTTGGACATCAAGCAGCAGGCTATTACACGGACAGAGACCGTGCAGCATATTGGGATGGTCGTAATGGTTTAGGAGAACGTATTGCAAGCGGTATCTATTTCTATCAACTGCAGGCGGATTCTATTTCACAACTGCGCAAAATGGTTATTTTGAAGTAAAACGCGAGTTTGTCTCACTGCCCTATTTCGTGCAATCGGGTATAAAGTCTGCACCTTTTTGTGCAGTAGTCTCATGCATTTCACAAAGCAGTCCATCAGTTCTGTAGATTGTCTAAATAAAAATTTACGAATTAAGTCTTATTTATGGTAAAATATTAAAAATTACTATTTTGGAGGGAATTCCCATGACACAAGAAAATGATGCAGCACAAGAAAATGATGCAGCACAACAGAACGATCAAGAACAAAACCTTGAAGCTATAACCCTGCTTGAGAGGTTTCAGGGCCCCGTGGTGCTCGTAACTTATGAAGGCATCAAAAAAGTGAATATCACAGAAATAGAGAAATATGAGATCCAGACATCTACGGGTTCATTCCACAAAGTAGATATCCTCTTCTCTCTGATGCCAGAGTCCGCCGAGAACTTAGGCAACGCTTTGCGGATGAACAAAGAAGTTAAAGCGAAAGAACTCCGAACCGATAAAGACCCGCAAAAACGACCAAAAATCATCGGCAGACGCCCCATGCGTAAGTTGGTACAGAAAAACATCAAGGTAACACTGCGAAACGGGCATATCCTTTACGGTATACCGATAGAATACAATGAATATAACTTTACAATGAATGTAAATAACCAGATGGTCCTTGTCTATAGACACGCCGTCTATCAGTTCGAGAAAGCCAATATAAAAAAAGAGTAAATCAGGTGAATTATAAAAAATAGGCACTTTCGTCCCCCAGGTAGGCGAGGTTTCCTAACCTTGCCAGTGCTGAGTGTCTAAATAATTCTAAATTTACCATAAATTGGCACAGAATTTGCTTTTGTTGTAAAGTGAGTTAGACTAAACCCCGTAGGTTGGGTTGAACGGACACCTATTTTGGGTGTTGAGTTTTAGAAACTCAACCCAACCTACATAATGTTTTTTACTCTACCAAAGGAGTCGTCAGTGGAAACCGAACAGAAATATCGTATTGCACCACCCGGATTCACATTGGAACAGTGGGAAACGTTTAACAAAGACGGTATCATTTTCATTGAAGACGCTATCTCCGCTGTGGATATCCAGACTTATATTGATGCAATAGATCGCGTTGCTGCGACCAATCCGAAATATACACAAGGCGGCTATCTCGGCATAGAGAACATTGTTGAACGCGACCCTGTCTTTACAAGCTTGATTGATCACGAACGGCATGTCGGTTTTGCCTACGATCTTTTTGGTGAGCTTCTTAAACTGCATCAGAGCCAATTTTTCTTGCGTCCACCCGGCGGTAAACAATATAACATCTGGCATCCGGATGGGGCGCGTGCGCTGCCTTACGGCGTGTTTTCACCAAAATTGCCGTTGCAAATCAAAATTGGTTATTGGTTGACGGACCTCTCGCGTGAAAAGATGGGCAATCTCGTAGTGTTACCGGGAAGCCACCGTCAACAGTATATGGACGGGTACGATACCCACAATAGCGTTCCGGGAGAGATGGTTGTGTGTCCCCGTAAAGGCACAATGACGGTGATGCACTCCAGCATTTGGCATCGAGTTGAACCGAACGAAAGCGATGTGGTGCGCTACAATATTTTTGTTGCGTATTGCCCATCGTGGGTTACACCAGCAGATAGATTCCACTCCTCGCCCGAATGGTTAGAGACACTCAATCGTGAACAACGTATCATCATGCGTAGTTATAGACACGCCTATCACAACGCAAAACCGCCTGCATCGGATTTTCCACTTTTTTTAGACCGTGAAACCGGTGCTGAGACAGATGTTGGTGCGTATTTAGATCATGTTCAACTACACAGACGAAAACGTCAGACAATGCACGAACGGCTTACCGCCTCGGTTTAGAAAATAAAATCATCAGAGAGGGACAATTTGAAAAAATTCAAGAAACTACTCAGATTGATGTCATACGCAGCCGATTTGACGTTATATACCGTAGTGTTTATATGCGGTATTTGGATTAGCCTAATTCCAATAGGGTTGGTAATCTTTTTCTATAGCAGAGCATGGCGTGCAACAGATGTTACGCTCACATTTTATGAACGTCTTAATCTGACGATCAAAGCAACTTTTTGGGAAACCCTTGCCGCGTTGGCGTTAATGATTGTACTGCGGAATATTACGTATTGGGCGATCAGATATGCAAAGGAAAAAGAATCAGAATCAGAATCAGAATAACCCACACAAATTGGTGAGCAAAACAATAGGTCGGTTTATAACGTTTTCGGTAAACTAAAGAGTCAGATATGAATACACTATTTCTCAAAGACATGCGGTATCGTCGAGCGAGAGTTGTGCTAACAGTCCTCGGCATCACCGTGCTAATTTCTCTGATTCTGCTGTTAGGCGGTATTATGAACGGCATGCGCATACAAGCACAGCAATACGTAAAATCCACTGGTGCGGACATCTGGATTTCCGCTGAAGGTTCTGGGGGCGCTTTCATCGGGTTTTCACTACTTGATGAGGAACACATGGCATTTCTTAAAGCATCGCCGGGATTAGTCCTCGATTCTGCCTCTCCACTGATTTTCGCTCAAGCACGCCCTAACGTTCGCGGGAAACCTACGAAAGCAATGGTTGTCGGCTACACATTAGGTAAACTGGGAGGGCCTAAAAACGTAGTTGAAGGAAGAATGTTCAAACCGCGCAAGTTTGAGGATTACCGCCCCGAAGACCCTGTCCCTTATGAAGTAATTGTTGATGAAAAAATGGGACTTCAAGTCGGTGAATTGATCTCTATAAGCAAAGAAAAAGTGCGAGTCGTAGGGAAGGCTAAAAGTCTGATGTTTGTTTTAGATACCCCTTTGCTCTTTATGGATGTCCGTGCAGCACAGAAAGTTTTGCTCGAAAACACACCGTATGTGAATATGATGATTGCCAAATCAAATATAAATGAAAAACCGACAAAGGTCGCTGCGAATTTAGATGAGTTCGGTACTATTGAAGCACGCACTTTGGAACAGACACTCAAGGATATCATGGAGTATTGGGTTGACGAACCGATGAAGGCGGTGCAATTTTTGCGAGTTATGCTATGGTTAGCTGCGGGTTTGCTCGTTGGAATGATTACTTACGTGACGATGCTGGAAAAAACACAGGAAATTGGCGTGTTAAAAGCCATCGGTGCTTCAAACGGTTATGTGATGACACTTCTACTCAAACAGGTCGCTTTAATTTCAGTCGCGGGCGTACTGCTTGGATTTACCTTGTCCTACATATTTGCGGCTGCCGCACCCATTTTTGTAGCGATTCATTTTGTTGAATCCATCATCGTTGCATGCATCAGTTTTCTCGTGTGTTGTGGCAGTGGTTATCTCGCAGCTCGTAAAGCGATTATGGTTGACCCGATGATAGCGTTTCGGGGCGAAATTGATATTGGAATGACACAACAAAATCAAAGTTTTGCTGACGCTGAGGTTTGACGGAATAAAACGCACACCACATCAGAATATACGAGCACATTTCATAAACTGTGGAGGGCTTTGTTAGCCCGATAGAAAACGTTAAAAGGGATTATCATGACAACGATTGTAGAAGGAATCGGTTTGACAAAACGTTTTGGTACGGGTGATGCTGCTGTCGTCGCGATTGATTCGGTTGACATCCAAATTGCGGAACGTGAATTGGTGATGATTATGGGAGACAGCGGATGTGGGAAAACAACGCTGATTAGCCTTCTCGGTTGTATTCTCACACCGGATGCGGGAGAACTGCACATTGACGGTGAAGCAATCAATTTGGAAAACCGAGACCTAAGCGCCATTCGCCGAGAAAAGATCGGGTTTGTTTTTCAGATGTTTCATCTGTTACCGTATCTTACAGCACTTGAAAATGTTATGGTCGCCATGGATATCGCCAAGACAAGGACTTTTGAAGCAGAAAACCGGGCGATAGAGCTGCTAACACGTGTCGGCTTAAGTGAACGCCTGCACCACCGTCCTGCCCAATTATCTGGTGGTGAAAAGCAACGCGTTTCTTTTGCCCGCGCACTTGCTAACCAACCCAAAATCATCTTCGCTGATGAGCCAACTGCCAACTTAGACAGCCGCCAAAGTGACAACTTGATGAACCTGATTCAAGAACTGCGGCAGGAACACCAAACCACCATCGCCATTGTAACTCATCATGAGGGGTTAAAAGAGAATGCCGATCGCGTTATTCACATGAAAGATGGAAGGATTGTTGCAGCTTGAAAGATAATTCTGTATTTGTAGATTTTAGTCGCGGCATTTTCGCGTCAGTGATTTTAATTCTGGCAATAGTCTCTCCAATTTCTGCTCAGGAACGCTTAACACCAATGGCAGAACAAAACTTCTTAACCAGCGGATTCTACGGGGGCGGTTTAACATTCATCAACGGTGATGCGTATGTTCGGATTCAACTCCAACCAGAGATTCCACTCGGAAAGATCGGCATCGGTTTCGATCTCGTTTTACTTTACAATCCTTATGCAGAAAATGCCGAAGATCAATTCCTTGCTGAGGATGGCGAAATATGGGATAGCGCAAGCACATGGTTACGACTGATTCGTTACATCAGTTATAGTGATCCTTACGATCCTTTCTACTTTCGCCTTGGCGAATTCGATTACCTAACAATTGGACACGGCTCAATTATGTCCGGCTATTCTAATCACGATCGACGCGGGTTGCACCTAAACCTCAGAAAATCTGATAACCGATACGGTGTTGAAACGATGGTGAATGACCTTGGGCATCCTACAATTTTTGGCGGACGTGGATTTTTCCGCCCGTTTCAACGACCAGAAAATAATAATTTGCTAACACGATTTGAACTCGGTACAACCTATCTCATTGATATTGACCCAGATTCCATAGAAGATGAAGACCCATTAGACGCAGTAGGGTTTGATGTCGGATTTCCAATTTTTGAGAATAGTTCGTTTCGGTTTGACCTATATAACGATTTTGTGATGCTAAATCCGCCCCCTAATCCCGAAAATCTTGTGTTGAAACCTGCAGCAGCTGAAGAAAATACCGCTACAAAAACGGACCCATCAGTAGTAGAATTAGGATGGGGTAACGCTGTCGGCATTGGCTTCGCTGCTACCAAAGCCATTTTCAAATTTGAGTATCGGACCTTTAGTGATGGCTATATTCCCGCTGTATTTGATTATACCTACGAAACAGGAATGCCGGAATTTTGGGGATATGAAACGAACAGTGCAGCGAGACGCGGATTTTTCACACAACTTATTTGGCAGCCAATGCCGCAGCTTCATTTCTTAGGTGCTTTTGAAAGGTATAACAACAACACATCTAAAATCTATCTTGGCATTAAAGAGTCTGGATTAGTCCCGCGCCTCACGCTTCGAGCATTCTACACAAAACGAAATATTGGGGAAAATAGGGAAACAAATTTTTTCACGGATATATTTGACCTTGATCAAAAATCAGCACTCAATCTCGAAATCCGTTATGCAATCTTTCCACCCATTCAAACAATTTTCATCAAAGAATATCGATTTCGACGTGTTAAAACGGATGAGGGAATTTCGCAATTCGAACCTATCCATAAAACTTCAATCATGGTAGGGGTTACAACAGATTTTTGATAGCTTATGGCACAAACGGACACAAAAGAGGCTACAGGGTTTACAACGCAACGATCTGAATTAAAGGGTATTTCAAAACGGATTTTTGAGATTAGCGCTGTCTTTTTCGTTGGTTACTACATCTATAGTGCAGGTTTCGGCACCGCTGCTGAACAATACCATCTCGGTTTATATCTTCTCCTCACATTCTCCCTAATTGGTATTCTCTACAAATTTCGTCAAAACTCACCTGCCTCACGCCCATCTATTTTCGATCTGGTATTAGTATGTCTGAGCGTCTGTGCAATCGGTTATTGGATTATAGATTATCCAAATATTGTAAATCGCGCAGGTGCGTACACACATTTAGATATAGTGATAGGGGCTATCGGGCTCATCGTTAGTTTTGAGATGAGTCGGCGCACAGTTGGGTGGGGACTGCCTATCATCGCAGCTATTGGTATCCTATACGCCTTGTTTGGTAATATTATGCCTGAAGCTATCTCGCACCGAGGCTTCTCGTTTCGGCGGATTACTGAACACTGCTTTTTTGGTCAAGATGGGATTTTCGGCATTATGGCAAACGTGATGGCGACTTATGTAATCCTTTTTATTTTTTTCGGTGCGTTTTTAGAAAAATCTGGTGTGGGCCAATTCTTCATAGACCTACCGATGTCACTTACAGGTAAGTCAATTGGCGGTGCTGCGAAGGTGTCTGTTGTCACATCCGGCTTTTTCGGTTCTGTTGCGGGAAGTGCTATTGCAAACACGGTTACTACTGGTGCGTTCACGATTCCGTTGATGAAGCGGACCGGTTTTCGTCCACACATTGCAGGTGCCGTCGAAGCGTCAGCCTCTGTCGGAGGTCAATTCTTACCACCAGTGATGGGAGCAGGCGCATTCTTGATAGCAGAACGGACAGGAATGCCGTACAGCAAAATCGCTCTCATATCAATTGTGCCAGCAGTTCTCTATTTCTTATCTGTATGGGTAATGGTGCATTTTGAAGCGAAAAAACAGGGGCTTGAACCGATACCTGCAGCAGAAATACCAAAACTTTCTACTCTCCTAAAAACAGGATGGTTTTACTTATTACCGTTAATAACCCTCATTGTATCTCTAATGAGAGGTTATTCCGCTTACAAATCAGCATTTTTCTCAATTCTCGTCACGATAGTAGTAAGTTACTTCCGTACGCAAACACGGTTGACACCGAAAAGGATTTGGGAGGCGATGGTCACAGGTGCAAAAAATTCCCTCGCTATCGGTGGCGCAGTTGGCACGATAGGCATTATCGTCGCCGTTATTGATCTGACAGGTTTAGGCAGGATATTCCCAGATTTAGTGCTATTAGTAGCAGGCAATAATAAAGCAATTGCAGTGTTACTGCTCGCAGCTGCTTCTTTAGTCTTAGGAATGGGAATTCCGGTTACCGCTGCTTACTTAATTACCTCAGCACTCGCTGTACCAATTCTCACCAATGCTGAAATGGGCATCCCGATCATTGCTGCTCACTTGATTATCTTTTGGCTTAGTCAAGATTCCAATATCACACCACCAGTTGCGTTGGGGGCTTATGCGGGCGCAGCAATCGCCCGTGCCGATCCGTGGAAAACGGGGTGGGCGTGTTTTAAGTTCGCCAAACTTTTATACATCATGCCGCTCCTGTTTGCATATACACATATCCTGTTTACAGGCACGCTATTTCAAAATGCGATGTCTGTCGGAACAGCATTAGTGGGAACTGTCATCTTTTCTATTGTGACGATGGGTTACTTTATACGGAAAACGCGCTGGTCCGAATCGATCCTACTCGCGCTTGCAGCGTTTCTCGCGTATACGAACACTATTTGGACGTTTATTGTTGCTATGGTGCTTCTCACCGCTGTGTTCGTAGTTCAAAAGCGGACAAAACCATAAACTCACTTTGTCGATGTCTCAACAATCTCTTGCAGTCGTTTTAAAATGTTATCTGCTGCACGGCGAGATATATCTTCATTGAATTCATCAACAGCCTTTTCCGCCTTATATAAATTCCCCAGATAATATCGCTGAAAAATAAAGTACGTCCACGACACTGCATCTACGTAATGTCTATCCAGAACCCTATCAACTGCAACATAGCCGAAAATACCGTTTAGCACAAGCGCGTTTAATCCTCCCCGCCAATTGCCTGCATAGATTTGCCCTGCTCCCGGAACAATTGCAGACAACACCTTAGCAACTCTGGTAGATTTTTGTGGTAGATTAACAGCTTGGGCAAGAAGTTTTTCAAGCATTTCATCTGTAGTCCAGTTTCGTAAAGCCTCATGGGCTTCTTCCCATCGAAACTGATAAATCAAGGCTACTGCTTGCAAGAAAAGCGCGCGTTGATACAACGGGCCAGAGGGCGTGCGGATTGTTACTCGTATTAGTTCAAATCGGGCAAGATCGTAGTTCTGTGAGGCGATAAGGGTTACCGCAAGTTCAAGTTGATATTTAGATTTTTCTTTCCCACTCAGGGTGTGTAGCACGGCATTGCGCATTGCTAAAATTGCTTCTTCCCATAAGCCTTGTGCCCTATAAGTAAGTCCAATCTTAAAGTAGACTTCTGCTGCACGCGTGTCATCTGGATGAAAAAACAGAAAACGTTTGTATTCTGTAATGGCAGCATCATAATTTTCCAATTTAGAAAAATGGTCCCCGAGGGCAAGGATATCCTCTTCTGCAATTGAAGTAAAATTGCAAAAGAGTAGGTGGGTTAGAACAAAGAAAAGAGATGTGACACGTTTCAAATTCATTGGAAATCAGAGATTAGGGACATTTCGTATGCGTTTTATTCAGTTTAACATATTTAGACCTATTTTGCAATCCTGTTTAAGTCATTGCAAGAATTGACCTAATTTTTTGGACATGCTACAATGCCCATAGTGTAAATCGGAATCCAACCACTAAAACCCAAGCTGCTATCTGTATAGCACAATCTGTCCGAAGAATAATAAAATATTTCGGTCCTCTATAATCATATTCGGTTCGGTTAGGAAACCGAACCTACCGGGTTTGGGAAAAACAAATATTACCGAATCAATGACTTAATCTTCATACAGTTTACGGCACAAAATGTTGCGAGGACTGAACTATTCACGATTAAACACTGTGCCTATATATCTAAAGTCTTATAGATAGCAACTTGGGTTACTAAAGGAGACTCAACTATGGATATGACCGAAAAACAACCATACAAAAAATCATCGATGCATGTAGGTGTCCAGGGAATAGGAACATCTAAAAAAGAATTGGAATTCCTTGTTCGCCACGGTGTAACGCACATGGACGCCTCAGTCAGAAACAACCAACCCGAAACCTTAATGGAACATAAAGCGGAAGCAGAAGCAGCGGGTGTCAGCCTTGAGATGATTCACATAGGAATTCCAAGAAGCATTACGCTCGCCCAAGACCCACAACGTGATAAAGATATTGATGGGGTTTGTAAAACAATTGAAAATGCTGCTGCGGCAGGTTTACGAGGTTTGAATTACAATTTCTGCATTCTGAATCATCAGCGAACGAAAAGCACGCTGGGACGTGGCGGTTCGAATTACAGCACATTTGACTTTTCCAAGTACGATAACAAAACACTTTCAGACGCGGGTGAGGTAAGTCGCGAGGAGGCGTTTGACAGAATAGCGTATTTTCTTGAACGTATCATTCCCGTTGCCGAAGAAAATAAGGTACAGATGGCATGTCACCCGAATGATCCACCCGCACCTGTTCTACGGGGTGTTGAACGTTGGAATTACCCAATCTTTGATGGATTAAAACGGTACGCGGAGATTGTAGATAGTCCGTATAACGGCTTTAATTTCTGCTGCGGTGTCGTATCAGAAGGGTTGGATGATCCCGGTACCGAACTTTACGAGATAATTGCGTATTTCGGCAAACGAAAGAAGATTTTCAATATTCATTTTCGCAATATTCGGGGCGGCTTACATAACTTCCAAGAGGTATGGCCCGATGAAGGAGATGTAGATATGTATAAAGTCGCACAAACTTTGCGAGATGTAGAATATCCCTACATGCTGATGCCCGATCACGCGCCATCACACCCAGATGACACGGCTCCTGTTGGTGTTTCTGGGCGTGTGCGGCAGGCATGGGCGTTCCAATTCGGATATATCATTGCACTGATTCAGGCTGTCAATTCTGAAAAGTGAACTGTTCAATTATTTGTTGATACAAAAAAGAAGATGTGTTAAAATCGTAGATATCCTGTACTTGTACAGTGCAGTTTAAATGGTAACTGATAATTGCATAACAATAGAATCAAATGAATTCCTAATTTTTTGGAGGAAAAATGAGAAAGATTATAAGTCGCTTAGCGATAATCGGTATCACTTTATTCGTCATCATGTTCACATTCTCAGTGGAAATTGATGCGATTGAACCTGGGAGTGCTATGGCAATTTGGCTCCTTGACGAAGGCGATGGCAATATAATTAACGATAGTTCTGGAAATGAAAATCATGGAGAACTTAAAAGCGGAAAATGGGTTAATGGTCCATCCGGTCCTGCCTTGAGTTTAAATGGTAATGATGACCGTGTTATCATCCCAGATTCTGATAGCTTATATGCCGACAAAGCATGGACAATCACCGCTTGGGTTTATGTGAATGCTGCCGAGAACGGTTATGGACATATTGTGGGCAAAAGAGCTGCGGCTGGCGCAGTGGCAAATTACGCTTTCCGAACAAGCCCTGATGGCAAACAATGGGATGCCTACTTTAGCCGAGGCGGTTGGAAAGGAGTATGGAGACAAGGAAGTGTAAAGAAAGATACTTGGTTGTATATGACAGCTACTTACGATGGAGTGGATACCATTAAACTCTATGAAAATGGAACCGAGTTCAGTTCAACCAGTGGCTATGGCGGTCCTCCACCAAGGAACACATCTGAAGTTAACATCGGCGGTTGGACGAATAACACTTCAGAAACTCTTAATGGTATGCTTTACGATGTCGCAATTTTCAGTGTTGCACTGTCCGAAGCGGATATAAATGAACTGATGGACAAAGGTCTATCAGGGTTACTGCCGGTTGAACCGGCTGACAAACTTGCGACTACATGGGGTAACATCAAATCCCGGAAATAGTCGTTTTCTTTTCAAATAAGGTGTAATGCTATGGCATTGCGCCTTATTTCTAATCTGATGGGGGCCTCATAAAGATGAGAGGAGATCGTCATCCTGATAATATAGAACGTGCCCAAGAATTGAATCGCATCGCCTGTAATCATATTTCTGATGGCAATCTCAAAGAAGCGAAAGATAGCTTAATAGAAGCGATACGTATAGCGCCCAATTTGGCTGCACTACACACCAATTTGGGCGTTCCTACTGCATGGTGTGAGATAGTAGATTGACCGCACATTTTTGAAAGACAATCAAAACATACACGGAGATGGCTATGGCACAATTACCCAACATTTTACTTATTCTCGCTGATGATCACGGATATGGCGATATTTCAGCGCACGACGGCCCCTCAATTCAAACACCTAATATTGATAGAATCGCTACGGAAGGAACGCGTTGGACACAATTTTATGCGAATTCTTCTGTCTGTTCCCCGAGCCGCGCATCACTTATGACTGGACGTTACCCCGATAGAGTTGGTGTTCCCGGAGTGATTCGCACGCATGCACAAAACAACTGGGGCTACTTTCACCAGGACGCCATAACACTTCCTTCAATGTTGAAACAGAAAGACTATCGGACGGCACTTATCGGAAAGTGGCATTTAGGGCTTGAGGACGAGAATCACCCGTGTAAGCGAGGTTTTGACCATTTTCACGGGTTTCTCGGTGATATGATGGACGACTACTACACACATCTTCGACATCAAATTAACTACATGCGGCACGATTTTGATACGATTGATCCGAGAGGACACGCTACAGACCTTTTCTCGGATTGGAGCGTGGACTTTATTCGGACTCATGCGCATACATCTCACCCTTTTTTCCTTTATCTTGCCTATAATGCACCGCACACACCAATTCAACCGCCTGAAGACTGGATTGAACGGGTGCGGGAACGTGAACCAGATATTTCACCGCAACGCGCAAAATACGTTGCCCTTGTTGAGCACATGGATGCTGGTATCGGACGTGTACTTGATACACTTGAGGATACTGGGCAGCTTTCCAATACGCTGGTTATCTACACATCAGACAATGGTGGTGCTATGCAGGTTGGTGCTAACAATGGACCACTACGCGGACAGAAAGGTGAGATGTACGAAGGTGGCATACGCGTGCCTACGTGTGCTATGTGGCAAGGACACATTCCAAAAGGGCATGTTACGGATCAGGTTGGAATGCTTATGGATATCTTCCCAACAGTGTGTGAAGTTGCTGATGTACCCATCAAACACGAAATTGAGGGACGTTCAATTTGGCAAACACTTCAAGGAGAAAAACAGGACTTCTCTGAACGACTCTTGTATTGGTTGCGAAGAGAGGGTGGACAACAGTTCCAGGGACAGTGTCAACACGCTGTTCGGCGTGGCGATATCAAGTTGCTACACAATCGCCCCTTTGAACCTCTGGAACTTTATGACTTGTCGAGCGATCCGTTGGAAACAACAGATACTTCACAGACAGATACTGCGCTTTATAAGGAGATGGGGCGTTTGTTTCAGGAAGAGACGCAAAAGGCAGGCAGCGTGCCATGGCAGAAAACGTAATCATTCCTTATATTTGAAACTTACTGTAGACACGTTTACATTATTTGGCAATAAAGAGAGATTGAATATGAAAAATACAAATGATTTGGTTTTATGGTATAACAAACCTGCCGAACAGTGGACAGAGGCGCTGCCCGTTGGAAACGGACGGCTCGGTGCGATGGTGTTCGGCGGCGTTGAACGTGAACGCATTCAACTTAACGAAGATACGCTTTGGGAAGGTGAACCTCGCGATACCAACAATCCCAAAGCTTTGGAAGCACTTCCAAAAGTGCAACAACTGCTTTTTGAAGACAAAAACGACGAAGCGACGAAACTCGCAGGTGAAACGATGTTGGGTGTTCCACATCGAGTCAAATCGTATCAGTCTTTAGGTAACATTATCTTGGAATTTCCGCATGGAGACGCTACGGGCTATCGGCGGGAACTCGACTTGGATACAGGCATAGCCAAAACAACCTATCGCTGTGGTGAGGTCAGTTTCAGTAGGGAGGTTTTCGCAACTGCAGTTGATAACATCATCGCTATCCGAATTGAATGTGATCCATCGGAAAACATCACCTTTGATGCAACGATGACGCGGGAACAGGATGCAACCGTTGAAGCTATCTCCGACAATACTCTTAGACTCAGTGGACAGTGCAGCGATGGTATAGTTCGCTTTTCAGCGTATTTGCAAGTAAACGTTGACGATGGAAGCGTTCAGTCAGAAGATGACCGAATTTCTGTGAGCGATGCAAATGCTGTTACCCTTCTACTTGCAGGTGCAACAAGTTACATTAATCAGAAGGATGCAAGCGGAGCCCCGCATGAACTTTGTGAAAATTATCTTGCATCTGCTGAGAAAAAATCTTATGAAGCAATCCGGACTGACCATATTGCTGAACATCAATCCCTCTTTAGACGAGTTGACTTAGATCTCGGTTCTACCGATGCGGAAAACCTGCCGACAGATGAACGTTTGGCAGCTGTAAAAGAAGGTGTGTCAGACCCAGGGCTTGTAGCACTTTATTTTCAATATGGTCGTTATCTACTGATGGGAAGCTCGCGACCGGGCTGCCTACCTGCAAACCTGCAAGGCATTTGGAACGAGCACATGAAAGCGCCTTGGAACAGCGATTTCCACACTAACATCAACCTCCAGATGAACTATTGGGTGCCCGAAGTCTGTAATCTTGCTGAGTGTCATAAACCCCTATTTGATTACATGGACACTCTTGTTGAACCGGGTAATCAAACAGCGAAACGCCACTACGGTGCTGAAGGATGGGTTGTCCATCATCTCTCCGATGTGTGGGGATTTACAACGCCTGCTGATGGAATCTGGGGTATCTCTCCGATGGGTGCTGCATGGTTGTGTGAGCATGTGTGGGAACACTACCTTTTTGGCGGTGACGAGGAATTTCTGAAAGAACAAGCCTACCCATTGATGAAAGGTGCAGCACGTTTTATCCTTGATTTTCTTGTTGAAGCACCCGAAGGCACCCCACTCGCAGGAACATTGGTCACGAATCCTTCACATTCACCTGAAAACAGTTTCCTGAAACCTGATGGCGAACGTTCCCTCTTCACTTATGCGGCGACGATGGATTTAGAGATCGTGCATGAACTCTTCACAAATTGCATCGCTTGTATTGATGTGCTTGGTGGTGATGCGGATTTCCGCGCAGAATTGGGCTCTGCACTTGAACGGCTTGCACCACTTCAGATTAGTGAGAAAACGGGAAGGCTGCAGGAATGGGTATTTGATTATGACGAACCGGAGCCTGGACACCGACACATGTCCCACATGTATGGACTGCATCCGAGTTGTCAGATTACGTTACGCGGTACGCCTGATTTGGCGGCGGCAGCAAAGAAATCGTTGGAATATCGGTTAGAACATGGGGGTGGACAGACAGGCTGGAGTCGCGCTTGGCTCATCAACTTCTTCGCAAGGTTTGAGGAGTCAGAGGCAGCGTACGACCATCTTCAAGCACTTCTCGCGAGGTGTACCTTGACAAACCTATTTGATACACACCCGCCATTCCAAATTGACGGCAATTTTGGCGGTACTGCCGGTATCGCTGAAATGTTGCTACAGAGCCATGCTGGTGAGGTTAACTTGCTACCAGCACTGCCAAAGGCATGGAGGACAGGATATGTCAAAGGGTTGCGTGCCCGCGGCGGTTTTGAAGTAGATATGGCGTGGGAAAATGGAAAACTCACGCAAGCGCAACTGTTATCTACTCTTGGGAATGATTGTTGGGTCCGAACGCCTGGCACTGTCTCTGTAACATGCGATGGTGAACGGGTTAAGTACTCTCAGTCAAAGGATGTTGTTAACTTCCACACGGAAACAGGCAAAACATATACAATTTCGGCTTAGCTTGATGTTATGAAGTACAGAACTATTCAATTCTCCAATAATTCTGTCTTTCTCTAAAACCTCTTACTGTAGGAGCGGCCTGGAGGTCGCTCCATAGGCGTCAATTTAAGAACAAGAAAGTGTAATTTCTGAAAGAAATAATTGTTGTTAAGTGAAAATACCTCCTATATAATGTAGAAAATACTATCTTTTTTACTTTACACAAGAGGTGTTTCCATACTCACGTTAAAATAGGATCAAAATCATTTTCCCCCAGACCAGCACACAAGGAGAATTCATCAATGAAAACCAGGTTGACTTTAATTTTAACAGCACTGTGTGTAGTACTCACATTGATGCCCAGCGCCTTTGCCCAAATTTCACTCGTACCGTACAGGGGAGGCTATATCCATGAGATCAAGTATTCGCCGGATGGCACGAAACTCGCGGTAGTCAATTTATCCGATACTCGGCTCTACGATACACAGACAGATGAAGAGCTTGAGAATTTTGCCTCACCGACTGGGATCTTCAGCATTGCGTTTAGCCCGGATGGAAAGATACTTGCAGGTGGGAGTGCGGACAAATCTGTGCGTCTATGGGACACTGGAGATACCGCTGCAGGCATAGGTCTACGCATGTTATCTGGGCATATAGACACCCTCAAAGGGCATAGCGACAGGATCACCAGCGTTGCATTTAGTCCGGATGGAAAGATACTTGCAAGTGGGAGTTGGGACAAATCCGTGCGTCTGTGGGATATAGAGGCAGGCAAACTTCTACGTAAACTCAAAGGGCATAAAGGTAAGGTTTTGAACGTGGTGTTCAGTCCGGATGGAAAGATTATCGCTGCAGGCGGTTGGGGAGAAGTCCATCTGTGGGACACGAACACAGGAAAACGACTCCGAACGCTCAGCCAACTCACAATAGTCAAAGAAGATACAGCTTCGTTCACCAGCATTGCGTTCAGTCCGGATGGAAAAACTATCGCAACTGGTAGTTCTGACGCAACCATCCGCCTCTGGGATGTAGACACAGGTAAACATCTCCAAATGCTCAACCAACTCCGATCACCCAAATCAAAGAGGGATTGGGTCACCAAGGTCACATTTAGTCCAGACGGCAGCGTTATTGCAGGTGCCCTCCGAGGGAAAGTCCATCTGTGGAACGCGAACACAAGAAAATACATTGAAACGATCAAGGGACAGACAAATCATGTCAAAAGCGTTGCGTTTAGTCCAGATGGAAAAACTATCACAACTGCCAGTTCGAATGGAATCCATCTGTTTGATGTAAACACAGGAAAACAGGTCAGAACACTCATAGAATATACAGGTTATGCCCAAAGCGTTGCGTTCAGTCCAGATGGAAACATGATCGCAAGTGTGAGTTTTAACGGCACGCTCCGTCTGTGGGACACGGACACAGGCAATCCCCGATTTTCCTTATCTGCCCATACGAATTGGGTTAATAGCGTTGCGTTTAGTGCAAATGGCAGGACTATCGCTACGGGAAGTAATGATGGGACTATCCATCTGTTTGATGTAAACACGGGACAACAAATCAGAACCCTCAAAGGACATAGAGGTGTAGTTGACAGTATAGCGTTTAGTCCAGATGGAAAAACTATCGCAACTGTAATTTGGGGTCAAGTTCATCTGTTTAATGCAAACACAGGTCAATACGTTCGATCGATCAAAGACATGCAAACGATCAGAGGGAATATTGGTGTTGTCAATAGTGTCGCTTTCAGTCCAGATGGAAAAATCATCGCTACGGGAAGTAAGGAAGGTGCTATCCGTCTAAGGGAGGTGAATACAGGACAACAAATTCGTATGATCAAAGGACATAGGACTACGGTCACCAGCATTGCATTTAGTGCGGATGGAAACACAATCGCGAGTGCCAGTGAAGACAACACTATCCGCCTGTTTGATACGAACACGGGACAATACGTCCGAACACTCAAAGAACATAAGCATCGTATCATGAGCATGGTGCTCAGCCCGGATGGGAAAATGATCGCGAGTGCCAGTCGGCATGGAGCCGATCTGTGGGATGTGAACACGGGAAAACACGTCCGAGCGCTCATAAATGGTTTTTGATACTACCATTTCGCTCTGCGTTAACCATAACTGTCAACTTAGCGTCATGCCAGGCCCGGTCGGTTCGGTTTCCTAACCGAACCGGATTTAAACGGAGCGGTTAGAAACCGCTCTATAGCCGTCAATTTAGCGGAGATTTTATTGTCGGAGCGTGTTTTGCTCGCGACCGTTCGTCCGGTACGCGAGCAAAACTCGCTCCTACAGAATATAAGAGGTGTCAAACGCTCATTTGACGTTAATTCCTGGGGTTGAACACATCCAAAATACACATAATATTCCTTAAATTGACGCCTATGGAGCAGTTAGAAACCGCTCTACCATATAAGGCCTCAAACTACGTAAATCCTGAACAAGTTACCAAAATTCGCATAATCCGAGATTCAGACAGAAAAGTAATGAACTCTCATATAACACCCATCAATTCTACCTCTTAACAAAACATTTACACACTCTTTCAGAAAAATTTGCATTTTATGCAACCTTTTGCACTTTGCATGTATCATTATATCATAAGGGAATTCCATTTAGGAGGCACTTATGAAAAATAACGATGTTACACTCATTCAACAGACCCTCAGTGGTGACCAAAACGCGTTTACTGTTTTAGTGGAAAAATATCAGAAGCAGGTACACGCGTTTGCATGGCGGAAGTTAGGTGACTTCCATCTCGCTGAAGAGATTACGCAGGACACCTTTCTTCAGGTTTATCAAAAACTTTGGACACTTAGAGATCCGAACCGTTTTGCTGCATGGTTACATGCTATTGCGAAGAATTGTTGTTTAGCTTCTTATAGAAAAACGGAGCTACCGGTTGTATCTCTTGATACTATGCCTGAAGCAGAATTAGAAAAAATTTTCTATACCCAATATCTTGATAAACAAAGCGAAGTGAGCGCTGATGAAAAACGTCATGAGGTAGTGAAACATCTTCTCAACAAACTGCCTGAGAATGAATATACTGTGATAACGCTTCACTATCTCGGTGAAATGCGTTGTGAAGAGATTAGCGAGTTTTTGGATGTTCCGGTGAACACGATTAAGAGCAGACTTCATCGGGCAAGAAAGCGATTAAAGGAGGAGGAATTGATGGTTCGCGAAACATTAGGTGGCTTTGAATTGCCAGATAATCTTACGGATAATATCATGGAATGGATTCAGGTGAATGAACCCGGCGTTGCCGCTGCAGTAGGCACATTAGCTAAAACATCGGATGGGACGCTCTATGCAGTGATGGGTTATGAGAACATCTACAAATTACCTGCAGATAAAAATGAATGGCAACCCGTTAACTCGGATTTTTTGCCTGAAAAGACTGAAGGGAGTATTCCGATTGCTGAACACAACGGAACACTTTATATTATCCCATCTCATGAAATATTTGCCTCAACTGATGAGGGCAAAACTTGGTCTTCTATCGGTACTTGTCCAAAAGGGCAGGCGCGGGAACTGCTGGTTACTGAAGAGGCTTTTTACCTCACCCATAATAAAGGTGTTTTCCGATCCGATGACTCTGGAAAATCATGGCATAACATGAATGATGGTTTGGACAAACGTCTGATAGAGGAATCGGCAATTGGTCCATTACGATTGAGCCAAGACACCTTATTTGCAGGTACTTCTCTGGGAATATGCCGCTTTAAAACAGGAACTTGGGAACGTTTACAGTTGCCAATAGAAAATATTGTGAGAGTATGTTCTTTAGTGGTGTCTGAAGAACATATCTATGCCGCAGTTGCGGTGAATGTATTGGAAGGTGACGGAACACTTATAGAAAATTACTTTAATTTCTGTGATATCAGTAAGGATTCGTGGTGGGTCCTACGATCAACCGATGGCGGTGATTCTTGGACAGATATAACGCCTACGGATGCCCGGAATCTATTGAAAACTTTGCCTCCGATACAACTGCTTGCATCTGGAAAAACACTGTTATTGGTAGGTGAAGAAGAGGGAATTGTTGCTCGCTCAATTGATTGTGGAAACACATGGGAAACTATAGAACACTCTGGTATCACACCTATGCAGTTTAGCGTGAACTGTGCTGTGGCTTTAGACGAAAACACGTTTTATACTGGCGGAATCGCTGGAATTCACCGTTCAACAGATGGTGGTGAAACATGGCACCGTTTTAATACAAGGTTTGCGTGCCGTGTGGATAACTTAGTCAGTTTGAATACGAGTCCCGATTCAAAATTGTCAAATGCCCTTTATGCGACAGTTGCAGGGAGTGTGGTCAGATCAACAGATGCGGGGAGTTCGTGGTCTACTGTTGGCATTGAATTGCCAAGGTATACTGAGACAGTACCAAAGTATAATGCAAAAACAAAAGGTAGGGATTATACACCGCAAATTGTGCAGATTTCCGAAGTCAACGGCGTTCTGTACGCAAAAGGAATTCGGCGTAATAGCGAAACGGCTTACTATCGTTTAGATCCGGACATAGATCGCTTATTTCCTGTAGAGGGTTATACTTTTAAAGATAAAGAAGGAAAAGTACCTCCTTCGCGAGATTCAGCAAGGCTTATGTGGACCGTGTTTGGGGAAGCAAAATTTCCCTTCGAATCTAATCGGCTCCCGGGACAAAGGACACAAATTTCCTGTACCTCCTCTACTGATCCTGATGCCGATGTTGAGTCTCTATCCACTCAAGTGATACGAAAGGATCCAAAATTTGGTGCAGAATGCTTATTAAAATTATTGGATCAAGTACAAGACGAGGATAAACTGACTTTTGAATTACTGTGGGAAGGGCTGTTCGGCAACTTCGCGGTGAGTGGAGAAACGTACTACATGGAGTACAACTATAAACTCTTCCGATGGAAACCCGGTGATACAAGATGGTCCGATACAGGTGTCCAAGAAACTTGCGAACTCACACGTGAAAATATGTCGCACGGTTTTAAACTTGCCACATCAGCTGAAACAGTATACGTCGGTAAGCGAGATGGGCAACTCTTTCAATCACTTGATGGTGGTGATAGTTGGAACGACATCACAGAAAATCTGCCGCAGTCGATTGAGCACTTCAATCAAATTGTCATTGCCGACTCAACGGTTCATGTTGCAACAGATAAAGGAGTCTTTAATTCAATAGATGGTGTTGTTTGGAATACGATCACCGATAAAGCAGGGGAAACCGTAATCATCAAGTCGTTAGCTACAGCGGAGGATGCTGTTTATGGCGCAAATGATGACGGTATCTATCAATTAGAAAAGAAAAAAGGGATTTGGGAACAAATTGTGCCTGAAATTCCAGACACTATAACTTCTCTTGTTGTTGACGGAGACACCTTTTACGTTGGCACAGAACATCGTGGGGTGCTCCGTTTTGAACGTGCAGAGTCATAGTTTGTCCCACAAACTTTATGAAGATTAATTTTTTAATTCGGTACTTTTCTGTTCAATGCAAGTATACCGTCTGCTGGCGAGGCGGGGAATGCCTAAATGGCATTCATACCGTTGATTTCTTCCTAACCTCGCCACATTAATTCGTAATAAACAGGGAAATTCAACATGCTATTAACATTGATCCAAAAAGAGATTATGCATCATATTCTGAGTGTCAGGTTTGTCGCACTCCTTTTGATGTGTCTCTTGCTTGTTCCGCTTACCTTGCATATCAATTACAGCAATTATCGCCAAAATTTACTGGACTATCAAGAAGCCATCAAACTGGCAAACACTGAAGAGGAAGAAGTGAACCCAAACTCACTACCTGAACCGGAAGAGGAAGTTTCCAAATTCTTTCTCAAACCGACACCTTTGAGCGTCTTCGCAAACGGATTAGAAAGCGTGCTGCCGAGTTACTTGGGTATGACACGCAATGGGATTACACAGGGACCCGACGCTTTAATTGCTTCACCCCTTTCCTATCTGTTGGGACATCTCGATTTTCTCTTTGTCATAGGCACAGTTTTCAGTCTGCTGGCGTTGTTGTTTACGTTCGATGCCGTTGCTGGGGAGAGAGAAGCAGGGACGTTGCGGATTACCTTAGCGAACGCGCTGCCACGCGACTTATTCCTATGGAGCAAGTTGATTGGTGGATACCTTGTGTTTGTTGTTCCGTTCTTAGTATCGTTTATCTTTGGTTTACTCTTGATCGTTTGGCAAGGATTTCCGCTCGGTGAATCCGACATTTTTCCACGAGTACTCAGTTTAACCCTTGTTTCCTTGCTTTATATTGCTGTGTTTTTCGCAATAGGGACAGTGATTTCCATCTACCTGGATAGTGCCAAGACGGCTCTCATCGTTGCTTTTACTGTCTGGGTGTTTGCGGTGCTGATTACACCACGCGTTGGGTTTCTTGCCGCCAAACTCATTGCCCCTACACGAACGCCGCAGAGTATCTACATGGAAAAAGCAGCCATGCAAGAGGATTTCAATGCGGTGCTCAAAAAGGAAAAAGATAAAATAGTTTCTCAGCTTGAAGGGGAGGAGGTAATCGATGAAATGGGCCGCAGGATGACGATAGTAATACCGGGAATGGGGAAAAATGCGGAAAAAATTAATAAGCACATGGGACCGCTTGAAGAGGAATATCGCCTGAAATTCCAAAACCACTCCGATGAACTTGACCGGGATTACAAACGTGAAACAGAACGACAAGAGCAAATCGGTGAGACGTTCTCCCGAATTACACCTACATCTTCTTTAATCTATCTCGCTACAAACTTGACACAGACTGGAAAAGGGAAAAGAAGAGATTACTTGCAAGCAGGAGATCGCTACTGGGATAGGCTTGACACGGATGTGTTCAGCAAAATTTCAGACCATACCTATAACCGACATCACCATGCAGATGTCAAAATTACACCACCGTCCCCTTTAGAGACAACGACTTTAGGTGAAACATTCCGTCGATCTGCTGTGGATGCGCTACTGCTCTGCTGTTTTGCCGTGGTGTTAACAACCGTGGCGTTTCTGAAATTCTTTAGATCGGATATTTAGCCTTTTCACCGCGCGGGTTACAGTCAAATTTTCTTATTTTCTATCCGTGTCGTTCAGTTCTCTGTTTCATTCAGGGTTATTCAGTTTTCAGTTTTCAGTTTTTCTGGTGCATTTTATCACATCCGTTAATGTTTCATCGCAAACCTAAATATGTGAACAACCTTGGTAGGATCGGTTTCCTAACCGATCCTACCGCAACTTATATAAATAGTAACTATAATATCCTACAGACTTCACTCTTTGACCCAAACTCACAATTAACCTCATAAAGTGAAAACTCTTAAAACTAAATAACCCTGCATACATAATAAAAAAGTTGTCAATTTCACAGAACAGTGGTACAATAGTCAGAGGTTTTCTTTATACCATAAACTCTTACTTTTTTCCGAACTCACGTTACTATAACAATATTTGTGGTATAGCTTATGGCAACACTTTGGCTTGTTATTCAACGAGAATTCGTTTCAAATGTATTGACATCCCGATTCATGATCGGTTTTCTCATCTGCCTGATGTCAACCGCTGCTGCAGTTTTCGTTCAGGTTGAAGATTATGAGAAACGCTTAGCAGCATATCACACCGCCGTTCAGGAACATCAAGAAACATCCCAGACATGGGACCTCTACAGCCAAATTAATCCCAAGGCACACAGAAAACCCAATCCGCTCAGTATCTTCAACGTCGGCATGGAAAAATCCGGTGCCGATATGGTGAGTATTCAACTCGCAACGCCTATCTGGGAGAAAGAAGCGCAGAAACAGGGTTCGGACAACCCTTTCCTCTCAATTTTCCTTTCTGTTGATGTCATTTTTGTCTTCAAAATCATCCTCAGTGCCTTGGCGATCCTTTTCGCTTACAACACGATTTCAGGGGAAAGGGAGGACGGCACGCTGAAACTGGTCCTATCCAATCCAGTTCCGCGACACACACTTATACTTGGGAAATATCTTGGTGGTATGTTGCCCTTATTCCCAATTGTAGTGATTAGTTTCGCTGTTGGACTCGTTATCGCCTTCGCCTCTTCCGCGACTACTTTCAATGGCAGTGATATATTACGTCTCGTCCTGGTACTCATTGTCTCGCTATTATATGTGTCAGTCTGTTATCTTTTAGGATTGCTCTTATCTGTATGGACAAAGGCTGCAGCAACTACACTGATCCTCTCAATGTTCATTTGGGGGATTCTGACGATTGTTCACTCAAATATAGCAACCTTTGCAGTCGCGAAATTCCCGCCGCATAAACTTCAATCCGAAAAAGAAACTCGGCAACAAGTTGAAAAGATATGGGAAGACTTCAAGGTGGAACGTGATGCCTATATTCTCAAAAAGTGGGGATATAAATACCCCGTAAGCGCGATTTCTCAGAAAGGAGCGCTCTCAATACAGATCAGCATGAGTTCACCCTGGGAACTTGGGTTCAAAGAATTATATACCATTAAACCGATTCACAATGCAGATGTCTCTAAATTTCAGGAGGTATTAGGTTATCAAGAACCCCTCCGCATTGATTATGCAAATAAAGCTGAGGAACTTCTCAAGCGGACGGAAGAAATTAGCGAAAGAAATGGGCAACTTGCCAGAGATATTTCCCGGATTTCTTTGGCGGACGCATACCGCTTTGCTGTAGGGAAGATAACCGGTACGGACCAGAAAAGTTACAACGATTTTATGGAGCAGGCAAGGAGTTATAAACGTCAGATTGTTGATTATCTGGTTGATAAGAACGCATTTTCCGAGCAGGCATGGTTTTCGAGCGATAAGGGGGCGGCAGAATTCATAGACCTACCCGTATTTCAGCATCAATATAACCCTGTTTCTGATAGTCTTTTTCGTGCATTAGGCGACGTTTTCATCTTGTTGGCGTGGAATGTCATTCTGTTTATGGGCGCATACCTATCGTTCCTTCGGTATGATATGAGTTGAAAAGGAGGGTTATCAGTTTTTAGTTTTCAGTTAAGATGCGTTTTGTAATAATCTCCCACTTTGGAATATTCCAGGGGAGGTGAATTGTTACCAGAAACCTCTTGTGGCTAATAATTGTTAACTGACCACTGACAACTATTATAGTAGATTTTACAATTAACTTTATATCTGAATTGTAGGAGGGAATTCCGATTCCCGACTATTATTGGTTTCGTCGCGATTCGGAGATCGCTCGAACAGAATATATGTAAACTTATTTACAAAATTTACTATAACCGATAACTATTAAAAATGATTTGGCACATTGCGAAGAAAGAGATACATCACAATCTCATGACGTTACGGTTCGTTTTGATGATAATTCTTCTGCCTGTTCTGATGGTGGCGAACGCGCTCATATACGGATTCGGTGATACGGGATACACGGAAGAAATAGACAATTATAATCGTAAAGTGACACAGAGACTGTTACATATTGAGAGATTCGCCTTGGAAGGTCTGGGAAAATTGGCAATGATAGGCCCAGGCGAAATACCGAAGCGTCCAAACCAGTTAACATTTTGTGCCGATGGGGCTGATGAGTCAATACCGCGTTCTATCACAATAGCAGACCGCACAAACTACGGCAGGGGCGGGAACGAGGGAGAAGCATATAGATGGCGAGAGATGTGGTCCTTAGAATATTTACCTTCAAATCATAGCAGTGACGCAACCACACTTATCAAAATTGACTGGGTCTTTATCGGTATTTTCATGAGTTTTTTTGTGATACTATTCACCTTTGACGCCATCGCTGGGGAACGCGTACAGGGGACACTAAGCCTAATGATGTCTAACCAAATCTCCCGAGGACAGATGTTATTAGCGAAATACTTAGGTGCGTTTTTTACGCTCATGGTCCCCCTCACAATCGGTATCCTGATGAACTTGTTGATTATCTATCTTTCAGGGAATATCCCTTTTGATTCAGATGATTGGCTACGAATTTTGGGAATGGTAGGGCTTTTTGCGTTGCATATCTCTATCTTTATTTTTTTAGGGCTGTTTTTCTCCAGTCGGGTATCAAATGCTATAACCAGTTTAGTCTGGCTGCTATTAAGTTGGGTATGTTTGGCATTTATTTTTCCAAGTCTGCTCGGTATTTTTGTTGGTACTCTTGATCCGATTCCATCAATAGAGGTAATTTCATCGCGTAGACAAACCCAATTGGCAAACATTGAAAATGAATTTCGCCCTTTGGAAATATCGGAATCAGGTAAGTTAAAACAAGCACCCTCTCCCGATAATCCCGTGGCTACACGTCGTTGGGCTGCCTATCTTACATCCATTGGGGAAACGAAAACCCATATAGCGGATAAGTATGTAGACCAGCAATTTAGACAAGTCCGACTCGCTCGCGAACTTACCCAAATCTCTCCAATAGCATGTTTCCAATATGCGATGGAGGGTCTTGCAAACTCAGGGATTACCAGCTATATGAATTTTGTTAAACAGGTGCGCCGTTACAGACAAACATTTTTAAATTTCATAAAATATGAGGATAGAAGTGATCCGGATAGCCTTCATATTTATTTTGTGAGAGAGGGTTTGTCTCAAAAACCAGTAGATCCAGACGCTGTGCCAAGGTTTGAAGAGCGTCCCTCGTATCAAAACGTCCTTTTCCCCGTCGGCTTGTTAATCCTTTTTAATATCCTATTCTTTACTGCAGCACAACTGTCCTTTCTGAAATGTGATCTCAAGTGAGGCATTGAGGATTTGGACGCAACATTACGGTATTGAACAGTTAATGTTGAACTTTAACTTATTGAAAAAACACTCACCCCACCCAACTCGTCACCAACAGCAATATACTGGTCATTCGGGGACCAAACGAGGTTTGTGACCCCCGCTGTCAGAGTGGCTTCATGAACCACCCGAGAACTGCGTCTGCCTTGCAATTCCCAGACGTAGACTAGACCGTCGGCACCGCCTGAGACCAACAATTTTCCGCTATGTTGAAAACGCACAACGCTAATAAAATCCCGATGCCCGGAAAGCGGAATAGGTTTGGTACCGGCCGGTCCGCGCCCGGAACAATCCCACACCGTAACATCCAGACCGCCGCCCGTAGCTAAGAATCGACTCGTGGCATCCCACGAGAGTTCTTTCACTTTCGTGGGATAACCATACATTTGCAAGTCCTCCCCGGTAGACATAATCCAGAAATGTACGGTCGAATCTTGATCTCCGGTGGCGATGTGTTTGCCGTCAGGGCTCCACGCAATCACCAATGCTGAACCTTTCCATTCCAATCGGCGGACGGCTTCCGACTGTTGCGGGTCCCACAGCGCGACACCGCCGTAGGTAATCGAGGCAAGTTGCCTTTCACGCGGTTTCCATTGAATATCAGAAATCGTGCTCTGATGATCGGGATATTCGCGAACCAGATCGCCGACAGCGTTCCAGAGTTTCAGCTTACGACCAGCGGCAGAGGCGAGTATCGGTTTTTCGCCGCCACTCCAAGCCAGGTGCTCAACCCATGCTGCGCCCCCATCAAGCGAATGGGTCGCTTCGCCACTTGTGATATCCCATAACCGAATTTTCCCATCTTGTCCTGCGCTTGCAAGCACCTTGCTGTCTGGATGCCACGCGATTGACATTGTGCCGAATTCATGCCCTTCGAAGGTCCGGATAACCGCTTGATGACGACCTTCAAAAATTGTCACCGGACCGAGAACCGACGCGGCAGCGATGTATCTCCCATCAGGCGACCACGCCAGATCAATGACGTAGTCGCTGATGGTTGCGCTCCAATTTTCGTGCAGTTGAGAGTGCTGGACAAAGCGGTTACTCAGTCTGTTCAAGCGAGACATGCTTCAAACCCTTCAGTCAATTCGGTCCGGTCGAGGTTGCGTCCGATGAAGATAAGGCTATTGTAGCGCTCTTCACTACCCCACGGACGGTCGGGGCGCCCGTCGAAGAGCATATGAACACCTTGGAAGACGAATCGGTTTGATTCACCCTTGATGCTCAGAATACCTTTCATGCGGAAGATGTCAGGACCTTTTGTCCGAAGCAGATCGCCAATCCAATCGTTCAGCCGGTCAGCGTTGAGGTCGCCAGGGGTTGTGATGCCGACCGATGTGACTTCGTCATCATGTTCGTGGTCTGGCTTAAATTCGCGTTCAACAACTGGCTTGACAAGGGCACCGCTGCCAAAGAGTTGTGCTTGAAATTCGTCCGGGTGATGCTCGGTAAACAGCGCGTAAGCACCGGTGCGGTCAATCTGCGCGTCAAAGCGTAATTCGTCTGCTGTGAGATTCAACTCAATGAGTTGTCCACTCGGTTGAAGGGTGCCACCCGCCGAAAGTTCATGCTCATCATCGGAGAAAACCATAACGACTGGCTCAACAGCGGCCTCCAAAGCTTCATCGGTTGACTCATTTACGGGTACCAACGCGAGTTTCATCGCCGGGTCAGGACCTTCTTGAAGAACCAGTTCATGCGTGCCTGCCGAAAGGTTATAAATACCAGCCCATTCAAAGGGATACTCCGGTTCCATAAACTGCGGGTCAACCTCCATCGCACGGTCCAGATCGAATCCGCCGACATTGAGAATCTTCTCCATTTCAACCACGGCGTTTTTCGTTCGATAAATCTTCGCTGCACTGTTCATGTTGCGAATTCTGGCTTCCAGTTGATCTAACTCTCCCTCGGTCACAAGGTCAATCTTGTTCAACAAAATGACATCGGCAAAGGCAATCTGTTCACGCGCCTCGTCGCTGTCATCAATGTGCTGCCAAATGTGTTTGGCATCCACCACCGTCGTGACGGAATCCAGTTGCAGTTTCTCCTGCATTTCGGTGTCCATGAAGAACGTCTGAGCAACTGGCCCGGGGTCCGCAAGCCCTGTGGTTTCGACCATGATGTAGTCGAACTTATCGCGACGCTTCATCAGATTCCCCAAAATACGGATGAGATCACCGCGCACCGTGCAGCAGATGCAACCATTGTTCATCTCGAAAATCTCTTCTTCGGCACCGATGACCAAATCATTATCAACGCCGATCTCGCCAAACTCGTTTTCGATAACGGCGATCCGTTTGCCATGGTTTTCGGTGAGAATACGGTTGAGAAGCGTGGTTTTACCAGACCCCAAAAAGCCTGTCAACACGGTGACGGGGACTTGATTGTTTAGTATGGCTGTGTTCATCTTTCTCTCCTTTTTGAATTTAGCCAGCGGTCAAGCTAACGATGTCCGTCTGCTTCACCTCCGCCAGCGGTTTGTGAATCTTGTATTGCCGAGGCTTTCCCGGCGTCTCCATGATTGCAATGACCGTTTCAATAGGCGGACAGCCTTCTTCGGTGCATTCCAACTGAGTAATCATTATGGAGACATCATCTGATAGATCAAATGCTTGTGAGACCCACGATTTGACTTCGGCAAGTTGCCGTGGGTCACTCTTTTGTTGCGAATTGAAAAATTTCATCTGCATCTTTAAGGCCTCGTTATATAACTCGTTATATAAAAGGTTAGGATACCCGATTCTCTTGTAGAAACGGTTTATAACTCCGATTCCTCAATCAAAGCATGTACAATTGTATCAATATTATGTCGGATCATCCCGATGTAGGTTCCTTCAGGTGTTCCCTCGTTTCCCATAGCATCTGTGAAGAGCTCACCACCAATCTCTACATCAAATCCTTTTGACTTCACGGCGGCTTTCACCGCTTCGAGACCCCGTGATGAGACGGATGACTCTACAAAAATAGCAGAGATACCCCGTTCTGCAATAAACGTCGCCAATTCCTGTACATCAGCGATACCGACTTCTGTCTCGGTGCTAATACCTTGTAATCCGCGTACCTCAAACCCGTACGCCTTTC
Organism: Candidatus Poribacteria bacterium; assembly: GCA_022825825.1. Classification (GTDB taxonomy): domain Bacteria; phylum Poribacteria; class WGA-4E; order WGA-4E; family WGA-3G; genus MSPOR6. Next base: position 137,395 of record JAJDWA010000022.1, read on the forward strand.
CGAAGTAGTTAAAACAGTCGTGCGCCGTCACAAGGACGCGTTGCTGAGATGGCACGCGTTCCACTTGCGACTTTACGTATTCATCGAGTTCCATGAGTTTCGTGAGGTAGCGTTCAGCGTTGTTTCGGTACAGGACAGTATTATCGACATCAAATTCACTCAGGGCATCGCGAACCTTGTCCACCGCTTGCATCCAAAGCTTCACGTCAAACCATAAGTGCGGATCGTAGAGCCCCTCGTATTCTGGGGGTGTTAGCAGTAGACTCCGATCGACAGCGTCTGTTACGGCGACCGTCAGGGTATCCTCCAATATATTCGCAAGGATGTCCCCCATTTTTGCTTCAAGGTGCAGCCCGTTATAGAAGATGATGTGTGCTGAACCGAGCCTTTGAACATCTTTAGGAGTCGGGTTGTAAAAGTGTGGGTCTACTCCAGGTTTCACTATCCCGGTCACCTCAACGCGCGTACCGCCAACATTTTTAACAACATCCGTAATCATGCCGATTGTGGTAACAACACGAAGTTTATCGCCTGTGACAGCACCCGGTTGTTCCTTCGGATCACAGCCAGACCATACCAATATACCTATTAAACACACTGAAATGTATATTCTCTGCATAATTTTACTCTGCATAATTTTACACATCTCCCGGTTCGCATGCTGGACAGGTCTTACATAGGTGCCGATTTACAAGGTGTGCGGAGGCGAGTAAAATCCCACCGATACTGTAGAAGACCACTTCAAAAGAGCCTTCAACGGCTGTCCGAGAGATGACGATGAAGGCCAACGCCACTATCAGTATCAACAATGCTCGCCAGCTTCGGTGGAGTCGAACACCCCACGCTAAACTCCCAATTGCCAGTGCAATTGCGCCAGTGATAAGGACCAATTCAGCACGTTCAGTCGCAAGAAAACTCAATCCAATCAAAGGTAAAACTACGACTAAAAGCGGCATCGCCATGCAATGGAGTGCACATGCAAAAGATAGACAGGCGCCAGTATTGTCTACGAATTCTTGACTAAAATATCTTTTCATTTTTTCTCCTTAGAAAATTGAGAACGGGGACGGATGATAGAAAGAATCGTCCCTGTCCTACAGTTTTAAAAATTAAGTTTATACAAGAGTTTCACATTCCGTCCCGGTTCCGGCATTGCCGATTTGATGCGGGACAGATGTTCGCGATACGTTGTATCAAAAAGGTTTTCAATCTCGAAAACGACCATGTTCTCAAGCTGCCACCACGAAAAATTGAGATAGCTGCCGATATCATAGACGAGATAGCCGTCTGTCGGTTCCTCAAATTCACCGAGTCGGGTTTGGCTGCCTGAAAAACGGGATGCGGCATACAAATGCAACGGTGCAGGTGTGTAACTGATGACGAATTTACCGTTGAGGGGTGGGACACGCTCCAGTGGTCGCCCACTGGTTTGAATCGTTCCGTTGACGTAACTCATATTGAGCTGAAGATGGACCTGCGGCAGCACCTCACCGCCTATTTGGATTTCAGCCCCATCCATTATAACATCGTGCCCCATGTATTGATAAATCCACAACCATCCCGCTGCGCCGCTGCCCCACTCTTTTTCACCGCTGTGCGTCGGAACGAGGTAGTTCTGTATCTGATTCCTGAAAAGGGCAAGATTGAGTCTGAACCTGTCACCTGCGTATTTGACAAAGAGTTCAGTGCCATAGCCGTTCTCAGATTCCAGATCTACATTACCAATTTCGTAGGAATAGACAGCCAAGTGGGGACCATCGCTGAAAAGTTCCTCAATACCGGGGGCGCGAAACGTTTTCATCAGGGTCGCTCCAGTGCTCAGCCTATCCGTCCAATGGTAAATTCCAGAGGTAGCCCCGGAGAAACCGTTGAAATCGCGGCGTTGGACGGTTCCGGCTCGGACAACTGCTCCGGGTCTAAAAGGTTCCGCCCGCCTAACGTCGTAGCGGATAGTCCCCTGTAAGGTGAGTTTGTCAAAGTTACGCTGGTTTAGAAAAAATCCTGCCAACGCGAATTCACGGGTGTGCGGTGTCCAGTAAAACCCGCCTGTGGCATGGTCTCGGTACTCACCCCAAATACCCGCAACGGCGTTGTCTAATACGTGAGCCATCGCTGAGACATTGTACGTTAGCACCCCGAATTCCACACCAAGTGTCCCGTTCGACTCCAACTCTTGATGCTGATAACGCGTATAGGCAGTCTGGAGTTTTACCTTTTCAAGCATCCTTGTATTGAAGCGGTATTCCATCTGTCCTTCATAGCGTTGCTTGTCAAGTGCGATGTTAACCCCAGTCAGATGCCCTTCAGGGGAACCGGGGATGCCGTAATTCGAGCGATAACTGCTTCCAGAGGCACCGATGAAGCCCCACGGTTTAATCAGCGAGGCACCGCCTGAAAAATTGACGTTTGAAAGGGCAGTGTTTTCGAGGACACCTACCGGCGTTTGTATGTCGGATGCACGCCGCCGATTCCATTCTACATTGCCCGCAAAGTCACCAATCGGGAACGTAAAACCTGTCGTTCCAGTCAAACCTGAGTTGACAGATTCAGCCTGGAACGTTAGATGCGTATCGAGCCGTCTCGGTAGAATTTGGGGTATGTGATTGCTTTTGACATTGATGACACCGCCCAATGTGCTTGAGCCGTAAATGAGCGATGCAGGCCCCCGCGTAATTTCAACGCCCTCGGCAGTCGTCGGATCAATGGATACGGCGTGGTCGGCACTGGAGGCGGATTTATCGCCTGTCCGTTCACCGTTTTCAAGAATGAGCAGCCTGTCACCTCCCAATCCACGAATAACTGGACGGGCAACCGCACGTCCCATCGTTCGCTGAGAAATGCCGATCTCATCTGCTAATGTGGTCGCCAAGGTCATACCTAACCGTCTTTGGAGTTCTTCCTCATCCAATGCTAAGTCGGTTGTCTCCTCAAACTGTGAAAGCGTGCGATTTGAACCGTATACCGTGATGGTTTGCAGTTGAAATGACAACGCCGCCAATTCAACCTTGAGATGAGGCGTGGAGGCGTTGACATTAACAACCTGTTCAAACCGCTGATAACCAACCTTGAGGAACTGAAGCGTCTGCTGCCCTTCTGGCACTGCGTCAAACTTAAACCGACCATTTGAATCGGTCCTCACACTTCTCTCAAGGCCCGTAATCTGGACTCTAACGCCACTAAGGCGAGCATGACTCCGTTCTTCAGTAACTTCTCCTTCCAAAGACTGCGTTGTGTCCGAAGCACTTTGGACCTCCTTGAGATAGCAGAACAGGCATCCTACTATTCCAAATACGAACATCAATAGGTGAGGACACTTTCTAAGCGTCCTCACCGTGGGAGACCTGTGCGAACAAGCACAAGTGCTTAACATGATGTCCCCCTTATTCTACTGTTACTGGTATCGGGAGTGCTGCTGTGAAGTCCGGATGATCCCCGTGAAGCAGTTGGAGTTTGATTTCCGTTTTTCCTGCTTTCAATCCTTCGAGTCCAAACGGTAACGCGTCACCGTGTTCCTCGTGTTCCCCTTCGTGTTCCTCTTCATGACCATGTTCGTCATGTTCCTCTTCGTGTTCATGTTCATCGTGGTCCAGATGGATATTGATAATAGAGGAATCGTAACCCGACAGACCCAAACTGAAGAATTCCGCTCCGTCATGGTCATGGTCATGGTCATGGTCGTCATCTTCACCCGGCGGGGCCGCTATTTCATCAAGATGGAGTTCGTTTTCGTCCGCGTCAAGAAAATGTACATGTATCTCAATCTCTTCACCAGCTTTAACGGTGAGACCGCCTTCATGGTGACCTTGATGTTGATGATAGACCACTTCTCCATTGATTTCCAGGTTAAAGCCGTCGGCATCGGCGTGAAGGGGTGCATCCGCTTCGTGTTCGTGGTCATGCCCATCATCAACAATGGGGTTGTCATCTTCACCGCAACCGCCCATAAACGGTAGCATTGCTACCAAACTTATTAACATTAATTGTGAAATAGCGACAGAAAAGTCGCGCCTAAAAAAATAGGTAAACATTTGTATTCTCCAATTTTTAAATTTTTAAAATTTTGTAATCTAATGGTGCACAGTATGTGCCTATCACTTCTAAAATAGATAGAACTTACACATGCTGCTGTGTTGTAGCATAAACTGTTAGTTTGTGCGTAAGGGGCGCAACCTAACAGGATACGCAGGTTTTTCTTGTAGCATAGGCTGTTAGCCTGTGCGTGTGTGTCTAAAACGTAACCTAACAGGATACGCTACGAAATCCTAACGAGAACCATCGAACACACACAATCAGGCAGCATCTACTACAGAAGCATTACGATATGTTGCAAAGTAGAGATGTACAAAGCGCGGGGCGCGTATAGAGAACCCCGCGGTCTTTGTACAATAGGAGTATGAAGGAAAAACAAAATCTGCCTTTAAAAGGCAAAATTTGCGAGTGCAGTGAAGAATACAGGGGGGGCACGACTTCGCGTGTTCGTGATAAGTCTTAAAGGAAGAAAAACGGCTTCATAAAATGGGAGTGTGGTACTGAAAAAGAAAAGATATATAAGAGCGGAAAATTCAATTTCGACACTGACGTGCTGGCTGTGAAAGAAACAGGCTGCGCAGGTATCCTCCGAATGGCAGGTATCCCCCCAATAGCAATGTTCGCTATGATCGTGTGCCAGTCCGATAATACCCA
>JAJDWA010000014.1 GCA_022825825.1 Candidatus Poribacteria bacterium
AGACATGTGGGTTCGTTTAGCAAGCTCGGAAATCCCTCCCTGTGCTTCAACTACAGTTTTTATGCCTTTCAGAAAGAAGGAGGTATCTCTATCTTCCTGATATTCTTCTATTGCCACATCAAGATAACCAATTGCCTCTTCTTTGTCTGCGGCAAGCCGTTCAATTAGATAATCGTGCCATTTCCGAAATTTTCTCATCTTTGTGTTTCCTTATATTCCTGCCAATAGGTTTTTGCCCGTTCAATGTCTCGTGTTTGTGATGACGTGTCACCGCCACAAAGTAAAACTACAACCGTGTTTGCCACTTCTCCAAAATAGATGCGATAACCCGATCCGAAGTGGAGTCGTAGTTCAAAAACGCCTTCCCCAACAGGCTTACAGTCGCCAAAATTACCTTTTTCAAGACGGTTAATCCGTCTTTCAATTCTATTAATTATCGTTTTATCTCGGATTGAGTTAAACCATTCAGTAAAAGGTTCACGTCCGCTTTGAGTTCTGTAGAGTTCTATTTCTCGTTGTTGTATGTTACGCATTGATTACTTTCAGTGCAGAAGACTCCAATCGCATTCCCTAATTTTCATCTACAATTTCAGAACAAGGTTTTTCAGCTTGTAACGGCACAATAGACAGTCTACACCCAAGCGCATTGAGAATAGTTCCGAGTGTGTCAATATGCGGTGCCTTATCACTTGAAAGAATCTTTAGCAAGGCATCAGGAGACATGTGGGTTCGTTTAGCAAGCTCGGAAATACCGCCTTGTGCTTCTACAAAGGTTCGCAGTGATAATAAAAATACAGCAGTGTCGCCATCAACTTGATATTCCTCTAACGCGAATTGGATATAATCAATAGCCTCAGCGCGGTTAGCGGCCAATTGCTCAATTAGGTATTCACGCCATGTTCTCAGTTTTTTCATTATTGTTTCTCCTTATAATCTTGCCAATAAGTTTTTGCCCGTTCAATGTTTCGTGTCTGTGATGACTTGTCACCACCGCAAAGTAGGAGCACAATTGTATTATTAACTTCACCGAAGTAGATTCTATATCCTGGACCGAAATGAAGACGTAACTCAAAGACACCGCCCCCAACAGATCGACAATCACCAAAATTGCCCACTTCAACACGGGTAAGACGATTTCGAATTCTGGTTAGCGTTTTCTGGTCTCTGATTGACTCAAACCATTCAGTGAAAGGCACTCGCCCATTTGAAGTCCGATAAAATTGTAGTTCTCTCGGTTGTGTGTTACGCATTGATAAGTGCTTGAAAAAGGAAAGGTCACAGTGTATATCACAAATCGGATAAGTATAATATAACAGGTTTTACGCCGTGTGTCAATTTAAAATAAGAACTTAAAAACTAACTGAAACTCCTTTCAACAGAAGACAATTAACCTAAAAATTCACTTGTCTATTTACGCTTTACATGATAGGATAATAACATAATGACGTATTGACATCAGGTTTAAATTTTCAGGAAACCTGCCCCGAATAATTGGAAGGAGAACGTGGAGATGCAGCACGAACTCACCACGGAACAAATTGATTTTTATCAGGAAAATGGATACCTTGTTATAGAAAACTTCTTGGATGCTGACGAATTAGCAGAATGGCGGAGATGCACAGACGAATCGGTCACCGAACGTCTCGGAAATTCAGTTGAATTTTTCACAAACCAACTGGATCCGTCTAATTTTTATGCGCGGGTATTCACGCAGTGCTTACGACTTTCAGATACACACCCGGGTATGCGAAAGTTGGTGCATGATCCCAAAATCGGACAGATGGCAACGCAATTGGCTGGAACTGACGGCATGCGAATCTGGCACGACCAAGCATTGATTAAACCGCCAAATGGCAACCCAACCGCTTGGCATCTTGATGTGCCATACTGGTCTTTTGATTCACGGGATGCCGTTTCGTTCTGGGTTGCGTTAGATGACGCAACGTTAGGGAACGGTTGTATGTGGTATCTGCCCGGCACTCACAAAGAAGCGCGTTTTGATAATGTCGGTATCGGTGAAAACATTGGCGCGCTGTTTAATGTTTATCCAGAATGGAAAGAACTTGAACCACAATCCGCACCGTGTCCCGCAGGTTCTATGGTATGGCACAATGGATTGACTGCACACGGCGCAGGCGCAAACATGACGTTTTCACATCGCCGAGCGATGACATGCGGCTTCATGCCCGATGGCTGCACCTTCAACGGAAAGAGAAACATCCTGCCAGAGGATTATTTTAACTCACTAACAGTTGGTGATGTGCTTGACGACGATGTGCAAAACACGCTTGTTTGGCACAAAGATTGGGAAAATAATAGATAGACGCATTAACTTTGTTTTACTAAAGTCAGAATGGGTGCTTACACATTTCTGTAGGCGCGTTTTGTAAACGCGCCTAAAGGTCTTTAGAAAAATACAAGTTTTATCATAAATCAGAATGGATATGTAAGGAGAAAAACATGGCAAAACAGCCAAATATCGTCTTAATGGGCGTTGATTCGCTTCTCGCCACACACATGAGTTGTTACGGGTATCACCGACAGACAACACCACATATTGACAAGTTTGCAGAGGGCGGCACGCTCTTTGAGAAAACCTATAGTGCTCACATCCCGACAACAAGTGCTTATGCATCTATGCTCACAGGTATGGACACCTTTAGCACACAAGTTGTAGCACTCCGACACCAAGGACCGCTCCGCGAAGAGGTTAAAACATTAGCGGAAATACTTAAAGAAGTTGGGTATGATACAACCTGTGTCGGGTTTGGTGGACCAAGTGGACGTGGATTTGATACCTATTTAGAATTTTCTGGATGGGGTCCTGACGACTCTGGACGGAGTCCCAAAGCAGAAAACCTAAACAAAACAACCCTCCCCGAATTGAATCGGTTAATAGACCAGAGCGATGAAAAGCCATTTTTCCTGTTCTTGCGACACATGGACCCGCACTCGCCCTATCTGCCACCTGCACCCTATGAACGGATGTTTTATCACGGCGATGAATGCGATCCAAGCAACGAATCTATGGAACCTGTGATGTCATTCAAACCTTTCTGCGACTACTTCGCTTCATGGATGCCTGTGGGAATTACAGATAAGGATTACGTCATTGCACAATATGATGGCGCAATTGCCTATATGGATGCTTGTATTCAGACGCTTTTCAATGCACTTGAAACGCGCGGTGTGCTGGACGATACCATAGTCGTCATCAATGGGGATCACGGTGAAACCCTCTATGACCACGAATGCTGGTTTGACCATCACGGACTCTACGATGTTACCTTGCATGTGCCGCTCATTATCCGCTATCCCGGTCGCGTGCCTGCTGGAAGACGAGTCTCTGGCTATAACCAGCACAAAGACCTTGTCCCAACACTCCTTGAATTAGCAGATATTGAAACAGACATCGCATTTGATGGTGATAGTCTTACCCCTTTGATAAGTGGTGAAATTGCTTCTTATGATAGCGAATTCTATATTACAGAATGTACGTGGATGCGTAAGCACGGATGGCGAACTCCTGAATGGAAACTGATCGTCGCGCTTGAACCCGATTTCCACTACAAGCCTCCTGTTGAACTCTATAATCTTATCCAAGACCCCGATGAGAACGAGAATCTCGTTGAGACACATCCCGACATCGTCAACATTCTGGAAACACGCATGAAGAGTTGGATACTCCAGCGTGAAAAGGAAACAGGATTGCCGAACCCGATTATGAATCAAGGTGATTGGCATGGGCACAAAGGTGTCGGACCCTTCAAGTCATCCGATCAGGCGTACAACACAATGCACATCGGGAACCCGGGTGAAGCAGCACGTTTACAAGCAAAATCACGGGAAGAATAGTTATCGGCTATCAGTTGTCAGCAGTCAGCAATAGGAGCGAATTTAATCAGATACCTCTTGCCGACTGCTGATCGCTGAAGTCTGACAACCATAAAGAAAGGAAAATCAAAATATGCCAGATTATACACGAGATGAGGTATTAGCACGACTCCATTCGGAATTAGACAAAGGAAAATCCCTGCTTGCTGTCGGTGCGGGAACGGGTATCACGGCAAAATTCGCTGAACAGGGTGGCGCAGATCTGATTGTGATTTACAACTCTGGTCGCTATCGGATGTCAGGATTTGGATCGTGTGCAGGGCTTTTAGCCTACGGCGATGCAAATGCCATCGTGATGGAGATGGGTGAACGTGAGGTGTTGCCAGTTGTCAAAGAGACCCCTGTTATTGCTGGTGTCAACGGCACAGACCCAACACGTCGGATGAGCAACTTTCTAAAACAGGTGCGCGATGTCGGTTTTGACGGTGTCAATAACTTTCCAACCGTTGGCGTGATTGACGGCACATTTCGGGTAACGCTTGAAGAGACAGGCATGGGTTTCTATAAAGAGGTTGAGACAATTGGCATCGCACATGAGATGGACCTGTTCACCATCGTCTATGTTTTTAACCCTGAAGAGTCTGAGAGTATGGCGAAAGCTGGTGCTGACGTTATTATCGCACACATGAACACAACTATCGGTGGCACGATTGGTGCAGAAACCGCTTTCACACTTGAAGATGCAGCCGTACGTGTGCAAGAAATTTGCGATGCAGCAAAGGCACAGAATCCTGATGTGATCTGCTTGTCACACGGTGGTCCCATCGCAAAAGCACCCGATGCAGCGTTCATCAATGAGCGGACTGATACTGTTGGGTTTGTGGGGGCATCCAGCATTGAACGGTTTGCTTGTGAGGAGAGTATTCCGCGGGTTACTGCTTCGTTTAAGGAATGAAAATCAGATGCAAACTGAAAAAGCTATGCGTCCTGGAGACATTGAAAGAAGAACGCTCATCATAGATAGGAATAGCGGCACTGTCAATAATCCCAACGATTGGTTTGCGGTCCGCGTGAATTGGTCACGGCAATTAAGCGTATTGTTTATGTGAGTGTGGAATCTGCGCGGATTATTGATAACCTACCTGCTGAGATAGCTGCGGACTAATACCAAATTAACCCGATTTGTAGCGCGAGGTCTCTGTGCCTCGCAATGTTGACATAATCAGAAAACGAATAATCAAATTAAATTTGGTATAAGATGTCAATCTCTGAAGTATGATATGGTTATAGAAACGTGCACTTTGATAAGTATTTAATCTAAAAGCAGGAGGCCCGTAGGCCGCCCGAGCATTTCATTCTAACAAGCTAACAAGACTAACGTTCCTTCGCAGCATATCGTTTCCTAATGACTCTACTGATGAATGAGTTTAGTCCTTGACCTTTTTCAGCTAATTGTTTCATATATTCAACATCATTGGGCCCCGGAATTGTATATGTGTAACGATAAATTGAACCATCTGAGAACTGAACTCTGATAAAATCTTCACCATCCTCATAAGCAACAATTCCAGAATCTCCTCCGAGATTTCTATATCTTTTCATGCGTTTACTCCTATATTTCTTTTTGTCGTTTACCTATTACATGTTTAATGTTACATGATAGCGCATCTAAACTGCTTTTTCAAGCAATTGAGAAGATTTTCTTGAAACCTAACTGCAATAGTAGTATACTTTTGATTGGTATATAAAAGAAAGGGTAACAACGATTAATCTTTAGCGTAATAGCTAAAAATAAATTGGGAGGGATCTGTTATGAATGAGTTTCAATTTGCGGGTGCAAAGTGGTGGAAATTTGATTTTCATACACACACACCTGCATCGGATTTCAATGACAAAGAGATTGAAAATAAATTATGGTTGAAGGCATTTATGGATAAGGAAATTGATTGTGTTGCAATCACTGACCATAACAGTGGTGAATGGATAAATACTTTACAGCAAGAACTAAAAAATATAGAAGCCCGAGAAGAGAAATGGTTCCGCCCCTTATACCTCTTTCCAGGCGTAGAAATTGGAGCAAGTGACGGTGTGCATATATTAGCAATATTTGGGCAAGATAAGGATGAAAGTCATATTGATCGGCTACTCGGGGCAGTCGACTATCTTGACAGAAAGGGAAAGAAGGACGGACTAGCGAATAAAAGCACGACTGAAATTATTAACGAAATTACAAAACTTGAAGGTATCCCTATTCCCGCACATGTTGATCTACGAAAAGGATTGTTTAAACAACTAAAGGGTTCAGCATTAGGACAAGTATTGAGAAATGATAACATTTACGCTATGGAGTTACGTGACAGCAATTCTCCAAAACCCCCACTATATAAAGAGAGAAAGTTACAGTGGACTGAAATTACTGGTTCTGATGTACACGATTTCAGTCAAGATAGTTTTGGAACGTTCACATGGATCAAGATGGATGAACCTTCTATTGAAGGACTAAGACTTGCACTACAAGACGGCGATGTATCTATAAACCGCAACATGAACGACAACCCCAACAAACTTCCACCCTTTTTTATAGAAAAATTGGAAATTACGAATGCAAAATATATTGGACGGGTAGAAACACTGAAATGCGATTTTAATCCATTTCTCAATGCGATTATTGGTGGACGCGGAACGGGTAAGTCAACCCTATTAGAATTCATAAGACTTGTTCTGAGACGTGATAGAGATATTCACGAAACTCTCAAAGTAGATAGTAATAAATATTATTCTTTAGATGATAATGAAAGTCTATTAAATCTTAATACCGAAATGTCATTATTATATTGGAAAAATAATATATGTTACCGTTTAAACTGGTCTCCAAATCCAGATAATCCCTCTTTGGAACAAAAAAACGAAGATGGATCGTGGGAACCTTTTCAGGGAGAAATTAAAACTTTGTTTCCTGTTCGCATTTATAGTCAAAAGGAGATTTTCGAATTGGCTAAGGAACCGAGTAAACTGATTGAAATCATAGATGAGGTGCCAGAAGTTGACGCGGAAAATATTAAAACAAAGATTAGGGAAGATATCAACCGATATAAGCAAATTGAAAATAATCAACAAGAGCTGCAAGAAAAGATAGATCAAGAAAACCGATTAATCGGAGAATTGAACGATTTGGCAAAACAGATTGAGTACATTGAAAAATCAGGTCATAAGGAAGTAATGGAGAAATATCGGAAACGCCAACAACAGTTAAGTGAAATTGATACTATAGAAAAGAAATGGAAAGAAGCACAACGCCACCTATCGGAAGCACTGGAAAAAATAACCCCATCAGATTTTAATAATGGGATTTTTAGCGAAAACAGTGATATTTTGTCGGATCTACAAAAAACAAATGAAAAATGGTGGACCATTCACAACAAATTAAATCATTTGAGTCAAGAAGCTGAATTGTTTCTGACTGAGTGGCAAACTGAAAAAGATGCAGCATCATGGATGGACGACATTAAGTCAGATATAGAACGGTACGAACAATCGCGTTTAGACCTTGAACAGCAAGATATAGACCCAAACAGATACAATTTACTATTAACTCAACAAAAAAGTATACAGAAGGATTTAGATCAAATTCATGAACACCAGTCGCGTATGCAAACGTTAGAAACTGAAAAAAAAGAGGTATTTCACAAAATTAAGAATTATAGAAAAACACTCTCAGAAAATCGGCAACAATTCTTGGATTCTGTTTTACAAGATAATCAAGGCGTGAGGATAAACATATTGTCTTTTGGAGAGAGTTGGGACAACATTGAGAAAGAGATTCGGCGTATACTACAATGTCCTGATCATTTTGATAAAGATTTTGAAAGTTTACAGAAAATTTATGAACAATGTGTTGGCAGCAAGACAAATAAGCTTAAGGAAACCATCACAGCAATTCGTAATGGAGATAAAGATGCGGAACATAGAACATTCGCGACACGTTTGCAATCGTTACCTCCAGAATCTATCACCAATCTTATGACTTGGTTGCCAGAAGATAATTTAGAAATTACCTATGGTCCTGAACGTCAACGTATACAGCAAGGTTCACCCGGACAAAAAACTGCAGCACTACTTACCTTTATTCTATCTTATGGAAGCGAACCACTTTTGTTAGACCAACCTGAAGATGATTTAGATAACAAGGTAATTTCTAATCTTATCGTGCGACAGTTACGTAATATAAAAAGCAAGCGGCAGGTTATCGTAGTGACACACAATGCCAATATCGTGGTTAATGGCGATGCTGAAATGATTTTGCCTCTTGAGGTCGAGATTAAGGAAGGACTATCTCAAACTGAAGTGCAACATCCCGCAAGTATCCAACAAAGAAATGTTAGAGAATATATATGCAACATTCTTGAAGGTGGAGAAAAGGCTTTTGAACAACGTTATAAACGTATTCATCTTGGAGATTAGTTATGTTTTACAGTCAAACCGAACTTATTGAAAAAATTATCCTTGGTGAGGACTCAATGATTGAATTCAAAAGAGAGATGCCTCACAGAGACAGTATGGCAGATGAGATTGCTGCTTTTGCGAACGCCGAAGGAGGAATGATACTCATCGGTATTGACGACAACAAAGAAATCATTGGAATTGAACTGCAGAAATTGGATCATATAGAAAAAACAGTTGTTGAAATATGCCATGACAGCATCGAACCCGCCGTCCGATTTGACACACAGAAATTATCGATTGACGAAAAAAATATACTGAAAATAGAAATCCTAAAAGGTCTTTTTGTCCACAAATCTCCTAACGGTTATTTCATCCGTCAAGGCAGCAGCAAGAGAGAAATGACCACAGAACAGTTGGCGAGGTTAATACAAAGTCGATCACAAGCAAGAATTATCAGATTCGATGAACAGGTAGTCCCAGACGCACATAGAAAAACATTAAGGGAATCGCTATATCAACGATTCATCACAGAAGATGTCCCTGAAGATGAGATAGAAGACCTACTCATAAAGAAAAGACTACTTGTTAAAGAAGGTCGTGAGATTCGTGCTTCTGTAGCGGGTGTTTTGATGTGTCACGACACACCTGACGAATTCCTCTATAACAGTTTTATTCAGGCTGTTTATTATAGCGGTAAACAAAAAGATGCTAACTACCAAATTGACGCAATAGATTTTAGAGGGCCACTTGACCAACAGATTATAGATGCCTTTAAGTTTGTTCAAAAACACAACAAGGTATCAGCGCGTAAAGAAATTGGAAGGATAGACCAACCCCAATATAGCATGCGCGCCGTATTTGAGGCAATCGTTAACGCAGTTATACATAGAGATTATTCCATAAGCGGTTCAAAAATTCGCCTATTCATGTTTGCTGATCGACTTGAACTATACTCTCCAGGAGCATTACCAAATACTTTAACAATTGATGAATTACCACATAGACCAGTCACCCGTAATGAACGCCTCTCTCAATTACTATCAATTGTTACTTTAGATGATGATGTAGGAAACCAAGTGAAACGGCGACACTTTTTTGAACGACGGGGCGAAGGCGTGGGAATCATTCTGAACGAAAGCGAACAATTGAGTGGGAAAATACCTGTCTATGAACTTTTTAACGAAGAATTACGCTTGACAATATTTGCAGCTAAATCTCTTCAAGAAGACAACGAGTAAATACCGGAGAAAGTAATGTCCAATAAGGTCAATGAATTCCAAATTCTAAATGCAGATGATGATGAATTAATGCGCATCAGTCAAGAAGGGACTTTATCCTTAAACCTAAACGAGATGCAGACAATTCAGTCCCATTTTGCCGAACTGCAACGCAACCCAACCGATGTAGAGCTTGAGACGATTGCACAAACATGGTCGGAGCATTGCGTACACAAAACCTTTAAAAGCATTATTCTCTACTCTGAAGATGGGAAGGAAACAGAACAGATTGATGGACTTTTTCCAACCTACATTCAACGCGCAACAGAGGAGATAGGCAAACCGTGGTGTGTCTCTGTCTTTTCAGACAATGCTGGCATCATCGAATTTGATGATAAATATAATCTCGTTTTCAAGGTAGAAACGCACAACCACCCATCAGCAATTGAACCTTATGGTGGTGCGGGGACAGGCATTGGAGGCGTTATCAGAGACTCTCTCGGCACAGGACTCGGCGCAAAACCGATTTTAAATACAGATGTTTTCTGCTTCGGTTTGCCGGACACACCTTATGAGAAATTACCGAAAGGAACACTGCATCCCAAACGCGTGTTCAAGGGAGTTGTTGCGGGCGTCCGTGATTACGGTAACCGAATGGGTATCCCTACTGCAAACGGTGCTATCTTGTTTGATATCCGCTACACTGCAAATCCACTCGTCTTTTGTGGAAACGTTGGACTGATACCTATAGATAGGTGTGACAAATCTGTTGAACCCGGTGATCTTGTGGTTGCAGTTGGTGGACGCACTGGGCGCGATGGGATTCACGGTGCCACCTTCTCCTCTGCAGAATTAGACGATACCTCTGAAAGCCTTGGCAGCGTAGTTCAAATCGGCAATCCGATTATGGAGAAAAAGATAGTTGATGCCCTCATACAGGCACGCGATCGAAATCTTTACCGCTCCATAACAGACTGTGGTGCAGGCGGATTCTCCTCTGCAGTAGGGGAGATGGGAGAAAACACTGGCGCTGAGGTTCATTTGGAACGTGTTCCTCTGAAATATGAGGGGTTAGCACCGTGGGAAATCTGGCTTTCTGAAGCGCAAGAACGGATGGTCCTCGCTGTTCCCCCTGAAAATCTGGACGAACTGATGGAGATATGTGAGGCAGAAATGGTTGAGGCAACAGTGCTTGGCAGTTTTACTGATACACACAGATTACAGGTTTTCTATGAAGGCGCGATAGTGGCAGATTTAGATATGGAGTTTCTGCACAAAGGCTTGCCGCAGCATATCAAAAAAGCAACTTGGCAACCGCCACAGCACCAAGAAATGCCATCGCGGGACAGCCAAACCGAAAACTACGCAGAAGACTTGTACCGACTCCTTGCCAGTCCAAACATAGCCAGCAAAGAATCTGTCATCCGCCAGTATGACCATGAGGTGCAAGGGGGTATCGTTATCAAACCTCTCGTCGGTATCGCAAACGACGGACCGAGCGATGCATGCGTTGCAACACCGGTTATAGGAAGTGAGAAAGCGGTCATTGTAGCAAACGGCATCAACCCGAAATATAGCGATGTTGATGCATACATTAGCGCAGCATCGGCAATTGATGAAGCACTCCGAAACATAGTTGCTGTCGGTGGAACGCTTGAAAAAACAGCTTTATTGGATAATTTCTGTTGGGGGAATCCTGATAAACCTGACCGACTTGGCGCGTTAGTGCGTGCAGCGAAGGCGTGCTACGATATTGCTACTGCTTACGGAACACCCTTTATCTCTGGAAAAGATAGCCTCTACAACGAATACCGCGATACAACAACAGGCGAACAACGCGCAATTCCTTCGACGCTGCTCATATCAGCAATCTGCGTGATGCCTGACATTCGCAACGCAGTTACTATGGATGTGAAATCCCCAGGTAACTTCATCTATGTTGTTGGCAACACTTACGTTGAATTGGGGGGTTCACACTACTTCGGTATCCACGATTTTATCGGCAACACCGCCCCTGCTGTCCGTCCAGATGAAGGGAAGTTGACAATGGAAAAACTTAGTAGCGCCATAAACACGGGTTTAGTGCGTTCCTGCCATGACTGCTCTGAAGGCGGTATCGGTGTAGCAGCAGCGGAGATGGCTTTTTCAGGTGGATATGGCATGTCTTTAAATCTTGATAAAGTTCCAACCGGAGAAGAAATTACTTTTGATGATTTTCTCCTATTTTCTGAATCGAACAGTCGTTTCCTCGTTGAAATTGAACCGCAACACCAAGATGCTTTTGAGAATCACATGGCTGACGTGCCAATTGGCTGCTTAGGCACCGTAACAGAAACACCTGAATTCATCATCAACGGATTAACAGGCAAACGTATTGTAGAAACTTCCATTGGTCCCCTAAAATCCGCTTGGCAGACACCATTGCATTCGTAACTTTTTAACGATCCATGTGTTTTACTTATTAAGATTGCACAAACTGGAAAGTGTATGCTACAGGGAGATAATTGTGAAACCCAAAGTACTCATCTTACGAACAGCAGGAACAAACTGTGATGCCGAAACAGACGTTGCGTTTCAACTTGCTGGTGCGGAAACCGATTTAGTCCACATTCAAAACCTCATATCTGGCAAGACAAACCTATCCGAGTATCAAATTCTCGCTATCCCAGGTGGATTCTCTTATGGCGATGATATTGCAGCGGGGATATTACTTGCTGTGGAGATGAAGCATAAGCTGAGAAACGCTCTCAATCAGTTTGTCGCTGACAACAAACTCATAATTGGAATATGCAACGGGTTTCAGGTGCTTGTACGGACAGGATTGTTGCCAGGGACAGAAAACGGAAATACAACAATTACACAGCGCGCAACTTTGGCAATGAACACGTCTGCAAAATTTGAGTGCCGTTGGGTTGAATTGGACACACAACAGAGTTCTTGTGTCTTTACAAAAGGCATAAAACCGCACCTCTATCTCCCCGTGGCGCATGCTGAAGGCAGGTTTACTGCGCCATCCGATGTGTTGGAAGACTTAGAGTCAAAAAACCAAATTGTATTCCGATATGGAAGGACACAGCAATCATCCCCTGACAAGACTGAGTACCCACACAATCCAAACGGTTCGGATGCAGATATTGCGGGCATTTGTGACGTAACAGGGCGAATTTTCGGCTTGATGCCTCATCCTGAGCGTTTTTTAACAAAATACAACCATCCCCGTTGGACACGAGAAGACCTGCCCGAAGAAGGGGACGGCCTCGCCATTTTCAAAAACGCTATAGATTACGTGAAAGTGAATTTTTAATGAACAATAAATTATCGCGTAGGCTACTCCCTTTTTATATGAAAATGCCTGTCTTTTGGGCATTTATCATCGTTACATTTCTCGGTCAAGTGCTGTGGGTCGCAGCAATTTCTAAATTTCCGTGGATTGATCTGCGCTGGTCAAGTTTCGGCTACGCTTTCGGAATTGTGCTCGGTTTTATGAACGGAAAGTGGACATCACGGCTATGGGAAAAATCATATCTACAAGTCTTGAGACGTGAGATTACTTTTTGGGAAGCAAAAGGGGCAAAAAGTTTAACATATTTTACTTGCTTTGCCCTCGGCTTACCAGTCGCTGGGATTATCTTAATTAGATCGATGGCACAGTTAGCGGGGATTCAATCTTATGTCTTCGGTTTCGTAGGTGGCATGAACGTCGCATTGCTGTTGTGGGTGCGGCGTATCCCGAAGTGAAATTTGAACACAATTTACACAATAGCGTAAATTGTGTTGTAAGTCTCATATTATGTTGACAATAAAGTGCTTACAAGCCGGTTGAGTGTTATATTGGATGAGCAGATTTTCTTGACTTTTTCGGAAAAACTGTTATGCTAATATAAGATGTTTTAAAGAATCTATCTACACCGCAGACTTCAATATACATACTAACAACTTGTAGGAGTATGCTGAATGTATTATAGAATTACCTTTTTACTACTATTTTTTTCTTTTCTAATTTTTACGGTGGGGTGTCATATCTTGCTTACAACACAAGAATGGAGCGAGAATTACGCGCTGATGGAAGGTGTCAAATCATCCAACCCACAAATGATTGATGGAAATCTTAACACAGTTGGTAAGACAGAGACTATTGGACAACGCGCCGCTTATGGATCAAGTTGGGGATCAGTTGTTTCCATCAAGTTACCAGAAAAAAAGAATATCAGACGACTTGTAATCCATTCAGATAATATCAAAAAACTTAACATCTACGTAGATAAAGGTGGTAGTGCTCTTTCTGAAACTGACTGGCATTTAATAAAAGAAATAAAAGGTGTCAAGTCATATCCGATTGTGATTCCCTTATTAAACACTTTTCTGACAGATCATCTTCGCATTGTAGTTACAGACTTAACAGATGAAGCCGCCAATAGGCGAAAAGAAAGGGCTGAGTTTTACCAAGCCAGAATCAGTGAAATTGAGATTTACGGCTACAAATCTGCTGAAGAAACAGCGGCTGCAAAATCTGATACGCAACGTGAGGATAAACTTGAAACGATTTTGAAATAAGATGAAACATATTTCTTAACATTGAATTACAATCCGAGTTTAAAAGAAGCACGGTTGAAACATGAAGTACTTCGCCTACGGATCCAATCTCAATATCAAACACATGCAGTGGCGTTGTCAAAATGCTGTACCCCTCGGTGCATATACACTGCAAGGCTACCAACTCGTATTTCGGTACTACGCTGATATAATTCCTGCCCAAGGCAAGTCCGTAAAAGGCGGGCTATGGGAAATATCAGAAAAAGATGAGAAATCACTTGACAAATATGAAGGTTACCCGTCCTTATATGAGAAATACTACGATGGCGACATCATGTTTTACCGAATGCTTGACAATGCACGCGATTTGGAATTGCCAGGACTCGGTTATCTTGAGGGGATGCTGGAAGGGATGGAGAATTTCGGGCTTTCTCCACTTGAAGATTTGAACAACAACCTTGGCGGGACAACGTCCCAAGAACTTGTCAAAGAAGGAGACCTACTCCAACACGCTATGCGTCTTATTGCTGATGTAATGGGTATACAACTTTAGACAAAGACTCAATCACCAATTAACTTCAACTTGAACATCAGCTAGATAACATCTACAATTCCCGCAATGCTGTGATAATCTGTGATGAATTAGTACGATGACCGTATCTCTCACGAAGGTCTTTCCAAACAATTTTACCATCTTCATCAATAATGTATGCGGTGGGGCGTGCAAAATTCGGTTGTTTTTGGTTAACCACATTGTATGCCTCAATAGTTTCAAAATCCCCATCCGAAAGCAGCGGAAAAGTTATTCCCAAACGTCCTCGCGTATTTGCCGCACCTAACGGGGTATCCCCACTAATCGCAATCAGTTCAGCAGCACCCGCATCTTTAATATTTGCATATCCATCTCGCAACTCACCGAGTTGCGTATTACAGACCGGTCATGTACCTGTTGCATAAAACACAAGCACTACCTTCTGTCCAGCATAATCGGAGAGAGAAACCAAATTGCCATCACCATCTGGTAAGGAAAAAGCAGGGGCTTCTACGCCGATTGATAATCCTTCGCCTGGAGGCAACGGTTCCTGTGGTGCCGGCGTTAGAATGTCAGCAACTTGATCGGTATTAAGACAACCAAAACATATAAACGTCATAGCTATTAGTGCAACGTAGACAAGTTCGTTGATAAATTTAATTTTCATATTTCACGTCTCCCTTCATCATTTTGTGATTGTATCCATTGGCGAACATCAGCGTGCATTTTTTCAAGAATCGGGCGCGACGATACATCAAATGCTATATTGTTGAATTCATAAGGATCCGCTTGGACATCGTACAGTTCCTCAACAGGGTGGTGTTGTGTTAAATAAACGAGTTCAGCAGTTTTCGGGTCGTTTTTAGCTTTTTCTACCCAACTGTTCCAAACTTCGGCATGGCTTTCTGGAATCCCTTCAACCTTCGTGAAATGGGTTGTCCAAGTATTTTCAGGCATCAGGTTTAAGATATATTTATGTTTATTGTCTCGAACACATCTTTGTGGAAAAACATTCATATCACCATCACGTGTGTGCGTTCCGTAAATTTTATCACGAAAAGTAGTTCGTTGTCCACATAAAACATCTTTAAAACTTCTACCATCTAAACCCTCTGACTGTTCACCGCCCGCGATATCTATAAGTGTTGGTAAAAAGTCAACATGCGAAATCATCGCATCAGTAACGGTTGCGGATGGAATCTTACCAGGCCACCGAGCAATGAATGGCAGACGAATACCAGTATCATACAATGTCCATTTACAATGGGGCCATTCGGAACCGTGGTCAGTTGTATAAATAAAAAGCGTGTTATCTGCATATCCGTAAGTATCCAACAATCTATCAACTTCACCGATGCGTTCATCCATCGTCGTGATGTCCTGATAATAGTTGGCAAGTGCTTTTCGCGTAATAGGTGTATCTGCAATATAAGGTGGTAATGGCAAGATGTCGGGGGCATAGATTTTGTTCGGTTCCCATGTAACATGTGGATTGCTATCGCCCAGAATCAAGCATATTGGCTGATTGGGATTTTCTCGACGATGGGTATCAAGAAAACTGTCAACTGGCGCGGTATCAAGACCTTCTGCGCGGTATTTTCGTGCATGTTCTGCATGCTTTGGCAAAAAACCTCCGATATATTCAAAATCAAAAAGGTTTTCAGGTTTCACATGTGTTTTACCTGCGATTGCTACACGATAACCAAGTTTTCTGAGTTTTTTGGGTAGCGTTTCAAGCGTTGTGTGGCATTCCGTGTGATTTCCCATTGCACCATGCCGTGCTGGATAGAGCCCTGTGTACAGAGTTGAACGAGAAGGCGCGCAGGTTGGTGTCGGTGTAAACGCATGTGTAAAGCGCACACCTTCTTCAGCAATACGATCTAAATGTGGTGTTTGAATGTGTGCGTTTCCGTAGCAACCGAGATATTCCCATCCATGATCATCAGATAAGTAAACGACAATGTTCGGTTTTCCCATCTACTATTCCTTCACGGCAGAGAAAGGTTTCGGTTTTTCTGGATTGTCGTTTTCCATCGCAACAGGTTCTGGTGGAAATTGGGTACAGACTTCACCGTTTTTCATTGCCCAGCGGAAGTTGTGCCAGAAACGTTTGCTCGTTTTGACGATCTCGGGGTTTGTCCAGACACCTGCAACAGCAATACGACTCTTACTACTTTTGTTAGGTGGGCTATAGTGCCACATACTGCTGTGCCAAAAGACGACATCACCAGGATCCAATTCAATGTGATGTGCCCCATGTTTTTGGAGCATCTCCTTAACGGCTTCGCGTGGAAGTTCACCATGAATGCTGTCAGGATACAGCACGTGCTCTACGATCTCTGTCTTGTGGCTACCGGGGATAAATTGCATGCATCCATTTTCTCGTGTTGCAGGTTCAAGCGGCATCCAGAAGTTGAATGGTTCTGTCTCACCATCGCGCCAAAGTCCGTTATCTTGATGCCACGGCGTAGCACTTCCAGTACGAGCAGGTTTAAGGAAACAGCTATTGAACTTCATGATGATGTTGTCACCAAGAAAATAGCGGGCGATATTGAGTAATTCTTCACCTGCATGAACATTGTGCCAGATAAGAGGTGATTGAACACAAAAGTTGCTCAATTTGCGATAACGAGCGATTCTCCCTTGCGGAGAATCCTCCATTGGATTCATCGGATCAATGTCAACAAACTTTCCCGGATCAGGCAACATGATAACGTTTCGGATTATTCCGCGCAGTTCAGCAGCAAGGTCGCGTGGAATAACATTGCGGAGGATAAAATAACCTTCTGTTTCATATTGCGCTTTCTGATCAGCGGTTGGCTTCCATTGCATCATAGAATGTTGTCCTTTCTGTCTAAATTATACTATAGTTTGGACAATTTTTAGTGACAAAAAGCGGAAAAGAGGGCACCCTTTCACAAACAAACTCATGTTTGGTTGGTTTCCTCTTCTATCAACTTAATTTCTGCGGATGTTAATTCGTATAAATCATAGATCAACCTGTTTAGCTCTTCTTCAAGAGAAGGCACATTAGGATTGTCAGGGTTTTCAAGTATCTGTTCAACTATATTCGTCAACTCTGTTTTTTGTTTCGTGGTTATATCAGGTACTGGAAAATCTTGCAGTTTATTCTTATTGAGACGACCTCCGCCCTTTTTTTCATACCTATTCTGGACATACCATTCGGCAAGTTTACTGTTCAAAATTGCAAGCATAGAAAAATCCGTTGTAGGTATACAGTGTACAAACGGACTTACAACAATTGCATCCGATTCGTCATAATATGCTACGACAGGAGGTTTATCGTAGAAAGTAATTTTTGGACCAAGAAATTCAGGTTTATGTTCACGATGTGTGAGTTCCCAAGAGTATTTTCCTTTGCAACTTTCATGGCGACCTTTTAAGTCTTTTTCAAAACCTTTTAGGTGATTGCTAATTGCTGGATAGGTTTGCGCAAATATTTTCCTTGCCTCTGATTCATTTTTAGCGTCAGCCCATTCCCACGGCTTGTTTTTACTACTCGGCATCCAGATGATATATTTGAGAATTGGTTTCCATAGGGTTTCCTGATGTTTTCCAATAGCTAATTTTATTATCTCAGCGCTTTTGGGATCCTTATCAATCAACTCTTGGCGTTTGGATTCTTCTATTACATAAGCTTTATTGCAACCTGTTATAACGCCTTTGTGTATTTTCCAGTCCGTATCTCCTAAAGGTGTGCAGGTTTTTTGCAGTTTTCCTAACAAATCACCAGACGAGATTCGTGTTACGTTGTTTTTCAGATCTATTTTACTTTCTGCTTCTAAAGACCCGACCTCTTTTTCATCTGCGAGCGTATCAGGAATTGCATCTTTTTCACCAAGATCATCTATTCCGTCAACAGGTAAATTATCTCCAGCAGTACTCTCTCGCTCCTCTGTAGATTGATCAATAAATAGATCAGCAGGGATTTCATGTTCGGAACTTATGTTGATGCGCGTATTATCCTGTGTCCAAGAAAGAATATTTAGCTCAGCGGCGTGTCTATCTTCTTTTACTAAGTCTTTGAAATAAGCGAATGCAAATGGTTGAAAAAACTCATCCGTACATATAAAACGTAAATCTGTAGGATTATTACCCTGTTGATCCAAGCCTTTCGCAATAGCCTGCAGCGCTCCGATATAGCCGGTTTCACTCTTGAATCGAATTAGGATGATGCCTGAAGGTTCCCCGGGTGAAATGCTGAGTTCTTGGCAGTCTAAAACTTGCTGATCATTGAACCCACTGAGTCCAAGTGCTTCATTTGAAAATATTGAGGTAATATCTTCAAGGGGCAGATCTTCAGGGATTGGCAAGTGCAGCACATCCATCAAAAATTCCATAAAGGTATCTTCATCTATAACGTCTTCTATATCGTCTATTGTTATGGTGAACATAAGCGTGTCCTTTTCTGTAAATAATTAGTCCTGCACAACAGTTTTATTTCGTTTTCGGACTGAAAATGAGATGCTAAACTCACTAATGATAGCAATGTAAAAACCGAAGTCGTACCACCATCCTGTATTTTGCGGTTCATAAACGCGGATATCTGAATTGAACACACTCCAGATTAGCGAAATAGGTGCAATCCATCCGTGCCAAATTCCCCAGAAAAATCCTGCGGGTTTCTCAACGGTGTGTTTTCCATCGCCGGGTACACATCCTGTGACAGTGATGAGTACTATCAATAGAAATATGCATAAGATTTTTGTGGGCATAGGCATTCTTTAATGTTTCATCTATATTTTCTGGCACATTTTATCATAGTTGTGAATTAAATGTTTAATGTAAGTTGTGGATTATCTATATCAATAATTGCCCGTGCCAACGTCCAATCCAATCTACGTCTGTAATAGCCATCGCTGCGTAATCCTTTGAATGCAGTAAAAAAAACGTCATGTGTTCTCTCACGGATTGTTGCTAAGTGAACATTAAGTACGTCTATATCCACACACCACGGTACACCGATTTTCGTAATCGAACGGCACTGATAACGCACACGATACTCACCCAATTCTGCTGGTGAACAAAAGCGGATAGAAGCAGAAACAGTATTGTCTATAGCGATGAGTCCCAGATTTCCTTTCGGTTCATTGAACACAATGTTACGGTTGCGAGAAGCCAACGGTAGATGTCTCCGTAGTTCGCTAAGTTTTCCGAGCAGTTGATTGTTGCGCCAGACCCTAACATCTGATGTGCCGTGTGGCGCAAATAGGGCAAGACCTACTGGATGTTCAGTATCATCAAACATACGACTTGTGTTTCTACTTTGATTATCTTGTCCTGTTCCATTTTGTGTTTGAGGTACTAAAGAGATAAAATCACATAATCGATGGCAAAATAATCCGCTCCGAATAAACGCTTCAGGGATAATTGCTGCAACCCATTCACAATATGTCAAACATTGTTCAAGCGCATATTTGTAAAGATCATCGTGGTTAGTCGTTTCTGGGAAAGGCAAACCTCGGCGTGTTGCGGAGTTGCGAGCAAGCCACGGTGGATTGGTAATACAAACATTAAATCCTTTTGGAAAATCCGTGAGTGTGTCGCGTTGCACGATTCCTTCTGTTCCTGGCCCAATATCGTAAAATGCCCAATCTTGACAAAGGAAACCTGATGAGTCAATTAATCGTGGAATGTCCTTTGCCCCCGCAAAAGGTTCTAAGACGATCTGTTGTTCTAAATTAGAATCTTTTGCCCATCTTTGGAACGGCTTCAACTGAAAAGGATTGCCGCGTGTGTAGTAGCGTCCATTCGCACGTTTTTTGTCCATTTTTGTGTTACTTTTGACATCAGCTATTGGTTAGAAAATTTCTTTTAGAAAACTATATTATAAATGTACACATATTCGCGTAATATATCAAGCGAAATTTGACATATAGAGAACATAGTACCCATCCTTAATTTCAGATAATGTAAATTTTTTTAAATTTAATTTGACATTTTTCATGTAATTGTGTTATGATATAGTAAATGTTAGAAAATGTGCAAATTTCTTGACAATTGATCGCATTTTTTATATATTATGCGATAAAGTGTTATAAAAATGCACACAATTTCTTGACATTTTTCATATATTATATGATAATATATGACAGACGCTGGAAATTCACGGTAAATACGGGTATTTTTAACGTCGGGGGTGCTAATCAACGCACCGACAGTGTATAGACTACACACACCGTCGATGCTTAGCACTGCCATAAGTACAGTATGACAGAGCTGGTTTCTATTATAACACTAACATAGACTTGATGTCTATGTTGGAATAGGGACCAGCAGCCCCTACAAGGATAATAAAACTTTCTCATTTTCACCTACCCTTGTAGGCCTGTCCAAACATTTAACTTGCTTCATAATATGAATAAAGGAGCACAAGATGAGACAGTACTACAACCCACTTCTCACTTCAATTTTTATTGTTACGTTTATGATAACAATCGGTTTACTGCTGCTTGGCACTTATGATGCTACACAGGCAGACACGTTTGACTGTAAACGGATTAAGTCGGACTGTTTCCCGCGTGGCGAAAGACCAACTTGTCCGAATATGAATTTAACCCCACGCTGCCCGATGGATGCAGCAAAAGAGAGGAGAAACTGACATGTCAAAAAGAATGATATGGGGACTTAGTGTCCTCCTTGTCCTTGTAATTGCGGGCGTCTCTTACATGTTCGCCGTGCAATATGCAGAGATACGGCAGCTCAAAAAAGAGGCTGCCGAGGCAGAAAAACTTCTTGAAGAAAAGAATATGCCGATTGTGGAAAACAACCAGCAATCCGCGCGACCGGGCTTCAAATTGGTGCCACATGATGACCACTTCCATGAGGTGCCGATTGACGCACCGGATGTGTGGCAAGAGGGAACGCAGGAAACTGCCGTACCACAGAAACAACATACTGTTGATGCGTCTGGCGAAGTGATTTACCCGCACCATGAACTTTTGCAAACACACCCTGTCGCTGCATTGCGAGCACAAGCAAGGGATAGCGGACATTGGAGTACGGAATATATTCCACCCTTCCCAGCTGATGACGTGGAAGCAAATGAATTGGCAAGAGCATTTTATGTCAGCAACTACTACTATACGCTCGGGGATTTAAACCATCCTATTCGGGCAAAGGCTCAGGAGTTTATAGCTAAGTGGGATCATGAGGCTTGGAAAACATATCCACTCAGTGCACGTGTTAATGATTTATTGGTATTCCATTGGACAGGTTTTGATAGGTCGTTGTTTGAAGACGTGTATTTTGAGGAAATTTATCCTACACGGAGAACGACTTTTACACAGGAGGATTTCGATCGTGCAAATAATAAGTAAAATACGCAATCTGTTTATACTGCTTGCAGCAGGACTATGCTTTCTGTATCTTTCCGTAGCAATGGATACGGAGACCATCACATTTTATAGAACAGATATGCTGGAGAAAAGAGAGGAAGCCAATACTGCTGCTGATGCTGTCCGATTGGCGCATGATAAGATGGTGGAAATAGGTGCGAAATACGATGCAAGTAAAGATGCTTTTTCTGGCAAAAATACGCAGCTGGTTCACGAGGCGTATGGTGTCACAAAGGATGTATTTACAGGGGGTGATGCGGGTGTGTTGTCGGGGGTTGTTAAAGCGTTTACTTCCACTTCTATGACCGAAGAAGAAAAGGAAGCTATTTTAGCGTCGTTAGGCGGTACACCGTTGGTAGATGCGTATACTTCAGCGATTGAAGATAAGAAAAGTAAGCTTGCAATTTTCGATTCTTGGGTTGCAGGATACAATGCGGCATTCACTGCTTGGGCTGGCGTGCTAAGTGCTCACGACAAATGGGATGAACACGAAGGATATTCCGTGCCGACAACTCATGCGGCCGACCGTCTCTATACATGGAAATCGAATTGGAGCATTGATCGGACACTTCCGTCGTTTTCCTGTGGCGGTCCGTGTAGCGAAACTTTTGATACACCACGAGGTGATCACTGGGAAACGTGTGGTTATGGTTTGCATGTGACTTTTGCAGCTTGGGACGTAGTGAATCAAATTAAGGCTCAGAATTCAAATGAAGAAGAAGAGTTAAGAAACACGTACGGTGATGCAACGTATGATGCATGCGTCAATAACACGGGTCGTTTTGTTGTGGGTCATATAGAATCTGTAATCCTCAAAAATCGTTCGGTCTATGAGGGTTGTGGTCGTGGTTATTATAGTTGTAGTCAGAATTCCGCAGATTTGCATGCCATCCGTACCTGTGTGGAACAACGTACATGGGTAGATGAGAATGGTAACGAAATGAATGCAGGCACGTGTAACGATCAATTTAGAAATTGTATTGGTCATTCTGTAGATCATGATCCTACCGATGATGATACTGACGAGCAGGCACAGAACCCACAAACGCCCTCGCCTTCACCTTCGCCTACTCCCTCTACACCGTCTTACCATGCGTGTGGTGTTCACGAGACGTCTGTTTCAGGGGATCATTCGTTGCAAGCGGGTTGTGGCGTGACAAACGCGTGGGGACATGCTTGCACGACGAGTTATTACGCGTGTCAGTCGCATACGCACACATACCCGACCTTCAGTTGTGGACGTGCTTCTTGCACGGAACAGGTAGCCGACCCAGAGGAACATCGCCGCAGGTGTATCAACGGTCACAAGTATTGGTCTTGTAATGAGGATAAGACAAAAGAGCACAAGACGCGCACCTGCGTACGCACAAAGTGGGTTTGGGCCCTGAACCCAGACACAGGTGAGTATGAAGCTGTTATGGGTGTTTGTAATGAGTCGTGGGCGCGCTGTGATCTGAGGTGTCGCGATGCGCTTGGTGGCACGGGAGACCACAGGGGAAAATGACAATCGCCACACATCTTTACCGAATCAGGCAGGTCCCGTTTTGGGTTCCTGCCTTTTCTTTTTTGCTATCCGCTGTTTGTGGTATTTCTTCGTACCGCAAACTTTTAGTTTGCGTTTTGTGTTGTCTGAATCACGGATTATCGCGGAGGACACGGAAGTACGCGGATTATATGTCTTGGGTGCCCAGTCGTTTTTCACAGGACAAGTGGACAGGTTTGTTTATTTCTTGGGTATGTGTCCAGAAAGTGGATAGGCATAATCCGCTTTTTCCGCGTCCTCCGCGATTCAGGCAACACACATGCCAAAAACTGGACACACCACAAAAAAGATTTGACAAAACCTTTTTTAACATGTAATATTATAATAAATCAAATTCAAATTGTTTGATGGTAATTAATCTAATAAATTATGAAAATGAGTCTCAATATCATGAAAAGAAGATTGGCAGTATTCATCAGCGCGTGCATTATTTTCTGTATCTGCGCTGTTTGTGTTGAAGCAGCAACCCGTGAATACTGGATTGCTGCCGAAAAAGTTATCTGGAATTATGCACCGAGTGGTAAAAATATGATCCGACCGAAAATGGGTTTGGGTGTTTGGGGTAAGGCGTTGGCATATCATAAGTACCGCTATATTCAATACACTGATAACACTTACAGCACGCAGGTTGAACAACCGGAGTGGATGGGTATTCTCGGCCCGCAATTACGTGCCGTGGAAGGTGATAATATCAAAGTACATTTTCTTAATCGTGCAGACAAACCGCTTAGCATTCATGTGCACGGTTTGCAATACGATGAGGCAAACGAAGGCGCGGATATGAAAGGAGTTGGTGCCGCTGTGCCATCGGGAAGCACGTTCACTTATCATTGGAAAGTAGCGGAGGACGCTGCACCCGGTCCAAACGACCCATCGTCTATTGTCTGGCTTTATCATTCACATGTTGACGCGGTTACAGAGGTGTATGATGGACTCATCGGCACAATTGTCGTTACGAAAAAAGGGACAGAACGTTCCGAAGATGATGCACGTCCAAAAGATGTTGACAAATCGTTTACAACGTTATTTCTCATTTTCAATGAAAACGAACGTGAAATAGCAGAAAGTGAACAGCACGAACCTTATGAATCCCCTGAAGAAGCCGAAGAAGGAAATCTCAAGCATGCAATCAATGGATTTATCTTCGGAAATTTGAAAGGTTTGGAAGTGAACCAGGGCGATAGAGTGCGTTGGCATCTCATCGGTTTGGGGACGGAAGTGGATATGCACACAGCACACTGGCACGGACAAACTGTTCTAAATGGTGGTAAACGCACAGACGTTGTTGATCTGTTGCCGGGCAGCATGGTTACTGTAGATATGATAGCGAGAATGCCGGGCAACTGGCTTTATCATTGCCACGTTGCTGACCATATTACAGCGGGGATGAATACGCGCTGGCGAGTCGTTCCGAAACGTTAGCCAGACAAGGCAAAATTTCGAACTTTTTGATGCTATATTTGCCAAAAAATATAGGGATAACCCCTATTCAATACTATAACGAAATTATATGCCGATAGCGTTGATTCGTAGCGCCTAAATAATTATAGGTTTTACTACAATAACGTGAGCTCAGGATAAGCAATTTTGGAAACGGTAGGAGCGGTTTCCTAACTGCTCTGTGTTGAACACAAAACATGTCTGTCGTTGCCAGGATAAGCTCGGTTCGGTTGGGAAACCGAACCTACTGTGGTTATGAGAGTCCAATCAAAGCATGCAGAGCTTTATATCTCTTATACCGAGATCACGTTACAAATAAGGAGATAACTATGTTTAAAAACCGACCCATTTTGTTCAATTACTTTTTATCGACCTTGCTTTTATTCACCCTCATTGGAACATTGCATGCCGAAACAATAACACTCTATTCCGGACGTAGTAAGAGTCTCGTTGACCCAATTATTCAGCAGTTCGAAAAGGAGACCGGCATTGAAGTAAAGGTGAGTTATGCGAATACGACACAGTTAGCAGCGAAACTCTTGACTGAGGGTAAAAAAAGCCCCGCAGCACTATTTTGGGCACAAGATGCTGGTGCCCTCGGTGCTGTTAGCAAAGAGAAGTTGTTTGAAAAATTACCGAAATCTATTCTCAATAAAGTTCCGAAAATCTTCCGTCACGATGATGGATATTGGATTGCAACAAGCGGTAGGGCACGCGTCCTTGCTTATTCACCTGAACGCGTAAAGATGGAAGTACTTCCTGAAAGTGTTTTTGATTTAACACAACCGAAATGGCGTGGCAAAGTCGGTTGGGCACCACTCAATGCCTCGTTCCAAGCGTTTGTAACAGCGATGCGTGCACAGGTTGGAGAGAAACGCACAGAAAAATGGCTACGCGATATGAAGACTAACGGTGCCAAAGCTTACCCCAAGAATACACCGATTATAGAGGCACTTGATGCGGGAGAAATTGATCTCGGTTTGCCAAATCACTACTATCTTTTCCGTTTTAAAAAGGGGAATTCAAAGTTTCCAGTTGAGCAGACCTTCTTCAAAGCGAACGATCCAGGTAACCTTGTGAATGTCGCTGGAATTGGATTGTTGAAAAACAGCGACAACAAGAAAACTGCACTGAAGTTCATTGAATTCCTGCTGTCCGCTAAAGCGCAACAGTACTTTGTCAGTGAGGTTTTTGAATATCCCGTGACCGAAGGTGTGATACCGAATGCTAATTTATTGCCATTAGAAGATTTACTCAAAATAGTACCGACATTTGATTTAAATGAGATGGATGATCTTGAAGGGACTATCAAACTCCTGCGGCGCGTCGGTATTATGTAGGTAAGGCGAAATCGATTGCTGATATACTGAGGTGATTCATCAATACGCAACGCACCTTTATTCACCTTGGGCAGAGATGGTACTTCTTCATTCCCGCAATCGTTGTTGCAGTCGGTGGGTTGATTCCGTTAGGATATCTGATCGCAAAAGCATTTGATGTTGAAGGTACTGCGTTGGTGGAAAATCTGTTTCGCTGGCGAAACGCGAAACTTTTCCTTAACACGGTTTTGCTGACGGTTGGCGTTCTGATTGTAGATATTCTTTTGGCTACCCCAGCGGCATGGTTAACCACGCATGCAGACCTCCGAGGAAAACGGATTTTTAGTGTCTTATGCGTGTTACCGTTAGCGATCCCGGGCTACGTGATGGCTTTAGCTCTCTTGGGACTCGGAGGAAACAACGGTATATTTGCAGCACTTTTTGGTAAAAGCCTCCCACGTCTTAGCGGCTACTGGGGGGCTTTAATCGCGCTTTCCTTTTACACAAGTCCATATCTTTTTCTGAATTTACGTACCGCACTTTTAGGCCTTGACCCGAGTCTTGAAGAGTCTGCAAGAAGCCTTGGCTATCGGCAATGGGGTGTTTTCGTCCGTGTTATCCTGCCACAACTTCGTCCCGCATTCTACGCAGCGGGATTGCTCATCTGTTTACATGTGCTTGGTGACTTTGGCGTTGTTTCATTGATGCGTTATGAGACATTTAGTTATGCGCTGTACATTGAGTATAACATGGCGTTTAATCATAACTATGCTGCATGGCTTGCGTTGGGACTTCTTGCCTTCACCGGTTGCTTACTTTACCTTGAAACGCGATTGCTAAGTAAGGTAGCACTCCATCGTGCGGGCCACGGCACTTCTCGACACCGCACACTAATTCCACTGCGCGAATGGAAAAGTGTGGGGTATCTCTATTTAAGTTTACTGTTCATCGCAACTGTTATGATACCTGCAGCAACAGTGTTTGCCTGGATGTTCAGAGGGTTTGAGGTGTTAGCATTAGACGGACTTTTAGAAGCACTGATCGGTTCTGTGGGTGTTGCTGTTCCATCTTCGGTAGGCTGTGCAATTTTAGCCGTTCCATTTGCGTATATTGGTGTGCGTTATGCCTCGCGTTTCTCAAACACGTTGGCCCGTATCCCATACATTATTTACGCTATACCACCGCTTGCGTTTGCGTTATCGTTCATCTTTATTGTAGGCAGCACTGATACCATATTATTACTAATTTGCGCATGTATTCTACATTTCCTTGCAGAAGCGGTGGGCCCTGTGCGTAGTCCACTCTACCAAGCCTCACCCCACTTAGAAGAAGCAGCCCGATCACTTGGCTGTTCACCTTTCCAAGCATTTTTCAGGACACTATTTCCACTCCTCACGCGCGGTATGTTAACAGCCACAGCACTTGTTTTTCTTGCAACAATGAAAGAATTACCGCTGACTTTCCTACTCCGTCCTGCCGAATATGAGACTTTAGCGGTTAATGTATGGGATTACACAGGAGAGGCGATGTTTGCACAGGCGGCACCGTATGCTTTTGTAATCCTACTTTTTTCTGCAATATTTGTCGGGATCCTCATCCGCAAAGAAGAAGTGTGACACAATTTTTCAACAATTTCTTGTGTTTGTTGTCTAATTCTGATAAAATGCGGACATATTAATTGGGTAATTGGATGTCAGGCATCGTTTATTGGCATTTCGTTATACATCTATAGTTTGGACAATTTTTCATACGCGAGTTCAATATAAGAAATTGTTGGACTTCATCTGTTACGAAATCCTAACGCAACACACAAAACGGAACCCTCTTTGCTCCAGCGGAGCAATATGTTTATAGCCACAGTCCGAAC
>JAJDWA010000009.1 GCA_022825825.1 Candidatus Poribacteria bacterium
TCATAATGTTTTCTATAAACATAGCACTCCGCTGGAGTGCGGTATTTTTCGCTGGTTTCACCGATATGGGAAACCCGCTAAAAATAGATTTTCCGTTGAAAACGCAACTTTCAATGAACAAGAATTGTCCAAACTATAGTAGTATTTTAACAAAAGTTTGCAATTAGTGCAAGAGAGTATCTTAAAACAAATAATCCTGGCTCTTGGCTATTTTTGCCAAATATGTTATATTTTTAAGATGGATACAGCCATTGTATTTCAACGGATATATGATATAAATAATAGGATTTTTGCTTGAAATAATACTCAGATGATCTAAAATGTTACACTTATTCCAGTCATTCCCCACCAATATTTTACGCATCAGTGAGAACGTGCTACACCAGTTCAGACAACACAAATGCCCGCATCAAGCCGCCTCGCTTGCCTTCAACACATTGCTTTGTCTTGTGCCTTTATCAGCAGTTGCGCTTTTCCTACTAAAAACCTTTGGCGTTGTTGAAAACGAGAATTCTCCTTTGATAGCAGCCTTAAATAATTTTCTTCCACGCTACGGAGCAGACGAAATTGTAACTGGTGTCTCTGAATTTACTAACAGAAATCTGGCGAGTCTCGGTGTAGGTGGTTTTTTATTATTCCTCGTTATATCTATAATTCTGTTCATGTCCATTGAAGACCATTTCAATCATATATGGGGAAGCCGTCGGCGTTTGCCATTAGTACAGGCGTTTCAAAAATACTTAGTGTTTTGCATGCTTTTACTGATAGGCCCACTCCTAATCTGGGCAGTTTTTTCTGTGATTGCTAACGGGTTGATTGCCCATCTATTTCCCTGGATCTCGGTGTACTGTCTGTTTTTTCTTATGTATGTAGCATTGCCTAACACCACAGTAAACTGGAAAGCTGCGTTGATTGGTGCATTTTTGGCAGGAACGCTTTTTCAAGTCGCGCGCACCGTATTTGCCTATTACTTTGAATTAGTGTGGCAAAACTATACTGAAATCTACGGCACATTGGCAATGTTGACAATTTTGGCTATATGGATCTACGCAACTTGGATTATAATTTTGTTAGGTGTTGAGGGGACAAATTCAATTCAACAATCTATGGACTTGAAGAAACCGTTTGGAAAACTGCCTCATGAAAAAAATGATTATATCAATGCTCAAGGTATTATAACGCTATTTCTCATCGTAGCTTCACACTTTCACAGCGGTAAAGGCGCATGCTCAGCTGCAGATGTAGCAGCAACTGCTAAAGTTTCCGAATCACTCGTCCAAGGGGTTTTCGAACGCTTCAAAGATGCAAATCTCATCTATGAGGTACAGGGTGATACAAAAGGATATCTCCCTGCCCGCTCGTTAGATACTATAACACTTGACTCACTTATCGTATCTGTTGATGAAGATATGACACTTCATTTTACGGATACGTTGCAAGCTTCACCGGAGTTAGTGCAGATGTTTCAAGAACTCCGGGGAATTCAATCTGAGATGCTCAAGAAAACTACGGTGAGTGCAATATTAGATGGTCCGGGTAATGTAAGCCTAATACCAAATTAACGCGATTCGTCTCGGTAGGTGCGGTTTCCTAACCGCACCGAGCACAAAAATTGATTTATCAAACTCACGTTATTAACATCAGTGCCACACAATATAAGTTGGCATTTTCAGCACTAACCCGATGAGACTCCACACGCACCCAAGTGTATAATCACCCAGAATTAATCCTAAAAAGAATGGCACTGCTTGCCGATAGAGTTTTACGCCACCGATCTTTAGCACAGTTGCCTTTGCTAACCAACTCAGGAAGATCGGAAACCACAAGCGTCCCATACCTGTTCCGCTGACTAATACATAACCCCCTGGATGCAAAGGCCACCACAGAAATCGGATCTTCATAATCATCAGGAAAATCGTAAAAAGAAAACTGCTACCGATAACGCCAAGTTCCGGCACGCTGGTATCACGAGGGCTGACAAGCCACGTTTGCAGCCGATTGAACGTTTCCCACCCCATATAGACGATCCAGCCGCGTGCTTTACTTCCTGCTCCCATATCGTATAGCACATGCAGATATGCCCAAAACGTTATTACAACCCCGAACGCTATTGCTAAAATCATTCCGATAAGCAGCTGCCGATACCCAATACGGCTCCGTTCTGCTAAGCGAAACGCTTCTAATTCGCTGGGTGTTGGGTGTGCACGGAAACACCTCACAAACGGATACAGAAACGTTAACCCTGTTAGATTGCCTATGCCTAACCGCCGTGTGCCTAATCCCAGGACCATTGTCCGTCCTGGGTCTACAAGGATAAGTTGATGTAGCGGTGGCCCGATTTCGGCGCGTATCCGTGTAATGCCAAGAATCATCGGAAAATATAGCAGAAAAAAGAGTCCGATTGCCCATAATGCCATACCCATCTGAAAACAGAAGAAGAAAAGGAACAGTAATCCAACGGTAAACAGGATCGCTGCAGTCCGGTAACGCATCGGTTCACCCGAATCGTCAGGCGAAGATTCACCGCTACGCTGCGCAATGCCGAAGACCTTCCGAATGATACGCCCGTAGTAACGCCGCCCCATCCACAGCGGAATGCACCCAAAAGCAATCCATGCCCCCGTTTGCTGTTCAAGATTGTAGATATTACGCGCGCCGAACATATCCGTTATGATCAATTGAACACGGGTGAGAATCCAGAAGAACCAGCAGGAAAAAGACAAATCAAGCGGTGTAAAGAACATCAAACCGATACTAAACGGATAGAATGAAATGTCAATGGGGCCCATCGCACTCCACGGTTTTGAAGTGAATTGTCCAAGTCTTTTGTTTCTGATAGGTAGAGAAGGGATTTCTGGAAACAGGAAACTCAAACCGTTTAACAGTTCAACACTCCCAGCAAGTGCGAAACCGATCCACATCCACGGCGAGCTAAAGAAACGTTTCGGATTGCTGGTGAGCGCCAAAGGGAGTTGAACAATCGGATAGTTTAGACGTTCGTTTTCTGTCCACTGTTTGCGGAGAAATACCGTTACTGCTAACAATGTCAGCCATAACGCGATCACAAAACTTGACCAAGCAAGCACCGGAGGAATCCAGGCGTTTAGCGTAGACGAATTATAGAGTGTAGAATCTCCGTTGTAGAACCCATCCAAAATACGTGGGTTTTTAACAGCTATCCAGTTTGGAATGTTGTTTCCGAAGAGCGAAATCCATTCGTTTTCCGGCGTGGCAAACTGAAAAGTATGCGCGAGGACAGGAATGAGATACCCCATCATTGTATGCCCACTGATAGTCGTTACCATCACAACCATCACATAGATGGTTTGTAAATCAGCTTGTGACATTGCAAGACGGGGCAGAAATCGTTGAAGTAGAAGATTGAGAAGGACAAAGACAAGAAGCGTAAAGACCGCATTAAAAAATAGGGAAGCAATCGTCAACTGTGTGGAGTGCCACACCTCTGTTCCCATCAGGCACCAGTAGCTATTAAAGGCTACGAGAGCTAACCCTATTAGCAGAATGTGCGGCTTAACACGATGCTGTTTTCTGTTAGCCATTGGCACCTCTACTAATGTGCTGTAGAGCTTCCTGTCGTACTGCTTCGTTGTTATATTGTGCTAAGGTTTTTTGTGCTGCAGCGTTTTTCGATAATGTCTTAATTTCTTTGCATAACAACGGCAATGCCCGCACAACGTTATCAATGATTGTGACGCTCGCCTGTTTTGCGGTTCGCGACATCGGATTCAAATCGACGGTCACAACATCTTTTCCCATCTTCCGCAGTGCTTCACACCGATCTCCATCTTCAAGCGGAACAAAAACGACATCCGCTTTGAATATCCCTTCTGGGTGTACAAACTTTCGGTTGGAGTCGATATAGGAGAGTTGGGCTTCAGTGGTAGGCATTAGCACGTCATTAGCGCCATGTTTTAACAGATGCTGCCGGATTTTCTGCTCACGCCCTGATTCAGTGTGAAAGATATTTACCTCTAAAGGTGCCTTGAGAATCTGCCCTAATTCAATGAGATTGTCCGGCACTAATGCTGCTACGTTGCCATTCACGGAGATGACAGGATGTTCTGCTAAACAGAGCATCGCAGCAGCGGCGCGAATTGCCGCTTTCGCGAACGGTTGCGTTTTCTCCTCGATGAGATAGTCATAAGCTTCTCCGCGTCCATGCGCAATGAGACCGTGGATAGAGGTAATCCCCTGCTCTACACCGTTCACAATTCTATCTCGTAATGTTAACGAAAGATAGCGTGGATGAGATTTTGGAACATCGCTCACCTAAAATGCACCTCAACACAAATTTGCGTCCATTATATAGTCTCTTGAATATGTTTTCAAGGGACATTTAGAAACACCAGGGTTATTTAGTTTTCTATATTTCTGACGCATTTTATCACGTCCGTTAATGATTTATATTTATCCGAGCGAGCTTCGGTCGCTATCTCAAACGCGGAATAACAGATCATTGTGGTACTTTCTTCTTCCTGTAGGAGCGAGCTTTGCTCGCGACAGAGGCCGAACGGTCGCGAGCAAAGCTCGCTCCTACAAGAAGATAATTGAGCGAACAATGTAAACTCTTAGTAACACTAATCAACTGAAAATACTTAAAACTATAGTAAACTTTAGAATTAACTGGACATTTGATCTGTAGGCGGGAACTCCGGGGAATGCCATACGCGCATTCATACCGTTGATTTGGATTCCCGATTGATCTGTAGGCGGGAACTCCGATTCCCGACTATCAGAGAGGTGTGTCGCGATTCGGAGATCGATCCTACAAAAAATATGTATCATTATTTTTAAAGTTCACTATAAATAACCCTGTAGAAACACAACTCAACAACACACTTGCAATTTACTGCATTTTGAAGTATAATTATTAAAAGTTTTTATAGATAAATCATTTAATTGCAAATTATTCAATGACTTAATCTGAGAATCTATATTGTGAGTTGGTAACTGAGTTACAAATTCCACTTGAGAAAATGTAGACGTAAAATGAACCCTACAAGGGTGAATATTTGGAGAGAGGAACTTATCTGTCTTATGTCAACTAAAGTAGGTATTAATGGTTTTGGTCGGATTGGTAGGAACGCTTTTCGTGCAGCGTTGCAAAATCCAGCGTTAGATATAGAATTCGTTGCTATTAACGATTTGACAAGTCCGGAGACGCTTGCACACCTTCTCCAATATGACTCGGTACACGGAATCTTATCCGACAACATCGCTGCAACAGACCAAGGATTGGTGGTAAACGGAAATGGGATACGTGTTTTCGCTGAACGTGATCCTGCTAACCTACCGTGGGGAGAACTTGGTGTAGATGTTGTGATTGAATCCACCGGCTTTTTTACAGCAAGAGAAGACGCTGAAAAACACATCGCCTCTGGTGGCGCAAAAAAAGTTGTTATTTCCGCACCAGCAAAAGATGAAGACATCACAATCGTTATTGGCGTGAATGATGACAAATATGATAAAGCACAGCATCACGTTATTTCTAATGCATCGTGTACGACCAACTGTCTTGCTCCAGTTGCTAAGGTGCTGCATGAAACGTTTGAAGTTGAAAGTGGATTGATGACCACTGTGCACGCATATACTGGAGACCAACGCGTACACGATTTTCCACATAAGGATATGCGGCGAGCACGTGCTGCTACACTGTCAATGATCCCAACGACAACTGGTGCTGCTGTAGCTGTCGGAAAAGTGCTGCCGGAATTGAACGGGAAGTTAGACGGATTCGCAATCCGTGTGCCAACACCGAATGTCTCCGTTGTCGATCTCACGGTTGAACTGAAAAAGAAACCCAGCGCGGAAGCGGTTAACGCTGCTTTGAAAGAAGCATCTGAAAATTCGTTAGATGGCATCTTAGGGTATTCTGAGCTTGATCTCGTTTCATCAGATTTCAATGGAAACAAGCTCTCCTCCATTCTTGACGCTCCGTTCACAAAAGTGATTGAAAATGGGTTGGTAAAAGTCCTTTCATGGTATGATAACGAGTGGGGTTATTCTAATCGTCTCGTTGAACTTGCATCACGAGTACTTTAATGGGAAGGGCTATGCGAAGACCTATCATTGCAGGAAATTGGAAACTAAATAACACAATTTCAGAGGCGGTTGCCCTCACAACAGCGTTAAAAAGTTTAGTTACTCACTGCACCGGAGTAGAAATAATTGTTGCTCCGACTTTTACTGCTCTTGCTGCTATAGGTGATGTTATAAAAGACAGTAACGTTCTTTTAGCTGCACAAGATGTCTATTGGGAAGATAGTGGTGCTTTTACTGGGGAAGTGTCTGCACCGATGTTGAAAGATGTAGGGTGTGACTACGTTATCATCGGACATTCAGAGCGGCGTCAATACTTCGGTGAGACAAACGAGAGTGTGAATCAAAAAGTCAAAGCAGCATTATCTCACGATTTGAAACCCATTATTTGTGTGGGCGAACAACTGGAAGACCGGGAAAGAGGTCGGACCGATACGGTTATTGAAAATCATATCACGGGAGGCATTGCTGATTTATCGGCTGCCGAATTATTGTCCAGTGTTATCGCCTATGAACCTGTGTGGGCGATCGGAACAGGTAAAACCGCAACGCCTGCACAAGCACAAGAAGTACATAGTCTTATTCGGAAATTGTTGACGGATGCATATTCCGATGAAGTTGCATCTCAAATACGTATTCAATACGGTGGCAGCGTGAAGCCAGAAAACGCAGCGGAATTAATGGCACAACCCGATGTAGATGGTGCCCTGGTCGGTGGTGCAAGCCTTCAAGCTGAATCTTTCGCTGAAATCGTGAAAAATTCAATATAGTTTTTATTCCACTTGTCTTGAAGACGAGTTAGAGAGGATTATTTTATGGGAGTTTTCATAACTATAGCAATCGTAATTTTTGTTCCAGTTTGTGTCGTCTTGACACTGATTATTCTTTTACAGGACAGCAAAGGTGAAGGACTTTCATCGAGTGCATTTGGCGGATCTGGAATGCAATCAGTACTCGGAGGTCACGGTGCTGCCACATTCCTTAGCAAACTTACAACTTGGATTGCTATCGGATTTATGGTCATTTCGCTCTTATTGATGCGATTTTATGGTGAAACAGGAGAGAATACCCTTACACCGCTAAATGACGATACAGAACAATCGCAAGAAGCTACAGGCACTGAAGATGGAGCGAAAGTAGAAGAGGACACTACTCAAGAAGACCCGAAAGGTGCTATCACCCCTAAAGAAGAAAGCGGTGATGGAACCCCAGCAGAAACACCTGAGGAAGACCCGAAAGGTGCTATCACCCCTACAGAAGAAACAGAGTAGCACGTGCAGGAAGAACACCGGACTGTTGAAGAAACTGATTCTGTGCCAGGGGATGCACACACAAGAGAAATCTCGTGGCGTGTGCATCCCCTTGTTGAGAATTGGAGGCGGTCAGTGCTGTTATTACTGTTCCTCTCTCTGATTCTTTTTACCGTCTATTCTGGATTTCAGTCAATTGTTGTTCTGCTGTTATCAACTATTCTTTTGGTTGGACCACTCTACAAATACTTTTTACCTTTTCATTATAGCTGCGGAATAGAAAGTCTCATTGTCTCTGCATGTTGTTACAAACTTGAGCGTCCTTGGTCAATGTTCCGCAGCTATTACGTTGACAAAAACGGAGTCCTGCTCAGTCCTTTCGCGAAACCTACACGTCTTGAAAACTTCCGCGGTGTATATGTTCGATTTGGAAAACATCCACCTGAGGAAGTCGTTAATTATATCCGAGACAAAGTCAATTTGGAGTCCCAACATGAATCTTCCTAATACAAATAGTAACACAGAAATTAAAACGACTGATCAGTTGAAAACCGTTATTTCTGAGGCTATTCACTCCCAAAAAATCACTGATATTCATACGCATCTCTTTAGCCCACCTTTTGGTGAACTTTTGCTGTGGGGAATTGATGAACTGCTAACCTACCACTATCTCATCGCTGAAGTCTTCCGCAAATCCGATGTTTCATATCAACAATTTTGGAGTATGACAAAAGTACAGCAAGCAGAACTGATTTGGAAGACACTTTTCATTGAAAACTCGCCTATCAGTGAAGCGTGCCGCGGCGTCGTTACGACATTGGACAAGTTAAAACTGGATGTGAGTTCACGAAACCTACAGGATTATCGTGATTATTTTGCAGACACCACTGTAGAAGATTTTATTGATACTGTTTTTGAAAGTTCAAACGTCTCAAAAGTCGTTATGACGAACGACCCTTTTGATCCAGCTGAGGCACCGGTGTGGGAGGCAGGTGATACGGGTGATACACGTTTCGAAGCTGCTCTTCGGATGGACGTACTTATAAACAGCTACGAAGACACAGCTTATGAACACCTTCGCGGATTAGGGTATGAGGTTGATCCTACACTTTCATCAGAGAAAGGGTATAAAGAGGTCCGCCGTTTTTTAGAGACATGGATTCAGCGGATGAACCCAAAATATATGGCAGTTTCCCTACCGCCTGATTTCCAATATCCTGATGATGGTGTTCTCGGAAGGTTATTTGATAACTGTATTTTACCTATTTCGCGTGAATTCAACGTTCCATTCGCGTTAATGATTGGTGTTAAACGGGCTGTGAACCCGCAACTCAAAATGGCAGGTGATGGCACCGGAAAAGCAGATTTGACCAGTCTGGAGACACTTCTCCGAGAAAATCCTGACAATAAATTCCTTGTGACACTTCTCTCTCGCGAAAATCAGCACGAGTTGTGTGTTATCGGACGCAAATTCAAGAACTTGATGATATTTGGGTGTTGGTGGTTTATGAACAATCCGAGTGTCATTGAGGAGATAACCCGTGAACGAATTGAGCTGCTCGGTTTGAGCATCATCCCACAACATTCCGATGCACGAATCTTAGACCAACTTGTCTACAAGTGGAAACACTCGCGTCAGATCATCGCTGACGTATTAGTAGAAAAATATCAATCCATTTTAGATGTCGGATGGACACTTACCACATCAGAAATTGAACGAGATGTCAACAACTTGTTCGGTGGAAACTTTGAGCGTTTTTTGAATGGGAATTAATTGATTTGTGACTTGGTCAATCTAAAGGCGAATTCACATTTTTAACTCGCGTATACACGTTTGGAGTTCGCTGAATGGATATTGGGTTTATATGGGACGTTGATAAGTATGAGGAGGTTCAGAGGAGACATAACGTCCAGTTTTATGAAGTTGTTTCTGCTTTTGATGATCCAGATGGATATGACGGCCCCGATCCACAAGGGAACCCGGACCGGTGGATGTTCATAGGAAAAAGCGTCACTAATCGTATATTGGTAATTATCTACATCCCAGAAGATGCAGAAGTCCACCGTTTAATTACAGCCTACGAAGCTAGCAGGGAGGTTCGTAATGGATACTATGGAAAAAGTTGAATTTGATTATGAAGCTCACACGCGAGATAACCCACCAGATCTATCCAAGTTTCGTTCCGCGTCTGAAGTGCGAAGAGAACGTCGAGAAGCCTTTAAAGCCCGTTTAATCAACCATGCAAACATGGAGATTAAACACGCCAGAGAGATGAGGCACGTCTTTATCTCCTACTGCCATGAGAATAAAGATGTCGTAGATAAACTTTACCATGCTCTTTCCTCAAAAGGTATTTCTGTTTGGGTAGATTGGGATAATTTAGTTCCCGGCACACCTTGGAAACAAGCAATCCAAAAAGCAATTCATCACGGAGATTTCTTTATCGCATGTTTTTCAAAGGAATACAACGCGCGTGACAAGACATTCATGGAAGAAGAACTGTCTATTGCAATTGAAAATCTTCGAGAAAAGTCTATTGATAGGATATGGTTTATCCCCATAAAATTAAATGAATGTGAGATTCCCGATATTAATATTGGGGAGGGTGAGACTCTACAAAGCCTTCAATATGTTAGCCTCTATAAAGACTGGGAAACTGGTATTCAACAGATCCTTAACATCATGCCATCCAAGTCTTCTGATACTATTAACAAACCGTATAAAGAGGGCGATAATTGTATTTTATTCCGTTCAGTAAACGGCCAGTATTTTTTCATTCCATTTCAAGAGGTTCACTGGGATTCAAAGGAGATTTCTCTAACCCTTTCTCCTATTTCATCTGAACAGATTTCTTTCCTATGTTCTTTAAGAAAGGGAAAGCATGATGTGATCGCTTTCGCACATCAGGAAGATGCGGCGTGGGTAAAGCCACGGGAGGTTGCACAACTCTCAACTGAAGGCAAAACTATATGGGAAGTCATTCTCACTGAGGATACGACA
This sequence comes from Candidatus Poribacteria bacterium, assembly GCA_022825825.1. Classification (GTDB taxonomy): domain Bacteria; phylum Poribacteria; class WGA-4E; order WGA-4E; family WGA-3G; genus MSPOR6. Next base: position 10,312 of record JAJDWA010000009.1, read on the forward strand.
GGAAAAGCATTTAAGTATCGGACAGAAAAAGTCACTTTTGAACATCTCACATTAGATCAGATTGCATATATGCGTGCTAAGAGACTCCTTCTTGATGAAAAGTTAGAAGCATCGAATTCTCCCCTAACGCAAGCAAATATCTTTGATCAAATGTTGTTGGAGTTTCAAATCCGTGGCGATTTGTCATCAGAATATGGTAATAGACTACAAGCGCTAACATCTCCAATCCCTAAACTCTATCAACATTTCAAAACCAGACCAGAGACATTTAAAAGGTTTGCACGGTTAGTTTCTATACTCTATTTGAAGTTGTCAAACACGGTTGAAGATATACTCCAATTAGACCTAAAATTACTCAACCCAAAAGCGTTAGAAGTAAAATTTAAGGGACGACGGTCCCAATTAGATATAAATAAAGAACCTACGCTTTTGGAATTTGATGGAATCTGCCCACTTTCTGAATAAGACGCAAATAGCGTAATCTGGTATGAGTTAACAATCGCAGGGTGTAGCATTACACTTCGGGCACCCTTCTGCGTAGATTTGCGCGGCATCTTCAAGAGAAATATCGAGCAAACTTGCTAAAGTGGATAGCCATGCGAAAACATCAGCAAATTCCTCGCGTAACCTTTGCTTATTCTGTGGTTGTTTGCGTATCTCCTTCGCTAACTCTCCTACCTCTTCAACGAACCATACGAAGGTTAATGGAATCCCACGCTCAGCATCACGCGTGTAATAGATAGCCTCAATCTGTTTCTGAAATTTTTGAATTGTCATAATACTCCTTTTTCTGTATAATAGCATAGTCATCCAAGATTATCAATCGCTAAAAATAGCAGCTCCAAATCAGCGAGGGTTGCCTGAATTTCCGATTAGGAGAACTTAAAGTCCACACAAAGGAACACTTATGAACGGCCAAAAACCGATTTTTATCAATGAAGCAGAACTTGAGTGGGAAGGTTGGGATGACCCGGACATCGCTGCTAAAAGTCCAATTCGCTGGAAACTGCTTATTACAGGCGAACGTGGTCCGAGCAGTGGACTTGTCACGGGTATAGCAGAGATACCCCCCGGTGCTTCGCTTTTGCTTCATCACCATGAACCTGAAGAAACGTATTATGTTATCAGCGGCAAAGGACACATGCAGATAGACGACTGTGAGGCAGAGCTCAGTCCCGGTTCAGCAGTCTACATTCCGCCTAATGCGAAGCATACCGTCCGCTGCATTGGGACCGAACCGCTGGTTTTCATATTCACTTTTGCTCGTGATTCTTTCGACCAAATCATCTACAATTTTGATGCGTAACTATTCGCCAACAGACATCTTGAACTTTCACTATTGAGGTAACAATTGAAATGTCAACGTCTAAAACAGCAGATGCGAAACCGATCATTTCTAACGCAGAAGCAAGTCTCTTTGACATAGGTGACGGTATCACCTATTTTGAGCTACATGGCAAATTGAACATTATAGAGGATAGCACATTGGCAATTCTCGATTCTGCATTGGACGAGGTTGAAACGAATTATTCTGGCATGGTAATCGGCACAGAAGCGGACAATTTTTCGGTAGGGCTCAACCTTATTCTTTTACTTGAACGTGCTCAAAGTAAAGATTGGGACTCTATTTCAAAAACGCTTAGGAGTCTACAAAAGGTTTGCACTCGCTTACGTCTTTCAACAAAACCTGTTGTAGCATCAACGATTGGCATGGCACTCGGTGGTGGATGTGAACTCGTGTTTGGTGCTGATGCTGTGCAGGCTTTCACTAACAGCAAACTTGGGCTTGTTGAACTTCGCGTTGGACTGATTCCGGGCGGTGGTGGAACTACTGAGATGGCGTTTCGCTGTTTAGAAGGTCAACCCACATCACAACCAATTCAGCAGCTATTCACGCCTGTTCTTACGGCATTTGAAACTATTCGTCAAGCCAAGGTTTCGCAAAATGCTGCAGATGCAGTAGAATTGGGTTATCTTCACAAAACCGACCTTATTTTTGCTGAAAGAGCTAACCACCTCAACGATGCGAAACAATTAGCACTCTTACTTTGGGAAAACGGTTATCAATTACCTCAACCTCGCGATATATTTGTATTGGGAGAAAATGGGCATAACGGCCTAAAACAACACATTCAACAATTAAGGCAAGCAGGTGCTGTCAACGATTATGAACAATTTCTTGCTGAGAAGTTGGCTTATGTGTTCTGTGGCGGCATGCTTTCAGCACCACAGTATGTCGCTGAACAGCACCTACTTGACCTTGAACATGAGGTATTCCTCAGTCTCTGTAGCGAACCGAAGACTCATGCGATGATTGAAGCAACTCTCAAAAAAGGCAAAAAATGAAAACACTGTTATCGTTAATGTTGAACATTTACGATAATGGTGGATCTTAGAATTAACGTGAGTTTGATAAATCCCGTCCGCTTTCTAAGCCCGATTTGGGACTCCTTGGTAGGCGCGTTTAGAAACACGCCTGTCCCTGTGCTGAAGATTGCCTAACGGCGCGTTTAGAAAACGCGCCTACCAGGGGTGTGGACCGCTAAATTGACGCATAAAAGTTTCGTGTTGCTCTACCTAACGGACTATACGCAACCTAATTATCATACTCACGTTAGAATTAATGAGGCACTTTGCACCAGCACGGTTAGGAAACCGTGTCTACCGCGGTAGGTCGAAAGTGTGTATTTATTTCTAAGCTTTACTATAAATCTAATAATTGAGGAAAAAGTATGCAATCTCATTTATATCTCTCCATTGCAGGGGAAAACAGAATCGCTATTTATACGTTTGATGTCTCAAACGGAGCGATTGCGTTCCAGGAAGATGTTGACGTTAGCGGCTCACCCGGCCCTTTAACACGCTCTCCATGTGGGAACTATCTTTATGTCGGGCTCCGCTCCAGCCGAGAAATCTCAACTTTCCGTATTGATGAAAAAAGTAAGCAGTTGACACTTTTGCGGACAATTAAACTTGATGCGGATACATGCTATATCGCAACAGATAAAACGGGTAAATATTTGCTTTCCGCGTATTACGGTGCTGGCAAAGTCACCGTGCATGCAATAGGAGACGATAAAACCGTCCAAGATGAATTGATCCAAACCGTTGAAACGGCGCCGCATGCCCACTACATTGAGACAGATGCATCAAACCGTTTCGCTTTTGTACCGCACACCGTGCCTCCAAATGCGATCTATCAATTCCACTTCGACTCGGACACAGGAATGCTAACTGCAAACTTCTTCGGGAATTTAAATCCCGACGATCCAGTCGGACCGCGCCACTACTGCGAACATCCAAATAAACCGATCTTCTATTTTTCAAATGAACAAGGCTCAAGCGTGTCTGCTTACAACCTTCAGAAAGGTGATCCTGAAGTTTCAATTCCCAAGTCAGGTGCTCCTGACTATACCGTTCATGATGCCCCTGGTCTATTGTGGGAATTTCAAACGCTTTCCACACTTCCCGCGGATTTTGATGAGCATAATAGCTGCGCACAAATTCACATCGATCCACAAGGTAAATTTCTTTATGTTTCAAATCGCGGGCATGACAGCATCGCAATGTTTTCAATTGATGAAGAGAGTGGAGAATTGACTGCTTTGGGACATCAACTCACAGAACCGACCCCGCGCGTTTTCAACATTGATGAGACAGGGAACTTCCTATTTGCTGGTGGGCAAGGATCCGGCAAACTTGCTACGTACCGTATCAATCGGGAAAGTGGTTTACTCAATGGTATTGAAACTTATGAGGTTGGTGAAAATCCGATGTGGGTGCTTTTTGTGTAGAAAACATAAGTGTCAATTTAAGGGTATATTCTCTTGTTAGTGGGAAACCTTTTAATCCTGATTTGGGACTTCCTGGTAGGCGCGTTTTCTAAACGCGCCTGTCCTTGTGCTGAAGATTGCCTAACGGCGCGTTTAGAAAACGCGCCTA
>JAJDWA010000037.1 GCA_022825825.1 Candidatus Poribacteria bacterium
CCCCTGGTAGGCGCGTTAACAAAACGCGCCGTTCGTTAATCTACACCACCGGCACAGGCGCTTATACAAAACGCGCCTACCAGGGGGTCCTAAATCGGGCTTAGAAAGCGGATGGGATTTATCAAACTCACGTTAGTATGCTATTTACATCTCCTTTTGACATGCTTGTAGAGTTACGCGTGTCGGTAAATCGGGTCTGTGGATCTCTCCCGCAGACCCACTTTTTTGTTTATAGTCAAATCCAAAAATAACAACGAGGGATCGCGTTGATTATATTTCCATCAATTTTACGATGCGATCTAATATAGCATTTGCCACTTCTTGCTTGGAAAGGAGTGGGAGTTGTTCACAGTTGCCCGCTTTGTCAAGCAGCGTTACAATATTTGTATCGCCCGCAAATCCAGCGCCTTCGGCAAGAATATCATTTGCAACAATGAGGTCACAGTTTTTTCGGATTAATTTCTCTTTAGCGTTTTCAAGGACATCGTTCGTTTCTGCAGCAAAACAGACGGTTAACTGATGCGTTTTATTTTCACCAATCGTCTGTGCAGTATCTGGGTTTTTCTGTAAAGCGATGTTTAATGTGTCGGTCCGTTTTTTGATTTTGTGCGGTGCAAATTCTGCTGGACGATAGTCAGCAGGGGCAGCCGCCATGATGGCAATGTCTGTTTCCGCAAACTTTTGTAGTACTGTCTCATGCATCTCTTGTGTCGTTTCTACGCTGCAGATTTCAATTCCTGTTGGAGGAGAAACTGTTGCATGTCCGCTAATCAACTGCACAGTTGCCCCTCGACGTGCTGCTGCTTCTGCAAGGGCATATCCCATCTTTCCGCTTGATCTGTTTGTTATAAACCTAACTGGGTCAATGTATTCACGAGTCGCCCCTGCAGTAACGAGAATTCGTTTGCCATGTAAATCTTGATGGAGGTTTAGAATTGCTTTCGTACGTTCGAGAATCACATCTACCTCATTTAAGCGACCAACCCCTTGGTAGCCGCACGCAAGATCACCGCTTGCAGGCTCTATGAATTCGACACCGTGCTTACGCAGTGTGTCTATATTCTGTTGAACAAACGGGTTTTGATACATGTGTCCATTCATGGCAGGTGCCACGAGAATGGGACAATGGACAGAGACAGCCACAGTAGAAAGTGCATCATCAGCGATACCGTTTGCCATTTTTCCGAGGACGTTCGCGGTTGCAGGGACAATGGCAAGTAGGTCAGCACGGTCAGCTAGATCAATATGCGGGGGTTTCCAATCTTCACCTGTTTCAAACAGGTCGAGTAGCACGGGATTCCGTGATATAACTTGAAATTGTAGCGGGTTTATCAAGCGGGTAGCGTTTTTTGTCATTATGACGTGAACAGAAGCACCCCATTTGACCAATTGACTCGCATAATCAAGCGATTTATGGATGGCAATTCCACCTGTAACGCCTAAAAGGATAGTTCGGTCTTTGAGTTCCATAAAAAATCGGGATTACAAATCTCGCCTATTGGGAATACTAAAAGATTCCATAAGAGTTGCAGTCTGTTCAGGCGTAATACGGGACCGTTCGGCAGAGATAATCGCTTGAATTTGAGAGACCGCCTGTTCTACTGCATTTTCATGATTGATAACACAGTAATCGTAATGTGTAATCTGGCTAATTTCGGTTTTGGCAATTTCCAATCGGTTTGTGAGTTCTGTCTCCGATTCAGTTTTTCTGCCGCGTAGGCGTTTCTCCAAAATAGCGAACGATGCTGGGATCAGAAAAATCAGAATGCTTCTTGTGGGGGTGAGGTCCTGTTTTTGGACCTGTAGCGCACCGTTCACCTCGATCTCTAAAATTGTGTCTTTTCCTTCCTGCCGTGCTGTTTCTATTTCAGATTTTGGTGTTCCGTAATAGTGTTCACCGTATTTTGCCCACTCTAAGAACGCATTTTGTCCTATCTGTTCTTCAAATTGTGTAGATGTCAAAAAATGGTAGTTAACCCCATCAACTTCACGCGGGCGTGCGGTGCGTGTTGTTGCAGAAATAGAGAGCCGTAATGTGTCATCCGTTTCGCACAAGGCAGTAGCAACAGTGCTTTTACCACACCCAGAAGGACCAGAGATGACAACGACTAAATTATGGTTTTTAAACGGTGTGGTAACCATTTCAGAATTGAATGAGCGTTAATCTGCTGCTTCAGCAAGTTCTAATAGCACGGGTGATTCAACACGGATAGCATCCTTGATACATACCTCTTCGCACAACTTGCAGCCAACGCAGTCTTTCGGTTTGACTAATTCACAGATACCGAAGAAGCTTTCAGCATGTTCGCCAGTTTCGGGGTCTTTGAGTTCAAGACACTCCCACGGGCAGATATGCACACAGAAATCACACCCAGAGCAGAGTTCTTCATAGATAACAGCGATAGGTCTATGTGTTGGACGACGAATAAATTTGCACACTTCACCGAATTGGTCTCGGATTGCTTCTACCGGACACACCATACCGCACGCGCTACAATCAATACAGATACTTGGGTCAATGATGTGCAGCTTATTTCGGTCACCAGTAATGGCATCCACAGGGCAATTGGTTAAGCATGCCATACATCCGATGCATTCGTCAGTTATATAATACGCCATAGAAACGATACCTCCAGATTTCTTTTATTTTAACATAACTTGGTGAAAATGTCAAATTGATATTTTGAGGGTATCAACTAAACAATGATATTTGTCGACATTCTCCGATATTTGATGTATGGTATCAGCAAGAAGTCAAAATATGCCGATGCGTCCGTTCCCGAAGACATTCACATTCAAGGGACTTTTGTTTCATAACTTCTACTGAAAAATGGGAGAAAACTTCGTGTTTTCTTTTACATCTGTTCACAATAACATACGTAAAAAAATATAAATCAGATAATAGAGTTATAGTAAAAACCATAATTATGGACACACTACGAATCAACGCCAAATGCGCTTTTATGTTTATATGCTTCATATTTTACCATAAATATCTTGACAACTAAACCCATATCTTGACAAATCCTCCTGATTCGGTAAAATATTACCTCATAGTCTCGGATCACTCCTCTTAGAAATATTTTTTCAGTGTTATGCACCCGTTTTGCACCTAACTCGCGTCTTTATAAAGTACAGGAACGATGTTAGAGATGTAATCTTTTTTCATCAATACAAGGAAATAATGCTTAAAGTTTGCGATTATCAGAAGGTGACCTATGAAAAACAACGATATTGAATTGGTCCGTCGTACCCTTAACGGTGATGAAGCTGCTTTTTCTCTCCTCGTCGAAAAATATCAAAAGCAGGTTCATGCGCTCGCTTGGCGGAAAATCGGTGATTTCCATATTGCTGAAGAAATTACGCAAGACACTTTCCTGAAAGCGTATCAAAAACTTGCAACGTTGAAAAAACCGCATCGTCTGGCGGGATGGCTTTATGTGATTGCGACACGCTGCTGTCAGGCTTGGTTACGAAAAAAGCAGATACAGACCGAATCATTAGAAGAAATAGATTATGAAAAGATAGAACCGGAGGCGTATTCCCAATATGTCGCGGAGGAGCAAGCGAAAGTAACCGCTGCGGCACAACGTCGAGTCGTCAAAAAGATTCTCGCTACATTGCCAGAGAGTGAGCGCACTGTCATTACGCTTCACTACTTCGGTGAAATGACGTGTGAAGAAATGAGCGAATTTTTGGGCGTATCCGCAAACACAATCAAGAGTAGACTCCGTCGCGCACGTAACCGCTTGAAAAAGGAGGAACTGATGATCCGAGAAGCAATTAGTAACTTCCAAATTTCACCTAATTTAACCGATAACATCATGAAAGAAGTCGCAAGACTTAAACCTGCTGCACCTTCTGCCAGTAAACCTTTGATCCCGTGGGTAATAGGCGCTGCAAGTGCTGTTTTGATCGTGCTAATGCTCGGCATTGGTAGTCAATACTTAACGCGTTTTCAGCAACCCTATAGTTTGGATACGCAGACTGAGATGACAGTTGAGCTTGTTGACGCACCTATTATGCTAAATCTTGAAATGAAACCGGATGTTCGTCATCAACTTGGAAATTCAAATGCACTTGGTCCAAGTGATAGTAACGGTCAGAAACCTGATGAGGTCCTATTTGCTGCAGCACAATCGAACGGAGAAGATATTACTACCCCCAAGCAACAATGGATCCAGTCTGAACCTATCATTGGAAGTGCTGTAGAAAATTTATATGCAACCGATGACGGACAACTCTACACTGTTCTTGATGCGCATATATACAAATGGCAAAATGATAGAACGGGGTGGGAACAGATTAGTGGTGACATAAGAGACTATCATGATAGACTGAATGAAACTACTCTTATAACTAATGTTCCGATAGCAAAGTGGGACAATACCCTTTATATTGTTTTAGAAAATTTACTATTGGCTTCAAAAGATGATGGCAAGACATGGAAAATAGTTCATTCATGGACACAGGATTATTTTGACCCGCGTGAATTGGTGTTTACTGAACAAGCAATTTGGGTAATTTTTTCCCAAGGTGCTTTCCGTTCTGAGGATAAAGGTAAGACATGGAAGGATGTGGACAACAATGAATTATTTAAAGGTTATATCTTCTTTAAAGCCATACAAAACAAGGTATTTGTCGGAACATACACCGGACTTTATTTTTGGAACATCGATAGCTGGGAACGGATAGAATTACCGGTTCCTAAGGCATTAATAGTCCACAAAGCCACAGCCACTAAAGATCGATTGTATGTAATGACAGGATTAGGTTATGATTTTTATGATGATAAAGCAGTCAGGGAGGGACGACAACGGACTTGGTGGATATTTCGCTCAACCGATTTGGGGAATTCGTGGGAGGATATTACACCGACAAATGCCTGGCCCCTAAAAGCTGAGTCACCAGATATCCGACTTGTTGCTGCTGGCGAAACAATCATGTTAATGGGACGGGGTATTGTGCGTTCTACCGATGGAGGAGATACTTGGTTGCCCTTACAAGCACCTCACACTCTCCCTACAGATATAAAGTCTCACGGGCCTTCTGTGGCATTAAACGAGCATGTATTTTACGCTATAGGAAGAGGTCTACACCGTACCACTGATGGTGGCAAATCATGGAGCAAGGTAAATATCACTCCGAATAGGAGATGGCTTGGAATACAAAACTTACTCGCGTATAAACGGAACGAAAGAATGGAAAGCATGCTGCCGACTCTCTATGGGATCGCTGGGAGTGGGATAGTAAAAACTACTGACAAGGGTAAGTCTTGGAAGCCTGTTCAGGTAGAAATACCTATGACCGCTCTTGTAAGAGAAGACCAACCATCAATTATTCAGATAGTCAAATCCGATGGTGTTCTCTATGCGAAAGGTAGCAGTGATTACCCAATCGGGGAATTGCGCTGCTATCGCGTATCTGAAGATGGCAACATGTTGGTCCCTATTCAAGGCATGCCTACATTCGACTCAAGAGAATTAAAAGACTATTTGCGTAAGCCTCAAAACCTCTCTATTGAGGCGTTACAGAAAGATTTTTCGGGAGCGACTCTTTTTTTTAAGTTGCTGCTCCAAGTACCTCCTCAAGTACAGGATATACTCATCCGAGAGGGGTTTCGGGGGCAGTTTGCAGTCAGTGATAATACGTTTTATATCGAATACAATTATAAACTCTTCCGATGGGAACCGGGTGGTACAGAATGGCAAAACATTGGACAAGAAGAAACTTCACGCGGAAAAGGGGGATATCTCCAATTTGCTGTTTCAGGAAACACAGTCTACGTCGGAAAACGGGATGGCCATCTCGTCGTATCGTTTGATAGGGGAGATAATTGGATTGATCTCACGCCAGCACTACCATTCCCTGTTAGATTCTTCAAAAAGATTGTAACTGCTGGGTCAACCGTTTATGTAGCAACAGACGCAGGTGTCCTTACATCAGACAATGGGAGGAATTGGCGAGTTGTGCCTGATACAGAAGGAGCAAATCTAATCATGGAAGAATTGACTGTTGATGGCACAACGATTTATGGAATTACTAAAGACACAGGTATCTATCGTTTAGAGAGTGATAGTGGTATTTGGGAACAGATTATCTCAGAGATACCTGAGATCGCAAAAGTTAATATAGCGAGTAACGGAACTTCTCTCGCTGTTGCTGGAAGCACTATATACCTTGGCACCCAATTCAACGGTATGCTTCATTTTACTCTCAAAGAATAATGTATCCTGCCAGGGCGGTGTTAAATGCCGCCCATTCCTACCTTTCGCAATCTCAAATTCACCTCAAGTTTGCCTTAATCGCTATCTTTCAGATATTTTATGAAGCATCTTCTGTGAACTAAAATGTCATCACCTCTGATACGTTAGCGTTTGTGCAGATATGAAAAAAGAGAGGAAAATGGTATAATATTGATACATTATCTATTTTTCCCTTATTTTTAAAATATTTTGCAGAATTATGCACCAGTTTTCCTCTTAACATGCGTCACTATAGCGCGATCGGAGGTAATTCCATGAAAACTACTGATGTTGAGCTCATTAATCGCATTCTAAATGGCGATGATACCGCCTTCACTGAACTTGTAAAAAAGTATCAAAAACCAGTTCACGCGCTTGTTTGGCGTAAAATTGGAGATTTCCACGTCGCCGAGGAAATTACACAGGATACATTCCTAAAGGCATATCAAGGATTAGCGACACTGAAGAAACCGCAGAGTTTTGCAAGTTGGCTTTACGTGATTGCCACTAACAATAGTAATACGTGGCTTCGTAAAAAGCGTTTGTGGACACAGTCGCTTGAAGAGACAAGTAACTCACAGTTTGGAAAATCGACATATTCACAATACGTCGTTGAAGAGAAGGAACGGACAGCAGTAGAAGCACAACGCGAAGTCGTCCAAAAGTTGCTTGCGAAACTTCCAGAGAGCGAACGCACGGTCATTACGTTACACTATTTCAGCGATATGTCCAGTGCAGAGATTGGCGCGTTTTTAGGTGTATCGGCAAATACGATTCGGAGTCGCCTCCGCAGAGCACAACAACGTTTACAAAAGGAGGAAACGATGATTAGAGAAGCGCTTGACCATTTTCAAATTTCACCGAACCTAACTGATAACATTATGCGAGAAATCGCACGACTTAAACCTGTTGCACCTTCAAGAAGCAAACCCTTAGTACCGTGGGCGATTGCAGCTTCAAGTACTGTTTTAATTGTGTTGATGCTTGGTATAAGTAGTCAATACTTAGCATTTTTTCAAAGACCTTATAGTTTAGACGCCCAAGCTGAGACGACCGTTGAACTTGTTGACACACCTATTGTGCTAAATCTTGAAGTAGAACCAGATGTACTCCGTCAACTTGGGAATTCAAATGCGTTAGGTGTAAGTGAGAATGAAGGTCAGAAACCTGATGAGGTCCTATTGGCTGCTGCCCAGGCAGATGGAGAAGATGTGTCTGTGCCTAAACAGCAGTGGATTCAGGCTGAACCTATCAAAGGCAGCCCACTCACGAGTATGATGGGGACACCTGAAGGCGATATATATGTGCTCGGTGAGGAACTTAGTCTCTACAAATTACCTGCCGATGGAAAGCAGTGGCAATATATCTCTGACATGGGCTCACTGGATACCTGGTGGACACCGAGTCCGCCTATCGCAAAGTGGAAAAATACCCTTTACATGGTACCATCAAATAAACTCTTTGCTTCAATCGATGATGGGAAGACATGGGATTTACTCTACACATGGCAGGAAGAAAAATATTGGACTCCGATTGAATTGGTGCTAACAGAGGATGCGTTTTATGTTGCTTTTACAAGCGGGATTTTGCGTTCTGAGGATAAGGGTAAAACATGGAGAGCAATGAATAAAGAATTAGGAAAAATTAGTTTCTTAGTCAATATTCAACATACACTTTTTGTTGCAGCAGACACTGGATTCTACCGCCTCGATCCTGATGTTGAGATTTGGGAACGCTTAAAGTTCCCAGCACCGACAATGGGACGCTTTCTTTCAGTTGCATCGACTGAAAAGAATCTTTATGTTGCAGCAGAATTTAGTTGGGACGCGGTAAATCCTGCTGACGTATCGCGAGGATTAGAGCGTGGTTGGTGGATATTCCGATCAACTGACCTTGGGGATTCATGGGTGGATATAACACCGACAAACGCTTGGCCCGTAAAGGGATGGTCCCCCGAAATCACACTTATTGCTGCAGGTGAAGCACTTCTGGCGATGGAAAATGGTATGGTTCGGTCTACTGATGGAGGAAATACGTGGATGCCGCCGCAGACACCCGACACTTCTCCTTCAACGATTAGTGGATTTCCATCTGCGGTGTTAAACGAACGTGTTTTTTATGTTCATAGCTGGGACGGGCTCCATCGTTCTACTGATGGCGGAAAATCATGGGAGAAGATAAATATCCCTGGGGAGAAGGAAATAAGTCCAATAGACAATCTAATCGTGTATCAAGAGAACGATAAAGTACAAAGCACGCTCCCTACTCTCTACGCGAGATTTGGAGGTGAGTACTGGAGATTGAAAGGAGAGATAGCAAAAACTACCGACAATGGTAAATCTTGGAAAATTATTGAGATGGAAATACCACCAATCACGGAACGCGACAGAGAGGAACAACCAAGTATTACTCAGATAGTAAAATCGAAAGGTGTTATCTATGCAAAAAATGTAGATTCTTTAGGTAGAGGGAAACCATATATCTATCAAGTATCTGTAGATGACAAGACGCTTGTGCCATTTCAAGGAATGCCTTACATTGACTCAATGAATTTAGAGGAGCAGTTGTTCTTTCAAAAACTCCCAGTAAAAGATCCCTTGTATGTCCCGGTTGAAAATTGGGATGAAAATTTTTCTGGTGCTATGCAATTCTTTAGGCAGTTGGAAAATGGGAATCCTCGGCAACAAGAGGAACTTATTCAACAAGGACTAAGAGGGATTTTTTCGGTTAGTGATGATACATTCTATATGGAATACAACTTTAAACTCTTCCGATGGAAGCTGGGTGAGACAGAATGGTACGACACTGGACAGGAAGAAACAGTTGAATTGACTTTGGAAGTAGCAAGAAAAAACCTCAAGCTTGCTGTTTCAGGTGACACTGTCTACGTCGGAAAACGGGATGGACACCTTGTTGTATCTTTTGATAGGGGAGATAATTGGATCGATCTTACCCCTGCTCTGCCGTTTCCTGTTAAAACTTTCAAAGAGATTGTGGTTGCTGGTTCCACCGTGTATGTAGCAACGGACGCAGGTATTATTACTTCAGATGATGGGAGAACTTGGCAAGTCGTCACTGATGCAGCAGGTACAAATCTTATCATGGAGCATTTGGCTGCTGACGGTGAAACCCTTTACGGTATTACTAAAAACACGGGTGCCTATCGCTTGGAAAGCGGTGTTTGGGAACAGATTGTCTCAGAGGTGCCCGATAACGTGACGTCTCTTGCTGTTGATGGAGACACGTTATATGTAGGTACAGAATATAACGAAATGCTCCATTTCAATTTTGAAAAATAAAATCCATTATCTGGGCGGTGTTAAATGCCGCCCTTACTCATCTCTATTCTCTTTTTTCTCCAAATACCTCTTTTTTGCACAATTATGCAACCGTTTTGCATCTAACTTGCGTCACTATAGTTTGATATGTTATTAATCAAACTATCTATCTTTGGAGATACCTCATGACAAACGACGATGTTGCACTTATCAGACAAATTCTCGCTGGTAATGAAACCGCCTTCGCTGAACTTGTGAAAAAATATCAAAAACAGGTTCACGTGCTGGCGTGGCGAAAAATTGGAGATTTCCACATCGCTGAGGACATCGCCCAGGATGTCTTCCTGAAAGTGTATCAAAGGCTTCACACCCTGAAAAATTTGAACCAGTTTTCCGGATGGCTCTATGTAATCACGACACGCCTTTGTGCCACGTGGCTACGCAAAAATCGGATTCAAACGCAACCGTTGGAGGACGTAGAGGAAACGATGGGACAGTGGGATGCTTATTCACAACATGTTGTAGAGGAGCGGGCAAACACGGCAGTTGAAACGCAACGCGAAGTTGTCAAGAAACTACTTGCGAAATTGAAAGAGAGCGAACGCACAGTGATGACGCTCCACTACCTCGGTGAGATGACGGTTGAAGAGATTAGCAAGTTTTTAGGGGTCTCTGTCGGAACGATTAAGAGTCGACTACAACGTGCACGGCACCGTTTACAAAAGGAGGAAACAATGATTAGAGAAGCACTCGACCATTTCCAAATTTCACCGAACCTAACTGAGAACATCATGCAAGAAATCAATCGTCTTAAACCCGCTGCACCTTCTGTCAGCAACCCTTTTGTGCCTTGGGCAATTGCTGCTTCAAGTGCCCTTTTGATTGTATTGATATTTGGTATAGGCAGCCAATACCTACTACATTTCCAGAAACCTTATAGTTTGGATAAGCAGTCTGAAATGATGGTTAAACTTGTTGAAACACCTGTTGTGCTAAACCTTGAAGTAAAACCGAATATCCGAAATCAACTTGTGAATGCAAATGCACTTGATAACGGCGATAATAACGGTCAAAAACCTGATGAAGTTTTACTGGCTGCCGTCCAAGAAGAAGGAGAAGACATTGCTGTTTCCAAACAGCAGTGGATTCAGTCTGGCCCCATCAAAGGAAGCGAGGTAATTAGTTTGCTTGCAACACCAGCGGGTGAACTTTACGCTTTTGCTGATAGGAATATTTATAAATTGGAAACTGATGGGAAAGAATGGCAACACATCTTTGATACTACCTTACTGGATACTTATTATGAGGAGGGTGAGGCAGTTATGAAAAAATGGGACAATACGCTCTATCTGATACTGTCTACAGACCTCTTCGCTTCAAAAGATGATGGTAAAACGTGGGATTTAGTTCACTCATGGCCAGAAGGTCTTTGGTACCCTATGGAATTGGTCCTAACAAAACAAGCTTTTTATCTCCTTTTTTATCTGGGAAGAAATAATGTCTTTCAAGCTAACGATCTTTTTCGTTCTGAAGATTCTGGCAAGACATGGGAGGTCATAAATGGTCCTCCAATAGATAGAAACATTCAATCAATTGTTAATATACAGGACACGTTGTTTGCAAGGACAAATTATGCCCTCTACCGCTTTAGCGATGAAAACTGGCAACGTATAGAATTTCCAGTGTCTGTTGGATATATCCATTCAATTGCCACGGCAGAAGAGAAACTATATGTTACGGCAGAGGTAGGTGACGATGTGTTAGATACGGGTAAAGTATCACAAGGCCTTGAACGGGGTTGGTGGATATTTCGTTCAACTGACCTCGGCGAGTCTTGGGATGATATAACACCAATAAACGCATGGCGCGTAAAGGGGCGAGCTCCCCGTCTCAAACTAATTGCTGTTGGTGACACACTTCTGGCAGTGGAACATGGTATGGTCCGGTCTACCGATAGTGGAAACACCTGGCTACCCCCACAATTATTAGGCACTGTCCCTTCAATGAATGCCAATATAGCTAATAAAGACTTTGCGGCAGCAGTAAACGAACGCATTTTTTATGTTAGTGGGAGAAACGGATTGCATCGCTCCACTGATAGCGGTAAATCATGGAATAAGATTAATATCGCTGCGGATAGGAGTAAAATAGATACTCTCATCGCGTATAAAGGGAACGGTGAAAGGGATAACATGCCCCCGACTCTCTATGCAAAGTATGAAGCAAGGATCGTCCAAACTACTGATGAAGGTGAGTCTTGGAATGTCGTTCAAATAGAAATTCCGATGACGGATCCTGAGAGAGAAAAACCACCAGATATTACGCATATAACCGAATCTGATGGTGTTCTCTACGCAAAGGGAGGCGGATCTTTTCACAGAAGCAAAACACATATATATCGCATATCTACAGACGGTAATATGCTTGTACCGATTCAAGGCATGCCCATCTACGACTTACTCGAATCGTATGGTAAGTCGGGCGATATATTGAGAAACCAATTTAACGTCCCAGATAAATCTGTCCTTGAACAGATGCAAGAGGGGATTCCTGGCGCAACCCAGTTCTTTAAACAGTTGACACAAACAGACCGCGAAAATCAGTTTAAACTTTTTAGGCTGGCCCAGTTTAGTCCGTTTGCTGTTAGTGGTGACACATTCTATATGGAATACAATTATAAACTTTTCCGATGGAAATTCGGTGATACAGAATGGTCAGACACCGGTGTGGAAGAAACTGTTGAATTGACTTTAGACATAGCGGGGAAAGATCCTAAACTTGCTGTATCAGGAAATACTGTCTACTTTGGTAAACGGGATGGACACCTTGTTCAATCATTAGATGCAGGACATACTTGGAAAGATATCCCATTGGACTTTATGTTTTCTACGCCTATTCAAGCCTTCAAGGATATCGTATTTGCGGGTTCTACGGTATATGTAGCAACGGACGCAGGTGTTGCTGTATCAGGTGGCGGAAAACATTGGCGAGCCGTCACTGACTCTGAGGGAACAAATCTTATCATGGAACACTTAGCAGTAGATGGCACAACGGTTTATGGTGTAACCAAAGACACGGGTATCTACCGTTTGGAAAGCGGTGTTTGGGAACAAGTTGTTTCAGCGATTCCTGATAACGTAACGTCTCTCGCTATTGATGGAAACACGTTATACGTAGGCACACAAAGCAACGGTATGCTTCATTTTAATCTTGAAGAATAGTATCCTTCCTTGGGCGGTACTGAACGCCACCCTTCCGACCTCTATCCTATCTCCCATTCAATTCCTAACATCTTGACAAACCCTCCCCATTTGGTAAAATAGTATTTCACTGTTTCCAACCATTCAATTTGTAAATATGCAGAATTATGCACCAGTTTTACTCCTAAGTCGCGTCACTATAAAGCGATCGGAGGTGATCCATGAAAAACGATGATGTTCAACTTATTCATCGCATTCTTGATGGTGATGATACCGCTTTCACCGAACTTGTGGAAAAATATCAAAAGTCTGTCCATGCGCTTGCGTGGCGAAAGATTGGAGATTTCCATATCGCAGAAGAGATTACGCAAGATACTTTCCTGAAAGCGTATCAAAAATTAGGCACATTAAAGAAGCCTCAGCGTTTTGCCAGCTGGCTTTATGTGATAGCCTCACGTCGCTGCGTTGCTTGGGCGCGTAAAAAGCGTGTGTGGACGCAGCCACTTGAAGAGACCAGCAGCCTGCAGGTAGAAAAATCGACTTACTCACAATATGTCATTGAAGAAAATGAACGGACAGCAGCAGAAGCACAACGCGAAGTCGTCAAGAAATTGCTTGCCAAGCTCCCAGAGAGTGAACGCACGGTCATTACGTTACACTATTTCGGCGATATGTCCAGTGCAGAGATTGGCGCGTTTTTAGGTGTCTCGGCAAATACGATTCGGAGTCGTCTCCGCCGAGCACAGCACCGTTTACAAAAGGAGGAAACAATGATTAGAGAAGCACTCGACCATTTCCAAATTTCACCGAACTTAACCGATAACATCATGCGAGAAGTTGCCCGCCTGAAACCTACTGCACCTTCTGGCAGCAAACCTTTGATGCCGTGGGTAGCTGCTGCATCAAGTGCTATTTTGATTATATTGATGCTTGGTATAGGCAGCCAACGCTTAGTGCGGTTTCAGAAACCGTATAGTTTGGATGCAAAGGCTGAGACAACAGTTGAACTCGTTGATGCGTCTGTTGTGCTAAATCTTGAGGCAAAACCAAATGTCCAAGATCGACTTGGGAATCCAAATATAGTTGGTAAAAGTAATAACGGTCAGAAACCTGATGAGGTTTTATTGGCTGCATCGCAGACAGAAGGCGAAGACAAGGTATCCGTTCCTAAACAGCAGTGGACTCAAACTGGAGCCATCAAGGGAAGTTTTGTAGACAGTTTACTTGCAACATCTGAGAGTGAACTATACGTTTATGCAAATGGACACTTATACAAATTGCCAACCGATGGAACAGGATGGCAACACGTCAACGACTTCAGCTCACTAATTGATATTTGGCATGTTAATAGACCACTTATGGCGGAGTGGAACAATACCCTCTATATTGTGTTAATTAATAAACTATATGCTTCAAACGATGATGGCAAGACATGGAATGTAGTTCACTCATGGCGAGAAGATAAGTACTGGTCTCACCGAGAATTGTTCCTGACTGAAAAGACATTTTATCTCACTTTTAATAATGGGATTATGGGTTCGGAGGATCAAGGCAAGACGTGGAAGGATATCAGCGATGAATTCCCCAATATTCCTTACTTTTTTGTAACAATACAAGACACAGTATTTGCTGTAATAGGTTCTGGTCTCTATCGTAGAAACGGAGACAACTGGCAACGTTTAGAATTACCAGGGCCAGAAAAACTGAGCATCGTTTCAGTTGCAGGCACTAAAGATCGTCTGTATGTGATAGGATTTCTTGCTCATGATGGGCTTATTCCTGATCTTGATATAATATCAAAGGCACAAAAACGTACTTGGTGGATATTCCGTTCAACTGACCTTGGAAATTCGTGGAATGATATAACGCCAACAAACGCTTGGTCTCTAAAGGGATTCCCACCTGATAAGATTGTTGCTGCTGGTGAAACACTCTTAGTGATGGAACGAGGTATGGTGCGCTCTACCGATGGTGGAGATACATGGATGCCATCACAATTACCTGGTACTTCCCCCTCAATACAATTTTCTGTTTCTGATAATGTGGCATTAAACGAACATATTTTTTATATAAATAGTTGGGAAGACGGTCTTACTCGCTCTATTGATGGTGGTAAAACGTGGGAAGGAGTGAACATCACTCCAGATCAGGAAAAGGATGCAGTATTTAATCTCATCGTTGATAAAGGAAGCAATGAAGGGCAAAACACAACGCCTACTCTTTACGCGCGAGTCTACACAAGAGAAGCAACAGAAATTGTTAAAACGATGGACGCAGGAAAATCTTGGCAAGTTGTTCAAGTAGAAATACCTCTCACGGACCCTTACAGAGTTCCACCATCTAAGATAGATCAAATTGTTAAGTCTGGTGATATTCTTTATGCAAAAGGTGGAGGCGATCATACCAACAGAAAGTTGCGTCTATATCGTATATCTGCAGATGGCAGTATGTTAGATCCTATTCAAGGTATGCCGACCTTTGACTCAACGCATCTATTTCACCTATTGCATTTAGGAGCTGCTTCCAGAGGATCAGATAAGTCCTACACAGAAAAGCTGCAGAAAAGTTCTGCTGGGGCAACACAGTTCTTTAAGCAGTTAGCTCAAATGAAGCAGCAACAAGCAGAGATATTCTACAAATTCGGATTACAAGGTGCATTTGCTGTTAGTGATGACACATATTATATGGAATATAATTTTAAGCTTTTTCGATGGGAACCCGGTGATACTGAATGGTACGATACAGGACTTGAAGAAACCTTCGAATTAACTTCGGACATAGCGAGGAGAAAACTCAAACTTGCGGCATCAGGCGACACCGTCTACGTTGGGAAACGGGATGGACATCTCGTTGTATCATTTGATAGAGGGAATAATTGGATTGATCTCACACCAGGGCTGCCATTTCCTATCAAAACTTTCAGAGAGATTCTGGTAGCTGAGTCCACCGTTTATGTAGCAACGGACATAGGTATTATTACGTCAGATGATGGAAGAAGTTGGCATACTATCGCCGATGCAGATGGAACTAATCTCATTATGGAGCATTTAGCTGCTGATGGCACAACGGTTTATGGTGTTACCAAAAACACAGGTATTTATCGCTTGGAAAATGATATTTGGGCACAAGTTGTTTCAGAGATTCCTGAAAGCGTAACTTCTCTTGCTGTTGATGGGAATACCCTATACGTAGGCACACAAAACCGTGGTATGCTTTATTTCACTCTTGATGAATGATGTATTATTTCTGGGCGGTGCTGGTGCCTATTCCTACCTCATCCAATTAAAGTTCGGCACTGACCGTCATCTCTAAGCGATGTTCAGGTTTGCGTTGTTTAGTTGAAAGCAAACGGTAATTGAGTCTAAATAGTAAATCAGTGAATTTGCGCAATCTATAATCCGCTGTGGCGCGCACTTCATGACTGATGCCTTCATAAAAATAGTATTGTGCAAAAGGTACACCGCCATCGCTTTTGCCGTAGCCGAGTGTATGATTAACTTCAATGCGTCCCTTACCGAGAATACTATACGTGATACGATTTTCAAAAGAGAAGGTGCGCGTCTTTGCTGTAGACTCTTCATCAAGTTGTTCTATATCGGTTGTGCGTTTGTATCCACCGGTACCGCTCCATCGGACCGCGCGGCTCAGTTCATATTGGATTTTTAACTCTGTTATCTGTTCAAATTGGCGTAAGTCAGAGATTGGTGTTGGTGGAAAGTCGTTGGAATTAGGGTTCGGCATCCCTTCCACTTCCATTGAGTCAAGTTCAGGAAAGTAGAGTTGGCTATACTTTTCAGTTTCGCGGCGTTGCTCCCAGTTTGCACCAACTGAAAAACGTTGCGTTGGATTGACTGAAAAAGCGACATCCCACGTTCGGTAATTTCGCAGCCGTTCTTGTGTATTAATCCGTCGATTGAGTGTGCGTCCTGTCCGTAGATTAACTTCAAAACTAAAAAGAGGTGAAGGAGAAAATTCAACACGATGATGTTGGTTAACCCGACCAAAAAGTGTTTGTGAACCTTGTAGGATTTGGAGCAGATAGAGAGAGAGAGTATCTTCCGCTTCTTGTTCTTCTGTCAACCATAGGCGCGTCTGGATTCTGAGTGCATTTAAGAACCACGTGAATGGCTGTCGCTTTTTAGTTGTGGGTTTTTCGTTGTCAGCGGTAGCGGCTGAGGAAAGAGCACCTCGACTCACGAAATCTGTTCTGGATCGTTGGTTTCGGGCGCGGCGGGCAAAAAATTGGCGCGGTTGGAGTCGGAGTCGAAATGCGGCGTCTACTGCTGTTGTCGGTTTGTCCCCTACATTCTGGTAAATTTTGATATATGTTCCTTCCTCTGGGTCTTCTACATATCGCAAGTCATCTAATCTGACGTAATACCCTTCGCCGGGTTGGATTCTATGTCCTGTGAGCGGGTGAATGTCAGTGTATATCTCACGACGTTGGGTTGTCAGTTTTTTATCCAATTCATAAGTGACTTCAGCGTCAATTGCACGGTTGAAAGGCGTAAATTGGATTGTTGCATCTGCTAATTGTGTTGCCACATCTGTGCCGAGTTCTGAATGCGCTTTTACTGTCCGACGTGCAAGATTTGTTTTTATATTTATCCACTGCCCTTGCTGCGAAAAAAGACCTACTTTCCATGTTCGCGCTGTGGTAGACCGCATCCAATCAGAAATTCCTAAAGTTTCGCCATCAAGCGTCAATAACGGTTCTTTACCAAAAGCCCGTTCCAATTCGTAACTCGTGTTAATGGATACCCATTTGAAATCAACTAAGTTAACACGTCCAGAAGTTCGGTTACGTCTGCGGTTGCGTACAGCGGTGTAATCATCAATTGAAGCGAACCGATCATAAGTGCCGACAAATTCAAAAGGAGAAAGAAGATAGGATAGACTTCCCTCTTGCCTTGATTTTCGGAAATTTTCTTCTGTGCCTGTGGTCTCCTCATTTGATTCTATGAGGGATGTACTACGATAATCATTCCAGCGAAGGTTTGGGAATTTTGCCAAAATAGAAGTTTTGTCTGTCGGTTTACGCGAAAGATCACCTTCCACAGAACTCGGTCTCCGTCCATTGTCTCTTTGATATTGCGAAGGTGGTTGGAATAAATTTTCCGGTTGCTGGGATATAGGTGAAAAAACATTGCTTCTACTTGAACGTGGTGTGAAATTTGCCCCCCAATTGAGATTATTACGACGTGTAGTTTGCCCTTCCACTGCTGCCTCAATCGTCCTACCGCCACCTAAATCAAACCGTAGCCATTGGTACGGCAGTAATTTGAAGTCAAGATTTAACGTTTGTTCATCAGATTCCTGCGAGATAGAACTTGGATCGAACAGAAAAG
Organism: Candidatus Poribacteria bacterium; assembly: GCA_022825825.1. Classification (GTDB taxonomy): domain Bacteria; phylum Poribacteria; class WGA-4E; order WGA-4E; family WGA-3G; genus MSPOR6. Next base: position 18,072 of record JAJDWA010000037.1, read on the forward strand.
CGTCCTCAAATCCTTCAGTTGTATATTGTGTCCCGTAACGATCGCGAGTGCGATTACTAAGGGACGCACCAACAGGTAAAAAACCGGCATCCATGGATCGTAGATCAAAGTTGCCTATTACTTTCGGACGCAGCTTGTTAGACCATGTAGGAAAATCCCAATTTGTGTAGCCGATTAATTTCCAAGCTTGGTTTATATCTTTCCTGTCTACCGTAGAATACGTGTTTCTATCAACTGCACTAAAAGCGAATTCTCCATCAATCCATGTCTGTTCGGCAAAATTCAGTCGACTCTCTAATCCCCATACCGTATGTTTCTGTGGTGGTGTAAGGAGAATCCCATCCCCATCCGGATCCAGCGTATTTTGGCGGAGTGCGTCCAGATCGTCATCATCAAAAAGGACTAAAGCCTGCTCAGGATCATCTAAATCTGCTTCCACAGCGTAAGAAGCACCAAGCGATAACCATTCCCCTGGAAACACGAAAACGTTATTGATACCGTATAGATTTTGTTGATATGCCCGGTCTTCAGGAATATACTCAAAGTCAACACGAATTACATCGTTACTTGTTATGAGATGCTTGCTGTTGAACTCAATAATTGGATCACCGTATTCACGGATAATGTAATCGTTGTTTTCTCCGCGCCGCATCTTCTCTCCGTTCAGCCAAACAATTTCACTCCCCGCTTTGACAATAACGAACTGATTGCCCACATCAAGCCGATATTCACTGCGTCCCTCCTCACCACGAATCACTTTGCTTGTGGATTGCCCCTTTGGCAGCGCGCTCGGAATGAGATGGAATTTGGTTCTCTCAAAATTACCTTCAACTTTGACACCTTCAAGTGCACGCGGGAAAAAGACAAACTCGGACGGACCTAAGGACGCATTGAAATCACCTAATGTACCTGTCACGTTCGGATGCATGATCCGAAATAATTTCTGATTGATGTCCTGGATATCTTCAGTCATTCCCTCCGGTTGAATAGGCAAATCTTGGTCGGAAAGCATGGCAAGTACTTCAATGTTATCTGCGACGTTGCCTCGGACATTGATACGAAACTCCTGATTTTGCGACAACGCGCGACCGCTGCCAATAGATATACCAAACGTGCGACTACCAGAATATTCTAACTGTGAAGATGGAGCTGAAGCAGGTGTACCGGGGACTGTGGGTTCGGTTTCTAAATCAGAAGAAACATCTGGACTTGGTGCTGATTCTAATTCTACATCAAGTGGTATTCCGTAGAGGTCCCGCTTATATATCTTTTGGAAAGTGAAAGGGATTGAACGATAAGTGATTGACCATGTTACGTCTTTCTGTGCTACGACTGATTTATCAAAGGTAATCTTACCTGATGAATAATCTATCTGGTACTCTTTCTCGCGAACAAGTATTTGACCTTTATTATCTGTTATCTTTTCACTTTCAGGAAAGATAGGCGGATATTTAACTGTCCACGCCGCGCTGTCTGTTTCTAACCGAAAATTTTCTATCTTCTCAATTATAGAGAATGTGGGAAGTTTTAGTGGAGGGTTCTGCTTTGGGGCTTGCGTTTGTGCATCTATAAAAAAAAGAAAGCAGAAAAAAAATGAAAGGATGGAAAGTAAGATTTGTATATGCTTTGCCATCCTTCTACCTTTCCATTTTTGAGTCCTTCCATTACCGTTGTTGCAATTCTGCTTTCTTGGCATCTGATGTTGAGGTTGTCTTGAATATCACCTGAAAGATTTTAATATCCCCTGCCTCAGTGTCGGTCACAAATATCTGTCCTCTCTGTGAAACAGCGATTCCACAAGGATTCAATAGTGTCTTCACGGTGAATTCTATAACAGTGTGTCCTTCTGATGTAAAAACCTGAATGCGTCTATTTCCACTATCTGTAACATACAAATAGTTCCAAGCGTCTACGGCAAGTCTTTTCGGTTCTTGGAACTGCCCGAGCGCACTCCCCTTCTCACCCCACGTCCGGATTGGATTTCCACTGAAATCGTAACTCATAATGCGATGGTTACCAGTATCCACCACATACACAGTGCCATGTGGATTCACAACAAGGTCAGTTGGATTCCAAAATTGCTCTCGACTATTCCCGAAACTACCCATCGTAAGAATAGGCGCGAGGTTTCGACTAAATTGGACCCAGCGATGATTAAGGGTGTCGACTACAAAAACTTCGCCGTTCCGACCAAGACTGATACCCTCAGGCCCATCAAACTCAAAGTCTTGGGAAGTAGTCGTAATTGGATAAAAAATGCGATGCACCAGATTGCAATACTGTACTCGGTTATTTCCTGTATCTGCAACGTAGAGGGTGTCCAAACTGAGTGCTACGTCATTAGGGAAATCAAACTCACCGTCACGCCATCCGTAACTTCCGAATTCAGCAATGAAGTGACCATTACTATCAATAACTTGCACGCGATTGTTCCCCGCGTCCGCCACGTATAGCTGCCCATAGGCATCTATAATTAGTCCCATAGGCATCAGAAACTCACCAATACCTTGCCCTGTTCTGCCGATCGTCTTAACGTAGCGAACACCTAATATTGGAGGGGTTTCTCGCTCCCGAATTGAAGGAACAAAATCTACTTTTGAAGATATTAGAGGATGCTGCGCGCTTTTCCCATTAGGTTCAGGCACAGTGCAACTTGCATAGCATAGGAGAGAAACACAGACGAGAATAAAGCCACTGCGGGCAAACTTTATTGAAGTATTGATAAGAAAAGAAAGAAAGGAATTTGAGGAACGATCCCCTGGATCCGGTATTGGCAGGATTAATTTTACATCAACCTCGCTGTACCTTAAATTTGAAAACAAACGTTGTCTGCTGATCATTGAATTCGCTCGTCACACCGGGAATAATAATACGCAGATTATTAGATTTGATACTGCGTTTTGGAAAATAGAGATAGAATAATGAACTGTTTTTCGGCATAATGTTCGTCTTCTTTAAATCATCTGTTGGTAGAACAGCATACCCCCCTTGTACACGAATAGTCTTGTCATATCGGAAAACATCTGCTGCAAATTCAGGGGGCAGATTCGGTCTATCATTCTTTTTTAAATAGAATGATAGCTGCGATTTGTCAATCTGTTTTACAATGTTGCCTGCTTGATCCAACATCTGACAATCCTCTTTTTTTAAACTGATCCAGTGATTTGTTCTGTTGTAAATAAGAACTCCAAACGCATCAACATTTTTCACATCATTGAGTGCCACCGTCATTACGACTATTCCGTTTTCTACATAAATAACGGTGCCTGTCTGTGGCGTAATTGTTGCATCCGGATCAAAAACTGGGACTATCCGCTCTGGTCGGAAGAAATCTACGAGTCCACTCCGCATCTTTGCACATCCAGTTATAGATACAGATAGTGCAAACATCGCTAAAATCTGACAAGTCCGTATCCAAATTAAAGATGAATACTGTGTGGTATTTGTCGAATCACCGAAAAACCTCATTTAAACGTGCTCCTTTTTCCTTTATCAATTGTTATATACCAACATTGCTGCACCGACGAATCCTGCGTCATTTCCTAATTTTGCTGGAACAATTTCCATACCACCGGGAATGTCCATTGTTCGTTTAGTAAACTCTTCACGAATATGTTGAAAGAGTAGGTTTTCCCCTGCTGCAGCAATTCCTCCACCAATGATCGCTATTTGCGGGTTAAGGATATGTGCTATAGATGTCAACGCAACAGCGATATATCTACCTGTTTCCGCCCAAATATTAAGTGCCAGTTCATCTCCCGCGGTTGCTGCTTCAGCGATTTGCTTCGGGGTCAGGACTCCCGAGTCCAAACAGGTTTTCTTCCCTTCTGCTATTTGCTGTTGTGTTCGCTCTACAATGTGTCTCGCGCCGGCGTAAGCCTCGAGACAACCGTGATTACCGCATCCACACTTACGACCATCCGGTTGCACCACCGTATGTCCTAGTTCGCCTGCTGTATTCCAACTTCCATGGTAGACCTTTCTGTTGATGACGACACCACCGCCAACACCTGTGCCGAGCGTGAGTCCTACGGCGTTTTCATAACCGACCCCCGCACCGTGATGCAGTTCACCTAGGACCATCGCATTGACATCGTTGTCAATATAGAGTGGCAGGTCTAAGCCGCCAAGTTCTTCAGTAACATAATTCAATAGCGGGACATCGCTCCATCCAGGAAAGTTCGGTGAAAAATGGATAACACCACTGTCAGCGATGATGAGTCCTGCCGCCCCCAAGCCGATACCGACAATTTCCTTTTTGTCTTCCTTTTCCGCTAATTCAATAATTTGGTAGATTGTCTGAGCAATACGGGTTGCTATTGCTCTTGCACCTTCATCCACACAAGTAGAAACGACCATGCGGCACGAAAGTTTACCATCTGCTGCCAACAAACCTGCTTTAATATAAGTTCCACCGAGATCAATTCCTATGCTATATTTCATTTTTTAAGTAGTTGTTGATATTAGAATTTCTGAATCACTTCTTCGTCCGTGGATTGCTGACTGCCAAAAGCCGCCTAACCGTAGGAATTCCATTTAATACGCGCGCCATCACCAACGTTACATATATAAATGTCAGGTTCAATGCCTGTGCGACGCGGATATTCCTTCATTACCCGGTCCTGCAACTCCTCTACAGCGTCTTGGTAGACTAAATTCACTGTACATCCCCCAAAACCTGCTCCTGTCATTCTTGCGCCGATAACACCATCAATACTTTGTGCAATATCCGTCAATATATTTAACTCATCACAACTGACTTCATAAGCATCGCGTAGACCTGTGTGTGAAGCATTCATGAGTTTGCCAAAGGTGTTTATCTCTTTCGCTGCGAGGGCATCTATAGCACTTTGCACTCGCGTGTTTTCTTCTACAACATATCTACACCTTTTTTGTGTAATCTGAGGTAGTTCTGCTTCATATTTTTTGAAATCTGCTAACGTCACATCTCTAAGTGAGGTAATAGTAGGCATCCACTGCTGCAAAATCTCAACCCCTTTTTCACATTCAGCACGCCGCTTATTATACTCTGAAGAAGCAAGTTCACGTTTGACATTGGTATTACAGATGACAAGCAGAATATCGGTTAAGTTGAGTGGGATCTGCTTGTATTCAAGTGAACGGCAATCTAAAAACAGCGCGTGATCTGCTTTTCCTAATAAAGAGATAGATTGGTCCATGATGCCACAGTTGACACCAGCAAATTCATTTTCTGCACGTTGACATAGCGCTGCTAACTCCATCGGGGGCAGTTGGATCAATTCAATCTCACTATTAGAATTTATACCTGTGTTTGCTATTTCTAAGCCACATACCCCTAAAAAAGCGAGCGCTGACGCTACTTCAAGCGCAGCAGAAGAGCTAAGTCCCGCACTAATTGGGACATTTCCAGCAATTACAGCAGATATGCCGTTCAACGTGTGGCCACTTTTTCGTAAGACCTGTTCTTGTAAGAAGTGCGCAACACCCCTCAGATAATTACCCCACGGAGGTGTCTTTGCGTCCTCAATTGTCCCCAAATTGAAGGTGCATGCCTCATTCATATCTAAAGCATGAAGGTGCACTTGGTCGTCAGAACGTTTGCGCGCAGCAATGTGGAGATATTTATCAATAGCGACAGGAAACACAAAACCGTCATTGTAATCTGTATGCTCACCGATTAGGTTAACCCTTCCTGGTGCAGACACAATGAAATCCGGTGGATGACCGAAATGTTTGTGAAATTCCTGTGCTAATCTATCGATCAAAATAGACGGTTTCTGTTCCATCCCATTTACCCTTTTGTCTTGCTATTAATTTGTCTAAATAGACACCTGATTTGAGTTTGTTGAATCTCTGTTCATTGTTTACTCAATCATTAAAACGCATTTGCCACAATAACTAAATCTTGGATATTTACAACACCATCACCATTGAGATCGGGTTCTGCTTCGCCAAAGGCATTCGCGACAGCAACTAAATCTAAGATATTCACAATGCCATCGTCATTGACATCCGCATCGGACCGAAATTCGGTGAGATTTAATCCAGCGAGTGGACTAAAATCGGTAGCTGGATTGTTCCTAATCCACAACCCTTCCAAATTTGTAAGTCCAGCAAGCGGGTTAAAGTCTTCAATCTGGTTATTTGAAAGACTTAACTCCCGAAGTGTCTTCAGTCCCGCAAGTGGACTAATATCCGAAACCTTACTATTTATCAGAGTGAGCTGCTCTAAGTTGATGAGATTCGCCAACGGAGTGATGTCAAGCGTTGGCGTTTCTGGAGAGAGATTTGAAAGATACAGATTTTCAAGAGTAGTCAAGTTAGTAAGCGGGCGCAGGTCTGTTATTGGATTCCCACTCAGGCGTAAAGCGGCGAGATTTGTTGCAAACTCTAAGCCTGTTATATTAACAATGCCTTTGTGGTCTGCTCTCAGATTACGCACAAGCCATAGCATCTTCTCTTTTGTCAAGTGTGCCGCTGCGGGCAGCCCGAGTGCCTCTCGAACTGCGGCGCGCAATGCCGCGTCAGGCATCCATTCTGATGCCAATTCTGGTGGGGTCTCTATCGCAAGGTCTAACACTTTGACGGTACCATCAGCAGTTATACCGGGTTCCTGTTTCAGATACATCTCGCCATCTAAATCTGGGATGATGTGTGTTGTGCTTGTGATACCACTTTCTACACCAATGGCTTGCGTTGAGAACTGAATTTTTTGTGCCTTCCCGCTGCGGTTGTAAACTGCCCAGCCGTTGGTGAACTCTCGAACAAAGAGTCCTTCACAGTTGTCACAGAGTTGTCCCTTTTTTCCAATAGGTTGTCCAAGATCAGCATTCCAGAAATCATACCAGAAATTATGGGAGTCCATCCACTTGTTCCAACTACCGGCTGGATAAGTTAAGCGAACGTAGCCATCAGAGTGCGTCAGCCCTCTTGTTGTAAACATACGCATTCGTCTTTGATTGTCCGGACTGTCCGGTGGTTGATCCGGCAAAAGGAATCCTTCGCCCCAGTTAACAGTTGGTTGTCGCAAGTGTTTTTCATTCCAGAGTAATGTCTCATCGAGCACTTGAAGCAGTTTATATGTGCCGCCAGCAGTTCCTTTATAGTCTTCACCCGGTTCCATCGCGGAACCATTGACGTATTCTGCATACTGAACAGGTTTATTTCGCCCCGCATTTACAATGATTAGGAAGTCATCACGCACCTGCTCTCGGACTCCTCGTAAAATACGGTTGCGTGCTTCAATAATTAATTCATAAGCAAACCAGTCTCCGAATGATGCATCACCACCAAACCCATCCAATAGAATACCATCAAAAATACCACATTCGGAAAACCCTACAATCCTTTCAATAAGCAAATCCTGTAAATCTGGATTTAAAAGGTTCATCATATACTCACCATTTGAATTTTGGACTATTCTACCTTCACTATCTCGAAGCCAAAAATCAGAATCAACTGGAAAAGCCCTGTTGTTTGGTGGTAGATGGTTATGAATACGTACTTCCCTAAAAAATAGCATATTGGGGTTACGTTGAAGTAGTTGTTGATGGATTGCTTTTGCCTCTTCAATATCGCCTGAAAGTTGAGTTCTTAAGCCAAATGGTTCTGTTTGTGATGTCTTCCAGGACAACCCCAAAGATGTACCATAATTAAAGTCATAGTTGGTAGATTCTTCGCCATCGGGATGTATTCCTACTATTGATGGAAAATTTCTATTTTTAATGCGTGATTCAACTGAATCACGCAGTGGAATGAGATCACACACCTCATCATAGTGGAACTCTATAAGATTTAAAGAGAGTAGTGGGCTTATATCTCTCGTCCAATTTTTCTGAATCCATAGCTTTTCGAGATTTGTCAATTCGGCAAGCAGACTAAAGTCCTCAATGTGATTATTTGCAATATGTAATTCCCGAAGTTTCTTGAGTCCCACCAGTGGTGTGATATCCGTAATCCCGTTCCCCGCCAGAGAGAGCACCTCTAAGTTGATAAGATTCGTCAACGGACGCAGATCAAGATTTGTCGGATTGGCGGGAAAGTGCCAAAAATGTAGCTCCACGAGTTGTGTCAAATTTGCCAGAGGACGTAGGTCTGTTATAGGATTTCTACTCAGGTGCAATACTCTGAGCTTCGTCAGGCCCGCCAGCGGTGTGATATCGGAAATTCCATTCTCCACCAGAGAGAGTCTGTCTAAGTTTATTAGATTTGCCAATGGGCGCAGGTTTGTTATGGGATTCTTATCCAAATGTAATACTCTGAGTTTCGTCGCAAACTCTAATCCAGCTATGTCGGTGATACCGCTATCCCGCACATTGAGATCCTTTAGCCGGGGCATCTTATCCTTCGTCAAGAGTTCGTCTGCCGGTAGTTTTAAAGCCTCGCGCACTGCTTGCCGCAAGTTTGGATCAGGCATCCATTCTTCAGCATCTTCTGCGTAGATAAGAGTGTTGTAGCCAAGTATGCCTATAACAGATACAAACAATATCCGAAACCATAACGATTTACAACATGTTTTTTTGATTTTCATAGATAACTTGAGTTAGATCATGGATAAATTTTACTTTAGTGTTCTGTAGGTGTAGATACTATAATGTTTGACTATTCTCAATCAATTGTAGCGAAAAACTTCAATAACCGCGCTAACACCGTGGGCAACTCCAGGCGTGGAATATAGCAGTCTACACTAATGTCTGGAGTACGTGAGTTTAGTTCGCGATTCTTTTCAGGGAGAAGTTGTTCTTCAGGTGCATGTAAAGCTGGTTGTGGTTGAAATCGAGATGCATTTTCTAATCGTGATGCACACTCTGCTATAACGATTTCACCAACAGGCAGATATGGTGCAAACTGTCCAATACTCGTTTCAGTCAAAATAGTTAAATGTGGCAGTGATTTTTCCGCTAATTCCTCTAACTGTAGAAACAGTGGCACAATTTCAGAAAAGGAAATTTGCGATTCAACCGGACTCGCCGTGAAAATAGAAAGCAGAGGAATTGATTCTTTCAACGCACGCCCAATTGCTTCAGAAAATACCTGCAAATGTTGCTGTAGAAGGGGAGAATCTGGGTGCAAAATAAACAAACTGACCGTATAGCCGGCAATATCCTCTTCAGTAGCAAGAATATCAATTGTAGACTCTGTAGGCTCACCTGAAAATCCATCAGCGGTGTCAGGAGCATTCTCATCCATAAGAAGCTTTAGGCGATTTTCAATAGATAAAGGAAATAATTCTTTACACTTTGGGCAGATAAAACCGTTTCGTTCTAATTCTCCTCGGAAAGACACCTCATTACAATACGTGCATTTGTGCCATAAACCGATACTTTCCTCTGCTATTTCGGCGTTTCGCGTAGTTTCCATATTTTGATCCATTAGAGTTTGTAAACGGGTAATCTATGCGTGGTCGGTATAAATTTAGTGATAATTTAGCATTAAAGAAAACTTGCAATTGCCTCTGCTTCTGTATCATATCGGTCAAATATCGTTACAAGTTTAGCCATAATAATAAGACTTCTAATGTTTCCACCGATGTTGAGGAGAACCACTCTGCCATTATTGCGTCTGATAGATGCATAGGCAGCAACAATTACACCCAATCCAGAACTATCCATCATTTGGACACGTTCCATATTTAAAATCATAAATACTGGTTCACCACTGGCCTCTTGAATTTGGTTATCAATGATGTTTTTCAGTGCAATTGTATTAGGGCCAACAAGGTTACCCTCAATATCTAAAATAGTAACACTCCCTTTATGTCGTAGGTTGATTTGCATAAATACTCCTTCTTTTAAAATTTTGCCTTCCTGAAAGCACAGATAAGCCAACTTTGTTAGAATATAAACATTCGTTAATGTCAAGGTACTCCTTTTGGATTAGTATCTGTTAACGTACGTGACATTCTCCAGCTATCTGGAGCTACAAATTCGGGCTTTGCTTAAATTTAACCATCTTGACAATGGTGCCTTCAGCCTCGTAGCTCACTTCGTCCATGCACGCTTCCATCAGGAAAAGGCCGCGTCCACTGCTTTTCAGTAGATTTTCTGGTTCAAGTGGATTCGCAACATTTTCGCGCTGAAACCCAGGCCCTTCATCAGTTACAACAATCGTGAGTTTCTCATCTTCAATAAGAAACTCAAATGTCGCCGTCTTATTAATATCTTCTTTATTGCCGTGTTTGATTGCGTTTGTCCCTGCTTCAATGACAGCTAGGTTCACATGCTCCTGCGCTTCTTCATCAAAATTCATCTCTCTCAGAATATCACTGCAAACAGTGTCGAGTAGATAAATCAACTGCATTGTGCTTGGGAGAGAAAGGAAAATTCTCCATTGGGTTTTCTCGCCCACGTTTTAGGCTCCTTCTTTGTGAATGCAAATGTCCGTGTTGTATATCATTCAAATAAATTTCCTGCAATGCAACTAAGTTGAAGTTGCCTTCGCATCAGTGCGTTTAATTACAACAACGGCGCGGTCATCCTTGAGTTGTGTCGTTCCGCTAAATTCTTTCAATTCCGTTTGAAGAACATCACAAAGTGCTTCAGCGGATAGTGTTAGATTTTTTGAGAAGCAGTCAATCAAACGTTCTTCACCATAGAAGTTATTTGGTGTTTGCCCCTCAGTTTCGGTTACCCCATCGGTATAAAGTAAAAGGACATCTCCTGGAGATAATAGACAGGTTTCTGACGAAAAAGTTGCGATATCAAACGCGCCTATTAGCATTCCACCAGTTTCAAGTAACTCCACTTGATGTTTACTTTTTTCGGTTTGTTTAGGGCCTTCTAAGCCTTTAATAAAATGAATTGGTGGACAGTGTCCTCCATTAGAATAAGTAAACCTTCCCGTGTCTATTTCTAATATACCGTATACCATTGTGGCAAATTGTTCAAGGTCTGTGTTATGAAAAAGTAAAGTATTAATACGTTTTAAAACCGTTGCGGGCAAATGCGCGTTTGGCATTTGCCCTGAATCCGCTTCATTACTTAATAGACGTGAAGCTGTCTGGATCATTACCATTAAAAGTGCAGCTGGAATTCCATGTCCTTTTACATCGCCTAACACGATGCCGAGACGTGTGTCGCTAAGTGGGATAAAATCATAAAAGTCACCAGAAACAGAGGTTGAACTTCGGAACATGGTTGCGAAGTCGAAACCGGTAAAGGTAGGCGGCTTCTCTGGAAGTAACTTGAGTTGAATTTCGGCAGCTGCTTGGAGATGCGAACCGAGTTCAGCTACACCTGCCTCGCTGAAACTTTCTCCCATCGCATTGATCAATGGATTGATGTATTTTACAGGGCGTGTTCGCCCTAAAACTGCGTTAATCCGAGCAGTCACCTCACGCAAATCAAAAGGTTTTGTAATATAGTCATCCCCACCAACTTCTAATCCGCGTAATTTGTCCACAGTTTGTGATTTCGCTGTCAACCATAGGACGGGAATTGCATTTGTTTCACTATCTGCTTTTAGTTTCTCAATTACTTGTAAGCCATCCATCTGCGGCATCATAACGTCAAGCAGAATCAGGTCCGGTTGGTCCGCTTTAGCAAGTTGGATCCCATTTATACCGTTATTGGCGGTGATGACATGGAATCCATCAGAAGCCAAACTCATTTCGAGTAGAGCCAGGATATCAGTATCATCATCAATTACCAAAATGGTTTCAGCTGTTTGTGCCGTTGGAGACACAAAAATTGTTTCGGACATATCTTTAGCCTTAAGTTTTCAATTCAGAAATTTGGTTAATGAAATTACAGCACGCCATCGCTGTTTTCCTTTCGCCTGATCTCTATTGTTGGAAGGACGCCTTCTCCCGTAACGTGCCAAACAGGATCCTGAAGAAACAGTTGTCTTATACGATCAATGAAGACTGTGTCTTTCGAGGCAATAGCCATCTCGAAGGCAGCTCGTCTTATGTAAGGGTCCTTGTGTTGACAGAATTGGTCAGCGATTTCTTTGGCGTCATTTGGATAAAGACGGGCCAAGCTGAGGAGTGCTCGCCGCTTGCAGTAGTCGTCTGGGTCTTGAAGCCCTTTTTTTAAGAGATTTTCCGCCTTTCGACCTGCACAGCTAAGAACATCATACACTTGCCATCGCGTACTTGCGTATGCCGACTTTGTCAGTAAAAGCAATACGTCCCAACATCGATCTATGTGGGTTCTTGCATAATCAGCAAGATGTTCTCCTTCTTTCGAAATGGCCCAGCATTTGTCAATATACTGGATATCCTCTCGTTTTGGGGATTGTCGGGTCATTTCGTAAATAGCGGCTTCCATCAAAAAACCCCACTTGGGATAATCTTCCTGCCAACCCTCATCGTTTTGGTCTGCCGTGATCGCCCACTCTTTCCAATCTCTATATTTTCTTTTTAGATCGTTTGCCATCATATCCTCTACTGCTGTGTCCACCTAATTTACACCCTCAAATAATCATAATTCGTCGGTGTAAAAATAAAGTCTCTATGATAAAAACGGAATCCAAAATTGGAAGTTGCAACCTTTATCATTTTCGCCTACATCTACCCAGATTTTCCCTTTATGTGCTTCAACGAATCCGCGTGCGATTGGAAGACCTAAGCCGGTACCGCCCTGTTCCCGAGTTTGAATATTACTAAGTTGTCGGAATTTGTCAAAGACATCTTCACGGTCTTGAGCAGGGATACCAGGGCCAGTGTCTATCACCTCAACATGAATGCCATCGTTTTCATCCCTAACACTATCTTCTTTTATAGGACAATCCTTACGGGACATTTTCACGTTTACTTCGCCGTTTGACGGCGTGAATTTGATGGCATTTCCTATCAGATTTGTTAAAATTTGACCGAGATATTCCGCATCCCCGTTTAGATCGGGTAAATCAGGTTGAACGCTTAAATCCAATTTGATTGTCTTTTCGTCGGCTTGTGGTTTGAGTTCCTCAATCCGTTGCTGCGCAATCTCAGCGAGGTCCACTGGCTCAAGTTTCATTACAATCCGTCCCGCTTCAATACGTGAAATATCAAGCAGATCATTAATCATTGTGGCGAGCCGTTCCGACTGGCGATGTGCGCGGGTCAAACTCTGTTGTTGGACTTCGTTAATCGGTCCAGCTTTTCCATCCAGTATCAGTGAGATAAATCCGATGATTGAAGTCAACGGAGTTCTCAATTCATGGGAGACAAGTGCTACAAAATCAGATTTCATCTTATCAATTTCATGTTCACGCGTTATATCATCAAAAACATAGACCATTCCCGCCATCTCGGTATTTTCATTAGAAGAACTATCAGTATCTGCGGTTGTGCTAACCGAAGAAAATTGGCTTGTCACAACACGAAGAATACGATTTTCACCTTCTTGGTCTAAGTTGATTTCAACTGTTGTTCGCGTATCCTGTCCGTGTGTATTTGCCAAAACAGTCAAATTCGTGATACGTAGCAATTCGGTAAATCGATCAGGAAACTGTGATGTCTCATTAAAGTTAAGCAGATGCTTAGCAGCGGGGTTAAAGTAAAGGATTCGGTCGCGAACATCAACCACAATGAGTCCTTCACCGAGGCAATCAACAATAGTCGTCATCTGTTGTTCGGCACTAATGAGTTTTTCAACAGCAATTTTTAAATTACGGTGCATATCGTTGAATTCTTGTGCCAACATCCCGACTTCATTCTTACTGTGGATTGAGATAAGTTCAGCTTCTTCATTTTGGTACCACTGCATATTTGCTATCTGTTTGCGGACTTGATCAGACTCTTCTTGGACAACATCTTTTGCTTCTTGGCCGATACGTTTTGCTACTTGTGCGAGCTGCATAACCGGCTGAGAGATACGTTTTGCCACCGCATAAGCGATCGGTATAACTATTACACATGATAGAATGGTAACCCACAAGACATACTCGTTCAGTTTCACAACCCCTGCGTAAGCTTCGGAGCTTGGATATGAAACAAAAACAATCCAGTTACTGAAATTTGGCTCGGTTTTCCACGATTTCCATCTTGCTGGTCGTGTACTCGCCCATCCATAAACACGAGATTCACCGAAACGATCTACTTCACCTGAGGCTTCATAGCCGTAGTATTTTCCCTCCTCCGCTCCCCTTTTCGCTTTTTTCGCTTCTATTATTGCTCTCATTGTAGCATTTTCCGTTGATATCACATCACCTATCTTGTACTTACTTTGTGGTGAAGCGGCAATTACTTTTCCAGATTGAGTTGTCAGAATGGTATGTGCCTTTTGCATGTCTGGTAGCAATTCAACAACATTGGAAAGTTCCGGCACTAAAAGAACAAGTCTGAGTACACCGACAGCTATGTATCCAGTGTCAGAAGACGATCGCGGACTTTTCCCGCGAATCGGAAATGCCATTGAAAGAGTATACGCACTGTGCTCCTGATCATAGGTGACATCCTCAATGTATCGAGAACCTTCACTGTTGTTGAAAGCTCTATCCCACCAAACTTGGTCATCAACCCGATACGGTAGATCCCTTCTCGGATCGAAATCTAATTTTGAATTGTTTGAGCGGAGAACATACCCATCAGCATTTGTAATTGTAACCTCACTTCCATTTCTACGGATGCGTCTTCTGTTCCTGCTACCAGTATAAGTTTCCAACAACCGAATACTACCCCCTAAATTGCTCCACACTTCAAAAAAAACATTATAATTTCCTTTAGCATTGTTAGATTTTATAACTGGATCTCGAATCTCTTTTTGAATATTCGGTATCTCCGCAAGGATTTTTCGCATCCTCTCTGAAATAGAGCGATCCGCTTCGTTGAGTTTTGCTTGTGCTAATAAAGCCATACCTTCACCAACGCTGCTTCTCAAAGCGTTTTCACCCAACCTTTTGATTGTCAGTGAAACAATTAATAACGGCGTAAGCGAAACAAGCAGAAACAGAAGAACTTGTTGGCTGCGCAATCCCATCTTAAACCGAGTACGCATTGCAGGTTTTTTCTCTTTCATCGCTGCTCTCCTTTAAGATTCAGATTCTCCGTACCCGATGGGAACTAATATGACATCAATCATTACTCTGTTGAATCCTCAACTTACGAAAAAGCGTTGAGCGCGGCTTCCTTAGTTTCGTACACCTCTAAAATTGACGTAAGACGCGTAACTTCTAATATACTACTAACAGTTTTTTGTGGATTTAGCAGCACCAATTTTCCCCCCGATCTTTGCAAAATTTGCATGGTGACAATAATGACGCCAAGTGCAGTACTGTCAAGGAGTGGGACGTTCTTCAGATCAATAATCAGTTTGTTATTCCCATTTTGCAGCTGCTGTTCTATTTCTTTGCGGAATTCTGTTACTGTATTGCCAATAATTTTCCCTTGCACGTGGACAACTGCCGTGTTTACAGCGTCCGTTGTAATCTCAAACATTACATAAAACTCCTTCACCGGCGAATTGCTATTGCCGTACATACTAAATCATCTGCGTGAGCGTGATGATAAAAGAAAAATTACCCGGTGTATTAGATTTCACCATCAACACAACGCACAACAATGTAGCAACGATTGAGTTGTGAAATTGGACTATCGTACACTCCTTCAATTTCTCCACCAAGTTTCTGTAGTGCTTTAATGCTTTGGCGAATCTCTACATCTTTCTCACTGGATTTATATGCTACCCATCTACCTGTAGCATTGAGCAACGGTAAACAGTATTCGGCTGAGTCTACCAGTGAGGCAACGTAACGTGTCAAAACCCAGTCATAAGTCCTCATAAACGTATCGTTTTTAGCACAAATTTCAGCGCGCTTCGCTAAGACCTGAATTGGCGAATCTAAACCCAATTGAGAAACCAGATATTTGAGAAACGCCACCTTCTTATGGGAGGCTTCAACAAGTGTTAGTCGGATATTGGGGATATAGATTTTAAGTACAACCCCAGGAAATCCGGCACCGGTTCCAATGTCAATAACTGTTTGACCATCTTTAATAGCAAAATGTTCAAGAACACTGACAGAATCGAGGAAATGTTTATAAATTACTTCAGTGTTGTCGTTAAGTGCCGTTAGATTTATATGTGAATTCCACCGTTGCAATTCAGAGCGGTACACAGTCAACTGTTCAATCTGAATCGGGGTCAGTGGAAATCCGTTACTTTTGAACACTTCTTCAAGTTGATGACGGAATTGCGTTTCCATATTTTCTTGGCAATTATTCTAATTCAGTGTCTCAAATACCTCCATCGTATCAAACTACCGGTTTTGCTGATGCAGCATCACCATTAAAATAGAGATGTCTGCTGGCGAAACGCCAGGCAGACGCGAAGCTTGTCCTATAGAGGCAGGACGGATTTTTTCAAGTTTCTCACGTGCTTCAGTTTTCAGTCCGCGCACATCCACATAGTTGAACGTATCCGGAATGCGAAGATTTTCTAATTTTTTGAATTGGTGAATCTGTCGTTGTTGCCGTTGGATATAGCCATCATATTTTATTTGGATTTCAACCTGTTCTTTGACCGCTGGTGGTAGTTCTTCGTCTGTCGGTGCCAAACGTGCTATGTGTTCATAACTGAGTTCAGGACGTTTGAGCAGGTCTGCTAATAACGTGGGTTGTTTTAGTTCACCTGTTTGGACGATATCTGCCAATCGATCAATAGTTGCTGCGTTTGGAATCAAACGTGTTTCGTCTAATCGCTTCAGTTCTGCTTTGATAAACGATGCTTTCTTTTGGAATCTGCTGTATGTGTTATCATCAACAAGTCCAATCTGTCTACCGATTTCGGTGAGCCGTAGGTCTGCATTATCTTCCCGTAACGCCAACCTATATTCCGCACGTGATGTGAACATGCGATAAGGTTCACGGATGTCCAACGTAACTAAATCGTCAATGAGAACAGCGATATATGCCTGGGATCTATCAAGGATAAGCGGTTCTTCGCCCTTCACTTTCAAAGCAGCGTTGATGCCTGCCATAAGTCCTTGTGCGGCGGCTTCCTCATAGCCGGTCGTGCCGTTGAGTTGTCCAGCAAAATAGAGTCCGGGAACCGTTTTTGTTTCAAGTGTCGGCTGGAGTTGCGTAGCAGGGGCAAAGTCGTATTCTACTGCGTATCCAAAGCGCATAATCTCAGCGTTCTCCAAGCCTTTGATACTATGCACCATTTCTACCTGTACATCTTCAGGCAAACTCGCTGAGATGCCGTTAAGATAAATCTCATCGGTATCTAATCCTTCTGGCTCTACAAAGACCTGATGTTCTGTTTTTTCAGCAAAACGGGTCACTTTATCTTCAATGGAGGGGCAATAGCGGGGACCGATACCAACAATACGCCCACTGTACATCGCGGAACGGTGAAGATTTTCTTTAATTACATCGTGTGTTTTTTCATTTGTATAGGTGAGGTAACACGGCACTTGTGGCTGTGTTATTTGCTCAGTGGAGAAGGAAAACGGTAGCGGGTCTTCATCACCTGGTTGAATCTCCATCCGGCTAATGTCAATGGAATGTGCATTGACGCGGGGTGGTGTGCCTGTTTTGAGTCTACCGATCTCAAAGCCAAGATTCAGAAAACTTTCAGAAAGTTTTTCAGCGGAGGATTCGCCTGCCCTGCCAGCACTGTAAGATACATCTCCGATATGGATGAGGCCTCTCAGAAAAGTGCCTGTGGTCAGAATGACAGTATCTCCATAATATGCTGTTTGTGTTTGGCTTTTAATTCCAATGCACCGCCCATTTTCGGTTAGCAATTCTTCTACCAACACCTGTTTTATGTCGAGGTGTTCTTGTCCTTCCAGCACACGTTTCATTTCATCTTGATAAGCTTTTTTGTCTGCCTGGGCGCGACTGGATCGTACCGCCGGTCCCTTTTTGGTGTTCAAGCGGCGGAATTGGATGCCGGTCTTGTCAATGTTTTTTGCCATCTCCCCGCCCAGCGCGTCTATCTCTTTGACGAGATGTCCTTTGGCGAGACCGCCAATGGCGGGGTTACAAGACATCTTGGCAATCGTATCTAAATTGATAGTTACGATGAGCGTTTCGCAGCCCATGCGCGCAGCGGCGAGTGCGGCTTCACACCCTGCATGACCTGCTCCTACAACTATGACATCGTATTTTTTATGATATGTGTTCATCTTATACTTCCCACTTCCATTGTAGGTTTTAGGGTGTCCATGCGTCCCATTCCTTATCGCCTTCAACATCCCACCAATCTGTTGATTCTATGCTTGTTGCAATAGATGCCAGTTTCTCTGTTTCAGTCAAAAGACCATTGTCAGGAGAACAATACGCACTCAACACACCTACAAGGACATTCTCTAATTTGACCCCTTGCGTTTTGGCAATTTGGTTAGCACGTCGGTACACGGCATCGGGAATATTGAGTGTGACTTGATGTTCCATTATTTTACCTTTCTGTTTTTGATAAAAATATAAAGTTTCCAGACCGAGAATATTATATCATTTCCTAAAGAAAATACGTCAATCTTTCGGACCGCAATTGTATTCGGTTTAATTATTTCCGTATCAGCATCTTGCGCGTAGCAGTAAAATTGCCCGCGGTGAGTGTATAAAAATAGACTCCACTGGCGACCGACTCGCCAAGATTGTTTTTACCATCCCAGTGTGCCGCCCGACTGCGGTTCTGATAGAGACCCGGTGATTGATGCCCCAATGCCAAAGTTCGTACCACTGTGCCATCTATTGCATAGATAGTCAACGTGACATCGGCAGATTCTGCTAACTGATAGGGTATCCATGTCTCAGGATTGAATGGATTGGGATAGTTCGGCAAGAGTGCAGTCTTTTTCGGGGTAAACGCTGCAAGTAGCTGCTGAAGGAAAAGAATCCCGCGTTGCGACTGTGCATCTATTAAGTTTAAGTGTTGTGCCTGAGATAACCACAGTTTGACATCTGCTGCCGTGAAGAGTCTTCCCGTCTGTGCGTAGACGGAAGGTGCTGCCGCTTTATTGCCTAATGCACCTGCAACCAGTACAAGATCAACGATATCAACGTCACCATCCCCATTAACATCCCCACTAACAACTACCGTATCACGTAAGATAATTGTTTGTCTTGGTTTGCCAAAACCTGAGGCGACGAGTTGTAAATCTAAAATATCCACAACGCCATCAAGATTAACATCCTCTCGCAGTCGTGGTACACCAACAACAGATTTTCGATTTCCAAAATAGAAACCGAGACGATCACCAGTGCTATTAACGATAACGATCTCAGACAAAGTTAGTGTTGACTCTTTAATGGCAATCACTTCAAACGTTAAGATTGCGAGTGTACCGTCCCCGCTGCTATCATCAGCGACAGAGGTTGCACCGAGTGTCACCTGATTCCCTTCAACGACTGGTGGCACAAAAAATGCATCGGCGGGCAGGAAGTTCCCGTTGGCACTCTCCACATAGCGGAGTGCTGTATCATCAAAAATAATCTTGGCTTGATATCCTTTAATATTCTTTCCGCCGGTAATGTCAATTTTCAAAGTTAATTTCTCCCCGATAGCCGGATCATCCACTGGTAATGGAGTGATACTTATACGAGTATCGGGTAACTCCCACAACTCCCACAAGCGAATGGTCCTGTCCGCACTCGAACTTGCCAGTCTACTCCCATCAGGACTGAAAACTACATTATTGACACTACCCGTGTGTCCTTCAAGCGTTGCTATAGGATCACCAGAGACACCATCCCATAAACGAATGGTTCTGTCCGCACTTGCACTCGCCAGTCTACTCCCATCGGGACTGAAAACTACACTACTAACACTATAAACTACACCATTAACACTAGGCGTGTGTCCTTCAAGCGTTGCTATAGGATCACCAGAGACACCATCCCATAAGCGAATGGTAGCGTCCCAACTCCCACTCGCCAGTCTACTCCCATCAGGACTGAAAACTACATCAGAAACACCACGCGTGTGTCCTTCAAGCCTTGCCATAAGATCACCAGAGACACCCTCCCATAAGCGAACGGTATTATCAGAACTCCCACTCGCCAGTCTACTCCCATCAGGACTGAAAACTACACTATTGACAGAACTCGTGTGTCCTCTAAGCGTTGCTATAGGATCACCAGAAACACCATCCCATAAGCGAACGGTATTATCATAACTCCCACTCGCCAGTCTACTCCCATCCGGACTGAAAACTACACTATTGACAGAACTCGTGTGTCCTCTAAGCGTTGCTATAGGATCACCGGAGACACCATCCCATAAGCGAACGTCACCGTCCTGGCTCCCACTCGCCAGTCTACTCCCATCCGGACTGAAAACTACACCAGTGACAGAACCCGTGTGTCTAAGTGTTGCTATATGTGCACCAGAAACACCATCCCATAAGCCGATAGTTTTGTCAGAACTCCCACTCGCCAGTCTACTCCCATCCGGATTGAAAACTACACCAGTGACAGAACCCGTGTGTCCTCTAAGTACTTTGGATGGAATATTTTGCGCGAACGTGGTCTGTGGTCCAAAAGTTAGTAACAATAAGATAGCTAAAGTTATGGTAGATTTTAGAAGGATTTGGACACTCTGTCCTGGCGAGGTTAGGAAACCTCGCCTACCGAGGATCATAAAATGTGTTTTTTTCATCAGTTTTCCTTTCATTTGGTTTTGGTATTATTCGTTGTTTTCGTTCAACGCTTGCGTGAACTCTTCCAGAGTTTCCACTTGCATTGCGATCCGAAACAGTTGCTTAAGGCGTTGGAGATCATCAATCGCCTCTAAATCGGGTTTCAAGTTTTGCGCGGCTTCGGTTTGCAATTGAAAGGCGAGTATCTCAAGGATATTTTCACGCGTGGATTCTTGTCTTCCTCTTTCGCGTGCTTGTGGTGCCACGTATTCAACAATTGGTGGGTGTTGCATGGTTTCCTCCGAAATAATATCTAAAATCGTTTGTGAATCATAAACTAAATTTCCCAAAATAGCCAAACATCCGAGATATTCAGGCTTGTTCGGAACATCAATGCTATCAGCTATTTGAACACACCGGCGAAGCCATTGCTCAGCATCTATGTCTGCCGGATGCTTCATGAGCGGTGCGAAAGGGACCAAACCTGCAAGCTTTAAATCGAGTATCGTTTGTCCATCTATTTCACTGAGCCGGAAAACTTGGTATTCAATAGAAATATTATGGTTTTCCAGATTTTGCGTGAACTTTCCTGGGTCGTTTTTCCCTGCATCAGGCCCCAAATAGAGGACATTAGAATACACTGGTAAACGGTAGACTTCAATCGCTCTAATGATGTAACCTGCCATCCGCAGTGGCATCTCCGGGTCATAACTATCAGCGGTTTGAAACTCAAAATGCACAAGAACTTCTGTCCCTTCGTAAAGGGCTTTGATAAGAATGTCTGCTTGACGCATTTCAACGGTCGGTTGTTCAGGAGTAACGACCTCCAGTACGGTGATATTCTCCAATCCGAATTTGAAGCAGAGGTAGACAAAATCCAGCGGGTTTGTCTCTACCTGTTTTTTAGAGGCAGTATCAAAACTTGCCATCTGTTTCCTTTCACAGTTTTATAGTGAATTCTACAATTAACTTTACATCTGATATGTAGGAGGGAACTCCGATTCCCGACTATTAGTGGTTTGGTCGCGATTCGGAGATCGCTCCTACAGAATATATGTCCACTTATTACATAATTTACTATAATATGTGTTTTTAACATCTGTTTTCTTTTGTTATTGGCAAATCTAAAGCCCTTCATAAATTATGTTGACAACAAGTTTTCCGACAATTTCTAAACTCTTTGGGCTACATTTGTCCACCGTATCTTCAAGCGTATGCCAATGCGGATAATCGAAGTCAATTATATTCACCATCGGTATGCCTGCTCTGATTAACGGGACATGGTCATCCATCACTTTGTAACCTAATTTGCGTTGAAAAGGGGCTAAGCCGAGTTTCTCTGCACGTCGCCAGATAGCAAGTGCGAATTCTGGGTTTGCCTCCCAAGAGAATCGTTCTATCGGTATCTGCAAATCCTTGTCACCTATCATGTCCAAGAGAATGCCGTAGTCGGGTTTCCACTTTCCCATATTTTTTGCGAAATAACGGGAACCGAAGAACATTTGGTCAGTTGTTTTCCCATAATCTTCTCCATCAAACAGAATAATGATGATCCTACGCGGTGGCGGTGTTGCCTTTAGAATTCGTGCGATTTCAAGCAAAACTGCTACACCTGATGCCCCATCATTAGCCCCGAGAATAGGTTCGCGCTGCTTATCACGATTCGGGTCTCTATCAGCACAAGGGCGTGTATCCCAATGTGCTGCGAGCAGAAGTGTTTCACTGTGACTGCTACCGAATTCAGCGATGATGTTGTTCATGTGGAGCGTTTTGCGTTGGGGTGGATCGTCAATCGTGTCTACTTCTGATGTGTAGGGTTGAAGTGTAACAGAGTCTGTATATTTTTTAAGTTCCGTAAAAAGATAATCGCGTGTTTTCCGATGTGCTTCTGAACCTGGGGGACGCGGACCGAATTCGCACTGCTTTTTCAAAATTTCAAAGGCGCGGTGGCTGTCAAAAGGCAAAGGGGTCTTTTGAGCGGCTGGGTTCGGTGGTTCTGCACACGCCCACGTGAATATGCCACAACATAGGATCAAAACGAGAATAGTTAACTGTATGATTTTCATCGACTACGTCTCTTTCATTTTATAGTAAATTCCATAATTATTTGGACATTTTTGCACCTGTCTAATTTCCCCCCGCCATCACATGCGCCAAATCAACGGTATGAATACCATTTAGGCATTCCCGTGTGGCATGCGAATTGGGGGATAAAGGAGGGTAATCTTTCAGGTGTAACTTAATTGTGGATTCCACTATAAAAGTAAATATGGAAATCAGAGATGAAATTTCAAATTGAATACTTTCAATTTATCTCACCTGACTTCCTATTTTAACGAATTTCACTATAAAATACGTTTACACTGCGCGTCTGCCTTCCAAAGCCTTCGCAAGGGTTACTTCGTCAATGTACTCCAAGTCCCCTCCAACAGGAATACCGTAGGCGATTCGTGTAACACTTACCTGAAACTGCTCAAGATGTTGCGTAAGATAAAGTGCCGTTGCTTGTCCTTCTGTGTCCCAGTTGGTCGCGAGGATAACCTCTTTGACGGTTCCATTGTGGACTCGATTAAAAAGAGAATCTATTCGTAGAGAATCTGGGCCGACTCCATCTAATGGCGATAAAACGCCGCCGAGCACATGATACAACCCTTTGTGGCTTTCAGTCCGTTCTATTGCCCATAAATCATCCGGTTGTTCAACAACACAGATAATCTGTGGGTCACGTCTCGGATTTGAACAGATATGACACGGGTTTATGTCAGTAATAGTACCACATATCTTGCAATCTGACAAGTTTTCTTTAACTTCTAAGATCGCTTCTGCGATTTGTTTGGTCTCAATGTCCGGGAGTGTTAGCATAAAAAAAGCTAAACGTTGCGCGGTTTTGGGACCAACCGTAGGAAGTTTCTGAAGCTGCATGATAAGCCGCTCCAACGGTTGTGGATAGCCTTGCATGTTTTTGCCTATTGCTGTTACGGAAGTCCCGGAATCTTAAAACCACCTGTGAGTTTGCTCATCTCATCAGACATCAGTTCTTGTGATTGTTGCAATGCCTCATTCACAGCTGCCACAACTAAATCTTCAAGCATTTCAGTGTCATCAGGGTCAACAACTTCTGGTGTAATGCGGAGTGAAACGAGTTCTTGTTGCCCATTGACCACTGCGGTGACCATGCCGCCTCCGACGGTTGCTTCAATCGTCTGGTTCGCGAGTTCTTCACGGATTTCAAGCATGCGCTTTTGCATCTGCTGCGCTTGCTTCATTAAGTCATTCATTTTCATAATTGTAAATGATTCCGATTCTCAAAGAGAACTGGAAATATCTCCTTATTGAGTTTCTAAAATTCTTGCGTCAAATAGGTCAAGCACGGGTCTGATCTGTTCATCTTCTTCGGCTTGCTGTCTACGCATCATAGGTGTTGTTTTCACTTTTTCCTCAACCGGTTCAAGGGTTTCTTCGGGTTGTGCTACTGCTTCACCCTTGATAAGTTCAATCTGAACCGGTTTTCCTAAAGCCTCTTTAAATGCCTTGGTAATATCTGCTATTGCCTCATTATAATTTAAAAAAAACGCTCCTTCAGGATAAATAATATTAATTTGATCTTCTCCTTCTACCTTTGGAGTCGCATCCCTGAGTGCGCCATGAACTAAAGAAGGCGAAATTTCCTTAAGCCGTGATTTGACCTCTTCCCAAATAGTGGGCAGCTCGTCCAAACTACGAACTGCTATTTGATCGGATTGATTCGTATTTGACACCGATTCACTATTTTCTACTACGGGACTTGGAGGTGTTTGAGATGCAATTTCTGATTCTTGTATGGAACGGGTAGGACTATCTACTTCAAAAACCGGTTCCAGGGTTTCACCGCTGCGGAGGCTGCTGGGAAGTGGCGGATTTGGTGTAGGCTCTGATTCGCTACTATCAATTTTCTGTTCTAAGGCAACAAGTTTACGGATAATTTCATCAAGTTGAATGGTTTCATTTATTGTGTTGATCTGAATTAGCGCATTTTCAAGTTGTAATTGGGCATAACCGTATTCTTTGATTTCACGGTTGGCATGCATCAGAATTTTGATAATTCGCGATAGTCGGTCTACTGATATCTGTTGTGCTTTTTCCTTGAGTTCGGATAGTTCAGATTTTGGGTTTTGAATAAGTTCATCAAGTTGGCTATCAACAGCAAGGAGTCGTAGGTCGCGAAAGTATGTGATGAGTTGATGCAGGCATTGT
The DNA here is from genome assembly GCA_022825825.1 of Candidatus Poribacteria bacterium. GTDB lineage: Bacteria > Poribacteria > WGA-4E > WGA-4E > WGA-3G > MSPOR6. The sequence goes on from JAJDWA010000037.1 coordinate 42,798, forward strand.
GTCAAATCCATTCCTTGTTTAGATAGTTTGTTTAATGTAGCGAGTCCCGAAGCAAGGTTGCGTTTTTCGATTGCCTCCGAAAGTTCGTGAAGTAGTAAATTTGAACCGTGTCCAAGTGTCTCTTGAACGTTTGTTAGTGTTAACTCTTTCCCCGCAGATGACACTAAGCGTTCAAGAAGGTTCTCGGCATCACGGAGACATCCTTCGGATTGACGTGCGATGAGGGCAAACACGCCATCATCTGCCGAAATCTTTTCATCATCAGCTATAAGCTGTAAGCGAGAAACTATTTGCTCAGGGATGAGATGGCGAAAGTCAAAGTCTTGACAACGGGAGATAATGGTTTTTGGGATTTGGCCGTGTTCGGTAGTTGCCATGATGAAGATAACATGCGGTGGTGGTTCCTCAAGTGTTTTCAGTAACGCATTGAAACCTTCCGTTGTTAGCATGTGAACTTCATCAATAATGTAGATTTTATATTTATAGGCTGCGGGAGAAAGTTTGACGTTCTCACGGAGGTCCCGGATTGTGTCAATGCCACGATTGGAAGCAGCGTCCATCTCTATAACATCAAAAGATGATCCTTGGGTTATCTCTCTACAAGCATCACATTCATTACACGGTTCACCTGTAATTACTTGCTCAAATTCAGTTTCTTGCGTGGGGTTCAGACAGTTGACCGCTTTGGCGAAGAGGCGTGCCACTGTCGTTTTACCTGTACCTCTTGGTCCCCAAAAAAGGTATGCATGACCAAGACGCTCGGACCGAATTTGGTTCTGTAACGTACTGGTTACGTGCGCCTGTCCAACAACATCGCTGAAGTACTGAGGGCGCCATTTCTGTGCGAAAACTTCATAAGACATGTTTTAACCTTAGACAGGCAGTATCAGCCTACCCTATTTAGCGTTTAAGCATACGCGTGTGTAAGTGTGCACACTTCATATATAATGGCTATGCACCCAGAGTTGACAAGCCTCTCCGGGCGTTGCCCATGTCGTTGGCTCAAGCCAGGCTACCTTGCGTCACACGAGAAGACTCATCTGCCGCTGCTTCTTTCCAGACCTGACGGGGTTCAACAAGCTCTCGTTGCTCAAGACCCAACCATCAACGCTACGTGCATGGGACAGACCCCACAAAGACAGGCCGCATGCTGGGGATTCAGTTCTGCTTTAGCGGTTTGCAGATACAGGGCACCGCTACCTCCCCACCTAGCATAGCCAAGTCGTTAAAGTTATTCATCGGATATGGACACGTCGGGTCTGCAACGTTCAATTGAACTAAAACCGACGCATCTCCTCAAAACTGGCGGAGAGAGTGGGATTCGAACCCACGGTACTGCAAAACAGCACACATGATTTCCAGTCATGCCAGTTCAACCAACTCCTGCATCTCTCCGAAAAGTATAAGTAAATGGAGCAGACGGGATTCGAACCCGTGACCTCATCCGTGCGAGGGATACACTCTCCCAACTGAGCTACTGCCCCAAGTAAATCATAGAAGTTTAGTAGATACCCGTAACGTTACATTTTTCGCTTGTTCAAGAAGTCCATTGTAGCACAAACTTTTAGTTTGTGTCGTCCCTGCGCAAACTAAAAGTTTGCGGTACTATCAAAAGAAACGGAGAGAGTGGGATTCGAACCCACGGTGACTTGCGCCACAACAGTTTTCGAGACTGTCCAGTTCAACCGCTCCTGCATCTCTCCCTATTATATTGGCTATCAGCATTAGTAGTTGTATATCTGTGCGTTATTTGGTCTTGAAATGTTTTTGTGTATAAGTTGTAAAAGTTATGCTAAAAACTATTTGAAATTTTTAGGTACTAACGGCGGTTCTTAAAAAATGATTTCAACAGTGCACTACTCTCTTCAGCACAGACACCGCGGACCAATTCCACTTGATGATTCAACCTTTCGTCTTGTAAAATATTATAGAGTGTGCCTGCTGCACCTGCTTTTGGATCAGCAGCAGCATAAACAACCTTTGGAATACGCGCCAGCACTATTGCCCCAGCACACATCGGGCAAGGTTCCAGCGTTACATATAAGGTTGTCCCTGTTAAACGCCAGTTGCCGAGTTTTTGCGATGCTTCCTGGACCACCAGCATTTCAGCGTGTGCGATCGGATTGCCAGATTGTTCCCGCAAGTTATGAGCAGCAGCGATGCAGATATTGTCTTTAACAAGGACCGCACCGACAGGCACTTCTTCTTTTTCAGCTGCTTGCCGTGCTAATTCAAGAGCCTTCCCCATCCACCAGACATCGTTATCTAAAATTTTCTCAACAGGAGCGGCGTTTGACACTGTTTTTAATCGTAGAGTTTTGTGTGTTCACAAGACTCGAAAGCGCCTGAGAGGATTCGAACCCCCGGCCTTCTGATCCGTAGTCAGATGCTCTAATCCGCTGAGCTACAGGCGCGTCCATAATAAAATATAAGTTAGTTGGTTTTCATTATGTTCAACTTAACCTATATACCGTATAAGTGCTTATAATTCAAAAACGGAGAGGGTGGGATTCGAACCCACGATGGCTTTCGCCATAACTGCTTAGCAGGCAGTCCAGTTCAACCACTCCTGCACCTCTCCATATTTTTGGCGGTGGGAGTAGGATTCGAACCCACGGTGACTTGCGCCACAACGGTTTTCAAGACCGCCGCTTTCGTCCACTCAGCCATCCCACCATTTTAATATTAAGCAATTTTAATTATAACATAAATTAAACCTTATGTCAAGTGAATTAAACAAGGTTGCAGGGTTATTTAGTTTTTGGTTTTTCTGGTGTCCTTTATCACAATATCTTCGCCAATTATCTTGGGTTTAATTCTGGTTACGTGTAGTGAATAACACCGATTGATCCCAGATGTTCATTGATTTGCTGGATAACAATAGGTGCAGGTTTTTTCGGAAGTCCTTTTGACGATTTGCTCTATACCCATCGGATAAGAACGCCGCTGCTTGATACTCACACGGGACACTGCTAAGAACGACAAGCTGGGGATCGCTTTTCCGTAATAAAAAACTTAAACCCTTATGGCCATTGACTTTATAGAAAACAATCGCACTCAATCTTAACATGAGTCAATATAATTTGTCTACTACGCGACCTGTGGCGGTCTCCGTGGTGCATTCGGTTGAATGATTTTCCGCTGATCAGGTGTCAAACGTGCTAACAACTCATCTGAATGTGGATAGTCAAAACGTTCGCGGACATACTTTGGAGAATAACGGTAGACAATTGACCGACGATAACCGGGATTTGTCCGCTCTGCTGAACCGTGTGTGATTGCATCAGTAAACATAACCACATCTCCCGCCTTCAGATGTACCTCTTGCGTTGCAAAGGCTGTCCCTGCAGGTTTACCGCTATAACCGTCGTAAACTATCCCTTTTCCATCGTGTTTCAATCGTGGGTGGATTTCAGTACATTTGTGGCTCCCCGGTATCAATACGGGCGCCCCATCTCCCGGCCCGATGTCGTTGAGTGCCATTAGGACATTAATCTGCCCAACCAACCATTCACCGGTATTGATTTGACGGAACGTCAGATAACTCAGCGGCACATGTCCGCCGCAGTGAATATGGATAAAACCGCCGGGACCGCGAACGTTCAGAAAATTCTCATGGATAGATAGTCCATTTACCTCATGGACGTATTTCCGAACCAGATTTATCCACGCTGGATGGTCAATTAACTTTTCAAATACCTCTCCGCCTTCAATAATATTCTGAAAATTGACACCATTTTCGATATTATAAGTATGTGTTTCAATGTTGCCAATCCAACGTGGAATCCTTCTATCTCCGGAATTTGGTTCCCAAGGTTCCTCAACATAAGCCCAATGCCCGTCAATCCATTCATTGATATGAGCAAGGTCTTCTTCGGAAATAGCATTCTCTAAAATCAGATATCCCTGCAGATCAAAAAGATAATCGAGTTGTTCCTGTTCCATGTTTGTCTCCTGTGATAACACTTGCTAACTGCGATTCCAACCCTATCGTTCTTCTATGCGCACACAAGGGAATAATTATAATGAATTATAAGCAAGTATTGCGGGGGGTATGGCTATGGACTTCATCTCACAACCATTTTAGGCACACCCCTCAAATAGGTAGTGTGCAAGATATATTTGAGGTCCTATAAGTTATTGATATTGTTTTTGTAAGTATATCAGATGTTTAATAGAAATTCAATCGTTTTTCGAAATTGGATTAGGGTAGGGAAATTAGAATGAGCAGGCACAGTGCCTGCTCATAAGGTAGGAAAGATGTGTTATGCTGTAAGAGCATTAAATGCACCTGAGGCGATAAGATTTTCAATGACTTCCTCATTCATCTCTGTTGAATCAAAACGATCACGGAAATCTTGAATCGATGTGAATAAACCGTCCTGATTTCTTTTCGCAAGAAGCAAATCTATTACTTCATCACTCACGCCTTTGAGAGCAACAAAGCCGAAACGAATATCGTTGCCATCTACGATGAAGTGCTTTTCACTCACGTTGATATCAAGCGGTAACAGATTAATTTCTACATCCAAAAATTCAGCGAGTCTCACACATTCAAATTGGTAACGCTTGATCTTTTCCTTATCTGCTGACTCTCCAGTCATCAACGCCGCCATAAATTCATGCGGATAATGTGTTTTAAGATATGCCATCCTGTATGCCAACATAGAATAAGTAACCGAGTGTGATTTGTTAAAAGCATATCTGCCAAACTGTTGAAGCAGGTCAAATACCTCTTCTGCTTCTTTGGTGGCAATCCCCTTTTCAACCGCACCATTGATAAATTTTAGACGTTGTTCTTTGAGCACATCTACTTTCTTTTTTCCGATTGCAGCGCGGAGGATATCTGCTTCACCAACCGTGAACCCGGCAACATCGCACGCAATCTGCATCATCTGTTCCTGATAGATACAGACACCGTAAGTGTTTTTAAGGGCATCCTCAAACGACGCATGCAGATAAGTCACCGATTCTAATCCATTTTTTCGGTTGATAAACTGCTGCATCATACCGCTTTCTAACGGATATGGACGATAGAGCGCAGGAATTGCTGAAAAATCCTCAAAATTATCCGCTTTGAGCTGTGCAACAACCGTATACATTCCAGCAGAGGTTTCCAGTTGGAATAACCCAGCGATCAACCCTCTACTGATGAGTGAATAAGTCTTTTTGTCCTCAAGTGGAATATCTTCAAGGGTAATCTCGCGACCACGGTTTTCCTGAATCATATTGAGACAGTCAGCAACCTCTGAAAGACTTCGTACACCAAGCGTATCAAATTTAATGAGGCCGACATCTTCAACCGTTTTTGCTTCAAATTGCGTTGCGACTTGTCCATGTCTATCCTTGAAAATTGGAGCGTAATTCGTAAGCGGTCCGTCCGAAATGATAATTGCAGATGCATGACAAGAAACATGCCGTTTCATACCTTCTACTGCTTTACTAATTTCAATTAACTCTCTATTTTCAGGAAGTTCAGCAAGTTTCTGAAATTCAGGCGCTTGTGCAAGAGCATCATCAAGCGTAATATCCGGCTGGCTTGGAATTAGTCTTGTCAAGGTATCTATCTTATCAAGAGGAATTTCAAGGGCGCGTCCAACATCTTTGATAGCAGTTTTTGCCCGCAACATAGTAAAGGTAGCAACTTTACCTACAGAATCATGACCGTATTTTCTCACAAGGTAATCAATCACATCGTCACGTGCATGATCGGCAAAATCGATATCAATATCTGGCGGATTCATGCTATCAAGATTTAAAAACCTTTCGAATAGGCATCCGTGATCCATCGGATTGAAATTGATCACACCGAGCGCATAAAGCACAAGGCTGCTTGCAGCAGAACCGCGAGCAGAAAGTAGATAGCCCTGTTGGTTTGCGTAGCCAACGTAATCCGCAACAATTAGGAAATAATTTGCGTATCCAGTTTGTTGGATAACGTCCAGTTCATATTCCAATCGCTTATGGATTGGTTCGGAGAGATGTCCCCCATATTTTTCCTGCAAACTATTGTGACACTGTTCTCTTAGAAAACTGTCATGTGTATGTCCTTCGGGAATCTCAAAAATCGGCGTCACACTTTGGTCGTAGTCCAGTTTTAGATTACACCGATTGGCAATTTCAACTGTATTGATAATCGCTTCGGGGGGATAATCCTTGAGTGCTTCACGCATTTCGTCAACATTTTTGAAATAGAATTGATTCTCAAATCGTATTCGTTTGGGGTCGTTGACGGTTTTCTTTGTCTGGATACAGAGAAGGATGTCGTGCATCCGATGATCGGATTTCCGTAGGTAGTGACAATCGTTTGTGCCGACAATAGGGAGATTGAATTCATTTGCGAATTCCATCATCACCGGATATACCGCTAATTCCGCATCAGTGTAGTGGTTTTGAATTTCAACAAAGAGATTGTCTTCTCCCATGATGTCTCTCAATTCTAACAAGTTTCGGACTGCTTCCTCTCTTTGGTTAGAACAAATTAGCTTCGGCACTATTCCATTAATGCACCCTGTCAGTGCTATTATGCCACCATGATGTTCACGCAACATTTCCATGTTGATGCGTGGTTTTCTATGGAAACCTTGTGTGTATCCGAGTGATGTCAATTCTAAGAGATTATGATATCCTTCAGTGTTTTCCGCTAACAGTGTGAGATGAGAGGGTGAACATTGAGAATTACCGTCTGATTTTTCTTTTCCCGTTTCGACATATACCTCACATCCGACAATAGGGTTAACACCTGCTGCTTTAGCAGTATTGTAAAATTCCCATGCCCCGAACATGTTGCCGTGGTCTGTAAGCGCAACAGCAGGAGAACTGTTTTCAATTGCCCATTGCACCATATCTGGAATTCGGCACGCACCATCCAGCAAACTGTACTCACTGTGATTGTGTAGATGAACAAATTCTGCACCGTTTGAAGTCGAAATAACATTGCTTTGTACAGTAGGTATGTCACGCTCGGTGTCGGAAATAGTCCCACTCTGTCCACTCGATGAATCAATCCCGCTCGCAAGTAAAGTCACTAACACTTCATCGCTTAATTCCAACTCATCCTTGTAGACTAATCCGAAAATAGGCTGGGCATTCTTACATGTTTCGACAATTACTTTCATGGCTTGATCCAATTCGTGCATTGTGAAATTTGGTGGAGAAGCGATATTAACAATCATTATGGCGTCACCTGTAATACTGTTTTCTTCAAGTAAAGGCGAAGTAATTGCGTTTTCTGCAGCGATCTTTGCACGATTTTCACCTTTTGCTGTTCCTATACCCATTAGGACAGTACCTTGGCCACGCAGCACACTTTGAACATCATCGAAGTCAATATTAATTTCCGCAGTTTGGACAAGCATTTCTGCAATGGCATTAACGCCCTGGATCAATATCTCATTGCTTTTTTGAAACGCTTCTTGCATCGGTAACTCTTGGTCAGCCAATTCCAATATACGCTGGTTCGGCACAACGATAACTGCATCCGACTGAGGTTGTAAACCGCCCTGCAGTTGCTGTAGCCCATATTCAGCTTGTTCAGTTCGGTGCTCTCCTTCAGAATCAAACGGACGCGATACAAAACATACTGTTAATGCTCCCTGTTCTCGTGCAAGAGATGCAAGTGCTGGAGCAACACCAGTGCCCGTTCCACCTCCCATACCAGCCATAACGATAACCATCTTGGCATCTGATACAATAGATCGGAGATCATCTATGCTCTCCGCAGCCGCTCTTTTTCCCAGTTCCAGATTCCCATCCGTACTTTGTCCTTGAACGGCGTTAATGCCTATTTGCACCTGTGTTGCACCGTTGCATGTGTTAAGTGTGTTCTTATCGGTATCAACAGCACAGAATTCAAAGTTTGTCAAACCGCCTTCAATCATGCGTTTTATAGCATTGCAACCCGCTCCACCGACACCGATAACCTTCAATTTAGTTCTTACCGTATCTGATTTTTTCTGTTCAATTGACATAGTTTCCCCCTTTATAGTTTCTAACTCTACCTCAAACTCTTTGCGGAGAAGTTGTCGGACTTCGCTTAGCTTCGTCTTGACTGTACCGATCGCTAAGTCGAGTTCTTCTGCAATCTCTTTGATATTCCACAATTCGAGATAGTACAATATTGCGACAGACCGCACCCTTTGTGGCAGGTTATGCACAGCCTCCCTTGCCTCTGATCGAAGCCTTGCATCTTGAAAACGTTGTTCTGCTTCTCTATCAATCTGCAAAGCTAAATCTTCGTAGCTCAGTATAATTTCACCGTGCCGATGCAAGTTAGAGGCATAGTATCTGTTGCAAGCCGTCCGAGCAATTCGACGCAACCATCCGCCAAAACTTTCCGCTTTTCGTAACCCGATTATGTTTTCCCAAACAGCCATCCAGATGTCCATAAGAATCTCTTCCGCATCCCGTCTTTGTCTTGAATTTTCGACTACAATGTTCCAAATTCGAGGACTATAGCGGGACATCAATTCCGCGAATGCTGCTTCATCGCGGCTTTGCACAAGTCGGACTAATTCTACATCTGTTAAATTGTTTGGGGTGACAAAATTGTAGTGCATAAGTAGATTCCCAAATAGATTTGCTTATAAAGAGGGGAAATTTTTGGGAAACGGTTTAAAAAATATAGAAAAATTGTAGTTGAGGAATTTATTAAAGTGTTGGTGTCTGGAAAACTAATTGAAGGAAATAGAAATTATTTTCTCGATGCCATGTCAAAACCAACGGCTGCAACAAGGACAACCCCTTTGATAATATCTTGCCCCGCAGTGCCCATGTTTGCCAATTCCATTCCATTGCTAAGGCTTGCCATGACGAACGCGCCTAAGATAGCACCAAAAATGGTGCCGCGTCCGCCCATTAAGCTAGCACCGCCAATTACACATGCTGCAATCGCATCCAACTCAAGCAACTTCCCTGCCCCCGGTCGGGCACTACCGAGGCGAGCTGTCATGACAATTCCTGCGATCGCCATTAATGCACCCATTATTGCAAACACCCGTAATGTGATGCTCCGCACGTTAATCCCGGAGAGATAGGCTGCTTCAGCATTGCCGCCAACAGCATAAACATATCTACCAAAACGGGTGTGATTTGCTATGAAGTGGAACACGAATGCCAACCCGAACAAAATGCAGGCTGAAAATGGAATCCCTTTATAAGCATTCATCACAGCAACAAATGCAATAATACAACCCCACGTGCCAATTATCTTTAAAATTGTGGGTAAATATGCTCTTTCAGTGCGCGTCGACTGCGAAGTTGAGAGTTGTCGGAAAAATACATATCCACTTACCCCAAGTCCAATTAGCATTATAGTCCATCCAATAGAACGTGGAAGATAGGCGTTGCCAATAGCTTTTAGCCAATTATCATGTAAAAGAATAGTTTTGCCTTTTGTGAATGCTAACATCAAGCCACGATACGCCAAAAACCCACCGAGAGTCACAATAAATGCTGGAATACGTTGATACGCGACGAGATAGCCCTGTATTAATCCAATTAAAATCCCGATACAAATAACAATGAAGAGTGTTGAGATAATTGGTAGTTTCCACCAGACGTGTAAAATCGCAGTGATTGCACCGAGCAAGCCAGCACCGAAACCAACAGATAGATCAATGTTAGCAGAGACGATAACTAACGTCATACCGATGGCAAGAATCGCGGTTCCTACTGTTCTCCGGGAGAGGTTGGATAGGTTTCGTGTGCTGAGGAAGGTGCCACCTGTTAGCCAAGTGAAGATAAGCCAGATAAAGACGAGGGCAACTACCATCGCATACATGCGAAGATTCAGATGCTTCATGCCTGATGTTTGTCCTTCTGTTATAGTAAACCAATAATAATTGATATACTACGGTAGGTTCGGTTTCCTAACCGAACCTATGCTTATTCGGTCTCATAGATGCGGTTAGGAAACCGCATCTACCAGGGAGTGCACACATATTTTTAGGTTTTACTATAATTGATTCTGAACAGCGAATTGAAATTCTTTGTTGTGATTTCACCAATAATATTTACGGAAGTCTCACGAAGTTCAGCGATTTTTTCTGCAACTGCGCGGACATACGCTGGCTCATTCCGTTTACCGCGCCAAGATTGCGGTGCCAACCACGGACAATCGGTTTCTATCAATAACCGTTCCAACGGTACTTCCTTTGCCACAGCTTGGACATCTTTAGCATTGGGGTATGTAACGATTCCTCCAATTCCAATATGGAATCCGATTTCAATGCTTCTGTGCATGAGTTCAACATCTCCCGTAAAGCAGTGTAGGACACCTTGAATTTGTCCGCTTCGCGCCTCTAAAATGGGAAGTATGTCCACATAAGCGTCCCGATTATGAACAATAATCGGTATTTCCATTTCTTTAGCAAGGTCTAATTGCTTCTCGAACGCTTCTTTTTGCACAGCAGGCGGTGAGAGGTTTCTATAGTAATCCAATCCTATTTCACCAAGGGCAATTACCTTCGGATGGTGTAAGAGTTCACGAAAGGTTTTTAGCACATCGGGTGTCAAATCTTTTGCATCGTGGGGGTGCATGCCAACTGTTGCGTAGAGGTCTTTATGTTTATCAGCAAGTTCAACCGCACCGAGACTGGTTTCTAAATTAAATCCAATGATAAGGATAGTTGAAATTTCAGATTCGTGTGCACGTTTTAGTACAGCATCACGATCGCTATTGAATTGGGAAAGTTGAATATGTGCATGTGAATCAATAAACATTTTCGTAAATGCCCAACAAGCTACATTAAAGGGGTTCTAATAACAGTCTCAAGTGTATGTGCGCGTGGTGATTGTGATACAAGGAATAGAATAAGATCCGCCACATCTTCCGGCAATGTTAGATGCTCAATTACATCGTCGGGGTGATTATCACGGCGCATCTTCGTATCAACCGGCCCTGGGCAAATGACCGAGGCTTTTACGCCGTGTGCTCTACCTTCATTGTTCGTTGTTTCGGTGAAACCGACAACAGCAAATTTAGAAGCGCAATACGCACCGCCGTTAACATGACCATATTTGCCTGATACCGAAGAAACGTTGACGATATGACCATATTTCTGTTCACACATGTGGCTAAAAACAGCTTGTGTACAGAGAAAAACACCTTTGAGGTTCACTGCCATTGTTAAATCCCAATCCTCTTCCCGTATCTTGGAAATCGGGTTATGGATCGCTACACCTGCGTTATTGACGAGAATGTCTACCTTGCCAAAGGTGTCAAGTGTTTGTGCAACCATCGCATCCACTTCGGTTTTAAGTTGTATATCGGTTTTGATAGGGAGTGCATCTCTACCGAGTTGTTTTACCTCATCGGCAACGGCAGTGATCTCATTTTCAGTTCGTGCAGCCAGAACGATATCTGCTCCTTCTTTAGCAAACGCCAAAGCAGTAGCACGACCGATACCACGTCCGCCGCCTGTAATAATAGCGATGCGATTTTCAAGTTTCATGTGTTGTTCCTCCAAAGTCAATCGGGCGGACAAAGCCCTCCAACAAGAAGAGAAATCGGGGTTACAATATTTGATACTGTGTCAATTTCTGCTTATCAAATAGGATACCGTGTCCTGGACGATCAGGTGGAGAAAAATGCCCATCTTTAAGTGTTAAAGTATCACTCAGCACCGGATCAAGCGATGGAATATACTCCACAAAAAGTGAATGCGGCACCGCAGCAGAGAGATGCACATGTAAATCCATCAGAAAGTGTGGTGAGACAGAAAGGCCGAAGCATTCAGCCGTATGTGCCACCTTCATCCATTCAGAAATACCACCGACACGCACAGCATCAGGTTGTAATATGTCAGCTGCACCTTGTGCAATGTATTCCTTAAACACAAATTTATTGTAGATCGTTTCACCTATAGCAATGGGGATAGTCGTTTTTTCTCGCAATGCTACATGACTATCAACATCATCTGCTTCAATCGGTTCTTCAAACCAGAAAAGGTCTGCTCCTTCCACACGGCAAGCGAGTTGAATGGCTTCGCGTGCGTTCCATTTCATATTCGCATCAATCATCAGGAAAGGGTCTTGTCCAATAGCTTTTCTAACAGCAAATATCCGTGCTACGTCTTCGTGTAGACTTTCGCGTCCTACCTTAATTTTTATCCCTTTAAAACCTTGCTCCACAAATTCTACGGATTGTCTCACAAGTTCATCTTCCGATAGGTGTAGCCAACCCCCATCTGTGTTGTAAACAGGAACAGCAGCTCTTGCACCACCAAGCAGTTGATAGAGGGGTAATTCGACCCGTTTTGCCATAAGGTCCCAAAGAGCGATATCCACTGCCGCCATTCCTAACCCTACTATACCACCCCTACCTACCCAGTGCGTCTCCATCCACATCCGATTCCAGATGCGGTCAATATTAGCAGCATCCTCTTCAAGAAGGATTGGCGTGAGATAGGCATCCATAATTTGTTTAATTGCTTCTCCACCTTTGCCGATAGTATAAGAAAAGCCGGTGCCTACCACACCATCTGCATCTTCAATTTCAATGAACGGAAATTCCATTGAGACAAAAGCTTGAATAGCATCGGTGCGTTGGACTTGTGGTGGAATGTCGTAAAGCGAGGTGCGAACCGCTTTAATTTTCATATTTTTGTTGTTCCTCTTTCAACCGCTCTATTTCAGCTCTGAGACGTGCCACTTCTGTTTTAGCTTGTCGTGCTATCTCAGCAGGTGTTTGAAGCCACTGCTCTGAAGTCGGATTGTAAAGCCCTACATCATCGCCTTGAATACTAAACTCTATTCCCAGTACAGCAGAGAGTATCCCATTATCTTGCGAAGATGGAATTTCATCATATTTTCCATCTTCATTTAGCCGAAAACCGATCAATGAATTAGATAAATAAGATCGCTCCGGATCGTAAAGAAAATATTCCCGTACACCAATGTGAGCATATCGGGTTTTCTTTTTTCTCAGATCATTTTTATAGGTGCTTTTGCTGGTAACCTCCATTACGAAGTCCGGTGCTTTCCCTTCCTCCCAAATTTTATAGGTGCGCCGCATCTTTTTTTCAATGCCGAACACAACCATCACATCAGGCGAAATAGAACGCCGAGTTTTACCGGGCACATCATAAATTAGCAGGTTTCCAGAAACATATACATCGTCTCTATCTTCATAGTATGCCTCAAGTTTCTGATAGGTGTTGACAATTACGATGCGATGTAGGTCTGTTTCCGCAAGCGGTTTTCCATCAGATTCGGGATAGTAGATACCGTCGTCATCTGTTGGGGCATATTGAATAGGTTTTTTAGTTTTATCGGATGCCATAGTCGTCTCCTATCGGGATCACGACACACAGAAAGTGCTACTACTTTAGTTTTTCAATCATTGCCTGCAATTTCTCAATACAGATACGTGAGGCTTCTTCTCCTGCTTCGGAAAAGGCTTTTCCACCCGGTTTGTTGAGCAGATCATCGTCAATTTTGAGTGAGGGACGCCAGTGCGTTTCAAGACAGAGGTGTCCTTCATATCCATCATCAACGAAGGCTTGTAGCTGCCCTTGCCAGTCAATAATTCCATCGCCAACCGGGACAGATTCCATTTCGCCAGTATCCGGATTTGGCGCGGCGTCTTTGAGATGTGCATGGACCATAGTCGGTTTCATCTGATTGTATGCATCGGGATATGGTGTCACGCCGCCCTTTGCGTGTGCTTCATTGGCAGGGTCCCAAATACCACGGATGCTTGGAGAGTCTATTTCTTCAATGAATTGTGCTGTAAGTTTAGCAGTGCTCAGAGAGGTAGTAGATTCGTTTTCCATACCGAGGATAATACCTTCACCATCAATTATTTTGCGAGGTTCATCGTAAGCAGCAATGATTTCGCCCCAACGTTCCTCTGTTTTGCCAGTATCCCAAAAAACAAAGGTGCGGATCAGATTTGTGTCAAATGCCTTGGCAGTACGGATACATCCTTTCAGAATGTCAAGATGTTCGTCGCGTTCTTCAGCGTTGTCCATATCGCATTTAAAAAATGGAGATGCAACACCGATAATCTCTATATCCGTGCCATCAAGTAGACGTTTCATTTCGTCTATGTCGGTATCAGTGAGTTGATGTGGCAGCTTGTCCCATACCGAACGAATCTCTATGGAGTCCAAGTTGAATTCTTGGACAAAATTGACTACGGTGGCGAAGTCCTGTGAGACCTCGTCTCCAATAACACCGATTTTAAACATATTTTATGTCTCCTTTAGAACTTTTACGATATATTAGCACAGGAGGGAATAATTCGCAAGCGGGATTTTTGGGAGAATGTTTCGCGAAAAGGGTATCAGATTAGCAGCGAGGTGATTGAGAGTGCTTGCCCACATGTTGTTGGAAAGATGCCCACAAGCATCAATAAAATGGGAAAAACCAGGTATCAATAATGACGTTGTTTGTCCAAGAATAATGCTGGGGATGGTTATTGGAAGTGCAAGTAAATCTATCTCTTGTGAGACTTGTTCGTCCGATTTTCTTGCACAGGATTCTACCTTTATCGTAAGGGAGCGTCGAATGCCATACGTATATTCGGTGTTGATTCAACCTTGATACCATACTCGCCTATTTGCTTCTTACCAAGATACGGCAAGGTACAGGGTGATTTATGAAATACACGTTATTTTACTCTATCTTACTGTGTATCGTTTTCCACATTGCTACATTTCAAATTAATATTGCCGCCAACGCTGCGGAGTGTAAGGAGAGGACCATCCCCGTTAATAATCCCTTTCAATTGCCATTCTTTGGAGGAATCTCCACCACTTCTAATGATCGGAAGTTCGGATGTAATATCACCGCCAATACTTCTGGCATCAAGTTTTGCTAAAATCTCCGCTATTAACGAAACAGTGATGTCTCCACCAGCTGACTCTAAAACCCAATCATCTTGGGGTTGTCCCAATACATTGCCAACGATGGAACCACCAACGGTTTTAGCTGTAACAGGACCGTCGTTATCCAAACTTATACTTCCACCTGATGTTTCAACTGTGGCGCCTCCTTTGCATTGGATTAGCTTGACGGTGCCACCAGACGTTTCGGCAGAAATTGCTCCCACAACGTGGAAGCATTTCAAATCACCGCCAGAGGTTATAGTGACGATTTGACCAACGTGCTTGTTAATCTCAATTTTGCCGCCTGACGCTTCAACCCGAACATCGCTTTCACATCCTGTCATCTTTACATTTCCATAAGCGGTATGCCCAAAAACAGTACCTGTGATATTCTCAAAGTAAAAATCACCCTTACTTGTTCTGCTCTGGACTATCCCGTTCACATTAACAACAGATATATCGCCACCTACGGTTTTCAAAAAAACATCATAACGAGTTTGCGGCACTGTAATTTCAAAATGGATATCTAAACGATCAGCAATATTTTTCCAATGCCTATTCTGATCTTTGAACTTTGCATTGATACGGAGTTCTTTCCCTTTTTCGTCAAAGTTTACGTGGAAATCTTTAAGAATATCAGCAGCGTGTCTATCAGCTTTCAACTGAGCAGACCGACGGACGATGACGTTGACGACTTCGCTTTTTGCTGTCCGAACGTTAATTGTCCCGACATCTGTATTAAGGGTCAGTTTTCCATCAGGGCTTGCATTGAACGATTCATTGATATCGTCTAAAGTCTTTTGTGTCAAGAATTCAGGCATAGACTTACGAATTAAAACGCCTATTTTCCCCTCCTTCAATTCTTCACCAATATTCTCAATAAATTTTTTACCGAGAATGTTAGTCATCATATTTTTCAGATCAGATGATATACTTAATCCTTCACTGAGATAAGCCGCGAGATGCTGACAAGCGATACTAATTTCACTAAAAGCTGCATCGCCTTGTAATGGATCGAAGAGCCCCTGAGGTATTGCATCTATCTCTTTCAATCGTTCCAAGACCTTGTTAAATTGGGAGATACAGCGGTTTTCTCCGTGCTTATGTGCTTCAGTCATTATTGAATCTTCAGCGATTTCTGCTGTCTGTTCTAATATCTGAAAGAGTCCGCGAATTTCGTTTTGTCGTTCCTGTTCCATGTCAGATACCTCATAAAAGTTAAATTTGTGTTAGGACAGTCAATTTTTCAGATTAGGCACAACTATAGCAAATTTACTATAATATTTCTCCATATCCCTGTTTTTCTAAAAGTGATTTTAACAATTCCTTTGCTTTGTGAAGTCGCCATTTCACTGTCGTTAATGGAAGCGATAGAAATTCTGCTATACGTTTTTGCGGCATATCTGCCCAATAATAGAGTTTGATAACTTCCTGAAATTCAGTGGGTAAGGAGTTAATTCCATCTCTGACTGCTTCATGTGTGGATTCCTGAACTAAAATCTGCGCGGGATCAGAAGATGCTGGCTCTGCTTCTACTTGCAATTCTGCGTCTATATCTTCATGAAATTGAAATCTGCTTGATCGTTTCATGAATCGCAACGCTCGGTTCCGAGTTATCGAATAGAGCCACGAACCAAACCGATTCAAATTATCCAGCTGGGGTAACGCTTCAAAAGCGAGTAGAAAAGCGTCTTGAACAATATCTTCTGCCTCTGTTGGATTACGGACGACGTTTTGTGCTACCGTCAACATCGCTCGCTGATACCGAAGCACCAATTCATCAAATGCTTTGAGATTGCCAGCAAGCACCGCAATTATCAGCTCCGCATCTTCAGCATCTTTCAATTCGTCTGCGCTCATGAAACAATTTCTCCTTTCCTGTATATTAGAGACATTATTGTCCGAAAAGGATAGTATTTTGCTTTAAGATGCGGCACTAAAAAATAAAAAGACAAGATTTTAGGTGTGCCTCTAAGTCCTGCAATATCAATTCGACACTACTTTTTTCGACAAATGAATTGCGTTAACTAAAATCAGGGTTTCAGCGGTAAACTCTTTTATTTCTGCTAAGAACCGGGTCTAAAAAATGTTACGAGACACCCACCAGCCGCTGCGAGCAAAATTCCAAGCACAAATTGCCAACGGATAGCCCCCCAACCCCCTTCAGGCGGATGCGACAGTGTTGCGACAATAGCATTCACTATTGGTGCCCCCGCAAACACAATCGACATCACAACAGCCGGCCGGCCTTTTGCACCGAATGCAAGTAAAACACCAAATGCGCCAACAGCACCGACAACGCCTGCAAGGAAAGACCAAGATACGCCTTTCCCAGTAAATGACCATTCAGCACCGTTTACCATAAGCATTACGACAGAACCAATAACAGCCACCAAAAGATACGCAAGACCTACAAAAAGGAACGCTTTGTAACGCCCATCCACGGGATCCTCCATAGACAATTGGCCTTTATGAAGAAAAACGCCGTAGAGTCCCCATGATGTCACAGTCATGACAACAAAAATAAGCCATGTTCTAACCATAATTTATCTCCTTCACTTTATCAAAATATGTTTTTAATCTATTCAAAAATAGTACGGTTTTTTACAGATTTTAGGCACAAAACGGAAAGCGCAGTAACATAAAAATCCTAAAGATATTTTTCAAACACTTTCATCAGCTGCTGTGCAGTAATAGCATCGCTGAATTTTTGATGCACGTTTGACTTCCCTACTGTTCCTAATTGTTTCCGTTTTGAAGGGTCTCGGAATAGTTGAAATATACCTTCAGCAAGCGCTTCTGAAGATTCAGGTTCTACCAAAATGCCACCTTCGGTTGCTTTTACCATTTCTGGAAATGATCCGTGTTGCGGTTGAACAACTGGCACTCCATTCGCAAGTGCTTCCAAGATAGATAGCCCTTTTGATTCACGGTAAACTGTGGGTACGGAAAAAACATGTAGACGATTCAGAAAATCTATCTTTTGTGAACGCGTGACTTCTCCGTAATGTACAAAACTATCTTCTAAACCCCACGCATGAATTTGATGGACTAACTCTTCAAAATAAGGTTCATCTTTTTTACCAAGATACCCCGCGACATGTAATTCTATATTATCCGCCCCCAACTCCTTTGTCAGTGTATAGAACGCACTAACCAAGAGATGCAACCCTTTTTCGGGACAGATGCGCGCCAAATAACCAATTTTGAACGGAGGAGGACCTGGTTTTTCATCCAAATTTCCGTGTCCCTCCAAGTTCAAACCGAGTGGCACAACATCAATTTTATCAACAGGGACTTTTAGATACGCCTCTGCCATAAATTGGGCATAGTAGTTACAGGATGCGACAAACCCATCTGCATCAGCAGCACGCTCTGCCAGCAGACTTAAAGCCTCAGCTTTGTAAGGATCAATCAAATCACGAAGAAATATATCTTCACCTTGAAGTCCACACACAACCGGGACATCCAGAGCTTTTTTTATTTCTCTCGCAAAACCCACAAGCATGGAGTTTGTCAAGTAAACGATGTCCGGTTGGTTGTCGACCTGAAGCCATTTGACCAATTTCTCCAATTCTTTTTTCTGATACCCATGCTCAGCACTGAGCATCGACACCGTCAACATACCCAAATCGCGCGCGTCTGTTGAGGCACTAAAACGTGCTAACCCGTTTAATAATGATGGGTTATCCAAAAGTCTATCAAATACCCAAGGTGTATGCCGAAACAAAGATAGTTTTTGTTGAAGATACACGTTAAGTCCCCCAAAAAAGATACGATTCAAACTCACATTCACTTCATCTGTTCGAGTAGGCGTATACGTTGGAATCAATTCAACGTTATGTCCCTGTTTCTGTAGCACTGTTGCAACAGTATTGTCATGAATGCAGGTGCCGCAATACATACCTGCAGCACCTGCGGTGATATAAGCCACTTTCATCTTTTTACTTTTCGTTAAGATTAATAAATGTTAACTTGCAATCTCCTCTAAGTCATCAATTGGTGAAAAACCTTTCAATAGTTTCTGATGATGGCGGTTTTGTGAGCAGAGAAACAGTTATCAAGGTTAATGAAGATACAAGGATAATTACTGCTACAGGCATAATTCCTGTCCCACCAACAGTATATCCAGGGATTTTCCAATTGTTTAAAAAGAAATATAACCATAATAGTATAACACTTATGATGGATGCGAGAACACCATGCTTTGTGCTTCGTTTCCAAAACAGGGCAGCGACTACTATCGGAAATAGTCCAGCAAAACCTGTGAAAGACCAAATTGCGAGCTTAAAGATACTCGGTGCAGCAATAAGAGAAATAATATAGGTAATGCAGAGGATACAAATCACAAATAAGCGTCCAACCTGGACCTGTTGTTTTTCGGACATCTGGTCTTGTCCACGTTTTCTAAGGTAAGGACGAATGATGTCGTGCGTAAACATGCTCCCAAGAGATAGCGATTGTGAATCTAATGAAGACATGATTGCTGCAAACACACCTGCTGCTAAAAAACCTGATAAAATGCCAGGTGCATATTGACGAATCATCTCAATTAATACCGTGTTAACTTCTGGCCCCTTTAAACCCAGAAAATCCACATTGCCCAATATTCCAAGTAGTACACTTGGAATCCAAACAATTGCGATACAGATCGGATACAAAATTATTGGGTAGCGGAACGTGCTAACATCTTTCGCAGTCAGACAGTGTGAGAAGATATGCGGAAACATGCCAACAGAAAGCGGAATGCAGGTGTATGTCAAAAGTTCTAACGGTTTGATGTGGTTAGACTGCATCAATAAACTTGTATCAACTTTTGAAAGCGCACCTGAAAATCCGCCCATACGCTTCATGATGATTACAAAGGCAATGCCTCCAAGTGTCATGAAAACAAGCGTTTGAAACGTATTAACCCATGCTGTGCCGCGCATACCACTATAAGTTACATAGCAGAGAACAACGGCACAAATTAGTAATCCACCTAACCATTGTGGAATCGTGCCCTCTGTAATTGTAGACAATGTTCCACCACCACCCATTACGCCAATAAGCAGGTAGGGAATAAGCAGCAGTACGAGTACGATGAAAAGCAATAAACCTAACCTATGCGATTCCCATCGATCGCGGAAGTATTGTACTTGTGTTATGTAGCCAAATCTTTTTCCGATCTGCCATAGGCGTGTGCCGATAAAGAGGAATACACACGGCACAACAATTGCGGATGAAGATGCCATTAGAGCAAAAACACCGATACCTCTGTGGTAAGCCTCACGGGATGCGCCGAGGATAGAAAACGCTGTCATGTGTGTCCCAAAGAGTGACATTAGCAGCATAAACCAACTAATGTTACGGCTCGCCACAAAATAGTCTTCGCCAGTTTTTTGGAAAAACTTATGACTTAGAATACCTATGCTCAGCACTAAAGCCAAATAGATAATGATGACCGCCAAGATCATTTTTCCCTCCAAACAAATTTGACTAAGGAGAACATGAGTAGAGATGCGGCGAGGCAAAACACGATGTGGTATAGCAATCCGATTGGTAGTCCAAAAATCAGTTCAGGTGTTCCCCAGAACCAAAAATCGTTGTGGAGAATGAACAGTACCACCAGCAAACTATATAGCACCCACCTAAGTGTAGTTTTCATGGTTTAACTTCCCTTTACGCCAATTATAGTAAAAGATAGAAACGCTCGCAAGCAGTGTTATCCCGTGTAGCCACATGAAGTTCATTTCAGTGGGTATAAAAAAGAGGATTGGTACTGCTATGAACATTAGACAACGTTCCCACAATAAAAGTTTTCTAAAAGCATACCCTGCTATGCTCGATGCAAAAATAACAGTGCCAGCCAATGTGGGTAAAAGGTTTATAAGAACAGTCCATATTTCTGGTGTGCCACCCTCTGCATTGAGCAACAGTAATTCTGGACGTAGTACAAACGCATAAGGCAACGCAAAACCTACAAGTGCGAACCGAAACGCGGCGAACGCGGTCTGCATAATGTTGGCATCTGCTATTGCTGCAGCAGTATACGCAGCAAGCGCAACAGGGGGTGTGACCATTGACATCATCCCAAAATAAAAAATAAAAAAGTGTGCCGCAAGTGGAACTACTCCTAAGTCAAGCAGCACTTGTCCAACCAAGATTGCCATCAATAGATAACAGACTGATGACGGGAGGCCCATCCCCAAAATAATTGTGGAAATCATGAGCAGAAAAAGCGCAAAGATTAAATTAGTTTCTGCAAGGGGTAATAAAACACCGGGCAGTTTTGAGCCGACACCGGTCAGTGTAACAACTCCTAAGATAATTCCAACACAAGATGCAGCAGCTACCAGCGACACGCCACTATGTGCAGCGTTTTCCATAGATTTTAGAATGCCAGAAATTCCAACACGAGTTTGTGGGTGAAATAAGCTTATAACCAACACCACAAGAAGACTCCAACTCACAGCGCGAAATGGAGTTGATCCCATCAGAAGGAATAAAATTAACGTAACAAATGCTCCAAAGAATACTACCCCTTGCATTCTCGGAAGTTTTTTGACAGAAGGGTTTTCTGGCTCACCGTTTTCTTTAGTAACTTCGCCTGCTTCGGTTTGATTTGAGGGGACGTTGCTGATCCGTTTCGCATAAAAATGAACGATGAGTAACAACGCAGTATAGTAAAGAATCGCTGGAAGTAATGCTGCTTTGATGATTTCCAGATAGGTGACAGACGGCTCAACTATCTCTAACATCATATAAGCTGCTGCACCCATAATCGGTGGAACTAATGCACCACCTGAACTCGCTGCAGCTTCTATTCCGCCCGCAATTGTCGGTTTAAACCCTACGCTCCGCATTAACGGAATTGTGAATGTGCCCGTTGTTGCAGTATTTGCAACTGCCGACCCAGAAAGAGAACCCATCATGCCGCTACCGATCACGGCAACTTTTGCTGGACTTCCAGCGCTTGTACCAAATATCTGTCTCGCCAAATTCAAGATGTAGCTGGTTGCACCTGTTCGTTCCAAAAAAGCACCAAACAAGACAAATAGAAATACATAAGTGAACATCACTCGCAGTGCGACACCAAATACACCTCCATGTAAAAATGTTTGACTGATAATGCGTTGCAAGGATTGTCCGCGATGTGGAAATAGCCATCCGGGCATAAACTGACCAAAACTTGCATAAAGGAGAAATGCAACTGCAAGAAGTGGGAGCGTTACACCAATCGCACGGCGAGTTGCTTCAAGAATTAAAATTAGTCCGAACCCACCGATAAAGTAGTCTAAAGGGTGTTCAACGCCAGCACGGTTACCGAGAAACGTCCCATTCAACCAAAACTGCTTAAAAATAGGTTCAGTCTGAAAAACCACATAACCGAAACAGATTATGACACTGCCGACAAGCACGAAATCAAGAATCTGGCAAAATCGGTTTTCTGCGAAACGGGGATGAAGCGGATACTTCAAAAAGACGACTATTAACCCCAACATAGCGAAGAGCGCTAACGCAGATTGCGGTTTGAGTAACGGATAGTTGACTTCGGCTAAGATAAAGACGCTCAGCAGGACAGCAACCGGAAGAATGAGGGGTTGTTTTATCTGTTTCAAATGATTAAACGAACCTGCCCTTCGTTGACGAGTTTCATTAAAATTGTAGAAGGGCTAACTCCAAACGCGTATAGGGATGTTTCTCAAGCGTTATCACACTGTAGTTCGGACAATGGACATGTTTTAAGTTTAGCAAAGAATGAGTAGAGTGTCAAATGAAAAATGGAAGCCCAGGGTTATTTAGTTTTAAAAACTCTTAGTTATCAAGTTAACTGCGAGTTTAGGTTTTGAAGCTAAGTATTTTATCTCGTCTGCTATACGTGTAACGCCAGCAAATCGCAACACTGCTAATGCCGTATTTCGCAAAGCAGC